>JBHGBC010000029.1:0-44888 GCA_041946805.1 bacterium
ATGTACAGGATGATCAAGATGGATGGGTTACGCGCCGTGCGCTAATCCATCCTGCCATTGTGAGGGAAAGTCCTAGTCCACGCAAAATCCTGCCGGTTTTAACTGTTTACTCCATTGCCGAGAACGTATGAATTTCGCTCCTTCAGGGCTACCCTCACCCAGACCCTCTTCCAGAGGGAGAGGGAATTATTCTTTTGGTCATCCTTTTCCCAGGGTTTACACCCTGGGCTATACTCCTGCCGCGCCGTTGGCGCTAAAAAAACAGCACTGCAAACCGGTAAACAGTTACTGCCGATTGCAACTTGTAATCCAATGCCATTATCGGGAAAAATAGCGGCTCACCCGGAGATTTACCCTCTCATTTTCCTCTCACACCTGAAAATCCTCGGGATTAAAATCGATCTTCTCGCCTTTTTCCGCCGCCTCGTTGATTTTCAAAACGCAGACGGTCGTGACATACCCGGTTTCCGCCGGGCAGTTCAGTTTTTCCTTGCCGCGAATGGCGTTGAAGAAGTTCTCCAGGTGGGGTTTGTGGACCGGATCATTGAACTGCACGGGAAACGCGTAGCTGGGGGGAATCACAGTCTCCTGGACATCGAGCACGGCATCGGATTTCGGCTTCTCTTTTTCTTTTGCTTTCTGTTCCAGGCTTTCTTTCGTTTCGGCCAGGATGCCCAGTTTCTGCCATTTGTCCCAATCGGGGGCGGCGGGCTCGCGGTAAACCTTGCAGCGGCTGGCGACTTCGGAGAGGCTCAAGGTTCCCTGGTCGCCCATGAGAGTCTCGTAATAGCCGTAGTTGCTGTTGCAGGAAAGCGTCTGATAGAGCGCGCGGACCGGTTTGCCGTTCGGGTTGAACTCCGCGATGGTCATCAAGGTGTCAAACCACTCGTGGGTTTTGGCGTCGTAATAATCGGTGCCGCCGCTGGCCAGGACGGATTGCGGAGGGCGGTTGAAAAACCAGTTGAAGACGTCGAGCTGATGCGAACCGAGTTCCGCCAGCGGGCCGCCGCCCAGGTTCTTGTACCATTGCCAGTTGCGGAATTGCTGCATCGACTGGAAGCCGTACCGGTTCAGCGTGGCGTCATCGAGGGGGGCGCGCTTGGGCCAACCGCGATCGGGCTGGACGGGGCGGTTCCACTGGCCGTTGGCCGCCGTGAGCGTGCCCAGCAGTTTGGTTTCGTTCATGATGTGGTCGTAGCAGTAGCGGTACCAGGGATTGCTGCGGCGCTGGAAACCGATCTGCAGGGGTTTCCCGGTTTCCTTGGCCGCCTGGACCATCTGCTTCGCGCCCTCGAGGGTGTTGGACATGGGGGTTTCGCAATAAACCGGCAGGCCGGCCTTCAGGCAGGCCACGGTCTGTTCGGCGTGGCAGAAGTCGGGCGTGGCGATGAGCACGGCGTCCAGGCCCTTCTCGTTGGCCAGGAGGTCTTGGTAATTCGCGTAGGTTTTGTGTTCCTGCTGGAAGCCCGTGAGGATGCGGGAGGCTTGCTGGAGGTTGTAGTTCTCCCAGATATCGCAAACCGCCGGGAATTTGATACCCGGGATCTTGAGGGCCGCGTTGAGCAGCGCCTGGCCTTGCGTGCCTGCTCCGATCAGGGCCACCCGCAGGTCTCCCGCGGTGGAGGGGGCTGTCTCGCCGGACGTCCGCGTGGCCAGGACCAGGCCGCCGCCCGCGGCCACGGTGGAGCGCAAAAATCCCCGCCTGTCATAGGTACGGCTAGGTTTGGTTTCGTTCACGGTATTGTATCGCTCCAACAGATAGAATTATGAAAATCAGGAAATTATGTATTTTTGGTTTATCCCGTATACGAGTGTAATCCGGGCGGACACCTAGGTCCGCCCCTACGGGTTTTCCTCACCCTATCCCTCTCCCCTCGGGAGAGGAACTTTGGGGGTGTTTTTCATCGATCACTCCAAAGAGAAGGAAGGCGGCCATCTGAACAGATTTCGCACTTGCCGGATGAACCAGAACAATCAAGCCATTATGAGGGGAGGAGGGAAGTTCACGCAAGCCATGGACGCTCGCGCTTCAAGGTTCCGGCGAGGATTTTCTTGGCGATGATCACATCCTCCGTGACTTGGAAGTCGAACATGCCCGCGCAGATGAAGTCCGCGCCCTTTTCGTAGGCGTACAAAAATCCTTCTTGCGGATGGATCGCCCCCGCGCCGAGGACTTTGTAGGCGATCCACGGCTTTTTGACGTTTTTCATGAAGGCGATGGTCTCGTCCGGTGTCTCTTCCCAAACGCTGTCGAGACGGGGCATGGGCCCGGCGGACCAGTAATTCTTGGCGTTGAGGGTTTTCATGTAGAAGTCGATATTCAGTCCCGCCTGCTCGTAAGCCATGACGGTCTTCAGATTGTGTCCCGCCACGCCGCTCAGCACGCCCCGTTTTTTGATGTGCTCCACCGCCTTGGCAATGGTGTCCACCTGGCCTTTTTCCACGCATTCATCCCCATCGCCGCCGTGGATGTAGACCGCCACCGCTCCGGCGTCCACGGCCTGATCGATGTCCAGCGTGAGATTGGCGGGTGGAATTTTGGCCTGGGCGATCCACTGGATTTGCCCGCCCCGCTCGGAACGGTACTTTTCCCAAATCCGCAGCGTATGGGTGTCCACGCGCAGGATAGCCGTGTTGATGCCTTGTTCCTCGCACAGCTCCAGGGTATCGCAGACCTTGTCGTCGGTGAAATACTGTTTGAGCAGGGAGGAAACATAAATCAAATCGCGGCTGTGGGCGAATCCGCTGATCAGGTTGCCCCCGCAAATCAGCCGGCTCACAGTCAGGTGACCGAGTTTGCCCGTGGGGAATTCGCCGGTCCCCGGGGAGGGTTTGGCGGGGGCGGGGGATTCCCCGGCCTGGGCCAGCAAGGCTTTTTCCTCGAATGGCCAAGCCAACGCCGCCGCGCCCGTCGAAACCAGGGCCGATTGTTTCAGAAAGCCTCGCCGGTCAATGGATTTTTCCGCCATGGCGCACCTCCTGCCTTTTCTCCGCGTTGGGTGAATTGTAAAGAACTATCACGCCATCCAGGGGCGGGGGCGTTTGTCGTTCAAGCCGGGATCGCCGAGGATTTTCTTGGCGATGATCACGTTCTCGACCAGTTGGAAGTCGAACATGCCCGCGCAGACGAAATCCGCCCCGTTTTCGAAGGCGTATTGGAAGCCGGTCTCCGGCCGGATGGCGCCCGCCGCCATGACCTTGAAGGCGATCCAGGGCTTCTTGAGGGATTTCATGTATTCGATGGTCTCGGCGGGATTGAGGCACCAGATGTTGTCGTGGAACTCGTTGTGATCGTTGGTTTCCCCTTGGAACCAGCAGAATTCCTTGCGGTTTTCCTTGGGCGTGGCCGACCAGTATTGGTCCGGATGGATGGTTTTCACCCAGAAGTCGGGATCGAAGCCCGCTTTGACACAAGCCTTGACGGTTTCCAGGCTGTGCGCTCCCAATCCGCCGGGGACGCCCTGCTGCTTGATGAAGTCCAGCGCCTCGCCGAGCAGTTCGATCTTGCCGTTCATGACCGCCTGGTCCGCCAGGCCGCCCTGGACGTACACGGCGTGCGCGCCGTTGTCGATCGAGCGTTTGATCCCCGCGATGATGTTCTCCCCCCAGGCGCAATCGGAGAACCACAGAATCTGCCCGCCGCGTTCCTTCCAGTAGGCGTTGATCACCCGGTCCGAGCGGGGATTGGTGAGGACGGTGTTGATGCCGTTTTCCTCGGCCAGTTCGAGGGTGTCGAAGACCTTTTCGTCGGTGTGGTAGGCCTTGACCAGGTCGGACACGTAGATCAGGTCGCGGCTGTGCGCCCAGCCGCCGATGAGGTTGCCGCCGCAGAAGAGGCGGCTGACCTTGAGGTTCTTGATCTGGCCAAAGGGGATGGCGGGGCCCCCGGCGGCCGTGGGTTTTTCCGGAGCCGGTTCGGCCGCATGGGCGAGAAGGTGTTTTTCCTCGAAGCTGATACCCGCGGCGACTCCCGCGGAGGCGGCGATGGAGGTTTTCAAAAACTTCCGGCGGTCGACAGGATGGTTCTGAGTCATGAGTGTATCTCCTTGCGGTAACGGCTCAGGCGAGCCAGGGCCGCTCCCGGTTTAGATTTTCCGACAGGATTTTTTTCGCGATGATCGCGTTTTCGGTCACTTGGAAATCGAACATTCCGGCCAGGATGAAGTCAGCGCCCTTTTCGAAGGCATACCGGAAGCCCTCGCGGGGATGGATCGCGCCGGCCGCCAGGACCTTGTAGGCGATCCAGGGCTTCTTCACGGTCTTCATGAAGGCCGCCGTTTCTTCCGGGTTGACGCACCACATATTGTCATGGTCCTTGTTGTGATCGTCGTACTGTTGGATATCCACGTTGAATTCCACCCGGTGTTCCTTGGGCGTGGCGGACCAGTATTGATCATGATGGAAGGTCTTGACGTAGAAATCGGGGTTGACGCCCGCTTTTTCGCAGGCCCTGGGGACATGCAGCGAATGGCCCGCGACTCCGGCGATGAGTCCGTTTTGTTTGATCTTCTCAACCGCCTGGGCGATCAGGTCCAGGCGCTGGTTTTTGGTCCAGGTGTCGCCCACGCCGCCCATCAAGAACGCGCCGGCCGCGCCCTGGTCCACGGCCATGGAGATCACCGTGTCGAGGTCGTCCGAGGCCGGCTGGCATTGGGCGATCCACTGGATCTTGCCGCCGCGTTCGTTCCAGTATTTGGAAAGGACTTCCGCGGTCCAGGTTTCGACCTCGCGGGTGCAGACGTTGGTCACGAGGGTGTTGATGCCGTTTTCCTCGCATTTTTCCAGCGTCTCGAAGATTTTTTCCGCCGTGAAGTAATTGCGCAGCAGGGTCGAGACGTAAATGAGGTCCCGCGAATGGGCATAGCCGCCGATCAGGTTCCCGCCGCAGATGATCCGGCTGATGGATAATTTTCCGATTTGGCCCTGGGGCATCGCGTTCGCGCCGTCGGCCTCCGGGGGCGGGGAAGCCGGTTGCGTGGCTTGCGCCAGGAGGATTTTTTCTTCGAGGCTGACGGCGGCCGCCGCGCCCGCGGTGGTTAGCACGGATTTTTGCAAGAATCCCCGGCGGCTGACTGGTAGACCGGACATGGTGGTGATCCTCCTGGGTGGGTGAATTGTATGATGTACTCTGTCCATTCCATGTAAGGGCACGTTGTAACGCGCACTGGTAAACCATCCTCACCCTGGCCCTCTCCCAGAGGGAGAGGGAATTCGCTGGCCAGGAGGGGTGATGGGTTACGCTTCGCTAACCCATCCTACGAACTACCATCCCTGAATCCCCGCATTCGCGGGGCAGACATCCTCGGATTACGGCTCTCAATCCCCTTCCGCGTCTTGATTCCCTCACGCGCACCAGGGGCGTTCCCGCTGTAAGTCTTGAGCGAGGACGTTGCGGGCGATGACGGCGTTTTCGGTCACGTGGAAATCGCACATGCCCACGCAGACGAAATCCGCCCCATTCTTGAACGCGTAGGGGAACGCTTCGCGCGGATGAATCGCGCCGGCCGCCAGGGTCTTGAAGGCGATCCAGGGCTTCTTCACCGTCTTCATGAACGCGGCGGTTTCTTCCGGATTGATACACCAGATATTGTCGTGGTCCTTGCCATGCTCGGGGAACTGGGAGACGTCCACGTTGAATTCCAGCCGGTTTTCCTTGGGCGTCGCCGACCAGTACTGGTCATGGTGAAGGGTTTTCATGTAAAAATCGCAGGGAATCCCCTGTTTTTCCACCGTCATGGGGACCTGCAGCGAGTGCGCGCCGATGCCCGCCACCAGGCCGTTGGCTTTGATGAACTCCACCGCCTGAGCCAGCAAGTCCAGGCGGTTATGCAGGACCCAATTGTCCGCCACGCCGCCCTGGATGTAGATCGCGCAGGCCCCGTTGTCGATGGAGAGTTGCAGGTTGGTTTTGATGTCATCGACCTTGGGGTGTCCCTCGGCGATCCACTGCATGGTCCCGCCGCGTTCGTCCCAGAATTTGCGGATGACGCGCATGGGGCGTTCGCGGGGATCGGAGAGGAAGGTGTTGATGCCGTTTTCCTCGCAGAGGGCAAAGGTTTCGAGGACCTTTTCATCGGTGAAATACTGGCGGAACAACTCGGGGACGTACATCAAGTCGCGGCTGTGCGCCCAGCCGCTGATGAGGTTGCCCCCGCAGATGACGCGGCTGATGGTCAGGGGGCCGATTTTACCCGTGGGCAGCTTGGCGGCCGGGGTGTCCGGCGTGGCGGAAACCGCCGCTTGTTTCAGGAAACTCCCGCGATTGATGAGGCCGGGCATGATGTGATTCTCCATCTTATTCGAAAGCAATTCTGGAACCATTCCGTAAAGTTGGAAAATCATACCATGGATAGGCCAGAAAAGAAATACAAAATGACGTAGTCAGGGAAGAATCAGGAAATTCCCGCGGATTGTCAGAGAACCGAGGATAAATTCCCATTGGATTACGCCGCGCTGGGAGCTCACCCTATATCCGCTACGTTCAAATCACTCTACATCTATTCTGCTCCCTCGCCCTCTGGGAGAGGGCCGGGGTGAGGGAAAACCTCTTCGCAGTGATGTGACCTTTCTGTCGTTATTTCTACGTAATGAGCCTTTGGTGGGTTACGCGCTGCGGGCTAACCCACCCTACATCCTCTACCCTCAACCCTCAAATTTTGGCCCGTGATGCTTGGGCGCGCGTGATTACATCCATTTCCTCCAGGGGATTGGCGGGATGATGCGACAGGCACATGGGAACTTGGATTTTCCAGGGCGCGGAAGGTATTTCGCTGTTGAGGAGTTCCGAATGAACATAAAACCGTCCGGCGCCCATCCGGCTGATGTCCTGTCCGGAACCGCCCTTATTGTGGAGGAGATCGGTCACGGTTTCGATCTCCGCGGGAGAGTTCGCCTGCCCGTAAAAATGCGTCGTACAATTGGCGATGAGGTTGTGGTCGATCGACTTGGGGGCCTGCGTGGCGAAGAGGAGGCCCAATCCGTATTTGCGCGCCTGGGCGGTGAGGCGGATCAGGCTTTCCTTGCATGGGGATGATCTCCCTGAAGGCACGTAGTCTTTCGCCTCGTCCAGGACCAGCAAACCCCGCAGGGGGATTCCCTCGCGGGCGGGATTCTGCTTGATCCAGGTGAAGAGGGCCATCGCCAGCTGGTTCAAAAACAATTGTTGGCCTTCCTGGGCGGGGAGGCCGATGAAGTTGATCACCGACACGTGCGTTTTTCCAGAAGTGTTAGGCCATCCCAAAAGGATCGAGGGATCCAACGGGGGGCCGCCGGGTTTGAGCAGCGGATTGGTGATCATGGCGGCCTTCAGTAGATCGGCCATCTCCAGGGCGAGTTTGGGGGCATCGGTGATTCCCCCGCCCGCCTCGGGGGGGAGATCGGCGAGCAAAGTCACAAACACCTCCAGCCCCTGTCCGTTATGGCGGGCGAAATATTCCAACGCCGCGCCGAGAACCCCGGCTTTTTTCTGCGCCTTGACCGAGGAGCCTTGCAGCAGGACATCGCGCAGCGCCTCCCGCGCCATCTCCACCGCCTGCGCCAATTCCTCCGGATCATCCTTTACGGCGGCCAGGTCGGGCAAAAGTGATAAACACAGCGGCTGGCCGCTGTCCCGCCCCGGCGTCCAGACCGCCACGCCGGTATTGTCAAAATACGCCTTCGCTTTTTGGTGATCGTCCGCGCTCCAGGAATCGGGCGGCTGGGGCCAGGGATCGCCCAGGCGCGCCAGGTCGTTGGCCGCGTCGATGACGATGGAGGGCACGCCCAGCAAAGCGGCTTCTTCCACCATCCGCCGCACCAGGACGGTTTTTCCCGAACCGCTGCCCGCCAGGATCACCGCGTGTTTCGCCAAAGCCTTAAGCGGCAGGTTGACCGGAATGGGGGGCTGGCCGGGGATGATCCGCGATCCCAAGAACAACTCCGTGGGCTGAATAGGGTTTTCGATTTCGGGTGGAGTCCCGGGGGGCGTGGATTTCGACCGATCCTCCCGCCGGGAAGAGGGCGGCATGGTTCCGGTTGCTACACCGCCCAGCCCCAGGTTCCGGCGCAGCCATTGGGCCGCGTCCTGGAACAGAGGCAAAGACGAGACCGGCCGGCGGGCAGCCAGCCAATTGTCCCAATCCTCCAGCCGTTCGGCTTCCATTTTCCGCAAGGCGCGGAGGGCTTTCCAATCCGCATCCGTGGGGCGAAGGAAACAACCTCCCTTATCCAAGAATTCTTGCGTGAGACGTTGGGTGGCCGGACCGTGGGGGGGTGCGTCCGGGCGGAGGATGACCAGTTTCCGGAAGCTCAGATGGCGGTCAATTCCGGACGCGGCCATCGCCGCGCGCAGGCGGTTTTGATAGGCCGTGGCGTTGGCGCGCAACAACACCCGGAGGCCGTAGTGCTCTTCGCGGTCGCCCTCGTCGCGGTACACCAGGCGGATCCGGGCATGGAGGGAGGGATAGTTGTGCTCACCGGTGACGCTTTGGTCGATGAGCACATCGATCCGCCCGGGGATTTCGTGTTCCTTGAGCAGCCAGCGGCAGACGTCCACGAGTAAGGCGCCGGCCTCGGTGTCCTCGCCCGATTCGTCCATGAGGCCGGAGGCGGATTCCCGCAGGCGTCCGAAGGAGGAATCGAGGGGGTGGGCGGCAGTGACCACCTGAGGCGCGGGGCGCTGGTCTTCGAGATCGAAACTCTGGACCTCAAACACTGCATTTTGGTCCAAAAACTTCCGCCGGATCCTGTAGCATTTTTGCAGGACCGCCCGGGGAGTCAGGCCGACCACACGGTCAAACGCTTCCGGTTTAAATGGCCAGGAGGGATAGGGAGGCGTGAACCGGCATCGGTGGTACGCCTCCTCCAGCCGCTGGCGGACGAGCTGTTCGGCCAGTTGGCGATTTTCAATATCTCTCAAGAGATCAGGCGAGCGGTACCGGTGCATGGCGGAGGCAATCGCTTTTTGAGAAAGAACATCCCAAGTCTGAGCCAAACAGGAAACTAAAATAAGTGATTTGCATGTGGAATCAAACAGGGCGCTCAATCCTCCCGCAATGTTCTGAATGATGGCCAGCGAGGTTTTTTGTTCCTCGTTCAAATTGGCTTCATTCCCCGATCCACTTGCCAAATGATGGCGCTTGACAATGGCGTCCAGCTGATCGAGGGCCAATAATGTAGCACCTCCCACGCTCATGATCCACGAGAGAGCCTTTATGATTTCAAAAGGCTTCTGCCGGGGATGCCGGAAATGCAGCCGGTTTCTTTCGGTGGGATCCAAATCGAAACCGATCAGGTAAGCATAGCCGGCTTCTTGGATGGGGATTTCGTTGGAATGGAAATAGAACAAAGCGCGCAGCGCATCTTGATAGGGCAGCATATCCCGGCCAAATTTCCGGAGGGCGCTGCTGATAATCAAATCCACTTCCTGGATTAACATCCCTTCCCGCAGATTGGCTAACCGGTGAAGGGATTTGTTCAATCCCAGGGAAAACAAAAACATTTCCAAAACGGCCTGGTGTTGCTGTTTGTTGGGGGAATAAGACGCCTGCAGCGAATCGATGTACCCCATCAGCACGGTTTCGTCGAAATCCCGCACGCCGGTCATATCCACCAACACAAACCATTGGTTGATTCGAAATACTTCCTTCCGGAGGGACCTCAATAGATGCGTTTTTCCCGCGCCCGCGATGCCTATCATCACCCGCCCGAGGGGTGAGTGCGAGTGTGGACGCCGGTGAAGGGAGAAAACTTCATCGAGAATATCTTTCTTTAATTCCTTATGTAAATCAGGAACATCATAGAGGGGATCTTCGAGTACACTTTTGAGATGCAGTGTCCAGTCGAAATCGACTTCCTTGAGCACATCCAATGCGTTCATCGGCCTTACCCCTCCAAGATGATGATGTGATTGTTCCGTCCCGCGATTGTCAGCGCCGCATCCTGATCCGCCGGGGTAATTTCCAGAGGATCATCCAAGGGATAGAGAATGATTTTGTGATCCGATTTCATACGGCATAACGCTTCATCCAACACAGACCGCGGCAGATCCCGCAGATTATCCCGCAGCCGCCGAAGACGAATCTGCTTCCGCGCCTCTCCTCCGCTGGCTTGGAAGTAGGCGTCGCGGATTTGTTGTTCCAGGTCCGCGGGCGTGGGGGTGGAAGGCGGGGATGTTGCCGGAATGGCGGAATTGGCCGCTGCCATTATTTTTTTCCGGGATGCAATTTGAACAAATTCGCTTAGTTTTACGTTATTTGTCTGCATATAATATTTAAGCAGCGATAAGACATTATGCAGGACGGTTTTTATTTCAGGGGAGCGAGTGTTAATAGCGATATCCATATTATCTTCCGCCCACCGCCAGGCTCGGTCTAACAATATAATATGATTGGCGCGGCCGCGCGATATAACATCAATAAATTGGGCATCTTTTAATTCATTTCGCGGCTTAGGCAATAGTTTTGGCTTAACTTTGGAAACAGCCGGTTCTTCGCCTGTGAGGATTAATTTCCAAATAAGAAGCGCTTGAAGTGGTGATGGCTCGAAACTCATGGTAAAATCCTTTCCGCCCGTTCCGGGCCGACCCTCACCCCGGCCCTCACCCAAGGGGAGAGGGAGAAGAAGAGAGAGGGTATGTGCTTCGTTTGAGGATCTGCGGACGAAAAGGCAAGCCCCTCGACGGGGAGGCCGCCGAAGGGCGCGCGCGATGATTCAGTCATCGGAGTCTGGTCAGATACCTACTTTGGGCAGATGGGCCAACGACTCGGCTACTTTCTCCGCCGGGTACTCGTAATCCTCCAGGTCGCCCGCCAGGTAGCGGTCGTAGGACGCCATGTCGAAGTGACCGTGGCCGCAGAAATTGAAGAAGATCGTCTTTTCCTTGCCTTCTTCCTTGGCTTTCATGGCTTCGTCGATCACCGCGCAGATGGCGTGGGAAGCTTCCGGAGCGGGGACCGTGGCTTCCGAGCGCGCGAATTGGATGCCCGCCTCGAAGACCGAAGTTTGTCCCACGGCGCGGGT
Organism: bacterium; assembly: GCA_041946805.1. Taxonomy (GTDB): domain Bacteria; phylum Hinthialibacterota; class Hinthialibacteria; order Hinthialibacterales; family Hinthialibacteraceae; genus JABLXU01. The sequence continues at coordinate 10,999 of JBHGBC010000029.1, forward strand.
TTCGATCAATCCTTCCTCGATCGCGCAGGAGATCAGGGGGGCGACGCCGTGGTAGCGCAAGCCGCCGGCGTGGATGCTGGGGGGGACGAAGTCGTGTCCCAGGGTGTGCATGCGCATGAGGGGGGTCATTTTCGCCGTATCACCGAAGTCGTAGGTCAGCCAGCCCTTGGTCATGGTCGGGCAGGCCGTGGGTTCCACGGCGATGATGCGCAATTCCCGTCCATGGGATTTGTCGACGCAGAAGGGGAACGCGGTGCCGGCGAAGTTGCTGCCGCCGCCCACGCACCCGATCACGATGTCCGGGTACACGCCGATCTGCTCGAATTGTTTTTTGGCTTCCAGGCCGATGACGGTTTGGTGCAAGAGCACGTGATTGAGGACGCTGCCCAGGCCGTACTTGGTATCGTTCCGCATGGCGGCGTCTTCGACCGCCTCGCTGATGGCGATGCCGAGGCTGCCGGGACAATCCGGATCTTTTTCCAGGATGGCGCGTCCCGCCTGGGTGCGGCTCGAGGGGCTGGGGATCACTTCCGCGCCCCACACGTGCATCATGGATTTGCGGTAGGGTTTTTGCTCGTAGCTGACGCGGACCATGTAGATCATGCATTCCAGCCCGAAGTGATTGCAGGCCAGGGCCAGGGCGCTGCCCCATTGTCCCGCCCCGGTTTCGGTGGTCATGCGGGATACGCCTTCCATCTTGTTGTAATAGGCCTGCGCGATGGAGGTGTTGGGTTTGTGGCTGCCCGCCGGGCTGATGCTTTCGTTTTTGTAGTAAATCTTGGCCGGCGTGCCCAACGCCTTTTCCAGGTTATAGGCGCGCACCAGGGGGGTGGGACGCCAGAGGGTCAAGAAATCCAGGACCGGTTCGGGGATGTCGATCCATGGTTCGGTGCTCATTTCCTGTTCGAGCAGGGCCCGGGGAAAGATGACGCCCATTTGTTCCGGCGAGACGGGTTGGCCGGTGGCGGGATCCAGGTAAGGGGCCGGTGGTTTTTTCAAGTAGGGGATCAAGTTCAACCACTGGGTCGGCATTTGATCTTCAGACAAGAGAGTTTTGCGGTGCAACATGTCGGTTACCTCAATTCGCCTAGTTTTTCCCTCCTCGCCTCCGCCGGATTCCCCGTCCCGCGGGATCCGGGATCGTAGGTGATCCACTGGGATTCCGGTATATCGCGATGGGCGATTATTGACGCCATAACACTACTCCATTTGGTCCGTATTTACCAAGAGGGATGAAACAAACAGGCGGGAAAAAGTTTGGCTCATCCGGCCAGCGCGTACTTTTTTTTCAGATTGCCGGTTCGGATCTCTTCGAAAGGATCGATGAAAACCACCCCTCAAATCCCCTCTCCCTCTAGCCGAGGGCCAGGGTTGGGGCGATAGCGCCCCATTCAAGGGGGCCGCAGCCCAGCAGCCCCGGGTTTCAAACCTGGGGGGATCAAACCTGGGGGGTCAAATCCTGGGGGAGGCAAATCCTGGGGGAGGCAAATCCTGGGCTGTTCCACCCGGGGCCTTTCAACCTCCATGCCATGGCCCGGAGGGACCTTGATTTCCGGCGAAATATCAGGCCGCTTCGCGGCTGAACTGGCGCATCACCTGCTGCACGGGAATCTCCGGTTGTTCCGCGTGGATGGCCTCGATGATGAACTGGGGCGGATGCCACACCGACGGCAGGCCCACGTTGCCTTTTTTGATCAACTCCTGCTTGATCCGCACCAGCCAATCCATGTACATCAACTGCAGGCGGTAGCTGGGCAACACCTTCAGCAGCCACTTGGTGAACCAGAAGACCCGGGGATAGCTCACGAAGAGGTGCGCGCATTGCCCGATCTTTTCGATCAGTTCTTTTTTCTCCAGTTTGATGCTGGGGGCGAGGCGTTCCTGGAATTCCCGCGGGATCTCCTTCAGGTCGCCGCTGAAGCCATAATCCTGCTCGCACATTTCGCCCAACTTGGTGCCCGGGAATGGCGCGAAGAACGAGAAGGTGTTGATGTGCGTGCGGCATTGGATGTTCAGTTCCACCGTGGAGAGGGCCGTTTCCACTGTTTCGCCCGGCACGCCGAACATGTTTTGCCCGATCACGCGGATGCCATGCTCGTAATACAACCGGCAGGCTTCCAGAATCTTTTCGGACGAGATGTTCTTGGCCAGGATGGTGCGGCGCAGTACGTCGCTGCCGCTTTCGATGCCCGTGGCCACGCGGATGCACCCCGCTTCGGCCAGCATCCGCGCCTCTTCCTCGTCGGTCAAATCGCACCGGACATTGCAGATGAACGGCAGGCCGATCTCTTTCCCGTACCGGGGCAAGAACTCCCGCAGCCACCTCCGGTTGAGAATGAACGTGTCATCCTGGAACGCCACGTAAACGATCTTGTAATTGTCCTTGAGCCAATGCAGCTCGGCCAGGACGTTTTCCACGCTCCGCTGCCGGGTCCACCGGCCTTCCTGCGAATCGCGCGAGGCGTGGTTGAAACAGAAGGTGCAGTCGTACGGGCAGCCCCGGCCGGCCATGACATAACCGGTCCGCTGTTTCCACACCGCGAAATTCCGGATCAATTCCCGGTCGGGAAACGGGATATCATCCAAGGCTTGCTTGGAGATGAAAGGCCGGTTGGGATTCTGCGTGATGTGGTTCCCCACCTTGAACGCCATTGTGTCGATTTTGGTGAAATCCCTCCCCTCCTCCAAGGCGGTGACCAATTCGAGCGTGGGGTACTCGCCCTCACCGGTGCAAATGGCGTCGATCCCTTCCTCTTCGACCATCTTGGGGAAAAAGGTGGGGTGCGGGCCGCCGAACAGCGAGAAGCAATCCTGCACCCGCTTGATCTCCCGGTTCACTTCGAAGAACCGCGGCGCCTGGCTGGTGGCCACCGAAAAGGCCACCATGCCCGGATTGAGCCGCTTGATCTTCTCGACATAATCCGGCCCGTCGTCGATATTGACCGCCGTGACCGTATGCCCTGCTTCCTTCAGCACCGCCGCGATGTACGACGCTCCCAACGGCTGATGGCTCAGAATGATATCATCGAAGACAAAGGTTACATGCATCGATAGGTCACCTCAATCCGTCGTTACCCGAACGCGGATATCCTACATCCGGACCGCCGGATAAAGCAAGGGAAAGTTTACTATATTGATCATCTTTAGAATGATTTGATGAGTCAGCTAGATTGCGGAAGAAAAATCAAAACGATCTTCCCGATCGCAGAGATGACTACGTATCGCTCTTTCAGTGCTTCCCTCACCCTAGCCCTCTCCCAGAGGGAGAGGGAATCGCTTTGCGTTCCCATCCACACGCTTTCCACGAACCAAACCATGAGAAAGGTCTGTATCCGTGTAAATAATTACAAATACTGGCTCCTAAGGAGTTGAATTGAATCCGTTCCACCCCAACGGAGTGGAAATCCTTGTGAACGTTACCGGGATTAGTCACTCCCGGATATTCACATTCAATCTCTTTGGGATTGGCCGCGGGCAGGATGCCTGCACCACAAAAGACGTCTATCGGGCGCATGACTTTTGATCCGCCGTGTAGCGGTAGCCGGGGCACGTGGCCACGTGCCCCGGCTACAGGCGGCCCATGGCAACATAGGGGAATGATAGAGTTACGCCGGATGGGTCAGCGCACAGCGCGTGATCCATCCTAATCATCGCAAAACCAAATTACCGGTCTGGAGACTCATACAACCTTACCCCACCTCCTCCGCCACGCTTTCCCGGGCGATGGGCTGAATGGGGATCTCGGGCTGTTCGGCCCGGATGGCTTCCCGGATGAAGCGGGGCGGGTGCCACAGCGAGGGCAGGCCGGCGATTTCCCATTGCATCAGGCTGTTGCGGATCCGGAGCAGCCAATCCAGGTACATCAGTTTAAGGGATTGCCCGGGCAGCCGTTTCAACAGGTGTTTGGTGAACCAGAAAACGCGCGGGTAGCTCATGAACAGATGGGCGCACTGGCCGATCTTTTCGATCAGTTCCTTGTTTTCCAGATGGATGCTGGGGGCCAGTTTTTCCTGAAATTCCTTCGGCAACTCCCGCAAGTCCCCGCTGAATCCATACTGTTCCTTGCAGATCTCCCCCAGCCGGGTTCCCGGGAACGGGGCGAAAAACGAGAAGGTGTTGATGTGCGTCCGGCAGCGGATATTCAGTTCGATCGTGGCCAGGGCCGAGTCCAGGGTTTCGCCTGGAACGCCGAACATGTTCTGCCCGACGACCTGGATCCCGTGCGAAAAATACAAATCACACGCTTTTTGGATCTGTCCGGACGTGATGTTCTTGGCCAGGATGGTTTGCCGCAGCGTGTCATCCCCGTTCTCGATGCCCGTGGCCACCCGGATGCAACCCGCCTCGGCCAGCAGTTTCACTTCTTCTTCATCCGTCAGGTCGCAGCGCACGTTGCAGATAAAGGGCAGGCCGATCTCTATCCCGTAACGCGGCAAAAATTCCCGCAACCAACGGCGGTTCAAGATGAACGTATCGTCCTGGAAAGCGATGTAGATAACCTGGTATTTCTCCTTCAGCCAGTGCAGTTCGGCCAGCACGTTGTCGACGGAGCGTTGGCGCGTCCAGCGGCCCGGCTGCGAGTCCCGCGAGGCATGGTTGAAACAATACGAGCAATCGTACGGGCAGCCGCGCCCCGCCATGACAAAGCCGGTCCGGTGCTTCCAGACTTCCCGCCCCCGGATCAGTTCCCGGTCGGGAAACGGCAGAAGGTTCAATGCTTTTTTATCGATGAAGGGCCGGTTGGGATTGCGGACGATTTTCCCCGCGGCCTTGAAGGAAAGGCTGGGGATGCGGGTAAAATCCTTTCCTTCTTCCAGGGCGGTCACCAGTTCCAGGGTGGGGTATTCGCCTTCGCCGGTGCAGACCGCGTCGATGCCCGCTTCTTCGATGGTTTGCGGGAAAAAAATGGCGTGGGGTCCGCCGAAAAGGGAAAAACAGGCATGGTTTTTTTTGATTTCGCGGTTGATTTCAAAGAACCGGTATGCGGAGCTCGAGGAGATCGAATACGCGACGATTCCGGGATTCGATTTTTGGATCCGGCCGGCGAAATCCGGATCCTCGTCGACATTGAACGCGGTCACCGTATGGCCGGCTTCTTTCAACACGGCCGAAATATAGGACGCGCCTAGAGGTTGGTGGGTAAGAATGCTATTGTCAAACAGAAAGGCGACATGCACTGCTGGAATTCCTCTTTTCCCAAACGATACGGATTCGGCCGGACAATAACCTTTTCGTTTCGAGTAAGTAATTGGGCAACCTGATCCTTTTTCTTCTTTTTGGATTCAGCCTGACCGCGGGAAACGGCTTCATCGGCAATTGTATTCTACGAGGCATAGGACCTTCTTCCAAGAGGCTGCCCTATTTTTGCTCGATTGCCGTAGGGTGGGTCGTTCTGACTTTTATCCTTGATATTCTTGGATTTATCGGATTATACCGAAGATCCGTTCTAGGTGTTCTCGGCTTGTTGTGGCTGGCCGCGGGCGTGTGCGCCGCCGCCGAATGGCTTCATGCCCGTTTGCAAAAGTCAGAGGATGAAGAAACCCGGCAGGAACTCGAATCCACTCTCAATCCCTTGTTCCTGCGTATCGGCTTGGGAGTCCTGCTTCTAGTATACCTCTTGAATGGCCTGACTCCTGAAACCCGTCATGATCCCTACGATTACCACTTGACCATCCCCACGTTATACCTGGCGGACGGCAAAATTGTGGAAATTCCCTGGCATGTGTTTTCGTACATGCCGAAAAACGGAGAGATCTTGTATGGATTGGCGCTGGGCATCGGCGACGACACGCTGACCAAACTGATCCATTTTCTCTTCGGCGGGTACTGCCTGCTGGCCGCCGCTTCTTTTCTCCACAAAATCCAGGGTTACGAAGCGGCGCTCATGGCCGCCTTTTTTATCGCTTCGCTTCCAGTATTCGGTTTTCTATGCACTTCATCCTATATCGACCTGATTCGTTCATTCTGGGAACTCTCCGCCCTTTATCTGCTTTATCTCGTATGGGAAGGCCGCGGCGCGGAGGGACGCTCCGCACATCTGGTGTTGTCAACCTTGTTCGCGGGCATGGCCTTGGGGACCAAGTATGTGTCCTGGCTGGTTTTCTTTCCGGGATACGCGATACTTCTCGGTCTGACACTTTGGACAACCGGGCTGATCCGCTCCCCCCGCTGGCTGGGCTTGTGCGCCCTGGCGGGAGCGTTGCCGGTCGCCCCCTGGCTGGCCACCAACGCGGTCTGGACCGGCAATCCCATGTATCCTCTTTTTCCATCCCTCTTCGGAATGCACATTCCGCCCGCGGAGGAGGCCTATCGTTTCATCTCCGAGCACCAGCCGGATTCGTACTACCGCAGCGCGCAGAACATCATCCCCTACATCTTCACCCGGCTGGGAAACCTGTTGATCGAAGGTAACGCCCTGGTGCTGGTGGGCATCGCGGGTTGGCTGACGTCGTTCTGGTGGCGGTTCACAAGCACGGGCCGACGCTTGATCTCCCCCGCCTTTTGGGGACTCCTGGGATACACCGTGCTCTCCTCGCTGTTATTCTTCGTGGAGGCCGATAACGCGGACGGACGTTTTTTCTTTTCGACCCTGGTGCTGCTCACCATCCCGTCGGTATTCCTTTTGATCGCGCTTTATCATTCCATCCGTTCCACCTCCCTCTTGTCGCTTTATTTCCTCCCCGCCATTACGGTGTTCTTGTTGACGAATGCCCTGATTTACCGATACCACCAGATTCTGGATCTAGGTGAGTCCATGCTGCCCATACTCACCCAGGAGCAGCGGGACGAATGGCTTTCCCAACGGTCGGTCAGCTATCCGGTCATCCAATGGGCGGAAAAAAACCTGCCGCCCGAATCGCTGATACTCGGCCTGGGCTATCCTCTGCGTTTGAAACATATAGCCAAAAACAAGTATGGCTACATACCCTTTCTCGAGGATCTGCCTGATGCCGCCCCGGCCAGCGCTTTGGCCCAGCGGCTGCGCGGCGCGGGGGTGACGCATATCCTGAAGCCTTATCCGATATTGAGACAAGATATTGATTTATCTATACTTGAAACTGAATATCTCCAACAAGTTTACATCCATCGTGGATTAACTCTTTATAAACTCATTGGTTCCGTTTGATTTCATGCCTTCTACTTCCGCTTTCCCCCGCCGCTGGCTACTCATCCGCCAGGGAGCGATCGGCGATACGATTCTTTTATCCAGTGTGATACAAGCCATCCGGCTGGGTATTCCCGAGGCGTGGATCGAGGTCATGGGGATTCAGGGACGGGTGGAATTGTTGGTTGGGGAGGGATTGGCGGACGGGGCTGTTTCCGCTGAGCGTTTTCCCTTGGAGTGTCTGCATCAAGAAGACGCGCCTCTCCCTCCGGCGCTGATGGATTATCTTGGACGATTCGACGCCGTGGTGTATTACACGGCCGCCACGTATCCCTGGCTGAGAGACAAGATGCGGATTCACCCCAGCCAGGTGATGCGTATACATCCCGCCCTGCCCCCGGAGGGTTACACGCGTCATGTCACAAACCATTATTTGGAATCCCTGCATGATTTTTTTGATTGGAATAATCCGCCGGTTCCCCGCCTGGCGCTATCCCGGCAGGAGCGAGAAGCCGCCAAGCAATTTTACTTGACACGAGGAATGGAGCCTTCTCGTGAATATATTCTGGCCATGCACGTGGGAGCGGGAAGCGCGCGCAAGCAAGCGCCGGTGGCCTTTTTTGAAACGGCGGCCCGGCGTTTGCAGGTCCGTCAGCCCTGCGCCCTGTTATTGACTCAAGGTCCCGCCGATGAGCCGCCAGTTTGTCAATTGCGTACCCGTTTATCGAAGGATTTCAAAATTCACGTGATTGCCGAGCAACCCTTGCGTTCACTGTCCGCGTACCTGAGTCACGCGGATTTGTTCATTGGCAACGACAGCGGGATCACCCATCTTGCCGCCGCCGTGGGATGTCCCACAGTGGCGGTGTTTGTCGACAGCGATCCTGCCCTCTGGCGTCCCCGGGGAAGCCATTGCGTTATTCTCGACATGAGGAATGAAGATCTCCGCTCCCCCGATTGGAGTGCGTGGTTATCCCGGAAGGATTTCCCCTCTTCCAGAGGGAAAGGGGAATAAAATATCATAGCCGAGACGCGGAGGGCGCGGAGAGTTGTTCGAATCCGGATGGCCCGTTGGTTCGGCGGATCGAACCGCGGCGGGCCCGGAGCAAATACCGATGACATATTTGAATTTAAGAATTGTAGGCCGGTGCGATACCAACTATAATAGAAAAAAGTCTATATCCGAGGTAGGAGATATAACATGTCATTTGAGGACGTCAAGCGTGACAGCCGGCGCCTGCGGGGAAATCTGGCGGAGGACCTGCAATCCGGCGGGGCCCATTTTCACGAAGAAAACGTACAGCTGTTGAAGTTTCACGGCTCCTATCAGCAGGATGACCGGGACCAACGGGTGGAGCGCCGCAAGCAAAAACAGGACAAGGCGTTTATGTTCATGGTCCGCAGCAAGATTCCCGGGGGCATGCTCACCGCTCAGCAATACCTGACTCATGACCAGGTGGCCGGGAGCTACGGCAACGGCACGCTGCGCATCACCTCACGGCAAGACATCCAGACGCACTTTGTCCTCAAGGGCGACCTCAAGGAGTGTATCGCCACGATCAATCGTTCGGGCATCACCACCTGGGGGGCATGCGGTGACGTGGTCCGAAACGTGGTGGCGTCCCCCATCCCCATCGATTCTCCTGTCCGGCGGGATATATGGCAATTGGCGCGGGAGTTAAAGGACGTGTTCGCGGCGCGCAGCCGGGCTTACAGCGAAATCTGGCTGGATGGCGAAAAAATCGATACAGGCGCCGAACTCGAAGAAGAGCCTATATACGGGGATGCTTACCTTCCCCGCAAATTCAAATTCGGCATCGCCGTGCCTCCCCGCAATGACATCGACGTGTACGCCAACGATTGCGGCCTTGTGCCTTATGCAAAAAACGGCCAGGTGGATGGTTACACGGTCCTGGTGGGGGGCGGCTTCGGCATGTCGCATGGGAACCGGAATACTTATCCCGCCCTGGCCAAGCCGCTGTTTTACGTTCCGCGTCCGCATGTGATCGAAGCCTGCAAGGCCATCGTGTCAGCCCAACGCGATCACGGCGACCGGACCGACCGCAAGCACGCGCGGCTGAAGTACCTCATTGACGAGCGTGGCGTCGATTGGTTCCGCCAGGAGGTCCTGGCGCGCATGGATTCCCGCGCCGAGGTCAGCGAGCCGAAACCTCTCTTTTGGACCACCGTATCCGACATGATGGGCTGGAACGAACAAGGCGACGGGCGGTGGTTCGTCTGCGTGTGGGTTCCCGACGGCCGGATCAAGGACACTGAATCCGTGCAATACCGCACCGCGTTCCGAATCCTGGCGGAGAAATACGGCTTTCCCATCCGGCTGACATCCAACTGCAACATCATCTTTCATGACATCCCGCCGGAACAGAAAGACGAAGTCGTCCAGATTTTGCGGGACCATCACATCCCTGATTCAGTTCCCATGACCGAAGCCCGCCGCATGGGGATGGCCTGCGTCGCCCTGCCGACCTGCGGCCTCGCCCTGGCCGAAAGCGAACGGGTTTTTCAGGAAATCCTGGACCCAATCGACGTGCATCTCCGCGAGCTGGGTCTGGAAAACGAGCCGATCCTCATCCGCATGACCGGCTGCCCCAACGGCTGCGCCCGTCCTTACAATGCCGATATCGGCTTCGTGGGTAAATCCCATGGAAAGTATTTGATTTTCGTGGGCGGGTCGCACCGCGGGGACCGCATGGCCGCCGTGGATAAGAAAATGGTGCTCCTGGAAGAAATTCCCACTGTGGTGCGCGGATACCTGGAAGAATATGCCCATCACCGGCAGCCCGGCGAGTCGTTCACCGATTACTGGGGACGAACCCGCAAACGGACCGGCGAAGCCCATCCCGAGCAATTCCATGCCCGGATCGAGGAAAGCACCGTGAGTTGAGAATTGAAATTCGGCCGCACTGCATTTCCGTGAAAAGTTGTCTTGTATCGCGCGTATTTGAAAGGTTCATCCGATAAGTGCGTACCGGATGGTGTAAAATTGATTTCATTCACCCCGGGATGAGGGTGGACTTCCAGGTCCGCACCGACCTAAATTCCCTCGCCCTCTCCCAGAGGGAGAGGGGATATTGGGGGTGGTTTTCATCGGTCCCTTCAACGAGCCGCGAGTTGGCCATTTGATGAAAAGTACGCACTGGCCGGATGAGCCATTTGAAATATCCTAACCCCTCCCCCGTGTGTTGGGCTTGGCAAACCGTTTGCGATAGGATTCACACCAGAATCAGTCGAGGACACGGTATGAGTGTATTTGTAATTTTATAAAAAAAATATAGTGGTCAATTGGAGATGGATACAATAAAATCAACCTTGCAGCCGTGAAATCCGATAATGGCATGAAATCGATTTTCATTGAATGTTGAGGGATTGTAAATCATGTCCAACCGGCCCTTGGTGTGGGTCTTATCCACCATCCGGTCCAGGGAAATGCCGGACCGGATACGCTTGTGTCATCTATTCGTTATCGTGTTGTTCCTGGCGGCGGCCGTTTCATCCAACGCGCAAAATATCAACAATCCCCAGATTTTTACGGATCCCGCGTTTCGGCTGTATGTGGAAGAATACATGGGGGTCGCGCACGACGCCCCGTTTACCCGGTTTGAGACGGAGCAGAAAACCGAGCCGTTCCAGTGCGCGGACCGGAACATCAAAAGCCTGAAAGGCATTGAATATTTTCCGAACATCACGGGACTCCATTGCAGCAGCAACGGCATTTCCGAGCTCAACATTTCGCAGAACCGGGAGTTGCGCATCTTGGATGGCCGGGCCAACAATTTGACCAGCCTGAATGTCAGCCATCTCACGAAGCTCGAAAAACTGATTGTCGCGGACAATTCTCTGTCCGAGTTGGATTTGACCCAAAACACCCTCTTGATCACGCTGGACTGCGTGGAGAACCAGCTGATCCGTCTCGATTTATCCAACAATCCCCAATTGGTGGAAGTGCATTGCAACAGCAACCGGTTGACGGAACTGGATGCCACCCACTGCCTGGCGCTTACAACCCTGATTTGTTTCAAAAACCAGTTGATGGAGATAAACCTGTCGAACAACAATCTGCTGCGCATCCTTTTCTGTTATGAGAATCAACTCCGCACCGTGAATCTTCCTCCCCGGGGCGCGTTGGTGACTTTGCTGGCGCAGAAGAACCGGCTGGAGGATGTTTCCTCGTGGGTGAACATCAATCATCCGCTCGAACGAATCGATCTTCGCTACAACGACCTCGAATGCGGGGACCGGGAGGCGATCGAGGATTTGCGTACCAATCACGGACTGGGAGAACCGGAATTCAACAATGGAGACCTGATCGCCGGACTCTCGGGATTCACACTGAGCGACGCGAACGGGGACGGGATTCCGGATATCGTGGTGGTTCCCTTCGACGGCACGATCCGGATGATCACCTATCAGAACAACCGGCTGACGCCGGTGACCATCGGGAATCTGGGGGAATACGCCAAACATGAGGACGTTTTGATCGCGGACATCGATCTGGATGGCCTGCAAGACCTGCTCGTGGCGAGTTATCCCAAGAGCGGCGATACCCGATTTGAACAGATCAGCGTGGTCTGTGGGGAAAAGCCGGGAGAGTTCAAGGAGGAGGTGACCTTTTCCACCACGCGGCCCAGCACGTTCTTTCCGCTCCGGCTGGGAGCCATCGATTTCAACCGGGATGGGCTGAAAGACATCTTTCTCCTGGACATCGCCCCCCGGGAAGCCATCCTGTTCCTCAACCGATCGGAAAACGCCACTTCCATCCCCGATTGGAGGCTATGGTGACTTTTCCGCGGTCCGGGGCGGAAATCCCGGCGATCATCCAAATCAGGGATTATCATCCAGGCGGGATGACTGGTACTCGACCGGGCCGGCCGTGGAGTAAGGCCTGTAAAACGGCGGCGATCCGCCGGCCGTCAAGATGAAGATCAAGAATTGATAGGAATGGCCGAATTGCGGCCCTTCCACGAATTCCGGACCGGTCCGCGGTTCCCCCGCCCGCCATTCCCATACGGTATCATTCCCGTTTCCGGTCCGGCCCAGATACCGGGCGGGTACCTGGGAATCCATAATCACGTACACATGCGTATCCGCCGCGTCCGCCAGGCCGTGGTTCCAACGAATGACCAAGGAGCGATTCGCTTCGGCATCCCGGTCCACGCCGCCGCTGAGATCGTCGAACGAGGCCGGATCATCGGTCACGCGCACGGTATCCAAAGGCACCGTGGGCGCCGGCGTGGGGTTCGGCGTGGAGGCAGGAGAAGGGGTTGGCGTGGCCGTGGGGGTGGCCGCCGGGCTGGGAGCCGGCGTTGCCTCGAATTCCTCCAAAAATTCGACCGGCAGCGATGTGCCATAGGGTCCCAACACGCGGGGTGTCCCGTTGGAGCGCAAGAGATACACCTCAAACCGGTATCGGTCTCCAAACCGCGGGCCAAACAAAAACGTGGGATGGAGCGAGATACCGTTGGTTTTCCATTCAAAAAAATCCACGCCGCCTTCGGCCGTGCGTCCGAGAAACCGGGCGAACGGTTCGTCGTTCATCCAGACGTAAATATGAACATCGTCCACACCTTCCTGGGGGAGATTCCACCGGATGACCAGCGCGCGGTCTCCCTCCCGGTCGAAGTCCCTATCCCCGCTTAGATCACGGTAATCCAGGAGAGAGTCCGTCACGATCACGGTGTTGGGGGGTGTGGTGGGTTTGATCGTGGGCGTGGCAGTAGGGGGAACCACCGTGGGGGTGGGGGCCGGATCCGTTCCCTCCTGATAAAAAACCGGCCCCGCGGTGATGAATGGTCCATAGAAACGAGGCGAACCGCTTAGCGTCAACGCGAAAACCAGGAACCGGTAGGCGTTGCCAAACTCGGGGCCGCCGATCCATTGGAGATGGAGCCGGGGGGCATTGGCTTTCCATTCGAAATGATCCGCCGCGCCTCCGCCCGTGCGTCCCAGGTAGGCTGGCCGGCCGCTGTCATTCACTTCGACATATACGTGATAATCGGCCACGCCGGACAATCCGAGATTCCACCGGATGACCAGGCTCCGTTCCGCGGCTTCATCCCGGTCCACACCCGGGCTGAGATCCTCGAACATCAGCAGGGAATCCGTGACGATCACCCGGCCCGGTGGCGTCGTGGGGGAGGGGGCCGGCGTAGTGGTGGCGGCCGGCGTGGCCGTGGGAGCCGCGGTGGGTGAGGGACTGGGTGTGGCTGCCGGCGTCCACGTGGGGGAGGGAACCGGAATAGCGGTAGCCGTGGGCGTAGATGTGATCGTAGGAGTGGATGTGAACGTGGCCGTGGGGGTAAAGGTTTCGGTGGGAGAGGGTGTGGGTGAAGCCGTGGGCGTGGCGGTGGGCTCCGGAGTTGCCGTGGCCGTGGGAGTCCGGGTGGCCGTGGGAGTCAAGGTGTCGGTGGGAGACGGTGTGGCTGTGGGGATTGGGGTGACCGCAGGTGTGGGGACTGCTGGCGTCATCGTGATGCGCGAGACCATTCCCCCTTTCCCCGACGGTCCCGAATTGGGGCTGCTGAGAACATACAATTCGCCGGCTTCGTCTTCCACAAAGCCCAGAACATAAAAGGGCGAAGGCTGGTTCTCGACCTGGAATTCAACCAGGTTCCATTGATTCACTCCGGCTTCTTCCAGGTAAAACAACTTTCCCAGCCAATCACCGAAAACGTATTTGCCATACAGCCCGGGATATTGCCGTCCCCGGTAGACATATCCGCCGGTGATGGAAATTCCCACATCGTGGCTGTACCAGGCGACCGGCAGAATTTTGCCGGTGGTATCGCAAGCCTCGTCCGGATCATAGCAAAACGCGGCTTCCATCACCCGCCAGCCGTAGTTGCCGCCCCGTTCGATGAGGTTGATCTCCTCATACCGGTTTTGGCCGACATCCGCGCAGAACAACCTCCCGGTGAGCCGGTCGAAGGAGAATTTCCAGGGATTGCGCAAGCCGAAGGCCCAGATTTCGTCCCGCCCCACTCGGCCGATGAAGGGATTGTCATCCGGCACGGAGTACGGATCCGCGCCGTCCACATCGATCCGCAGAATCGAACCCAGCAGGGTGGTGACATCCTGGCCGTTGCCGATGGTTCCGTGCCGGTCCCCCGCGCCGCCGCCGTCACCCAGCCCAATATACAAATAGCCGTCCGGGCCGAAGACCAGATTTCCGCCGTTGTGGTTGGATTCGGGTTGATCGACGGTCAGGATCACGCGTTCATCGGAAGCGGCCCGGTTGGGATCGTCCGCCGAAACGTGATATTCCGCCACCACCGAATGATGATTGCCGATTCCACCCGGGGCGGAATAATAGACGAAAAAACGGCCGTTTTCGGCATACAGGGGATGAAACGCCAATCCCAACAGCCCGCGTTCATCGTATGCCGGACTGATCCGCACTAGTTTATCCCGGACATCCAAAAACGGATCTTCCCGCAATACGCCGTTCTCGATAATCCGGACGCGGCCGGTCTGTTCCGCCACGAAAATCCGCCCGCGGCCATCTCCGGCGTGCGCCCCCGCGACGGGAGCGGTCAATCCGCCGGCGACGGGTTCCAGGATGATGGTGGAAGGCTGCGCGTATCCGCCTCGCGCCAGGATTCCCAGTGAGAGCGCCAACCAGCATCCCCAAAGAAAAGGCTCATACCCAATACGGTCACGCATCGCGCCGAATTCCTCCGGTTTTTTGCTGCAAGGGTCTTCCGGCAAGCGAACGCGAATCTCCAGGGAAGGGCGCCCGGGAACCCTATTTTCACGGGATGTGCGATAACTTTGTATTTATCAGGACGGCGGCCGGGACTTATCCGCGGCAGTATTTTCCCCGCCCGGCTTTTTGAACCGTCCCTTTTCCCACTTGTTTGCCCAGTTCGATATACAAGATCCGCCGGGGATCCTTCGATTTGCTCTGAAAACCGCGCTGGACCAGTTTTTCCAGGATTTCTTCAATTCCCATGGGCTGGTCGCCGAGCACTTCCGACAGCATATCGCCGAGAGGCAAGCGCCGCGGCCGGCCCCGCCCGCGCTTCGGCTGCACCGGGGCCGGTGGCGCTGCCGTTTCCTGGCGTTCCGTCTTTTCCAGGGCGCCTGAACCCGGCCATGAACCCATCAGCCGGTTCATGGTGATTCTCAGTCCCTCGAGACCCGACTCGATGTCGCGCTGCACTTTTTCCTGCACCAGGGAGAGCAGTTCATCGAGTGAGTACGATTCCAAAATGCTTTTTTCAGTAGGCCGCAGTGACATCAGCAATCCTCGCTTCCTGCCATGGCTCTCCTCCCGAACCGTGCCGCGTGAGGAGAATCGTGATGATGTTGAAGTGAATGGATGAATCGGGATGTATGGTCATTCACACGTTAAAAACATGAAAAAGACTACAACAAAAAAGATCATGGTTAAGCCCCATGAACGCATTCTCGTATCAATCTTATTTTTCGGGAAGGCTGAATCGATGATCTTTCTTGAGGAAAAGACCTGCGAACAGGTGGCGGCCGTGGATTTGTTTTCACCCGGATCCACGGCCGGAGGGGGAGTGGAATGGGCTGGAAACAGGATGGTCAGGATGAGCAAAAGGGCCGGGATAATGGTGGATGATGTCCGCTGATCCGTCCTGCGTTTTCCGGGTGGACATTAAGGTCAGCCCCTAGCGCCCCAGGGGCGTTGCCCCTGGCTAACCTATTTCGCCCTTCCAGGGTTTGTCTCACCCTGATCCACTCCCAAAGGTAGAGGGTTGGGGTGAATCCCTCGGGCCTGATCCATAGGAAACCGATTATCTCTTTGGAGAATGTACGAGCAGGTTGGCCGAGCCGTAAATCGTTCGAGTCGAAATCACAATAGAATCCGGGGTTCATGCCTGCCGGATCGGCCAAAAATATCAGACGGGTTGACAAAAGATCATTTCCAGGCAAAATTCCCATCGGTTTACTGAACGAGTCTCCATCGTCTAGGGGCCGAGGACACCGCCCTTTCACGGCGGTAACGGGGGTTCGAATCCCCCTGGAGACGGTTTTTCCTTTCTGCTTCCCCCCTTCCCTTGCAGTTCGTGATTTCCAATATAAAAATTGGAATTAAAAGGTTCATCCGGGAAGTGCGTACATCATGAGGTAAAATTGATTCCATTCACGCCGGGATGAGGGTGGAGACCAAGGTCCGCCCCTCCAAAAATTCCTTCCCCCCAATTCCCTCTCCCCGAGGGAGAGGGAATTGGGGGGGGTTATCATCGATCCCTTCGAAGAGATGCGAACCGGCGATCTGATAAAAAGCCCGCACTTGCCGGATGAGCCCTATTAAAAAACTGGAATTAAAAGACATATCCACCATACCTTCGAAATGGATTGCATTGTCCCTGTAACCTGCCGTTTCGTGGTCGTTTTCCGGATGGTTTGATACTCTTCTATTCAACTATTCATTGAACTGAAGAGTATTGCAGTTATTACCGGCATTCATTTAAGACTCAAGGGGGGAAAATCGAATCATGATCCCTTATTTCCGCGTTTGTCTGCTGGGTATCTGTTGGGCCGCCGCGGTAACCGCCGGAGCCGAAAATATCGATCTACTTCAACGCTATCCCACCACGTTGACCGCCGGAGACACAAGCCGGGGCCGCCCGTGGACCTTTTCCGAAGACGACATTTTCGCGCTCTCCTCGTTCCAAGTGAAAATGGGATCCCAATTGGACATCGAACTGGGGACGGCGGATGTGGGCATCGGCCATTGCGGCGACGGGGCGGTCTGGGCGGCGGTGGTTCCCCGCACCGCGTCGAAGATTGTTTCTACCGCCGCGCCGAACGCCGAGCCGGTGGCCCATATCTGGCTGCGGTTCCATCCCCGGGATCTTTCCGTGTGGTTTCCCCCGGCGACCGTCACCGGGGCGGGGGATTCCGGCAAGGCCCTCGTGATGCTCCGCGTGGCCAACGCCAAGTTTGGCAACAGTTGGCACATGGGCCGAGACGCGATGATCCCGCCCCCGGGGTTTCTGACCGTGGATCTGGACACGCAAAACGGATACCGGCGGTTCTTCAGCGTAGACCGCGGGGCGGGGACGGTGGAGTACGTGAAGGCGTTCGAGAACCGCCCGCTGCCCTCGGAACTGACACTCAAGCCCGGGGACGCGGAAATCCAATTCGATACCGTCTGGCAGGCGTATGACCGTGAATATCCGATGTTCATCCTGCGGCCCGAGGTGGATTGGAAGCGGACGCGCGAGGAATTCCGTCCCCGGGCCGCCCAATGTAAAACCGCCCAGGAGCTGGCGGCTGTTTTCGCCGAGATGCTGCGCCCGTTGCGCGATTTGCATATCTGGATTTCCGTGGGGAACGAAAACGTTCCCGTGTATAGCCGGCCCCGGGAGCTCAACGCCAATCCCGCGGCCTGGCGAACGATCTTCGCGGAGGTTCCGCGCATGGGGAACCGCGTGGAATGGGCCCAAACCACCGAGGGGATCGGATTTATGGCCATTCACAGTTGGGACGATCCCCGGATTCCGGACCAAGTGGACGCCGTGCTCGACAATCTCAAGGAGACGCGGGCGCTCATTGTGGATGTCCGCACCAACGGGGGCGGTGACGAGCCCATGGCCGGGAAAGTGGCCGGCCGCTTTCTCGAAAAGCCGGTGGTCTATTCATACAGCCGATACCGCAATGGCCCGAAACACGAGGATCTCACGGAAAAACTGCCCCGCGAGGTCCAGCCCCGCGGCCCCTGGCGCTACGAGCGTCCCGTGATTCTCCTGATCGGCCCCCGTTGCATGAGCAGCAACGAATCGTTCATCGCCATGATGGCCGAGGCCCCCAATGTCACCACCTGGGGGGAGCGGACGTGCGGATCCAGCGGCAATCCGCGGGAGATCGAACTGCCCATCCACATGAAGATCAGCCTGCCCCGCTGGATCGACATCCTCTCCAACGGCCAGCCGCTTGAGGAAGAGGGCATCCAGCCGGATGTTCCTTATAAACCTGAACCGGATTCGTTTACCGGTGAGCGGGATGGATTATTGACCGCCGCCCTGGAGCATTTGCGGAAAACCGTGACGGCCAAGCCCTGAATCCGGGGGGGGGTGAACCTACGGGTGAGTTATGGGAAACATGGAGCGTATCGGAACCCTTCGGCTTGGCGGGAGCCTCGCCCTCCCGTTCTCAGACCAATTTTTTTGCCAGCCGAAGGATTGCCATTTCAGTACTATTTACCCTCACCCCGGCCCTCTTCCAGAGGGAGAGGGAGCCGGAAAGGGAGGTTGCGGGTTTGAAGGATTACGTGCAGACGCGCTTGGGTCTGTTGAGTTTTTCCAACGTAGATCAAATTACCCAAACGGAACTGGTTAATCGATTGTACGAAAAGCCAATATGGCGCCCTTTCAGGGCTTCCCTCACCCTAACCCTCTTCCCGAGGGAGAGGGAATTGGTTATATTGGTCCCGACTATATCGCAGGGCTGAAGCCCTGGGCTAGTTTAGAAGCGCCATTGGCACTGGCACGGCCATCCCGCATTTCAATAACTCATTCATGACGAAAACTCAACAGAACCTAATCCATCCCCATCTACTTGTGGGTAAAGATCAGCCCGGGGGGAGAGGGAATTTGGGATCGCTTTCCCGAACCGGCCGGATTGAGAACGGGCCGCGTTTTCGGGAGACGCGTTTTCGGAAGAAATGTACGCCCTTGCCGGATGAAGCGTCATGGAGAGGCATGGGCAAGTGTTGTCCGGTCAAGACAAATCCAGAAACCACGTTATGATAGGAAGACTTTTAGAAAATCACAGGAGGCGGACCAATGGTTTTATCTCGGGTGAATTGGTGGACAACCTGCCGCGCGGGCGCGGCGCTGATCGCGTGCGTCCTGGCTTCGGCGGCCATGGCGGGAGAGCCGGAGGGGGCGTTGCGGCGGTACCTGGACCGGCCGGAGAGCGTGTACAAATGGACCCTCCAGAACGAGCAGGAAGCCAAGGGCGCCAAGGTGTACGATCTGCGGTTGGTGTCGCAGACCTGGCAGAACATCGTGTGGACGCATCAGTTGCGGATCGTGGCGCCCGAAAAGCGCAATGAATCCGGCCTGGGGCTGCTGTTCATCACCGGGGGATCGAACAAGGACGGCGAACCGAATTGGAATACCCAATTGGATGGGGAAGTGGAACTGATCGGCCGGATCGCCACGCTCAGCGGATCCCCGATCGCCATCCTGCGGCAGGTGCCCAACCAGCCGCTCTATGACGGCAAGAATGAAGACGATCTCATTTCCCACACCTTTCTGCAATATTTCGACACCCGGGACGAGACCTGGCCCCTGTTGCTGCCCATGACGAAGAGCGCGGTGAAGG
Organism: bacterium; assembly: GCA_041946805.1. GTDB lineage: Bacteria > Hinthialibacterota > Hinthialibacteria > Hinthialibacterales > Hinthialibacteraceae > JABLXU01. The sequence goes on from JBHGBC010000029.1 coordinate 30,425, forward strand.
CCATGGACGCCATCCAGGAATTTGCACGGCGGGAATTGAATTGGGACATCAAGCAGTTTGTGGTGTCCGGCGGCTCGAAGCGGGGGTGGACGACCTGGCTGACGGGGGCCGGCGACAAGCGCGTGGCCGGCATCGCGCCCATGGTGATCGACACCTTGAACATGCAGAAACAAATGGATTACCAGTTGGCGAACTGGGGCGAGTACAGCGAGCAGATCGAGGATTACACGCGCAAGGGGATCCAGCAGCGCATGGACGATCCGGAGGGGAAGGACCTGCTGAAGATCGTGGATCCCTATTCGTATGTTTCCCAGTTGACGCTGCCCAAGATGCTGTTCATGGGGACCAACGATCCCTACTGGTCGGTGGATTCGGTCAAGTGGTATTGGGATGATTTGACCGGCGAAAAGAGCATCCATTATGTCCCGAACGTGGGGCATGGCCTGGGGGACGGCAAGCAGGCGATCAACAATCTGGCGCAATATTTCGGGACGTTCGTGAAGGGTGAAAAACGGCCGCAATTGTCTTGGTCGCACGCGATGAAAGACGGGAAGATCGTATTGCGCGCCGACGGCGGCGAGAGCGCCAAGCGGGCCACCTTCTGGTGGACCACGTCCAGCGATCTGGATTTCCGCAACAACCTGTGGCTCAGCATGAACTGCCGGGACCGGGAGGGTTCCGCCTTTACCGTTCAGGGCGATCTGCCCAAGAAGGGATACGCGGCGGTGTATCTGGAGGTCTTTTTCCCGGGGCCGCTGGGAGAGGATTATTCGGAGTGCACGAGGATCCACGTGGTGGACACGAAGGGCTTCATCGACGCGGACTGAGGTGGAATCAGAAATCGTTTTCCCAGGTCCATAAATCGACGTAGACCGCGCAGGAGACGGAGGCGATCCGGTCCGCGTGGGCTGAGATCAATTCCCGGTTGGGATGCCGGGGATCGAGGTAAGGCCGGGCGGAAGGGATGATCCGTTCCTGATAGAATTCCTTCCCCCCGTGGAAGCCGTTCCAGGGGTGTTCCCGCTCGAATTCCTCGAAGTTCGCCTCAAAGATCACGGCGGGCTGCAAGTATAGTTGGACGGTTTTCTGGCGGGGATCGGCGGCGTCGAGTTCCCGCCAGGAGATCACTTCCCCCGCCAGACAGCGTGTAAGGAATTGGTATTCCACAGGATTCATTTGAGCCTGCCGTAAAACCTGGATCTTCAGTCCGCTGATCCGCGCGATGCGGGGGACTTGGGTGGTCATGTTTTTGATGAGGGAGAAGGGTGTGACGGTCCGCATCGCGTGGGGATATTTAATGAAATCGAACAGGTATTCCAGTTCCCGGTCCGCGGCCAGGAGGATTTGATCGCGCGTGTTCAGAAACTCTTCGAGGCGTTCGGGGGAGATGACGCGGTCTTGGGGGGGCGAGAAGGGGTATTCGTCCCGCAAGGCGCGGGAGGCGGCGTCATAGTTTTTCAAATTGGTGATGAAACCCCTGTAATGCCGGTAGCCCCAAAACCCGGTGGTCAGGATTATAAACAGCGAAAGAAACACCAGGCCCAGACATCCACCGCAGCCATAGCGAATCCCGGGCGAACGCCATTTTGAATGGTTCATGTTCCGCGCACCTGCCGTGGACATTTTACGGCCTGTTTTTCGATGAATTCACATCCTATCTTCCGAAGAGGAACGGGGCTAGTTTGGGGAAGAGAGTAATTGATGGTTGTGATACGGGAATCAAGGGTGGAGACTAATTGTTGCGATTGAGTTCTTGATCGAATGGACCAAATCGTGTTATGGTTTATTGCGTCATGCAATGCTGTGATATTTTATCTCGCATGGTGTGGGTCAATCAATTGGGGAGGCAAGGTCATGAGGAAAGCGTTTACGTTGATCGAATTGTTGATTGTCGTGGCGATTATCGGCGTGCTGGCGGCCATCGCCGTGCCCAACTTTTTGAACGCGCAGATCCGCGCCAAGGTGTCGCGTTGCTGGTCGGACATGAAAGCCATGGACACCGCGGTGCGCATGTGCATGATGGATACCAACAACACTCCCGTCGACGGATGGGACGACGACACGGCGGAAGGGCGCAAGATTCTGAAGGAGGTGTTCAACGGGGTGGGGGATTTTCCCGAATCCGAGCGGAAAACCTCGCATTACCTGGCCGTATTGACCAGTCCCATCGCCTACATGTCCTCTGTCCCCATCGATCCCTTCATCGGCAAGAATTCGCTGGAAACGGAGCGGGGATTCGGCAGCCCCTTCGACACGTACATCTATGCCGACCAGGATCCAAAAATCCCCGGAGATGACCAAGGCATTCAGGTCCTGAGTTCACCCTTGGCCGAACAATTCGGCCTTCATCCCTTGAAGGACAACGAATGGGCTTTTGTAGGATTGGGGCCGGACGGGGTTTCGGGCATCGGGACCGGCGCCGGCGCGTATAACACCCGGGGATTTCCCTACAACTCCTCGAATGGTCTGGTCAGCCGCGGGGATGTGGTGTTGACCAGCGGCGGAGTCATTGGGCAATAGGGAGAGGGGTTGGATGCGTTGTAGGTTTTTGGGGTGCGTTATATACGGGAAAATGGTAACTCATCCGTTCTACGAAGCGGGCAGAGGTATAAAAAACCCTCACCCTGATCCTCTCCCAGAGGGAGAGGGAATTGGTGCATCCCACCCGTGAGTCTGTATAGAGGCAGAAAAGGCTGTCTATAAAGAGTCAATTTTGCCTGATGAAACTTATGTGATTAATCCTTGAGAATCCGCCGTTCGATTTGACGGCGGATTTTTTTACGTTCTTGCCACCGTTCTTGGCCCAGGCGGACCAGTTCGGTGAGCAGCTGGGTAAAGGGGACCGGGGGTTCGGCTTTTTCCCAGAGGTAGTACGAGAAGGAGCCGGGGAGAATGTTGACCTCGTTGAAATAGACTTTGTTACCGGTTTTATCGACGAGGAAATCGAAGCGGACCAGGCCGCGGCAATCCAATCCGGAGAAGGCCTTTTGGGAATGGGCGCGGACTTGGGCCTTGATCTCTTCCGGCACATCGGAGGGATTCAAATCGCGTTGCATGGAGGCCATGCCGGCGCTGCCGGAGGCGGAGACTTTTTTGTTGCCCTTCAGGTATTTTTGTTCAAAGGTCAACAATTTTTCCTCGCTTTTGGGGCGTTCGATGGCGGAGACACGGGGCGGTTGGCCTTCCAGGACCGAGATGTTCAGTTCGTACATTTCCTCCAGCAACGGCTCGACAATGACCTGGTAATCGAACACGAACGCCCCGGCGATGGAGACCATCAGCTGTTCCTCGGTGCGCGCGCTGGAAATGCCGATGCTGGAGCCCAGGTTGCACGGCTTGACCATCAGGGGGAGCGAGAAATTCCGCAGGATTTCCGCGGTGGTTTCGTGGGCTTTTTCGGCGTCCCAATCACGGCGGTCGAGCAGAACGCCCGGCAGCACGGGGATGCCCTGGGAGGAGAGGGTCTGCTTGGCCGTGTGCTTGTTCATGCCGAAGGCCGCCGCGCGGGGGCCGCAGCCGGTGTAGGCCGCGCCGATGAATTCCAAGAAGCCCTGGATGCAGCCATCCTCGCCGAAGGTCCCGTGAAAAGCGGGAAAGAAGACATCGACGGGAAAGCGGCGCGGTGTGGATTTGCGGAACCAGCCGCGCGGCCGGGCGTCGACTTCGATCAATTCGGTCACCAGGTCGCTGGTGAGCCGCACCCGGCAGAGCTTATCCTTCAACGCATCGAAATGGATGTAGTTGTTCCGTTCACGCAGTTCCGGGCCGGTGTACCAGAAGCCCTCCGGATCCACATAGACAGGAAGGGTTTCGAAGCGCGTGGAATCGAACGCGTCGAGCACTTGCAGTCCGGTGATGATGCTGATCTCGTGTTCGGTGGACCGTCCGCCGAAGAGGACCGCCACCCGCGTTTTGGAGGATTCGTTCATGGTTGGACTCCTGATGCGGATTTCTCCTTCGTAGGCATCAACCGTTTGCCACTATGCAATTGATTGCAGAACAAGGATAACTTTTGCCTCTTCCGAGCTACCCTCACCCTGGCCCTCTCCCACCCTCACCCAGAGGGAGAGGGAATCGTGATGTGTTTCCAGCCATATTCATACCGCGAAATCAGCACAGAGTCAGTTCTGCGTTCGGGAAAAAGTGTTATCCGTTTCCCCCCCGAAGAGCGTGAAGGCGGAGGGTTCTTCATAGAGATCGGGGAGATCGTTCTCGAAGAGCACCACGTCGCCCGGACGCAATTCGGTTTGGAGCCAGTTGCGCGCATCGCCCAAGGTATTGAATTCGCAAAGATTGTCCCGGGGGAAGCCCTTTTCGAGAAGTCCGGAGACAAAAGACGGAATACGGCCGGGGGCCACCAGGGCGATGCGGTCGCACGCCAGCGCCGCCAGGGGCGCGAGTTGGCGGTGGGCGCTTTCCGATTCGGAACCGAGTTCCACCATGCCGGGAGTGACGAGGAATTTCCGGCCGCCCGGGAGCGACTGCAAAACCTGGAGGGCGCTCGCGAAGCCAATGGGATTGGAGTTGTAGGCGTCGTCGATGGTGGTAATACCGTCCGTTCCCCGCTGCACCACGAGGCGGTGACTGATGGGGGGGACCGTCTGCAAGGCGGCCACGGCGGTGAGGGGTGGAACGCCCATCAAGATCCCAGCCAGGAAAGCGCCGGCGGCGTTGAGGGCCTGGGGCGCGCCGTGCAATGGCAGATCGAACGTGTAGGTTTTTTCATTGTATTCCAGCACGCAATGGGAGCCGGTTGCAGTGGATTCATCCTGGACGAGGCGGCAGTCCAGTGGGCCGGCCTCCGCGTTGCGCCCGTAGAAATAGGCTTTGGCTTGAATCCCGGAGGCCATGGCGCGGACATGGGGATTATCGCCGTTCAGGATGGCGAAGCCATCGGGGGGCAGCGCGCGGGGGAGTTCGGATTTGGCCCGGGCCACGGTTTCGATGGTTTTGAAGCGTTCCATGTGCGCAACACCCACGGCGGTGACGATGGCCGTTTTCGGGGGTGTCAGGCCGCAGAGTTTTTGGATGGAGCCGATGCCGTACGCGCCCATCTCGACGATGAAAAAGGCGTGCTCCGGCTTCAGGCGTTCGCGGATGATGCGGGTGATGCCCATCAGCGTGTTGACGCTTCCCGGTGTCGCGAGCGAGGGCGCGTGCATGGCGAGGATATGATCCAGAATATGCTTGGTGGAGGTTTTGCCGTAACTGCCGGTGATGCCGATGATATGCGGTTTGACGCGGGCGAGGATTTCGCGCGCCTCGTTGAGGTACCGCTGTTGAATCCGGGACTCCACGGGAATCAGGATCCAGTTGGCCGCCACCAGGAATAGAGGAATCGCGAACAAGGCGGCGGCGAATGACAAGAGGGTGAGAGAGAATATCCAGCCTGGCATTACGTCCGTGAAAATGGAGGAAATCCAGAAGCAGACTGTCTCTCCGGGGAACGCCGCGGTTTGCAGGAGCAGGCAAACCGTGAAGATGCGCTTGGCGCGGGCGGTCATGACCAGCGCTTTTTTCACGTTGCGGGATTTATTGCTGAGCCCGGCGAGGGCCAGCAGCGCGGCCATGATGCCGGCCGCGATCAACAAGCGGGAGTCTTCGGGTGGCGGTAGAGGCAAGGTCAAGCGGGGATGGACGAGTAACGCGAGCCCCAAAACAAGAGCAAGCAGGGTGGCCCGCTTTTCAAACGAGCGGGACCGCATCCACCAACGCAGAAAGCGCCGGTTGTCGTATTCTTCTTGCTGAAAATAATGGAGAAAGCGGATGGTGATCCGCCACGCCGCCGGGACATATCCCCCGAGGAACAGCAAAAAGAGCGCCAGAGGCAGCAGGGAGTGAGAGGAGACGTTCATGAAACCGGTTTTTCCAAGTTCTCATTAAAAAATAGCCGGATCAGGTGATTGACCTGATGGCGGCCGCGGGTCAGGATCGTGTAATGATCAAATCCTGGCAATAAAACCAGCCGGGCGTAGGGCAGTAACGTTTGCATGCGCCGTCCCAAGCCGGGTGGGGTTTCCCGGTCGTCTTCCCCCCAGATCAGCAAAGCCGGTTTCCGGATCGCGGGGAGCAAGGGGCCGAGATCCTCGTTGACCACCTTGACGAAGATGGGGCGCATGGCTCCGGCTTGCAGATAATCCCGGGAGGCGATGCGGCTATACAACGATTCCTTGACCGCCTGACCGGATCGGCCCGGAAGGATTTTCTCTGACAACCGCGCCAAACCGCGGATCGTACCGACACGCAGTTTCCGGCGGAAGGGAATCGCGCGCTTGAGGCCCGCCGAGGCGATGAGCACCATTCCCCGCACGCGGTCCGGCCATTCATGAGCCAGGCGGATCGCGATCCGTCCCCCGAACGAATGGCCCACTAGCACGCACGGCCCGGTGGCGAGTTGATCCAGCATTTCACAGACCATGACGGCGAATTCGCGTGTGCCCCAGACCTCCGGAGGAAAACCGGACTGGCCGAAGCCGGGAAAATCGGGCGCGATCAGCCGCCCCTGGCCGTTTAAGGTTTCCATGAGCGGTAAAAAGGTGGAGGAATCGACTCCCCAGCCATGCAGAAACAGCCAGGGAACGCCGGTTCCCTGGTCCAGGACATGGACGTGGAGTTGGTGTCCGCCCAACGCGAGAGTGAGACCAGGGAGTTGGCCCGCGGATGGATTCATGCCAAGCCCTCAACCGTGTTCCGACACGGAATCATGGAAATCCAAAACCTAAGGTGAGTTTATCACGGGCTGGATTTATTCCGAATCCCGGGAAGATTCACTTGGTCTCATTTTGGGTTATGGTTCATCCGGGATGGCGTTCTGATGTTGAAAAAGGGATTCCAATCCCTTGATAATAATAGGGGCGGACACGAAGGTCCGCCCCTACATAAAATCTCTCACCCTGGTCCTCTCCCGGGGGGAGAGGGAATTCAAGGCCATGGCTGTGACCCTCCCAGGGCTAAAGCCCTGGGCTAGTATAAACGCTCCGTTGGCGCTCATAAACTGTTCTGCAAACCAGTAAATAGTTACGGGGAGGGGATTCATTCGTATCGTTTTTTATTCGAAACCAGGGCTTACAATTCTTGACGATTTTCCTATTGTGCTTTCAGGATTTGATGATGAATGGTAACTATTTACCGGTATGCATTACAGTTTTACAGGCGCCAGATGATGGATTTATCAATATACTCCCCGGTGACTCGATGAAGCGCAGTTATATCCTATTCGCCGGCTTGTTCCTATTGGGAATCCTGGTGTCGCTCTTCCTCCAATCGCTGGAGAGCCGCCGGATGGGGGAGAGTCTGTCTTCGCGTACAGCGGATGAGATCCGGTTTCCCAGCCGCATCATCTGCGCCGCGCCCAATCTGGTGGAAATCGTGTACGCCCTGGGGAAAGAAGGGTGCATCGTGGGGGTGAGCGACTACACGAATTATCCCCCCGAGGCGCGGAACCAGGAACGGATCGGGGGGGTGTTCAATCCCAACCTGGAGCGGATTCTGGCCCTGCGGCCGGACTTGATGATTGTTCAGGGGGCGATGGAAAAGCACACAGCCTTCTGCCAACGCCGGGGCGTTCCGGTGTTGCGGGTGGATACGGAAAACTGGTCTTCCATCGGGGAGGGCATCCGCAAAATCGGGAACGCGCTGGGTTGCCCGGACAAGGCGGAAGCGCTGATCGGGGATATTCAGGGCCATTTGGATGAAATCCGCCGCCGGGTGGCAACCTTGTCCCACCGGCCCAAGGTTTTTCTGAGCATGAGCCGGCGGCCGGGATCGCTCAGCGGTTTGTTCACGGTGAACCGGGATTCGTTCATACATGAAATGTTGCGCGTGGCCGGGGGGGAGAATATCTTTGAGGACGCGCTGACGCGGTATCCCCAAATTTCCAAGGAGTCATTGATCACCCGCGCGCCCGAGGTCATCCTGGAGTTGCAGTTGCAGGGGGATACTCCGGCCGGACGGGAGGAGACGTTGCGGAAGGATTGGGAGGCCTTGCCCATGATCCCCGCCGTGGCCGCGGGCCGGATTTACATGGTGACCGAGGATTACGTCATGATTTCCGGCCCCCGGATTTACCAGGCCGCCGAATTGTTTTATCGATTGCTCCACCAAAACCATGAATCCAAATCCTGAACCGCTGATCATCACCAATTTGCGTTACGCCTACCCGGACTCGTCCTGGCAACTCGACGCGCCGGAGTTCCGGGGGCGGGCGGGGGAGATCGTGGCGGTCATCGGCCCCAACGGATCAGGCAAGAGCACGCTGCTGCGCCTGGCGGCCGGGGTGTTGCCGTTTACGCAAGGCCGAATCGAAATCCTGGGGGAGGACATTCGTTCCCTGGACCGGCGCCGTGCCGCGAAAGTACTGGGGTACCTGCCCCAGGAGACAACCGCGGAGTTCGATTTCCGGGTGATCGATGTGGTGGCGATGGGGCGGTACGCGCATCTGCCGGCCGGGGGTTTTTTGCGGGACCACGACCAGCGGGTGGTGGACGAATGCATGAAACAAACCGGCACGATGCCGTTGAAGCACCGGCGGTTGTCGCGTTTGTCGGGCGGGGAACGGAAGCGTGTGCTGCTGGCGTCGGTGCTGGCGCAGGAGCCACGGATGTTGTTGTTGGACGAGCCGACCGGTGCGTTGGATCTGCATCACCAGGTCCGTTTTTTCGCGATTTTGACCCAGCTGGCCGAAGCGGGCCTGTCGGTCATCGTCGTCACGCATGACATGAACCTGGCGTCGCTCTATTGCCACCGGATGGTGCTGATGTGCGAGGGGCGGATCGTCCGGGACGGGCCGCCGGAAGAAGTGCTGACCCGGGAGCAGCTGGCGCCCATCTACGGGGGGAATTTCCTGATCGGGCGGCATCCCCAGATCCCCCGTCCATTGATCTATCCCGACATGAAAGGAACCGGCGGATGAGTGGTCCCTTAACCCTGCGGGCCGGACTGGTTCATGTTTCGCTCTACGCGATTCCCTTCGCGGTGGTCCTGGCGGTGTGTCCCTTGACGGGCAGCGAGACTATTCACGTGGGCAGCGTGATCCAGGCGTTGTGGAATGGGACCTGGGATATTTCGGCGGAGATTTTCTATTTCCAGCGCGTTCCCCGGGTGCTGCTGGCGGCCTGCGTGGGGGGGACGCTGGCGGTGGTGGGGGCGGCGTTCCAGGTGATCCTGCGCAATCCGCTGGCGGAGCCCTACACCTTGGGCATCACGGGGGGCGCCTCGGTGGGAGCGGTGCTCGCCATCCTGTTCCCCATTTTGCAATTTTCCTGGAGCGTGTTCAGCAGTGTGCAACTTTTCGCCCTGGCGGGGGCGTTCGCCGTGTTGCTGCTGATCTACTCGCTGGCGCGGCGTCCGGAAGGTTTCGCGGTCTATACGCTGCTGCTGGCGGGGGTGACGTTGTCCATCGTTTCGGCGGGCGCGGTCATGTTTCTGCGGTACGTGGCCAGTCCCAATTACCTGGTGCAGATGGACCGCTGGATGATGGGCGGGCTGGATGTGACCGGCTACCGGGAACTCGCGGCCTTGTTTCCCTTGCTGTTTCCCGGCTTGGGGATCCTGTTTTCGTGCATGGTGGAACTGAACCACCTGGCCCTGGGGGAAGAGCTGGCGTTGGGGCACGGGGTGGATGTGCCCTCGGTGTACCGGCGGGTGTTTTTCGGCGGGGGATTGGCCACCGCGGCGGCGGTGTCTCTGTCGGGGCCGATCGGCTTCGTGGGGCTGATCGTGCCGCACGCGGTGCGGCGGCTGAGCGGGTACGATCATCGCGTCGTGCTGCCCGCCTCGTTTTTCCTGGGCGGGGCGCTGCTGGCGGCTTGCGATACCGTCGCGCGGACCCTGTTCGCGCCCACGGAAATCCCGGTGGGGATCATCACCGCCCTGGCCGGCGGCCCGCTGTTTATTCGTATATTGTTACGGAGGGGGTAGGCACCGGCGGGCAATTGCCATAGGCGCCGCGGCAGGATATTGGGGGAATCAACCGGGGAGGGGAAGGATTTGCTTGATCTCGAGGGCCCCGAGGTATAGCCCGGTTTCATCGCGCAGGGCGTAATAGCGGGCCAGGACCGTTTTTCCCCGGAACTCGAACGCGTGCTCGGCGTAATCGCGCCGGCCGGCGTGGAAATCCTCCAGAATGCGCAGAATCTTGTCCACATGCTTGGGCGGGCAGGCGTACCGCGCGCGGCGGCCCAGGAGGATGGATTTGCGCGGGACCACCGGTCCGGAGCCGTCGGAATAGAAGCGGATGATGTCATCCGCGTCCACAAAGGTTAAATCAACGGGTAGATTCCGGAACAAAGCCGTGAGTTGCGGGGGGGAGAGAAAGCCGTTTGGAAACGATATGGTTTCATCGTTTCCACAGGGCGCAGAGAGAGGTTGGGCAGCGGGCTGGAAGCCGCCGCGGGGTTCGGTCAGGCACCAGCCGATGGGAGGGGATGCGAACCGGATCCGTTCCCATTCCTCGGCGGTCAAGCAATCGCGGGCGATGGGGAAGAGGATGTTTTCTTCCTTGTAGATCATATCCTCAACGGCCTTGAGAGGTGGATCTACGAACCACGAGACGAAGGTTTGCCCGTTGCCGCCGAGAGACGGATCCTCGCCGAGTTTGCTGTTCAGGGCCGAGAGGGAGGCGTGGATTTCGTTGTCTTTGGCGAGCATGACCCGGGTGGGGCAGGTGACGTTTTTGGTTTCCAGGACGGGATAGAGCAGGCGGCTTTTGCGGAGGTAATGCTTCTCGAGGTCCATCAGGTCGCCGGCAGCCTGGCGGCACAGCCAATAAAGCTGCTCGGCCTCGCCGGGATGGCGGGTGGCCAGCAGCACTTTGAACGCGGCCCGGAGGGCGCGGACCAGGGATCCGATGGCCTGGTTTTCCCGGTGGAAGGTGTCCAGCGGATGGCCGGGGGGCAGGCTGGGCGGTTCCAACGGGGGCAGGAAATCACGCAGAACGGCGGTGTGGAGATCGCAGTAGGCTTGCAGTTCTTCGGGGGGCAGGCCTTCGGCGAGCAGAGCTTGTTCCAGGGCGAGGATTTCGGCGGGAGTGGTGGCAGCCGCCTGATCGGCCAGTTCACGGCGGATGGAATCGAGGTCGTCGCCCTCGTGGAGGCGCAGGATAAGAGCCTTGAGAGCCATGACGTGGGGGGATGGATTTTCGGGGGATTCAGGATTCATGCCGGTTCCGGTCAATGGAAAGTGTTGCCGAACGATGGTTTCCAGGATGGATGGATCATTATAAAGACATTGGGGTAAAAGGCCAATCTTGAGAGGGACCCAGGGCGGGAGTTTTGCGAGCCACCGGGTTGGAGGCAAGGGAAGGGATTATTGAAGAATGGGTGGACACCAAGGCGTGCCCCAGCCGGTTTTCCCTCACCCCGGCCCTCTCCCAGAGGGAGAGGGAGGAGGGAAGGAAGGAGATTGTGGGAGGGCTGGGCGGTGCTCAATCCACCCGGTCTGGCGGAATCCAAGGCGCGCATTCCAGAGCGCCGGCGGTTGGGCGGGGCCGCTCGCGTTATTCCCACTCGATGGTGCTGGGGGGTTTGGAGGAGATGTCGTAGACGACGCGGTTGACGCCGCGGACTTCGTTGATGATGCGGTTGGCGGCGCGGCGGAGAACCTCGGGGGGCAGGAGATACCAATCGGCGGTCATGTAGTCGGTGGTTTGGACGGCGCGCAGGGCGATGACGTCCTCGTAGGTGCGGCTGTCGCCCATGACGCCCACGGATTTGACGGGGAGCAGAACGGCGAAGGCCTGGCCGATGTGGCGGTAGAGGCCGGCGTCGCGCAGTTCTTGAATGTAGATGGCATCCGCTTGGCGGAGAATGGCGAGGCGTTCACGGGTCACTTCGCCGAGGATGCGGATGGCGAGGCCGGGGCCGGGGAAGGGCATGCGGTACACGGAATCCTCGCCGAGTCCCAGGGCGAGGCCGAGGGCGCGGACCTCGTCCTTGAAGAGTTCGCGGAGGGGCTCGACGAGTTTGAGTTTCATGTTGTCGAGGAGTCCGCCGACGTTGTGGTGGGTTTTGATGGTGGCGGATGGGCCCTTGAAGGAGATGGATTCGATCACGTCGGGATAGAGCGTCCCTTGCAGAAGGAATTCGGCGTCACCCAGTTTCCGCGCCTCTTCCTCGAAGACCTCGATGAAGGTGTTGCCGATGATCTTGCGTTTTTGTTCGGGATCGGTGACACCCTGGAGGCGGGTCAGAAAGGTTTCCGAGGCGTCAACCAGGGATAGATTGATGCCGAGGCGGTTTTTGAGGCGGTCCATGACCTGGGCGGCCTCGTCGAGGCGGAGAAGGCCATTGTCGACCAGAAAACCGTGGAAGCGGTCTCCGATCGCCTTATGCAGCAGGACCGCGGCGACGGTGGAATCGACTCCGCCGCTCACCGCGCCCACCACTGTTCCATTCCCCACCTGTTCCCGCACGCGGGTGACGGCTTCTTCCAGGAAGGAGCCCATGGACCAATCGCCACGGCAGCCGCAGACCGCATGGGTGAAGTTCTTCAGGAGGCTTTTGCCGAGAGGGGTGTGGCTGACTTCGGGGTGGAATTGGATGCCGTAGCAGTGGCGTTGGAGGTCGCCGATGGCGGCGTGTTCGGAATTGGGGGTGCGGGCCAGATCCTGAAAGCCGTGGGGGAGTTCGAGAACCTTGTCGCCGTGGCTCATCCAGACCTGGAGCGTGCGGGGGAGTCCGCCGAAGAGGGGGCCCGGTTGGAGGAGGGTGAGTTCGGCGTGGCCGTATTCGCGGCGGTCTCCGGCGGCCACCTTGCCGCCGAAGGCCAGGGCCATTTCCTGCAGGCCGTAGCAGATGCCCAGGACGGGCCGGCCGGAGTCCCAAACGGCGGATCCGGCATGGGGCGCGTTTTTTTCGTAGACCGAATAGGGGCCGCCGGAGAGGATAATGCCCCGGGGCTGGAGTACGCGCAGGGCCTCCGCGGCGCGGGTGCAGGCGTGGAGTTCGCAATACACGCCCAGTTCACGGACCCGCCGGGCGATGAGGTGGCTGTATTGGGAGCCGAAATCGAGAATCAGGATACTGTCGTGACGCATGGCGGAGTTCTCTCGTCTTGAATTGTTAAGGCGTTTCTTCGCGTAGCACGAAAAGGATGGTGAAAAAGTTATTCAATCCACTCCATCCCTCCGGGTGGTTATCATTCCGCTGTGGCATTTCGCTCTTCCCATTATGGTGTAAGTCGAGGCGGCTTTCCGGTAGGGCGAATCTCCGGGCGAGCCGATACTCAGGGAAGCCCATGGCCCTTTAATGGCTCGGCCGGAGCCTCGCCCTCCCTTTTGGGGATCCCTCCCCCGTTTGCTTGCGGGGTGATTTTAAGCCATATATACTGAGTATAGATAATAAACCATCCATCGCCGAGGGAAATGCAACCGATGCTATTATACGATTACATCCCCATTCTGCTGATGGCCGCGTTGGCCGCGGGATTCGCGGCGGCGAACCTGGTGGTCTCGTGCGTGTTCGGGCCGAGAGTGCACAACCCGGCGAAATTGGATCCGTACGAGTGCGGGATGCCGCCGGTGGGCAATCCCCGGGAGCGGTTTAACATCAAATATTTCATCGTGGCCATGTTGTTCGTGATCTTCGACATCGAGATCGTCTTCCTGTTCCTGTGGGCGGTGGTGTTCCGGGAATTGGGCTGGTACGGAATCGGGGTGATGAGCGTGTTTCTAGGACTTTTGATCGCCACCCTGTTCTACGAATTGAAAAAAGGAGCGCTGGAATGGGCCTCGAAGCCAAACTGATCGATATGCTCGGCAGCGACGTCATCACCACCACGGTTGATAAGGTTGTGAATTGGTCACGGAAAAATGCTCTGTGGCCGGTGACCATGGGGTTGTCGTGCTGCGCCATCGAGATGATGGCCGCGGGGGCGTCGCGGTACGACATGGCGCGGTTCGGGGCGGAAGTGTTCCGGGCCTCGCCGCGGCAGGCGGACCTGATGATCGTGGCGGGGACGCTGACCAAAAAGATGGCCCCGGTTTTGCGCAAGGTGTATGACCAGATGGCCGAGCCGAAGTGGGTGATCGCCATGGGGGCGTGCGCCTCGAGCGGGGGGATGTTCAACGTCTACAGCGTGGTGCAGGGCGTGGACGAGGTCGTGCCCGTGGACGTGTACGTGCCCGGCTGCCCGCCGCGTCCGGAAGCGTTGCTCTACGGCGTGATGCAGTTGCAGCGTAAGATCAGCGAGATGAAGTTGACGGGCAAGAAGCGCGGGGAACTGGCGCCCACGGTGGTGGGAGAATCCCAGGAGGAAATCCAGGATTCCGCGCGGTTGGCGGGGGTGGTGTGATATTCTTTTCGGATTCTCTGGGGATTGAGAAGCTGGAAGTGAACGAGGATATATCGCCTCACCACGGAATCAGGCGGACACCTGGGCCCGCCCATACAAAGATCCCTCACCCTGATCCTCTCCCGGAGGGAGAGGGAATTTGGGATTGATCTCCCGAACCAGTCTGATTGAGAAC
>JBHGBC010000290.1:0-3845 GCA_041946805.1 bacterium
GAGACGCACAAGAAAATCACCGCCCAGGAAGTGCGCGACAAGGTATCCACGAAGCAGCACGACCTGCCCGAGGAAGCCGAAATCCCGATCATTGAAAAGCAGGACGTCAACGCCAGTCCCATCATGTTCCTGGCGGTCACCGGCCCGTATCCCGTCGAGGTCTTGACCAAGGTCGCCGACGAACTTCTCCGTCCCATGGTGCAGAAAATCGAGGGTGTGGGTGAGGTCCAAGCCCGCGGCAGCCGGGAACGGGAAGTCCACATCCGTCTCAACCGCGAACGGTTGGCGGCGTATGAACTTGGAGTCAACGAAGTCATCAACGCCATCCGCAATCAACACATCGATATTCCCGGCGGAAAAATCGAGTCCCAGAAGCAGGAGTACGTAATCCGCACGATGGGCGAGTTCGGGACGGCGCAGGAGTTCAACGAGCTAATCGTGGCCGTGCGGAAAGGAGTGGCGATCCGTATCAAGGATGTGGGCTACGCGGTGTCCAGCCGCGAAGAAGGCATGCCGGGCGCCAAATTCACCACCCGGGACACGTCGGAGCGCGCGGTCGGCTTGTCCATCACCCCTCGGTCGGGCGCCAACGACGTGGCCATCGCCCGGGCGGTGAAACAGATCATGCCGGATTTGGAAAATCTGTTGTATGAGGGGATGTCCATCCACATCGCCACGGACCGGTCGGTCTTCATCGAGCAATCCATCAACGAGGTGAAGCAACACCTCGTCCTCGGCGGCATCCTGGCGGCGCTGGTGATCTATCTGTTTTTGCAGAATTTCCGGACGACGCTGATCAGCGCGGTCTCGATTCCCACCTCGATCATCTCGACCTTCGCCTGCATGTACATGATGGGTTTCACCATGAACAACATGACCATGCTGGCCCTGGCGGTGTCCGTGGGGATCGTGATCGACGACGCCATCGTCATGGTGGAAAACATCTACCGGCACCGTTCGGCCTTGCGAAAAGATGCGATGGCCGCCGCGTTCGAAGCCTCCAAGGAGATCGGCTTCGCCATTGTCGCGACGACCTTCGTGCTGGGAGGCGTCTTTCTGCCCGTCGCCTTCATGAGCGGGATGGTCGGCCGCTTGTTTTATGAATTTTCCATCACCCTGGCGTTCGCCATCGCTTGTTCCATGCTGGTGTCGTTGACCGTGGTGCCGATGCTCTGCTCGCGGTTTCTCAAGTTGGGATACAGCGATTGGGTGGTATTCCGGGGATTTGAATATCTCATGGATAAGACCACGGCCGCCTACCGGCGGAGTATCAGCCTCTTCCTGCGGCACCGGTTTCTCATGGTGCTTCTCTCCCTGGCGGCGCTGGGGGCCGGGGGATGGATGTATTTCCTCATCGGCAAGGAATTCATCACGGAGGAAGACCAGGGCCGGTTTTCGCTCCGCATGCAGCTGCCCCTTTCCTATTCAGTGGAAAAAGGGGATGAGATCATGGACCGCGTTTTGGAAGAGCTGCGGTCGATACCGGAGATGCAGCACGCCTTTTCCTTCTCGGGAGCCGGCGGTTTTGCTTTTGTTACGCTCGTGCCCAAGAGCGAACGGGAGCGGTCCCAGTTGGAGATCCAATCCGAAGTGCGCAACCGGATGCGGTTGATTCCCGACCTTCGCGCGTCGGTGACCTCGACTTCGCCGCTGGGAGGACGCTCGCGCAATGAACCGGTCCAATTCGTGCTGCAAGGCCCCAGCGTGGAGGAGATCGACCGCTATTCCAAACTGATCATGGACCGGCTGGAAAGCCTGCCGGGCTACGTGGGCATCAACCGGGACTTGGAGATCGGCAAACCGGAGTTGCGGTTGATCATCGACCGCGAAAAAGCCGCCGATGCCGGCATCCAGACGCGGGACATCGCCTCGGCGGTCGGCGCCTTGATCGGGGGCATGGACGTGGCGGAGTTCAAGGAGGGGGGCAAGAGTTACGATATCTGGCTGCGCCTGGACCGGGAAGAACGGGAATTGCCGGGCGATATGGAACGGATGTGGCTCCGGACGGCGAACGGAACGTTGATGGATATCCGCAATTTTGTGCGGCTGGACCGCGGGGTGGGCCCCAGCGTGATCAACCGCTTGGACCGGCAGCGCTCGGCCACCATATACGCGAATCTGGAGGGGAAAGTCATGGGCGATGCGCTGGCGGAAGTGAGCGCCATCGCGGAAGAGATCCTGCCCGATTATTTTTCGACCAAACTGGCCGGCCAGGCCGAGAGTTTCATGGAAGCGGGGCAGCATATCTGGTTCGTGTTCATCCTCTCGGTGATCCTGACTTACATGATTCTGGCGGCGCAATTCGAGAGCTTTGTTTTCCCTTTTTCCATCATGGTGGGGTTGCCGCTTTCGTTTCTCGGAGCGTTCGGATTGCTGCTCCTGGTGGGCAACACGCTCAACATGTATTCCATGATCGGCCTGGTGCTGTTGGTCGGGCTGGCGGCCAAAAACGGCATCCTGCTGGTGGAATACACCAACCAGTTGCGCGAGAAAGGCTTGAATGTCCATGACGCGTTGGTGGAAGCCGGCGCGGTACGCTTGCGTCCCATCCTCATGACCGCCATCTCCACGGTGGCGGGGGTGATCCCGGTGGTGCTGGGCATCGGGGAAGGCAGCGAAAGCCGCCAGCCCATGGGCGTCGCCATTTCGGGCGGGATCCTCTCCTCCACCTTTTTGACGCTGGGTGTGGTGCCGGTGGTTTATTCCTACCTGGATCAATTCGCCCATTGGCGGTTGTTCGATGTAATCAAGCGGAAGATCATGGTCTCCCCGCACGAAACCACGCCCCTGCCGGCCGAGGACAGCCCCGGCGCGTGAGAGGCCTAGGTTCGCGACGTAGACACCATGCACTATCTGGATCTGACTTTACCCACTCCCGTGTCGAACCTGGCTTGCGATGAAGCCTTGCTGAACGAACGTGAAGCCGGACGGGGCGGGGAAGTGTTGCGCGTGTGGGAATCCCCCATGTATTTTGTCGCGCTGGGGCGGTCCCGGCCGGTCCGGCGGGATGTGAACCTCGGCGCGTGCCGCGCGCTGCTGGTTCCCGTGTACCGCCGGACCAGCGGCGGGGGGACAGTGCTCTTGGGGCCGGGCTGCCTGAATTATTCCTTGATCCTGCGGATGAGCCCGGGCAGTTCGTATCCGAATTTGTCCGAAACCTACGCAGCGGTGCTGGGGAAACACCAGCAAATGATTAACGGGCTTCTGGGCGTGGAGGCCGGCATTCAGGGGATCTCCGATTTGACGCTGGGGCCCCACAAGTTTTCGGGCAACGCGCAGCGCCGCAAGAAACGCTTTATGCTGATCCATGGTACGTTTATGCTGAATTTCGATCTGGCGCGGATCAGCCGGCTTCTGCCTGTGCCGGACGAAACGCCGGATTACCGGACCGGCCGGCCGCATGCGGATTTCCTGATCAACCTGGGCATCCGTGAGGCCGTGTTGAAAGAACGCCTGCGTGAAACATGGAATGCCCTGGAACCGTTGGAGGAAATCCCCAGAGATTCCATGGAAGAGATGGCGGCCGGTTTCCTGTCCGATCCGAAGTGGATTTACCAGTTTTAAGCGGGCAGGGTGGAGTCAAAGAGCGGCGTAACCCACCAGTAACTATTTACCGGTTTGCGGTTCAGCATGTGAGCGCCACCGGCGCGGCATGAGTATAACCAAGGGCGTAAGCCCTGGGAGGGATAAAGCAAGAGTAATGAATCCCCTCTCCCTCGGGGAGAGGGCTAGACCATATGGAACGACCGGCTCCGTGGTCGTCAACTGTCCGCGTACACAAAACCGAGCGGCAGGCGATCGCGGATTAACCCCAGCGGAGTCAGAGCCGCATACGAAAGGAGCCG
>JBHGBC010000291.1:0-3818 GCA_041946805.1 bacterium
CGCCTGTCATCCTGCAGCCCCAATCCGGTTCCACTCCCCCGGCCGCTTCCCTTCCCCCCGCCGCTTCCCTTCCCCCTGCCGGAGAATCGAAAAACGACACGCCGCCCTCGGCGGCAGGTCCAACGCCCCGGACGCCCCCCCGGGATTCCGCGATTCAACCGGGAGATCTACAATCCGTCCCCCTGGAGACCACTCCCCGCCAGTCTTCCCCCGCCTCGCCGTTTCAGGCGCCGCCTCCTATCCAGACCGAGACTCGCGAGTTGCTCGAGGAGGCCTATGCCGATTACAACCGCCGGAATTACTCCGCCGCGGCCGAGAAATTTCTCCTGGCCTATCAATACACGCAAGAACCAGAACGCAAAGCCCGCAGTCTGTACTGGGCGGGCGTATGCCATTTCCGCAACCAGGATTGGACCAAGGCCATTCAGTGTTTCAACCAGATGGAGAAGGAATTTCCCGCCCATGATGCAATACCCGGCGCGTTGCTGAGAAAAGGGTATTCCTACATCTACCTGGGGGACACCCGGGAAGGAGCCCGCGTGTTACACAGCCTTCTCCAACGTTATCCAAAGAGCGAAGAGGCATTGTCCGCCCGCGAGCGGCTGCGGGAGATGGAGTGATCGCGAGACGGAAATCAGGTTCTCGATAAATGGAAATCTGTACTCCGTTGGTGAGGGAAAAGCCCATCGAAATGACTTGCCTTCACCCTGACCATCCCCCGGGGGAAGAAGGGATGGATAAGAAATGAGGTGATTTGCATCACCCACTCGCCTTTGTGAAGGATCTTGGAAGATGGCTTGATCGCGGCGAAATCCACCAAAACCGGCATCTCATCCCCCCCGTGTTACTTACCAACCTCTGCGATCCGTCTTACTCTCCGGTTGGGAGAGAGCCGGGGTGAGGGAAAACCTCACTGGGTTGCGTCAACCTTCCGTTTTGCGCCTAATCCCCTCTTGGCTTCCCTCCTTGCCTTCCGTCTCTCCCTCCATGCAATCCGTGGTACAATCCGCCAATCCAATAAACTTTCTCCGGATTCCCTCTCCCCTCGGGGGAGAAGAGGATGTTGAGTTACGATTGGGAGAAAATCCACATGACAAGAATGGCGATCAGGATATATCATTTTGCGATATTCCTTCATTTTCCGTGGATGCCCCCATCGATCTCCCACGCGGACTGGCCCACGCCGCGGGGGAATGTAGAACGGACCGGATATGTGGCGGGGGACCTTCAACCTCCTTTTGCGGTGGAATGGGTCCGGTTCTTTTATGATGAGCGGCTGGGTACGGCCATGGAGCCGATTGTGGGCGAGGGCAAGGTGTTTCTCGCCACGCACCAGGGCAACATTTACGCATTGCGGGCGGATACCGGCGAGCCGATTTGGCGCTTCCACACCAACGGCGCGGTGTTACATTCTCCGGCATATGCGGAGGGATTGGTGATCGCCGCCGACACGCGCGGGGGATTGTACGCCCTCGACGCCAACGATGGGAAATTGCGTTGGCGCGTGCCCACCGGGCCGGGAGGCTGTTCGGCCTCGCCCCTCATCGCCGGGGGATGCGTTTTTATCGGGACACGAGGCGGAGAAATGCTGGGTGTCCGGTTGGAGGACGGCAAGGTTCTTTGGCGCAAGCCCCTTGGCGCATCCATCCGGCAAACCGCGGCGTACCGGGAGCCGTATGTGTATGTCACCAGCGAAGACCTGCGCGTTCATTGCTTGAAGGCCGAATCGGGGGAGATCCGGTGGAGTTCAAAGCCGCTCTATGGCCAGACGGCGCGGGATTATTACCCCGTCCTGGCCCAAACCCGGGAGGGCTTGCGGGTGCTGATCCGGACCAATCCCCTCCTTACCATGTCGGATCACATAGGGCGCGACCGTCATTTTCTGGCGCAAACCGCCGGAGTGGATGACAGCACCTGGCAGACTCTCGACGCCTGGATCAAAAGCCCCGTAGCCATCGGGGACGCCACGAAATGGGCGGAGGAATCCCGCGCCGTATCCCAATATCTGGCCCAAACGCCCAGCGCGCGGACTTTTTTCGTGCTGGACGCGGAAACCGGACAGGAAACCCAAACCGCGCCCGTGCTCTGGTGCGCTGGCTGCGAAGGGGCAGGAACGCCCCCCGTGATCCAGCCCGATGGATGCGCCATGGTCTTGTACCGCAGCGCGTACGGAAACTGGAACCACGGCGTCGCGCCATTGGTGGCGCTGGGACGCTACGATCTGACCAGCAACCTCGTCACGCCTTTTATCCACAACCATGGAACCCAACCGCCCTGGAACATGTTCTGGGGAACGGCGGACGAATCGCAGAACTTCGTGATGATGGGCAAAACGATTTTGATCGTCCATCAAGGGACCTTGAGTTGCTTCGATACGGAATCCCGGACCTTGGGGCTGATCGCGGGCAACCGGGACACGTTCGGCGGATTCCTCAATCTCCCCTGGGCGCGTAACGAGTGGCACGGCCCCGCGCGGGGCGGCGTGGCGGTCACGGAAAGCCATCTGTATTGGCTGACCGGCAGCCGGATTTTGTGTATCGCGTATGGACAGAGCGCTGAATCCAGGACGGAAAAAGAGAAACCAGAACATGAGATCCAGGAACAGGGTATCCGCGGCGATTCCGTGCCGGGTGAATCAACTCCTCCCGGTGAACTCCCCACCCGGGAGCAGCTGCGAATCCTGTTGACGGAAGAGGTGGAAGAATGTATTTCCCGGCGTTGGGCGCCGTTGTACGTGAATCCCGGTTTGGCGGGGGCGGAATATTTCTTCGATGACAGCGGGGATGTGGTGGAAGCGTTGGCGGAGGCTTATCCCCACCTTCCGCAGACACAGCAGCGGAAGTTGAAGGATTACCTGGCGGGGGAATGGGACCGCTATCCCCTCTATTCGAATAAGGCCCGGTACGCCCTCGACAAGGGTGAACGGCGCGAGGCGTTTCCGGTTCCCCTGGACGTGCTGCAACGGCCGGTAACGTACCGCAAGCCCCATCCGTTCGGGAATCTTTACGCCGCCTGGCTATACACGGAACGGTGTGGCGAGTGGGAACGGGTGTTGGACGCGTGGCCGTCCCTGCAGGCGTGTTATCGGGATTTCCGTCAAACCGGCTGGACGCTGGATCCCGAAAACGGAGATCTCTTCGCCAACCGCTATCTCGCCGCACTGATCGCGTTTCGGAACCTGGCCGAGAAAGCCGGTGATTCCGCCGCACAAAAGGAAGCGCAGGCGTTGATCCAGGAATGGAGTGAGAATCTGTCCGCCTGGTGGGAAATCACGGCCCGGCGGGCGGAATGGCCGGTGTTCAAGAACGTTCTCGAGTTCGATGCCTACCGGAACCAGGGCGCGGACGCGATTTTCTTCCAAATCCAGGGCCATAACGCCAAACCCTTTTTGTTACATGAATTGACCCGGGAAGTGGCGGAGATCGTCCGCCAAAACGCGGGCGGCACTCTGGCATCCTATTGGCAGACATTCGAGCGCGTTTGCCCCACCTGGGCCGTCCAGGGCGAAGAACGGCAAGTGCATTACGGGGAGAATTTCGCGGATTTCCCCGATTTCGCCCTGGCCGCGTTCAAGGCGAAAACCTGGCTGATGAAAGCCCCTCCGGACGATTTGATCCCCCGCCTGGATATCCCCGCATGCCGGGCCGATTGGAATTACGTGGTGAAATTGTCGCTGATTTTGGAGAGGAGATCAGGCGGGGAAGGAGGATGAGGGGTTGGATTGATCCTTCCCGGCCGGGCGTGTCACAATGAGCGGACGAAATCGCAGGAGAAAGGCCCTCATCATGAAGCATGACATCCGCATCGTGGACGTTCGC
>JBHGBC010000292.1:0-3761 GCA_041946805.1 bacterium
CCGCGGTTTTTTATGCTTCCGGATAGCCAAACTCCAGGCCCTCTCCCGGAGGGAGAGGGAAGGATTACAGGGAAGGATTACTTTTATCGCCATTTTCCCAGGGCGTTGCCCGGGCTATCTTCTCGCGCTCCGTTGGCGCTTGAATGATATGGGGGGAACTCGGTAATTCATTCATTGCGAAATCCAACAGGGCCAAATTCTTCCTGCCAACTTAACCACCGGTCATTGGATATTCTTTTCTCCCGCCGCGGCCCCCTGTTTCTTCAATTCCACCCAGCAGGACAAGGCGTTGCCCACCCGGCCTTCGGGTTGGGACATCGAAGTCAAGGCCCCATTCAGCGCATCTCCCCGCTTTTTGAGTGTCAATCTCAACAGAAACGGCCGGCGGGTGATGTCTTCCATCCGCACGTCGCCCATCATCAACCCCTGGAGAAATCCGTCTTTCCAGGAGACCTCATTCAACAGGGTTTTCAATTGCCCCGCCAGTTGGGCGTGCGCGTCACCATCCGCCTGGAATTCCAACGTGAGGGGGATTTGTTCATCCGGGGTATGGACCAATCCTTCCCATTTCCCGAGGAGCGCGGGGTCAGGAAATAATTTTTCCTCTGGTTTTTGAGGTTGGGGAGGCTCCGCGGTTTCTTTTTTTTCTTCGGGGAACAGGACATGGAAAATCGTCTTACGGATTTCATCCACCAGGCCCGTGGACGAGTTGGCCAGCACCACCACCGCGATATTCTGGGCCGGTTCGAAATCAAGGGTGGTTCTCACGCCCCCCATCCCCCCGCCATGGTTGACAAACTTGTATTCTCCGGATTTACGGATATCCCAGCCGATGGCGTACGAGCGGCCCTCCGCGGGTTGTTGCATGCGGTCGATCGCGGCGTCGGGCAGGATGGTTTTCTGATCAGGCCGATGATTTTTCAGATGAAACAGGCCGAACCGGACCAAGTCATGCGCGCTGGAGTACACCGCCGAGCCGCCCCGGTGGTCGAAATCGTAAAAGGGAATGGGCTTTTGATCGTCCCCATACCGGACCGCCGCGTATTTTTCCAGGCCGGGATCAATACCCACAGAAGTATGGGTCAATCCCAAGGGGATGAATACCTCCTGGCGCATGAAATCCTCGTAAGACTTTCCCGAAACCTTGGCGATCAAATGCTCCAGAATCCCGTAGCCGAGATTGGAATATTCGTACCGTTCTCCCGGCGCGTAGACGATATGGCCGAAGCGGCGGATGGTATCGGCCATGGGCGGCCGCCGGTAGGGTTCGTCTTCATAGAAGAAATGATAATAGGTTGGCAGGCCGGAGGTATGATCGGCCACGCGCCGCACCGTCACTTCTTCTGCCCGGCCCACATGGACCGTCAGGGGGGAATCACCCAGGTACTCGTTGATGGGCTTGTCCAAATCCACCTGCCCGCGCTCCACCAGGATCATCAGGGCGGTGGCGGTAAACGGTTTGGAGATGGAAGCCAGGGAATACATGGTATGCTCGTGGGCGGGGACGCGGTTTTCGCGGTCCGCCCAGCCGAAGGCTTCTTCCCAGACAATCTGGCCGTCCCGCGCCACCGCCACCGCCAGGGAGGGCGTCCCCGTCTCCACCAGCCGCTTTTGGATCAATTCGCGGATGGGTTGAAACTCGACAGGAACCGGTTCCGTTCCCGCAAGCGCCGCTTCCCGCGCGCCCACCCCCAGGATCCATACAAAAAGAATAAACAACCACCCGGCCCACTTTATCATTCGCGGCATGTCTATTCCTCCTTCTCTTGAGTATGGTTTATCCGGATAACTCCATGCTTATGATTTCAAAAAGACCGATTGGAATCCAATCCGTCTGAGCGGTGAAATTTACCCGATCCCCTCTTCTTCCTCTGGGAGGACTAAGTGATCCAGAAAGCAATAATCCCTCTTATCCTTTTCCACAAGGGGAGAGGGGATTCTGAAAACCTGCAGGGTGGGCTCAAAGCGAAGCATAGCCCACCACAAGATCCCCTAAAACAATACCAAAACCTCTCATGCGGTTTCCCTCTCCCTCTGGGAGAAGGCCAGGATGAGGGAAAGCGTTATCATCGGCGTTCCTCGACCGAATCGTGGTCTACTTGGGAATCCCGGCCGTGAAAATCCGGAGACTCCGTTACCTGGCCGCCATGAACATGATATGCTTGATGAATGCCGCGGGTGTGGTCAAAATCGGGAATCGGCCGAGATCGACAGCCGGCCGGATTTCACTCGAGCGGGAGGGAGCGATGATGCAAAACGGCGGGATCAAACGGCGGACGTTTCTGCGCGCCGGCGGAGGTGCCGGTCTGGCCGCATGGGCCGCGCCCATGCTGGTCACGTCCCGGGTATGGGGAGCCAATGACAAGATCGGCATGGGAATTATCGGGCCGGGGCGCCGGGGCCAGCAGCTGATGGGGGATTTCAACCGCCTGAAAGGCTTTCAATACGTAGCGGTGAGCGATGTCAACGCGCGGCGCATGGACCAGGTGGCCGCAGGGAAAGATTGGAAAAAATGCCAGGATTTCCGCGCCCTGTTGGAACTCAAGGAGGTGGACGCGGTGATCGTGGCCACGCCCGACCACTGGCACGCGCTGAACGCCATCTACGCCTGCATGGCGGGAAAAGACGTGTACGTGGAAAAGCCCATGACCCTGACCATCGCTGAAGGCCGGGCCATGGTGAACGCGGCGCGGAAATACAACTGCGTCGTGCAGTGCGGCAGCCAGCAGCGTTCCGACGCCCGCAGCCGCACCGGGTGCCAGTGGGTTCGCAACCAGCGCGCCGGGAAGGTGAGTGTCGCGCATACCGACAACTACCCCAGCCCCTGGGAGCAGCCGTTCCCCGCCCAGCCCGTACCCGAGGGCCTGGATTGGGACACCTGGCTCGGTCCCACGCCGCCCCGGGGATACCACGAGGATATCTACACGCCGCGCGCGAAGCCGGGGTGGATCTCCATCCTGCCTTATTCCGGCGGCGAGGTCACAGGCTGGGGGGCGCACGGCCTGGATATGATCCAATGGGCCTTGGGCATGGACGAAACCGGGCCGGTGGAGATCTGGACGGAGGAGCCGGTGCGGAGCCTGGACCGGCCGGTGTCCATGCGCTATGCCAACGGGGTACTGCTGAAGCTGGACGGTAAAGGCCCGGCCGGCGGCGGATGGTTCGAGTGCGAAAAGGGAACCATACTGGTGGACCGCGGCGTGTGCAAGATCGATCCGCCGGACCTGGGGAAGGAGCCCGCGGCCGGATCGGAAATCCAACTGGAAGTGAGCGCGAATCACCAGCAGAATTTTTTGGATTGCGTGCGCAGCCGGAAGCGGCCAATCGCGGACGTGGAAGTGGGGCACCGTTCCACCACGGTCTGCCACCTGGTGAATATCGCCCGCTGGACCTGCCGCAAGCTGCGGTGGGATCCGGAAAAAGAACAATTCACCGGGGATGACGACGCCAATCGGTATCTCGACCGTCCCCGCCGCGCGCCGTGGGAACTGCCGAAGATCGGGTGACTGAAATCACAATTCTTTACGCAGGCTGGAAAAACGGTTGTAGGCGGGCAATGAATCTGGATTTTCTCCCTCCCGCAGGACTTCCTCGGTTTCCGGGGTGGGGATGTCGACGTGGAAGGGTAATCCCTGGTGCAGACGGACTTGCACGTTAAACAGGCGATTCGCTTTAAGAACGTGTCTTCAAGGATAACAGGCAGTATAATTTTCGCTAAGTGCCTGTAATTCATAATCTTATCGGGATTGAGGGAACCAGCC
>JBHGBC010000293.1:0-3655 GCA_041946805.1 bacterium
GGAGAGCAATTGCGCGACACGCTGGACGACCCGGCCTTGATCGGCTATTTCCTGATGAACGAACCCACCTGGGGGTTCTCCCGCGAATCGCCGGCCGCGGGGATGCTCTTCAACACGCCCGCCTGCGAAACCCGCCAGGAGCTCGCCCGCTTTTTGGGCAAAAAATACGGAGACAGCGCGGCGTTGGCCAAAGCCTGGAATATGCAGGCCACGCTCGAGGAACTCGCCGAAGGGCCCTGGAGCAAACGGTTGACTCCCGAAGCCGTGAAGGACCTGACTGAGTTCAGTGCGGTCATGGTCAACGTGTTCTTCACGTCGCTGAGCGAAGGGTGCAAGGCGGTGGACCCGAATCACCTGAACCTGGGCATCCGTTACCAGGGCGTCCCGCCCGATTGGATGGTCGAGGGCATGAAGAGTTTCGACGTGTTCAGCATGAACTGCTACCAAAAACGCGTGCCCCTCGATACCTGCGAGAAAGTCCATGAACTGCTGCACCGGCCGGTGATGATCGGCGAGTTTCACTTCGGGGCGCTGGACGTGGGCCTGCCCGCTCCCGGCCTGGTGCACGTGCGGACCCAGGCGGACCGGGGCCAGGCCTACCGGGTTTACGTGGAAGACGCGGCGGCCAATCCCTACTGCGTGGGGACGCATTACTTCACGCTGTATGATCAATCGGCGATGGGGCGCTTCGACGGGGAGAATTACAACATTGGGTTCGTGGATGTCTGCAATCAGCCCTATGTCCCGTTGGCGGATGCGGCCCGGAAGTGCCATGAACGGCTGTATGCCGTGGCCGCCGGGCAGGAGCCGCCGTACGCGGAAGAACCGGAATACCTGCCGAGGTTGTTTTAACGGATCATTCCCTGGTTTGGAGGGATGAGTCAGCGCGAAGCGGGTAATCCATCAATATCGCTTATTGGGACGCCTCCGGCATGTGTGTACAGGATGGGGGAAATCGTATTTCAATACCCTGACTCTGAACCGATGGAGAATAATTTTTTCCCCCCCCGCGTTTAGGAATCCGCCGAGAGGATCGCGCCGAGGAAAGGAAATGATCTCCCGGTTGGCAGGCAGGGACAGGTTGTAACGCGCCCCTACGGCCACCGCGGACCGGCTTGCCAAATATCCAAAGCAGCAAACCAGCGCAATCGCGGATATCACACGGCGGGTTTTGCTTGTGCAGGTATTTTATAAGTGAGTGGAGTGTCGAGTACTTCCCGGATTTTCCGCACCAGCGTTTCCGGCGTGATGGGTTTCTGCAGGAAAACGACCTCGTCATCCAGGATGCCATGATGCAGGATGGCGTCGTCGGTGTAGCCGGACATGAATATGACCTTCAGGCCGGGATACAACGATGTCAAATGCTCGGCCAGCTCGCGCCCGCTCATCTCGGCCATGACCACGTCGAGCAGCAGCACGTCAATGGAATCCTCGTGCGGCCCGCAGATCTGCAAAAACGCCTCGCTGCTGCAGCTGGCCTCCACCACCGTATAGCCGTAGCTCTGCAGGGTGCGGGACACCAAGTCACGGACCACATCCTCGTCCTCGACCAGGAGGACCGTCTCCGAACCCCGCAGGGATTGGATGGAAGGTTTTTCTTCTTCCTCCAGTTCAAAAACATCCTCGCAGCGGGGCAGATAGATCGTGAAGGTTGTGCCTTTCCCCACCTCACTCTCCACCGTGATGGTCCCCTCGCTTTGCTTGACGATCCCGTAGACCGTGGACAATCCCAGGCCGGTCCCCTTGCCCCGTTCCTTGGTGGTGAAAAAGGGCTCGAAAATCTGGGACATGATTTCCTTGGGCATGCCGCAGCCGGTATCGCTGACCGTGAGAGTGACGTACGCACCGGCTTTCATGTCCTCGCCATGGCACCGGCGGTTTTGATCGAGGGTGGTGTTGGCGGTCCGGATGGTGATGGTTCCTCCCTTGAGCATGGCGTCGCGGGCGTTGACGGCCAGGTTCATGACCACTTGCTCCAGCTGGCCGGGGTCCGCCAAGACATGGCCGAGGGAGGACTCGTATTGGGTGATCAGCTCGACATCCTCGCCGATCAGGCGCAAGAGCATTTTCTCCATGTTCTGGATGAGGGTATTGAGATCCGTACGCTTGGGTTGGAGCACCTGTTTGCGGCTGAACGCCAGAAGCTGGCGGGTGAGGGCGGCGGCGCGTTCGCCCGCCTTCTGAATTTCCTTGATTTCCCCGAAATGCGGATCCGAAGGTTTCATGGCGCCAAGGAGCAGTTCGCAATAACCCAGGATCGCCATCAGCAGGTTGTTGAAATCGTGCGCCACCCCGCCGGCCAGCCGTCCCACGGCTTCCATTTTCTGGGACTGGCGCAGCTGCTCGACCAAATGACGGCGCTCCGTGACGTCGGTGCCGATGCTGAGGATTTCGACGATGTTGCCCTGGCCGTCGAAGATCGGCTTGTGAGTCCAGGTGACCCACACCCGCTCGCCGGAGCGGCGCATGTTTTCGTATTCGTGAACGGCGAATTCCTCGGGGGACTGGTGGAGCTCCTGAATCATGCGGGAGAGGTCATGCCCGGACGATTCCGTGCGGGGAATCAGCGTCCCGATGACATTCAATCCGAGGATTTCATCCTGTTCGTAGCCGAAAAACCGTTCCGCGAACTCGTTGAAGAAGGTGATGTTCCCATGCACGTCCATGCGCATGATGATGCTGTTGGCGTTTTGCACCAGCTCGCGGTATTTCTTCTCGCTGGCGCGCAATGCTTCTTCCATCCGCTGCCGCTCGGTGATTTCCGCGATCAGGGAGTGGTTGCGGGCTTCGTGTTCGCGCAGAAAAAAGAGCGTGGGAAACAGCATCAAAACAAAAATGCCAAAGGCCAGGGCCATGATTTTCCGTAAAAAGGACAACTGGGCCTGGCGGACATCCCCCATATACATCCCCGTTCCCATGAAACAATTGATTTCCGGGATGCCCAACACGAATGAGATTTTCTCTTGCGGCGCCAGGGAGGTTGGGGAATGGAAAAAGTAGGTGATCAGCCCGCCGTGCGGCTGGGCTTGGGCGAGGGCGGCCATTTCGCGGATCACAAAGAGACCGTTTTTGTCCTGAAAATCCCCCTGGGGAGTGTTTTCGTATTCCGGTTCCAAGGGATGGACGTACAAGGTCCCGTCATAACCGATCAGAAAAATATAATTCAGGTTGAAGGGATCGTGATACTTCAGGTGTTTGACCTGGGCCGTCACCTGGCGCAAGGCCTCGTTCCGGGTAATCCCGCCTGTGCGGACCTGCTGGATCACCGGTTCGATCGAGTTGCGCGCCAAGGTCACCAATTGTTTCAAGTGATCCTGCCGCATCACATCGCCGTCTTGGAGGTATTGATCGGAGAGATATTTGAATACCAGAAAGTATACGATTCCCACCACACCACTGAGAATGAAGATGCGGAATAGCGCCTTCTGGAGGACGCGTTTGGCCTGATTTAGATTGATGGTTCCCTTCACATCCAGTCCCTTGCTCATCGCTCCACTTCAAGGCAGGGCAATCCAGCCAAAACCGTGATACGCCGCGGATTCGGGGATCCCCTTGCCATGGACAAAGATCTCTCTTCCTAGGACTTCAATGTCTACCAGGAAAGTATCGGCATAATGGCCCGGAATATGAAGATCCCGGGTGGACAGGGGGAGGG
>JBHGBC010000294.1:0-3632 GCA_041946805.1 bacterium
CCTGGTGACCGAGGACCTGTTGGAGACCATCCGCCGGACGGTCCTCGAACCGGCCGTCCGGGGCATGGAGGCGGAAGGCGCGCCCTACTCCGGTGTGCTCTACGCGGGCCTGATGATCTGCAATGGCCAGCCGTATGTGATCGAATTCAACTGCCGCTTCGGCGATCCCGAAACCCAGGCGGTGCTGCCCGCGTTTGACGAGGATCTGCTGCCGTATCTCGTGAACGCGGCGGAGGGGACCCTTCATCAGGACCAAATCGTCCATCCCCGGCAAAGCGGCGTGTGCGTGATCATGGCGTCCGGCGGATACCCGGGCGCGTATGAAAAAGGCAAGGAAATCACGGGCCTGGAAGCGGCCGAGGCGGAAACGGAAGGCATGATGGTGTTCCATTCCGGGACGCGGATGCAGGACGGCCGGCTGGTCACCGCCGGGGGCCGGGTGCTGGGCGTCACCGGCCTGGGGCGGGATTTCCAGGAAGCCTGCGGGCGCGCCTACGCGGCGGTGGAGAAGATCCACTTCGAGAACGCCTACTACCGGAGAGACATCGGCTTCCGCGTGTGCAAGCGGTGAGGCGAGGGCCAATCGTTTATCGATCGGCGGCAGCGCAAAGGAAGCCAACCAGGACCACGATCAAGGAACCGCGATTAAACGGGCATCAATCACGGCGAAGCAGGAATGCCGATTTTCTCCACCCGATGGTAAAATATCAATGATGACAGGCTATTCGCAAGGGAGAGCCGCCATGAATCAGATCAATGTCGATGGGTTGCCGGATCAAGTCATCCACGCGCTCGAAACGATGATTCAAACACTGCGTGAGGAATATAAAAACCAGCAACCCGAAAAATACGCTGCCAAGGAATTCCGGCCCCTTCCCACCGTCCGGGGGAAGGTAATCGGATCTCTTTCCCGGAGGGATATATACGAAGAGGGCCGGTGAAAGAGCATTCGTGGACACCAATATATTCGTGTATGCTGTCTATAAAGAAAATGAACATCATGTTGCCTCACGTAAACTTCTCGAACGGGCGGAAAAAGGAGAATTGGATTGTTGCATCGCCGTTCAAACATTGACCGAGTATTATTCCGTGGTGACGAACCTTCGCCGCTTCTCCAATCCGCGCTCGCCGCAAGAAGCGCTATCCGATATCCAGAGCATCCTGAATTTGCCAGGTATAACGCTCATTCCTCAACCAGCCGATTTGTTTCCCCGGATCATTACTCTGGTCGAAAAAAATGCCGTGTGAGGGGCTGATATTTTCGACGTTCAACTTGTGGCTACTTTACTCGGCAATAACATCAAGAAGATCTATACCTACAATATCAATGATTTTCAAAAATTTTTTGCACTTGAAGCATCGCTTCCTTAATCCCCCCTCTCACGGATACACCTCCCACCCCGGAGCATGCGAGGGGAGATGGCTGTCGAAGACGTAGATTTTGCGATCAATCCCCGCGATGTACAATTGCCGGTCATCGGGCGAAAAGCAGGCGGCGGTCATGATGTTTTTTTCGCCGATATCATACCGCTGGAGATCGGCCCCCGTCTCGGCGTCCACCAGGGTGGGCACCCCGTCCCGCTCGGTCACCAGCCAGCGCTCGTCGGAGGTGAAGGCCACGTCGCCATGCGCCGGCCAGAGCTCAAGGGTAGTTGTGTTTAGAAGATAGCAGAGATGCTCGTAATGTTGTTCGGTGATCTGGTCAGTGGGATCATGATTTTCCGCGTAGCGCGCGATCAAGAAACGGTCAGACGGTGAAAAGCGGATTTCGATTTCGCCTGGGGATTCATTCGAAATACGAAATACCACGGGGGCGTACGCGATCATTTTCCCATTATTTGCGTTCCAAATACCAATGGATTTTAAAACAGCAATATTTCCGGCATTCCACACGAATCCCCCGATATATTTTTTTTTATACGATAATAGTGGCAAAAATAATGCAACACCCTCATAATAAGGAAACGATTCGCCGGTATAGACATTCTCTAATTGAACGCCGTTCAAAGACTCCTTGGCCATTTGAATGTGATTGGGATCTCCATATTGAAAGCTAGGGATGTTGCCTCTCTGATCTTCATTGACGAGGATTGTAAACTTCCGAAGTGACTCCTCAAATTTCCAAACTCCATATTTCACAATAATCGTGTTCCACAATACAGGATTTCCGGCTTCACTATCGGCTAGATGATGTGGATAATAATCCAGATAGGATAAGTAAAGTACATTATCTTGTGAAATTATTTTGTAAATAGCCGGATTGCCAACAAAAGGTGGTATGCTATGCCATTGAAAAAGAGGCACTTCGTAAGCAATGACGGGTTGATTGACCTTGACTAAATCAGAATCAGCTATAATAACCGTGCACCAAGTGCACAAAATAATAGTCAATATGTTCATTACATTAAATCCTCACATGATAGTAAAGTATGCTCATCTTTCAGCGGAAGATGAATTGGCATAGAAATGATAATCCCTAATATTCGTCATGCTAAAGAAGAAAAATAGTGCTCTATTTTATAATATTTTATTATTAATATTTACAAATTTGTCATATTTACTATTAGTAAAGATATTAATTAAGGTGATACAACAAATCGTAAAGATTGGCGATAAATGTCTAGATCAATGAGTTGGTCCGCAGTTTCGCTTATTGGATGCCATTTATCACGCTGATAGTATAGTTTGTTATATTCACAAGTCTGGCCACTATATCCGCCATAGATAGGATCAACACCAACTAAGGTAGGATATTCATATTTATAATAATCATTGACATGATCTGTTATTTGATCCGCTTTGATTATCAGAAAATCACTCCATTCGAGAAGGTTGTTGCTAGTATGCATGACTATGCCTGGCCTATTAGCTTTGTTAGCATCAATATTTCCTTTGCATAACATAACCATTTGATTCGTCGCATTATTGATAAAATATGAAGATGCTAAATAAATATTATAACTGACTTTAGGAAATGCACGCCAGAGTCTTGGATTATCTGCCTCAATCCCCCTGAAACCGGACGGTTCGAGTTTCCAATTCCATAGAATCGTTTCCAAGCCTCCCAATCCGGGTTGACTCCAATTTTCAATGGCGGTAGTCGCGGCGACAATTTGCCGGTATTTTACCCAAGGATTATTAAAGCTCGAATAATATTGATTATCCACTATTGATCGTGTCGCGCGTGCAATGGCAATTCCAGCGATCACATCTGTATGGTCTGTTGTCGAAGAAGAAATGAAAGGGCGTGAATGATATACCATATAGTAATAATCTGTCGTAGCTATGACGGAAGCACCTCCTACACCATATTGTATACCTGCCATTGTTATGTCTTCTTCAGCCGAGGCAAACGTAATTATGGGATTTCCAGCCAAATGATTTAACTTTTGAAATGTACGTCCAAAATCAACCGTTCCCGCCGTTGAACGGGCATAGCCAATCCTTGTATAGACACCTCGTGGATTGTTTTCAGAACCAGAATCATATTTGTAGATATCTTCCGTCTGTACAAACGCATGTAAGATAGGAGTATAGGGATACCCGCTTAAAGTGCTGGTATAAACCGACGATATCGCCACATGTCCCGGCCACTCGTCACTGTATGGCGTTCCCGGTTCGATCACTGCCTT
>JBHGBC010000295.1:0-3571 GCA_041946805.1 bacterium
TTTGTAAGAGAGTTTCTTCTTCGGGAGAGAGAACAATCGAGAATGGGCTAATTCAGGACATATCACACCTCCTTTCAGGAGGCGTGATAACATATCCATAGAAAATAAGCAAGAATTATACGTCATCGCATTTATGAAAATCAGTACTTAGTGTCTGGATCGCCACGCGCAGATGATCCTTGATGCTTGGCCCGGCATACACAATGGCGCGGACTCCCCATAATTCCGTCACCCAGGATGAATTAGCCAACCGGCCGGATGGAATCCGTACGGAACGAAGAGGGGATCCATCGGATAGTTGGCCTTCGACCACCAAGTCGGTTTCTTGTTCGACACCATTGTTCCGGATGATTTCCTCCGTGATATACGCTGTGAAATTACATAAGGGAACGGGTGTATAGCTGCTTCCATTTCCCTTGAAGATTACCATGCAATTCAGCCGCATTTTTGTCCAGATTCCGTCGTACAAATCCGAGATCATTCCGGTATTTACTCTTTGCCTCGTTGAGATCGATCAAAAGGGATTTCGGATCAACCTGTTTAGCTTCGATGTACTCCAATATTTTCTGGCCGGAATCGATATCTCTAAACCGCGGAGGGCCGTCCCAGGTTCTACCGGCTTGAATCATATAAGGTTCTGCATGACTGTAGATCCGGTCGAGAAGACCGATCACCTCTCTCCAGGTAAGATGGCAATAGCCCAGCTTAAACCGAATCCGCTTCACACTATCTTCGTGTGACGCCGGTTCCAGTGAACTCCCACCGGCCGCGGAATGAGGTTGCAGCGAATCGTCATCGAGAGTGAAATACCGTTGCCCATCCCAGCACTTCATGCTCTCGTAATGGCTATAACTATCAAGAGGGATATCTTCAATCGTATGGATGCCCAATGCGTCTGAATCGTCGTGAATCAACGTAAACGGCTTCAGGCCCTCTTCCATTTTGAATTCATGACGGATCGTCCACTCCAATAGGCGGAAATACAACTCGATGAGTTTCTGCAACCACCGGCAGGAATTCCACGGTGTGTCCCGATTGTATCGCTTCGACATATCCTCAATCCCTCGAATTAAATATATGGTTGGATAACTCCTCCACCGCCTTTCTTTTCGATTCCGCCAAACTGGTCAGGTACCGTTGGGTGGTCGTAATGCTGGCATGACCAAGCAGTTCCTGGACCGTCCGGATATCCACGCCGTTCCCCACCCAACCGCTGGCGGCCACGTGCCGCAGGTCGTGGAACCGGCAGGCCTCGATCCGGGCTTCCCGCATCAGGGAGGCAAACGATTTCTTGATTTCGGAGATCGGCTTCGTGGTATCCACGGGGGAGGGAAACACGTAATCGGAGACGCGGGGGAGGGCTGCCAATTCCGCCTTGAGGATAGCCGGAATGGGGACCTTGCGTTTGCCGTGTTTGGTCCGTTGCAAGTCAAAGACTCCCTCTTCGAGGTTAACGGCGTTATCCGTCTTGGCCGTCCGGGATCCCGCCCATTTCAAGTTGAGTATTTCACTCCTACGCATGCCCGTGGCCATAGCGATGAGGACGATTAATCGGATATGGGAGTAGGCCGGTTGTTTTAACGCCTCCAGCAACCGGGCAATCTCTGCTGGGGAGAGAATCCGTTCGCGGGAATGGGGCTCTTTCAGCATCGGGAATCCGGTCATGGGATTCTTCTCGATCCGCCCGCTAAAAAGCGCCCAATTGAGCAGCCGTTTCAACGCCGCCAACTCCCGGTTCACGTTGGCCGGGCTTCGCGGGTTCCCCCGCCAAGTGGGAGTAGCCAGCCGTTTCTGGACGTGTTTACCCAAACCTTCATGCGTGATATCCGCAACGGTCTTGAATGACCGCATGGCTTCCCCGATGTAATGAATCCAGTTCGTCCGGCGCTTTGAATCTCTCCACAGGCCAGCGAAGGCCTCCATGTAGGCTTCATTCAACTCGGCCAGGGATACAGTGGCAGGCTTGGTTTGATACAGGCCGAGTTTCCCTCCCGAGAGGATATCGGCGATCATGGGGCTGGCGAGTTTCTCCGCCTCCGACTTGGTCCGGGCGCGAAGGCCGGTGTAAGGGTCTTTGATCGAACGCTGAACAATTTTCCCCCCGGCGGAAATCCGGAGCAGCCAGCAATCGCCCCGTTTGATGATGGAACCCGTGCCGTGGGATCGTTTTTTGGCTTTTCTCACCATGGGAATCCCTCCTTGTCACGGCATTGGAAAGGACGGGTGTTCTGTAACATGTTACAATTTAAACGGTTTTTAGGGGAATGTCAAGGAAAAAATAGGAACGGATAAGAAAAGTGTTTTATTAATTCTTCCAAGGGCTTTCCTCTCAAGAAAACCCAATAAAAACGGGGATAAAATGCGTAAGCCCCCGGTTTCCCAGGGGCTTGATTTTCTTTGCGCCTGGCGCGATTCGAACGCGCGGCCTACGGATTAGGAATCCGTTGCTCTATCCGGCTGAGCTACAGGCGCGGAAGCCGGCGGGTTTCGGCTCCAAAGAGTTTCTCTCCATGACGTTCCTCAGGGGTATAGCATACCCTCGGGGATCTGTTTTTTCACCCTCCCTGATACCTTTCCGGCATGACATTGATCAATTCACCGATGAATCTCCAGCAGGACAACCCATTCTCTTCAACCGGACCATCGATGGATCTCCGTCTAGCGGGTCAAGGAGAGGGAGAACACGAAATTGGAGTGAGGCGCGTCGGGATGAATGACGGCGCGGGAGTCGGTCACGAAGCAGGGTTGCACCACGACATGCCGCTCGGTCAAGGCGCCGGTCATTTTCACATCCATGATGCGCACCCCCACGAAACCGACGATTTCGTACTCGCAGTTGTTCCCGGGATTCACTAATGTTTCGTACAAGGGCAGGAGCCGGGGTTGGCCGATGATCGATTCCAACGAGCTTTTAATGGTATCGCTGACGCCGGTGTCGCCTTGCAGCCATTTGTGGAATTTGCCATTCACGGCTTGTTCCATCACCAAGCCGCCCAGCAACTGCAATTCATGATGGTTCACGCCGTGTTCGATTTGCCGGCGCAGGTCGTCCGCGCTGTTGTTGTTGAAACCGATGTCCACGGTGCCGAAGTTTCCCGGCGTGCCTGGGAAACCGCACACTCCCTCCTTGTTGGGGTACAGTTTCACTTCGGGGATGTTGTCGCTTTGGTTTTTCGTGACCTGTCCGTCCTCGTAGGCGTAGTTGTCGTCTCCCACTTGATCGGGGCAGAGCCCGGACGTGGACACGTAAGCGGGATCGCAGACGCAATCCCAGGCGCTTTTGTACATGGTGAAGGGCAGCATTTCCAGCGTTTCGCCCTCGGGGGCGTCGAAGCCGATCACGCGGTCGTCCAGGGTGGCGCTGGCCCGGGTTTCCACGGATACTTCGTGCAGGCCGGTGAAAGCGCCCAGGAGCATTTGCACCGGGCCGTTGATGGCGGAAGTCCGGCGGGTCACGACCTGGACGGTGTTATAGTGGGTTTGGCTTTCCGTCTCGATGGTATCCTGCAGATCCATGGGATTATCGAGGAAACCGATCATGATGCCGCCGTTTTCCAGGTTCTCCACCTGT
>JBHGBC010000296.1:0-3550 GCA_041946805.1 bacterium
TTTCCCATATCCAATCCGCCCGCCCAGAGAGAGGGACTTGGGGGCTGTTCTCTCCAGACGGCTTGATGGGATGGCATGGCAAACCACTGAGAAAAAGTACGCACTTACCGGATGAGCCACATTTAACCAGCATACAACGTTCGTTTATTATACTATATTGAGATCATGCAAACCCGATGGCTTTGGCTTTTTCTATCTCTTCCTCTTTTCTATTTTGGCATCCGGTTGGGCCTGGCGGGAAAATCGGATTCGGCGGATGGGCATGCCATCATGCGGGACGGGACGGTTTTATTGTATACCTACAAGATCATCCAGCATTATCCTCACGATCCTAACGCCTTCACCCAAGGCCTGCACTACCAGGATGGATTCTTATATGAAGGGACGGGGCTTTACGGGTACTCCACTCTCCGGAAAGTCGTTCTGGAAACCGGGGAAGTGGTGAAGAAGGTCCAGCTGCCGGATCCGTATTTCGGCGAGGGGATCACTCTTTTCAACGATCAAATCTATCAACTGACCTGGTTATCCAAAATCGGTTTTGTCTACGATGCCCATACCTTCGCTCCAGTGCGGGAATTCCATTACGGCACCGAAGGCTGGGGCCTGACTCATGATGGGAAACGGCTCATTATGAGCGATGGCTCTTCCACCCTTTATTTCCGGGATCCGGAGACGTTCGAGGAAACCGGACGCGTGACCGTGCGCGACGCCACCAGCCCCATCGCCCGCCTCAACGAGTTGGAATACGTCCGGGGCGAGATCTTCGCCAACATTTGGGAAACCGATTTCATCATCCGGATCTCGCCGGAGAGCGGGCAGGTAACCGGCTGGATCGATCTAACCGGCTTGCTGTCAGCCGAGGACCTGGAGGAACCGGTGGATGT
This sequence comes from bacterium, assembly GCA_041946805.1. GTDB lineage: Bacteria > Hinthialibacterota > Hinthialibacteria > Hinthialibacterales > Hinthialibacteraceae > JABLXU01. Next base: position 885 of record JBHGBC010000296.1, read on the forward strand.
GCTCAACGGCATCGCCTACGATGAAGTCCATGACCGCCTCTTCGTCACGGGCAAATTGTGGCCGGCCTTGTTCGAAATCCAGCTGGTTCCCGTGCAATCCCGCGTCTCAGGTTGGGAGCGGACACGGTGAAATGCATGTTTAGTGCCGTTTCGGACGATTGATGCTAATCCGGACCCTAACAAACCTCAATTCAAGGTAATATTCAACCGGATAGTGTCGACTGGGGAGGTGAAAAATGCCGGAGAATCATCCTCTGGGCTTTACTCTTATCGAACTTCTTATCGTAGTGGCTATCATCGGCATCCTGGCGGCGATTGCGGTCCCCAATTTTCTCAATGCCCAGGTCCGCGCCAAGGTGGCCCATGTCGAAGGGGATTTCAAAACCCTGCAAACCGCCTTGGAATCCTATTACGTGGACCACAACACCTACCCGATCGATTCGGATAATTCCCTCCCGATCGGGCTAAGCATGCTAACCTCGCCGGTGCCGTATCTTTCTTCGTTTCCACATGATCCTTTCGTCCGCATCGATCAACGCTTCATCCCCGGGGCGGGTGACGCCTCTTCCGCGCCAGTATATGAAATAGGGACCGACACCAACTGGGCCGAGCGCAGCCCCTTTCCCGATAAACGCCGGGGCGGGACCTGGTCGCTCACGTCCACGGGACCGGATGCGTTGGACAGCACCGACGCCCAGCTGGATTGGCCTTGGGGGACCCTGTGGTTTGATTACAATCCCAGCAACGGGATCAACTCATTCGGCGATCTATTTTGGATGGGAGGCAACTACAGCCACGGCGCCTGGGTGCGTAACGGGAAGCTACATGGGAGGTAAGAATATGAATCTTGTGGCTCATCCGGGAAGTGCGTACATAATGAGGAAAAATCGATTCCATTCACTCCGGGATGAGGGCGGACACCAAGGTCCGCCCCTGCAAAAATACCCTCATCCTAGCCCTCTCCCAGAGGGAGAGGGAATGTTGGGGGTGGTTTTCATCGATCATTTTGAAGAGATGCGAACCGGCGATCTGAAAAAAAGTACGCACATGCCGGATGAACCATAATATAATATCACCAAAATCATCTTGAGGATGCCACCTCTGTTTTAGTATCAGAATTCAAAGCAGGCTCACTTCCTCCACAGCTCGACCGGCCGCTTAACGCCTTGCGGGCGGAAGGGGAGGTTGACCTTGCGCCCCGTGCCCGCCGAGTGGTAACCGGCGTAGAGGGCTTCCATCACCACGCGGCCGTCCTCGCCGGTGGCCTGGGGTTCCTCCTTTCCCCGGACGCAGCGGGCGAAATGCCGCATCTCCTGGGGGAATCCGTAATTCCACAGTTCCTCGTACACCGGGTAGCTCCAGCCTTGCGTGCTAGGCGCTTTCTCGACCGCATAGCCGTAACCGTATTCGCTGTAGGTCTCCAGGGCGTTGCCCATGTGCAGGTTCGCGTAAGTCACGCCGCCCTCGCCGAAGACTTCCACCCGGTCGTCCATCCCCCCGCGCCGCGCCCAGCTGTTTTCCACCAGGCCCACCGCGCCGTTCTCGAATTCCAGGATGCAGAAACTGTTGTCCTCGCCCCGGGTTTTGTCCGCGTGCACGTAGGTTCCCATCTGGCAGAGAACGCTTTGGATCGCCGGCCGGCCCAAAAACCAGTAGCAAAACGCGATGCCGTGGCAGCCCATGTCCATGAACACCCCGCCGCCCGATTTCTCCACGTCCCAGAACCAGGACGCGTGCGGCCCGAAGTGCTTCTCGCTTTGTTTGACCAGGTACACTTTGCCGAAAGCGCCCTGATCGGCCATCTCCTTGGCCTTGACGTACTTGGGCGTGAAGAAGAGTTCCTCCGCGTACAGCAACAGCACGCCCTGTTTCCGGCAGACCTCGATCATCTCGTCCGCCTCGTCCAGGATCATGCACAGCGGTTTTTCGCACACGACATGCTTGCCCGCCCGGGCGATGTCGCTCGTCATTTGCGCGTGCAGATAGTTCGGCGCGGCAATGGTCACCATCTCGATGTCCGGTTCTTTGAGCATTTCCCGGTAATCGTGGAACACCCGCGGGATTTTGTACCGCTCCGCCAGCGCTTCCGGATGGCCGGGCGTGGGGGATGCCACGGCCGCCACTTCCGCCTCCTCGGGCATGATTTGAAACGAGGCGGCATGGATGTCCGCCTCGAAACCCGATCCGATAATCCCCACTTTGACCTTTCCTGAATGGCTCATGTCGCCTCCCCATGGATGAGTAATGATCATTCATTCTATTCAAGAACAACCGGTCAACATTCAATCCTTGGCTATGTAATGCGGGATAGACCTGGGATCGAGTCCCATGGTCTGCACTTGTTCCAGCAACTTGGCATAATCCTCCGAATCCACGGCGTTGGAAAGCAGAAACTCAGCTTTGCGCTCCGGAGTGTAGAGTTCAATGGCCGTGCGGATCAGCACGCCATCCTCATGTTCTTCCGCAATGACCAGGCTGCCTTCCCGCAAGCCAAATCGTTTTCGCAACGCCGCCGGTATGATCAACATGCCTCGCTAGCCGATTTTACAAGTTTCTTGAATCATGTGATTGGACCTTTTTGGGGTTCATCCGCTAAGTGCGTATCTGCTGGTGAAAAAGGCATTCCATCCACTCGATGATTCGGGCGGACACCAAGGTCCGCCCCT
>JBHGBC010000297.1:0-3536 GCA_041946805.1 bacterium
GACGCGCCGGGGGATGCCGGTCCACCGCCGGATCGCGGTGAAAAACCGGGCCTGGTGTTCGCCGGAGACCGCCATGGCATCCTCCGGAGTTTGCGGAAGACCGGAATTTTCCACGGTTTTATCGGCCGCGATCACCTCAATGAGGCGGCCCACCTGAATCCAGACGGATTCCGGAGCGCTATGAGAATGGCCGTTGTTTTCCTGCATGATCTTCACCTCGATTCACTTTCTCCCATGGCGAGAAGAATCTCCTGCCGGCACTGGTTCCACACGTAATCCACCGATCCGCGCGGGATATCCAGCTCGCGGCCGATTTCCTCATTGGTCTTCCCCTCGGATTTGAGCACCATCAGCCGGTCACAGGGGATCTGCCGGTTTTTATATGTGATGGACGCCTTGCGCAGGACGCGCAGAATCCGCTCCAGGTCATGCCGGTCTTGCCACGAATTTTCGCCGGACCGCACGGCGGCGAGTTGATCGTCCATCTCCACCTCGTAAACCGGCTCCAGAATCCGGGACGCCAAACCGCAATGAGGACACTGCCAATGATTGCCGGCGTGCAGCGGCTCGCTGGGGGGAACCTTGCATCCGCCCGGGCACCGCGAAAAATCCAGGCCGCAGGTCCGGCACCGGTTTTCCGAAGGGCTGTGGCTTAGGGTTCCGCACCGCCAGCACGCGTAATGGGTGTTGGTATGCTTGCGGATCAGATCGATGAAACGCTTCTTGGCGATGTGGAACACCGACCGCTCGAATCCCGCTTCCCGCATCCAGTCCGGCATGGCGCGTTTCAACTCGCTGGCCGTGGCGATCAGAGATGGCCGGACGCCGCAGCTCCAATCATAGACTTCCGGGACGTAATCCGGCCAATCCAGCGTTTCACCCGTCCTTTTCTCAAAACGAAACGCGGGCGAAAGTTGGATTTCGCGGGGTGAAATGTAAGGAATCCCAAAATCCCGCAGGAAATCGGCCTTACTGCTTTCGTCGTAAATCCGCGCCTGATCCTGGAGATCGTTCACCGGCAAGACGATGACTTGGTTTTCAATGGTCTCCAAGGCGATCCAGGATTCATTCTCCGCCACGAACAACGCGCGCGGTTGAAACCGTGACACATCCAATGACAGGGATTCGATAAGACCCTGGATGTCCCACGAATGGATCAGTTCCCGCGCGCGCGTATCCCACAAGTATAATTGATGATCCGTGCGGTAGGCCGCCAGGCGGCCGCCTGTCTGGGACAGGGCCACCCGCGTGATGATCCCCCTTTTCGTCCCACGGACACCGGGTGCGGGATACAACTCCGGGCTGGATTGGTCCGGCCGCCAGACACGAGAGAACGAATCGGTCAGGCAACGGACGATTTCCTCCATCACCAGGCCCCACAATTCGTCTTCCATATCGCTGGTATTCAAGGACAATCCACGCAATCCGGAGAAATTTTTCCGGACCACGCCGGCCACGGCGCGTTGGATCAGCCGGCAATGCTGGTTTGCGCCTTCCTGGATGAACGATTCAAAGCCCGCAACGGGCGGCGAATAGATCACGCTGACCGTCTCGGGGATGAAAAAAATCGCGGAAGCCAGGTTGGCGGCGATGGACGCCACGCTCTTTTGGAGTTCGTCCCGGTCCAGCCGCTGCTCCCGCAACGCCTTTAATTTTGATGAGACATGACGGGCGGTTTCATAGGACCGCAGCTCGCCCCATTCTTCCTCGCGATTGGGAAACCAGGGCTGTTCGCGGATGAGGTCCATCACCATCCGGGAAAGATCCTGCAGGGACGCCTCTTCCTGGGCCGGGGACCTTTCATTCCGGACCAGGGTTAACAGATATTCATAGGCGTTTTCCGTCATGGATTTCCGCGTGGCGCGATCATGGATCTGGAACACGAGCCAAAGCGTGTATAAATACCGCTCTTTCCAGATGTTGTTACGTACGTTCGTCATGATCATACACAGCCTTTTCGCGCTTCACAAGCAAGCAGGCTGCCATAGCTGCTTTCTTGTGGATCCCGCGGAAAAACACCCGGATTGGAATAAACCGGCCTCATCGCTGGGGCCTCATTCAATCGGCATCCATGAGAGTAATCGAAAGCGCGGGGAAGGTAGCTAAAAGAATGGGAAATAACTTGAGAAGATAGATAAGAAGACGTGCAGTAACTTTAATTTTCTAAATAGATTAGAATGAATGAGGTTAAATTGCCAGGGGCAACTATTCACCCGATTGCAGAGAAAGGATGAATTCCGCCCCATCAGGGCTTCCCTCACCCTAACCCTCTCCCAGAGGGAGAGGGAGGAGAAAAGAAAGGGGGTTCATCCGATAGGTGTGTACTTGATAAGAAAATCATTACAAATCCCTAACTCGGTATCTCTAGAGAGGCCGTTTTTCTCTATCGCTTTTCGGAAAGAACAAACCCCTCCTAAAACCTGTATGGCTCATCCGGAAAGTGCGCACTTTTTATCAAGCATGTCCGGCCGCTCTTCCATCAGACTGGCCGAGGTGATCAACTCCATAATCCCCTCTTCCTCCGGGAAAGGGTTAGGGTGAAGGAATTTTTGTAAGAGGGGACCTGGGTGTCCGCCCGAATCATCGAGTGGATGGAATACCTTTTTCACCAGCCAGTACACACTTGCCGGATGAACCACCTTTATCGGATGCTTTTGGACCTGAAATCGTACCTTCCATCATTGACTCTCTTCCGATGCTTCCGAAAAGTCTGGTTCCTCCGAACTCGTCACGGCCTTCTCCCCAGGCGATTTCGCCGCGGCGGGAGTAAAATCGAACACCACCCGCGGCGGGCCGGGGGGATGATCCTCTAATTTCAAACGGGCGGAAAACCGCTTCCCGGTTTTGGATTTGAAGCCATCCAGAATATCCGTGATCCGTTGCGTAAGCAATTGGGTGATGGCCTTCTTGGGTATGACATGTCCGGCGATGGTCTTCCAGATCACGAACTTGCAGCCGCCTTTTTCCGGTTTCCAATTCGAACAGCCATAACCTTTTTTCCCTTCGATGATCTCCCCCCCGCAGGCCGGGCACGTTCCATACGTTTTTGCGGGCTTTTTCTTGATGACCTTTGGGGACGGTCCGGATTGTTTCGCCTCAAAATCCAGGACTACGTTCCAGATGCCATTTTCCTGCACCAGCTTCAATCCGGCCGCGAAACGTGTTTTCGATTTGGAGATAAAACCTTTTACCGGCCCCAGGCGCTTCTTTTCCAGCAATTCCTTAACCATGATGAGGGTGATTTTTTTCCCGGCGATTTTCTTCCAAATGACGAACTTGCAGCCGCCTTTTTTCTCAGGCCAGTTCGAGCAGCCAAAGCCTTTTTTCCCCTCGATGATCCGTCCGCCGCACTGGGGACAAGTCCCGGTCTCCTGGATCTGGAAAGCCTGGATGAGGCTGGTTTTGAATTCCTGCACGGCTTTCTGGATGAATTGTTGAATTTCCGCCAGAAATTGTTGGTCGGAACCTTGGCCCTGGGCGATCTGGTCCAGTTGGATTTCCCAGCGCGCGGTTTCGCGGGCGGAAGCGGCGGGAGG
>JBHGBC010000298.1:0-3417 GCA_041946805.1 bacterium
TTTTTCGTGATGTAAGTTCCGCCGCGATTTTTTGGGAATCTTAGTTCACGGATTCAGGTGATACAACACTCATGTGTTTGTCGAAACAGTGTTCCTAGGCACGAAACCGGGAACCACTCTTACTAGATGTCCACTTCTGATATGAAGTATTTATAATTCAGTTGTTGGACCGACCCGTCATGAAAACGATCTGGTACACCCTCTCACATTTACCGTCCCAATCGTCCCAACCGTCCCCAAGGTGGATAATTGCGAGGATTTTGGGATGTTTTCAGGGGACGTTTTTTTATGGGAGGGTCTTGAAAATCGTCCCAAAACAATGGCCCAATCTACTGGGATTTTCAGATTCACTGGGCAGTTGGGAAAGATGTTAGTGTTTGAGGCATCTGAAATTCTCGCTTGTTCCTTTTCATGGAGGGAAATATCCTTGCCGGTTCTTTGTACCCCACCTCAAAAAGTCAATGTCACTTATTCCATACACCCACGCCAGCTCGAATACAGACTCATCATGATGCAAAATGAATTATTTAATCTTTTACAGAAATCCTCTTGTGCATTTTCCCATAAGGTGACATGATACATAAACATGAACGCATATCGTGGCCGATTAGGAATTCATCATGAAACACATTGGCGCATTGTTTTTATTCTGCGTTCTCTTCCTGGTTCCGGCGGCGGCTCCGAAAGGGGATCCCATTCCCAATATGGGTTGCTGGTTTTGGACGGAAACGGAGTTCGAACCGGAAGGCTATAAGACCTATCTCGACGTGGTGAAAGTCCATACACCGTACCAATTGTTGACCACCAGCCTGCGAGCGCCTCTCAAGGAACTGATGGACGACGATACGCATCGTCAAATCCAGGCGGCGGCCGTCTATGCCCGGAAGTTGGGGATTCACCTGGTGATGGATCTCGATGTCCGGCTGGCGCGCGGGGCCTTTCAGCGGGACTATCCCGGCGAATTGCAGGAGCAATTGATATATCACGAAGTGGATTTGTCCTCCAACGGTGATGTCGAGATTGAAATCCACGCCTCGGAGTTGAGCGACCATTACACCCACCGCGCCACGCCCTACATTCCCCTGCGGAGCGCCTTGCTGCGCGCGTACGCCTACCACGTGGGGCCGGGGGGAGTCGATCCGGATTCGCTGCGGGACATCACCCCGGATTGCGGCGTCGTGGAATCGCTTCCCGAACGCATTGAGTTGGTTTTGAAACACAAACCCGATGGGAACACGGCGAGGGCTTGCGTGGCGGTTTCGTTCACCCATTTGACTCCCGACGTGTTCGCGCCGCACCTGCTGGAATTTCAACGCCGGATTTTGAAGCATTATGCCGATGTTCCGTTGGCGGGGGCTTGCAAGGACGAATGGGGCTTCCCGCCCTGTTTTGACGGGAATCCGGAGAAAAACAAGTTTTGGTATTCCCCGGCGCGGGCGGAGGCCTACACCCGGCGTACCGGCGGGCGGGACCTGCTGGCGGATGGTTTGCTGATGTACCGGGGCGTCGCGGGGCGGGAACGCGAGCGGCGGGCGGCGATCAATCATTTCATGGAAATGTCCCGGCAACGCAACGGGGAGGTGGAGCAGGATTTCTACCGTGCCGTCAAGGAGGTCTTCGGGGCCACGGCGGTTGTGGCGACGCACCCGACCTGGTGGCCGTATCCCGAGGCGCGGGAATTCGAGAAAAACGGCCTGGACTGGTGGATGGCCCGTCGTGATTGGGCCCAGACCGACGAAACCACGCCCTTCGCCGTGCGGACTTCCCTCGCCAAAAAGTGGAACAGTCCGGTGTGGTTCAACATGTTTTATTCGTCCGCCAAGAGCGACTACGAGCGCCAGGTATGGGCCTCGGTGTTGGCCGGGGGGCGCGTCAACTATCATCCCCTCTGGCCAAGTGACAAGCCGCTGATCGAGAACAGCCGCGAACTGTGGCGGGGGAATTTGATGCGGGCGGAGTGCCGGGTGCGGCTGCTCAATTTCATCACGCAAAGCCCGCTGGATTGCCCCGTGGCGGTGGTGTTCGGCCACGCCAACGCCATGAACTGGGCGGGCAACGGATATAACGATGTGGGCATGGCCATCGCGGACGGGCTATGGCGCGCGGGGTATCCGGCGGACTTGATTCCCAGCAGCGAAATCGAAAACGGCAGCCTGCGGATCAACAAGGAGGGGTGGATCCAGTACGGACCGCAGCGCTATGCCGCCGTGGTTTTGTACCATCCGGAATTTGAACGCGCCGGCGCCGCCGCGTTTTTTCAAAAAGCCGCCCAGGGCCCCACGGCGCTATTCCGGAGTGGGGAATGGACGATGGATTTTGACGGCCACGATTTCGACGGCCACGCGGCCTTGCCGGATGCCATGGCGGTCATCGGCGATCCCCATAGCCTGATTGCCCAAGTCACTCAGGTACTGCGCGAGCGTAACATTCCACTGCAAACCCCGGCATCGGCCAGTCTGGAAGGATTTGGACACACTTCTTCCTGTCCACCGGCGGAGGGATATGGCCGCTTGCTCGATGGCACGGTGATCCAGGTATCCGGCACCCAGAACGTGGCGGGGAATCCGATTCGCGTCACCATGCGCTCTGGAAATCAAGATGTGACGTTTGATGCGGAGGGTCTCGCGGCGGTCCGGTTGGACAGGCAAGGGAAAGTGGACGCGCTGGCGGCCGGCGGCTTGCGGGAGTGCGCGGCGGGTGATTTTCACCTGGTGCTGCCGGTTCCCGTGGATCTCGCGGTTTGGCGGGACACGGACGGGCGTTATCACGGCGTGGTTCAAGGGCATGAAGGCCCTCTCCCCGAAGCGCTGCAGGCGATCACCTCCGATTGGACCCGCTTATCCTGGCCGAAAGCCGTGGAGTGAATTTCCTGGGAGTATCCACTCTAGTTGATATTACAGAATATGACACACTTTCATGCTATTTCATTTAATTCGTCTACCGCCGCATCGTGGATCACGATCCCTTGCAACGGAAATTCCCGTTTGCGTTTTGGACTTTGTCCTTGATCCGCGAACGGATCCCGCGGGAATTCCAAGTCCGCCGGAGCGAAGTCTCGGCCGGCCGGTTGCTCAAGAAATTGGGCCTGAGCCCTTAAAAGCCCTTGCGCCGCGCCTCCGAGCAAAATCCCGTGGCGGTGCAGACCTGGAGGGAGACGGTGAAGGGATGCGTGACCGAGGGCGAGTTCACCGACTTTCTCCGCTACCTGCTGCACGAGACGAAGCGGCCGGTGTACTTGATCGTGGACGGCCACCCGGCCCACCGGGCCGCCCCGGAGCGGCGTTTCGTGGAGGGGACGCCAGCCGGTCACGGCCGGTTGCGAAAAGCTCCCTTCGGTTCTCCGGTCATGTCGCGGCTAATCCGGTTGATGCCGGTGAGCGGCCGGCCCGTGCCCAGAGTGAATCCCGGGATCAGGCG
>JBHGBC010000299.1:0-3375 GCA_041946805.1 bacterium
GACGCCGCTGGGGATGGAAAGGCCCGTTCTCAACCGCCATGCAAACCATCGTTCTCCTGGTCTTTCTTTTTGTGTACATTGGCATGTTTTTGGGCGAAATCCCCCCGCTCCGGCTGGACCGGACGGGCATCGCCCTGGTGGGGGCCATTTTTCTGGTCATGGCCGGCGTCTTGACTCCCGAACAAGCCGGCGCGGCGGTCGATATCCCCACCGTCTCGCTGCTCTTCGGGCTGATGGTGATCTCGTCCCAGTTCCGTCTGGGCGGCTTCTACACCGCCGTGACGCGCCGCCTGGCGGCCGCGCCCTGGGCGCCGGACCGGGTGTTGCTGCTGCTGGTTTTCGTGGCGGGAGTACTGTCCGCGTTGCTGGCCAACGATATCGTCTGCCTGGCGATGACGCCCATCCTGATTGAAGGCTGCGCCCGGCGGCGCTGGAATCCAATGCCGTTTCTTCTGGGCCTGGCCTGCGCCTCCAACATCGGTTCGGCCGCCACGCTGATCGGCAATCCCCAAAACATGCTGATCGGCCAGCGGCTGCGGATGTCTTTCCCGGCCTACCTGTTGGACAGCCTGGTCCCCACGGTGCTGGGACTGGCGGCCGCGTGGGGCATCCTGGTCTGGATCTACCGGGGCCGCTGGAAGGACCGGATCGAGGTTCCCCCCGTGGAATCTCCGAAATACAGCGCCTGGCAGAGCGTGAAGGGGCTGCTGGTGTTGTCGTTGCTGGTGGGGATCTTTCTATTCACGCCCTGGCCGCGGGAAGTGGCGGCGCTGGCGGGCGCGGGCCTTCTGTTGATGAGCCGGCGGTTGGCCTCCCGCGCCATGCTGGGCCTGGTGGACTGGCAGATCCTGGTGCTGTTCATCGGCCTCTTCGTGGTGAATGACGCCATCCAGCGGTCGGGCTTGCTCGAGGCGGGGATGTGGAGTTTGAGTGAACTGGGCATCGATCTGCGCCATCCAGCCTGGTTGTTTGGCGTCACCGTGGTCCTTTCCAACCTGGTGTCGAACGTCCCGGCGGTCATGCTGCTGCTGCCCGCGGCCACTCATCCCTTCGCGGGACCCATCTTGGCCTTGAGCAGCACCCTGGCGGGCAACCTCATCCTGGTGGGGAGCATCGCCAACCTGATCGTGGCGGACAAGGCCTCCGAGTTCGGCATTCAACTCGGCTGGCGCGAACACGCCCGCGTGGGGATTCCCGTGACGCTCGCGACCCTGTTCCTCGCCGGGGGCTGGATGGCGTTGCGGATGCTGTGGTACCCGGGATGAGGCGGTGGAGGTGAATTTTGTGATGCAGGCATCCTGCCTGCTCACTTTTCGTGTTATCCACTGTTATCTTGGTTTTGATGGATTACGCTTCGCTCACCCATCCTACTTTCCTGCATGTCCGTTACGTTTTATGGATTCTTTCGCTTTTCTCCATGTAATCCGTGTATTTTTTCCATGTCTTCCTTGATTCAATCCGCGAATCCAGCCACTCATCCTGGTCATTCTGTACATCCTGACTATCCTGATTCAGACTAATAGCCAATCTCCTCTCTCATTCCGGAAGCGGGCCAGGGTAGGGGAACGGATAGATTCCCCTACTTCCCCTCAACCGGACTTTGTTCCTCGATCTCCACCCCCCCTTCCTCCCCCGCTGTCTCTTCCCGCAGGAAAATCCGGGAGAAGACCGAGAGGAGAATCAGCGCGCCGCCCCAGATCGCGCCGGTGGAAGGCGTCTCACCGTTGAAGAGAAACACCCAGGTGGGATTGAGGACCGGTTCGATCAGCGAAAGAATGGCCACCTCGATGGCGGGCAGGTGCTTGAGGGCGGTGACGAAAAAGATATACGCCACGCCCATCTGGAAGATCCCCAGCCACAGCAGGCCCAGCCAGTTGCGCGGGGACGACAACGCGGCGAGAGCATCCGGCATCCAGATCACGGTCAGCGGGACGATGAGCAGCGCGGTCAGGGCGTTGCCCCACAACACGGCGTTGATCGGCCGGTGGTCCCGGTCCTTCCGGAACGCGAGCGTCACCGCGGCGAAACTCAAGCCGCTGAGCAGGGCGATGAAATTGCCTTGCCAATCCTCCGGCCGCAATTCACCCAGGAAGAAAAAGAACATCCCCACCAGGCTCAAGGCGATGGTCAGGCACCGGCCCAGGGTGATGGCTTCCCCCAGCCACAACGCCCCGCCCAGGAGCACCCACGCGGGCATGGTGTATTGCAAAAAAATGGCGTTGGCGGCGGTGGTGAGTTTTGTCGCGGAAACGAAACAAACCGTCATGATCAGATAACTGCCCGCGCCGATCCATCCATACCGGCCCAGGCGCGTCACCGATCCCGCGCCCGCCTGCCGAGTGAGAAACGCCCACAAGAACAGGGCCGCGATCGACGCCCGGAATCCGGCCAGGGGCAGGGCGGGGAGATCGATTTCCTTGATCGCGAGCCCGCCCGTCGAGAAGAGCAGGCAGGAGGCCAGCGCGGCCAGGGTGGGTCCCAACAATTTGGCATGTTTCATGATGGATCGGAAGTTTGGAGGTTTCTATCGAACCAATCAAGGGCTAGTATGTTTTCTGGTATGGGATCTGGCCAGTCGCAACGATGGAAGAGGGGCGGAACCGGATAATCCGTGCGCGTGCTGCATATCTATAAGGATGTCTATCCTCCCACCTGCGGGGGAATCGAAATCGCGATCCGGCGGATCATCGAGGCCACGCGCGACGCGTGCGATGAGATCTCGGTGCTTATCTGCAGCCGGAACCGGAAATCAGAATTCGCCGAAGTGGAAGGGACTCCAGTGTATAAGGCGGGCGAGTGGGGACGCTTTTTGTCCGCCCCGGTCTCGCCCTATTTTCCCTATTGGCTGAAACGCCTCCAGACGGACATCCTGCACTACCACGTTCCCAATCCGACGGCGGTCATCTCGCATCTGCTGGTCCGCCCCCGGGGCAAGGTGGTGGTGCATTATCACAGCGACATCGTGCGGCAGGAAAAATGGCTGAAGCTTTACGGGCCGCTGCGGGACCGTTTTTTACGGAAGGCCGACATCATCCTGGCCACCTCGCCCAACTACCTGGAATCCTCCGCCACGCTGCGCCCGTACCGGGACAAGTGCGTGGTGGTCCCCTTCGGCGTCTCGATGACCCGCTTCGCCCCCAGTTGCGAGATCCAGGATCTCGCCCAGGTCATCCGGCGGCGCTACGGGACCGGCCTGGTCCTCTTCGTGGGGATTCTGCGCTACTACAAGGGCCTGCATTACCTCATCGAGGCCATGCAGCACGTCAACGGCAAACTGATGATCGTCGGAGACGGCCCCCTGCTGCCCGACTTGATCGCCTTCGCGCAGAAACAGCCCCACGCCGAGCGGATCATCTTCGTCGGCCAGGTGGAATC
>JBHGBC010000003.1:0-127148 GCA_041946805.1 bacterium
AGGTGCCAGCGGTTCGATTTCCACCGAATACCCCTGCAGGCCATCACGGGGCAGTTGGAGATGATCTGCGAGAGGGAAGGGCTGGAGGTGGAGCCGGGGGTGCTGGAGCGGGTGGCGAGGATGGCGAGAGGGAGCCTCAGGGACGCCGAGAGCCTCCTGGATCAGCTGGTCGCCTACTGTGGGCAGCGCATCGATCTCCCGTCGGTGCGGGAGGTGCTGGGCCTGACCGGGGAGGAGATGGTGCCGGAGTTCGTGGAGGCGCTTCGCCGCAGGGACCTGAGGCGAGGCTTCCGGCTGATCGACGAGGCCGCCACCGCGGGAGCCGACCTCCGGCATTTCGGCCGGGAGGTGGTAGACTATCTGCGGGCGCTGATGGTGGTGAAGAGCGGTGCCGATACCAGCCTCGCCCGAGAGTTCCGCCCGGAGGAGACAGCGCGACTCCGGGATGCGGCCCGGGGATGGGATTACCAGCGGCTCCTGGCGGCCCTTCGGGCCTTCGGGGACCTGGATGGCAAGATGAGGCTGGAGCCCTTCAACCAGGTGGGGCTGGAAATCGCCTTCATGGATGTGGCGTTGGCGGTCGGGGGTGGCGCCGACGCGGCGGTGATGGTTCCATCGCCCGAGGCCGCCGCGCCGCCCGCCGTGCGGGAGCCCGAACCACCGGCCCCCCGGCCTGTGGTGAGAGACCAGTCGCCGGGCGAGGCCGCGGCCGCCGCGTCGCCGGATGGGGGAGCGGCGGCCGAAGGCCTGGCGGAACCCGATCTCGAATCCGTGATCGCCGCAAAGCCCCATCTAATCTTCATCACGGAAGAGATCGGCTCGGGTTCGGTGGCGGGTGATTACCGCATCGCAACCAAACCGGTGATCTTCACGGAATCGTATCTCTTCGACGACATGGGTTTCACCAACGGGGCGTCCGCGTTTACCGGGGGCGCGATGACCAGCGAAATCAAGATCGTCAACCGCAATCATCTCATCACCCAGGGATTGCCGGAAACGTTCACCGTCACGAAAACCGATCCGGCGACGGGGAAGCCGTACATGGTCACCTTTGGCACTCTCACGGATCTGTCCATCCTGGCGGATGTGGGCACGGTCCTGGCGGTGCTGCCCGCGTCGGTCAATGAATCCTCCAACGGCGACCCCCTGCCGGAGAACGCGCCGGTGCTGATCGCCATGGAAGCCAAGACCACCCTGGACGCGGGAGATGCCAACCCGGCCCGGTGGGTTTTTTTGGGATATTCCGACGTGGATCCCAACGCGAGTTACGAGGGAGACCCCACCACCCGCACGATGTCGGTCTTGAACGACTTGGGGATCCAATTGTTGGACCGTTCGATCGCTTGGGCCCTGGGAATCCTCACGGAGATTCCCGATTGGATGTTGCAGTGAATCAAGCGGTATGCCGCGAGAGGATTCTCTCTCCGGGACTGATTTCATTCGCCTCCCGATAATAATACTCCACGCCCGGTCATATCGCGGCCGGGGAACGAAGAGGGCCAAATCCCTCCGGGAGCGGGCGGAACGGGAAGGGTGTGCCGGGGCGGATCAGTTCTCGCCATTGCCCCGTTTCTGATCGGATACGAAGGGCCGCTCGAAGAAATTGGCGACCGGTTGGCCGCGGAACCAGCTGCTGTACAGCGAATCAAAACCGATGGGTTCGCCGCCGATATCCACGTATTCGACCTGCTGCCAGGGGAAAAAGACGGTATGCAGCATTTCACGCATCTGCTCCAAGGCTCCCGCGCCGGGGGGGACGCTCTCGAGGGCCTTGACGGGAATGCAGTACATCACGAGACCTTCCCCATCCTTGTTCGTTATTTTCCCCAGGAACCGCTTGCCGTTCAGGAGGTGGACTTCCACCAGTTTGCCGTTTAACATGCCCGTAGTCTCATTGAATCCCGCCGGGGAGGCGTTGATAACGAACCGATTCTGGTTCAGCCGGCGGTCAACATCAAGAGGGATCCATATCCCTGCAGGATAGGAAACAACCGGATAATCACCATTTTATCGTGAAAGGGAGAAAAGTAGATGAAACAAGGTTGGTTTGTTTCAACTTTCCTATGGGTGTGTTTGGCCATTCCCGGTGTGGGATCCGCGGATAGAACCCTCGCCGGCCTTCCCGCCATCGGCGGGAACACGATCCGGTTATTCGTCGTGCGTCACGGAGAAGCGCTGTCGAACGTCGCGCACGAGCCGGGAATGACCGAGGAGCAGCTCGACCACCTGACCGATTTGGGCAAGCGGCAGGCGGAAGCCGTGCGCCGGGAGCTGGCCGATCAACCGCTGGCGGCCATTTTCACCTCGGAAGCGCAGCGGGCCTACGAAACCATGGAAGCGAGCGGATTGGCGGAAAGCAAGAGCCTGGCGGTCCAAAAAGATCCCGCCTTCAACAAAATGGCGTTGGGAAACAAGGAAGACGGCAGCCCCGCCGATTTCGATGGGCGGATTGAATTGTGGAAAAAAGGCGGAGATCCCAAGCCGGCCGGGGGTGAATCGTTGGCGGACGCGGTGCAAAGGGTGGTCACGGCGGTGAAAAGTCTGAATTACGCGTACGGCAAGGCGGTGGTCATTGTGACCCACGGGGATATCGTGGCGGGTCTGGCCGGTTCGGCCGACGCGGTTCCTGCCTGGAACCGGTGGGAAAAATTTCAGGCCGCTCATGGTTCGATCACGGTGATCGATGTGGAGAAAGACGGTCCCCTGACGCTGCGGGCCTTTAACGTCCAACCGCGGGTAATTGAAAAATAAGCGGATTGGATTGAGATCGTAACGAAACCGGGGTGGATAATGATATTCCACCCCGTTTTTTTTGAGGAGGATCCAGCAGGAGCGGACATTAGCGTCCGTACGCATCCTGGCAGGGATGGAATACTTTTTCCTCCTCCGGCCCGCCCTTGATAAATACATCTTAAAAAATACCACTAGGTGTATTGACTATAAATCCTGGATATGGCTTACAATAAAGAAGCATATTTTATCATTCTCAAAGGAAAATAATCATGAAAAGAATGGGTTTGGCGCTCCTTGTGGTGGTTTGGCTGGCATCGTTCGCAGCGGGGATCAGCGCGGCCGATACATACCGGGTGGGGGAGAAATGGGTGTACCAGCATGATGGTCCCCGGCCGTGGGCCAATCCCGAGAATCCTGTCCAGGGCGACCGGATCGCGACTATCGTCACCAGCGAGGGAGAAGGAGCGGAACAGTTATGGGTGATGAAGCAACAGTGGGGGGAGGAAATGGAGCCGGCGGAGATGTATTTCAACCGGAAAAAAGAAGTGGTTAAAATCGCCTCGGCGGAGCGGAGCATTCTCTACACTCCCCCGATGCCGATGGATTTTTCGATTCTGAAGGCAGGCGAGGAGAAGATATTTGAGTCGCGGATCGCGGCCTCCGGGGATATCAATCCCGCCACGCTGCGGTTGACGGTCAAGCGGCTGCCGGATGCAACGATACAGGTCCCGGCGGGCGAGTTCACGGATTGCCGCCATGTCCAGTTCGAGACGCGCTTGATCTTCACCCGCAACAACCAGGAGACCAGCGCGTTCTGCCATCAGGAAATGTGGACCCATCCAAAGGTGAATGGGATCGTGAAAGAAATCTACACCTTCGACGCCGTGAACGCCGGCGGGCGGATGACCAAGGGCTATCAAGCGGTCAGCGAATTGAAATCGTACACGCCGCCCGAGAAGAAATAAGAAATTAACCTACTGCTTCGTTCCACTCTTCGATTCGGGCATGAAAATCCTTCCCTCGCCGGCGGGGAGGACGAATTTCGTCCCCGTTTCGCCCGTCAAAATGTCTTTGCGCGTTTCAGGGAATTCGACGGTGACGCTCTGCTTCGCGCCGGGGAGATTGACATGGACCACGGCGTTTTCGTACACCCGCATCCAGTGGTGCGAATCAATCCGCTCCCCCGGTTGGACCGGTAATCCGATCTTTGCGTCATACTCGGGATGCCAGTCATGGCGGTGGCTGGTGTTGTCGGAGAAGAGATAGTAGTAATCGCCGATGGTCAGCGCGAAGCAGAGACTCCAGCGGCGGGCGGCGGGATCGGGCTCGGGTTTTTGCCCGCGTTTGGCATCGCCCGGCCAGCCGGCGCGGTCCCGGATTTCCTCGAAACGCTCGATGAGGCTGATGGCGGGCTTGCGCAGCAGGGACTCGGTATGTTGCATTTTTTTGATGACGCCGTCCCACTCGGTGCGGTTGTGGCTCCAGCCGGATTCGTACATCATGCCGTTGAGATAGGGAGCGGCGAAATCGTAATCGCCCACCGCGTAGCCCGCGTTGGCCAGGATGAGGAACTCGTCCCCCACGGCCGCGCGGACTTCCTTGAATAGCTCCACCCAGGGTTCCGGTTCGTCGCGCAAGTTATCGTAGAACACGCCGTCCACGCCGGACTGCTTCATGGAGAGAGTCACTTGCACGACGTGACGCCGGTACTCGGGATCGTACCAGTTCATGCGGTGCGTGCCCGGCCAGAACTGTTGGCGCTCGCCGTTTTTGCGCATCCACCAGGGATGATCTTCCGGCAGCCAGGAATCATGATATTCATAGAAGAGGATATCGCCCAAAATCACCGCGTCCGGATTGAGTTGGCGGATTTCCGCCACTTTCTTCTGAGCGGCCGCGATCGACTCGGGCGTGAAGCCATCGGCCAGGCCCGCGGGTTCGCGGTTGAATTTCAGATCCAGGCTGCCGCTGCCCAGCATGATCAAATCGTGCCTGGCGATGGCCTCCACCGAGCGGTCCCCCCGCAGCGAGGCCCACAACATGGCAATGCGCGGGTAGGGCGTTTTTTGAAACACGGGTACCGGCCGCGCCGGATTGGATTCCGCGGCGGGAATCGCCAAGGGCCCGAAAGCGGTCAGGATTGAAAGCATCCAAGAGAAAGAATGACGATGCATGAGTCGACCTCGAATAAGGATTGCAGAATATGAGCGCATTATCGCAGAAAAGAGGCGGGGGGATCAAGATAAGAGAAGTAGAGCAATTCACCCCTCTCTCCCCGGAATAGTGCCGGTGTGGGGGACTTTGTGGTGCAGGCATCTTGCCTGCAATATTCCCTCCGCGTCTTCCGCGTCTGGGCGGTGCAGCTTCGATTCCTCCCCCGAAGATCGGGGGAGGATGGGAGGGAGTTGAAAATTGAGGTTCATCCGGGAAGTGCGTACAGGATGAGAAAAAGGTATTCCATCCATTCCAAGATCCGGGCGGACACCAAGGTCCACCCCAACAAAAATTCCCTCACCCAGGCCCTCTCCCGGAGGAAGAGGGGATTGGGGGTAGAACTCTTGAGCCACACTGATGAAAGAGCGATCGTGCTTTCAAGATAAAAAGTACGCACTTGCCGGATGAGCCAAAATTGAGGATTTTGTAGGATGGATTATCACGCCAGCGCGTAACCCAGCTAAGCCACCACTCCCCTCTTCTTCTCCCCTCTCCCCTTGGGGGAGAAGGCCCGGGAGTGAAAGGGCCATTGTGATGCAGGCATCCTGCCTGCGTCATCCCCTCCGTGTCCTCCGTGACCTCCGCGGTGAATTCCATTTCATCGAGCCATGGCCTTCGACTCGAACCGGATCCCCCGTTACAATAAAGGGCTCGAACCGCCCAAACGCGGCCATCATTGCCATGCCGTCCCGGGCCGCGCGAAATCCCAAAGAAATGAGGATCGGGAGCGATATGGATAACCGCTGGTATAAATGGGCCGTGGTGGCGATGTTGTGGTTTACCTGTTTTTTCAACTACGCGGACCGGCAGAGTATTTTTTCGGTGTTTAAGCTGCTTGAAGATGAGATGGGATTGACGCCCATTCAATTGGGATGGGTCGCGTCCGCGTTCATGTGGGTGTACGCGGCGACGGGCTGGTTCGCGGGGCTGATCGGCGACCGGTTTTGCCGGAAGACAGTGATCCTGAGCGGATTTTTGTTTTGGTCGGTCATCACCCTGCTGTTCGCGGTTTCCACCGAATACTGGCATTTGTTGGTGTTGCGCGCCGTGGAGGGCTTCGGCGAGGCGTTTTATTTCCCGGCGGCGATGTCGATGATCAGCAGCTACCATACCAAGGAAACCCGTTCGCGCGCCATGGGGATCCATCAATCGAGCGTCTACGCGGGCACCGTGGCCGGCGGGTGGCTCGGCGGCTGGATGGGCATGCATTACGGATGGCGGTCGTCGTTTTACGTGCTGGGTCTGGGCGGCGTGTTCCTGGTCATGGTTTTGCTCTTTCTGCTGAAGGAACCGCCCCGGGGCACCATTGGCGAAAACGCCAAGGATGAACCCGTGGATCAGGGCCCCGAAAGTGCGTCGGTCATGTTCACGCACATGCTGTTTCTCTACAGGATCCCCATGGTCGTGGTGTTGACGGCCGTATTCATCGGGGCGAACTTCGTGGCCACGATATTCCTGGTGTGGACGCCCAAATTCCTGGCGGACAAATTCAATATGAGCCTGTCCATGGCCGGTTTCAGCGCCACCGCCTATATCCAGGTGGGATCGGTGCTGGGCGTCCTGGCCGGGGGCTGGCTGGCCGACCGGTGGGTGCGGCGGCATCGCGGCGGCCGGATGTTGACGCAGTCCATCGGATTGCTGATCGGCGTACCCTTCATTTTTGCCGTGGGGTGGACCTTGCACATCTACGTGCTGATTCCCGCCATGTTCTGTTTCGGCATCTTCAAGGGGATCTACGACGCCAACATCTGGGCTTCCTTGCACGATGTCACCCCCGTGGAACGGCGCTCCTCCGCGGTAGGCATCATGAATTCACTCAGCTGGTTCGGCGGCGCGCTGGCGCAGCTGATCATCGCCCGGGCTTCGATGCGCTACGGCATGAGCGCTTGCCTGAGCGCCACGTCGATGATTTATCTCTTCTTCGGTCTGTTGCTGGTGTGGGGCGTTCTTCGCTATATGAAAGGCCGGCCGGCGGCGGCCAGTGGGCCCGGTGAGTAACAGTTTGTCTTCAAGGAGGACAAGATATACGGTTCATCCGTTATGTGTGTATATTTATCCGGGAGCGTGACCGGACATCGCTTAGACGGATTGAAGAGATCTACCCTAAATCCCCTCTCCCTCTGGGAGAGGGCCAGGATCAGGGAAATTCTGATAGGGGCGGACCTTGGTGTCCGCCCGAATCATCGAGTGGATGGAATGCCTTCTTCACCAGCAGTTACTCTCTTGCCGGATGAACCCAAATTGATATCCATCCCGGGAAAGCGGATATCCAGCGATGCCGGGTGGACTCGATGCGCGGCGAACCCCGACAGAGCAGATGTTTTCACTCTTGTCTTGGATAGCAAACCTGGGGAAATGCGCTGAATCCATGATCCCGGGGCGATGGCTTACGCGGGATGCGATCGAATCAAAGAAAGGGACACGCGGAATGTTCAGAGTAAAATCTTTTTTATACTGGCTGATTCTCTTCCACTCCGGTTTTTCTCTTGCGGCCCGGGCGGAGAATTGGGACCTCACCCAGACGCTGGTGATTTCCACGGACGGAGCTTCGCCCCTGGAGCAGAGATCCGCCCGAGTCCTCGTGGAAGAAGTAGAGAAACGCACCGGCATTCGCTGGCGGATCGAGACCAGCCCGCCGCAAGAAAATGTCCCCCTGATTGTCACGGTCACCGCTCGGTCATTTCAGCCGCTCACCCGCGTGATCACCAATCCCTTCGCGAATGAGCCGGACTTCCCTATGCCGGAGGGATACCGGATTCGTCTTGTTCACGAGGGCAGCAGGCTGGTTGTTTACATCGTGGGGAACGATGGCCGGGGCGTGCTGTACGGCGTGGGGCATCTGCTGCGTAAGTTGGAAATGTCCCCGGGACGGATCGCGATCGAGGATAACTTCCAGGCCACAACTGCGCCGCATTACCCGTTGCGTGGGCATCAACTGGGATACCGCCCGAAGACCAATTCGTACGACGGGTGGACGGTTCCCATGTGGGAGCAATACATCCGCGAGCTGGCCTTGTCCGGGGCCAACGCCATCGAGTTGATCCCGCCCCGCTCCGACGATGACGCCGACAGCCCGCATTTCACCCGGCCGCCCATGGCCATGATGGTGGAGATGTCGCGCATCGCCGATGAATACGGGATGGATGTCTGGGCCTGGTATCCGGCGCTGGATGCCGATTACACCGATCCGCGGACCGTGGAAGCCGCGCTGCGGGAATGGGGCGATGTGTTCCGGCAATTGCCGCGCCTGGACGAGGTGCTGGTTCCCGGCGGCGATCCCGGCCATACGCGGCCGCCGGTGCTCTTCGCGTTCCTGGAAAAAGTCTCGGCGGTGCTGCGGCAATATCATCCCCAGGCGCGGATATGGATTTCACCCCAAGGTTTCACCCGCGAATGGATGGACGAATTCTACGGCTTGCTGCGGAATGATCCCGCGTGGCTGCACGGCGTGGTATACGGCCCCCAGTGCCGTGACGAGTTGCCCGTGCTGCGAAAGGCCGTCCCCGCGCGGTATCCCATCCGCTTCTATCCCGACATCACCCACAGCCGTCATTGCCAGTTCCCCGTTCCGGATTGGGATCTTGCCTACGCCATGGCCGAAGGCCGCGAGGTGATCAATCCCCGCCCGCGGGACGAGGCCGTGATCATCCGCCGGCTGATGCCTTACACCATCGGCGCCATCACCTACTCCGAGGGATGTAACGACGACGTGAACAAGTTCATCTGGTCCCGGCTGAGCTGGGATCCGGACGCGGATGTCGTGGAAATCCTGCGCGATTACGGGCGGTTCTTCATCGGCGCATCCCATGCGGATGCCTTCGCCCAGGGGCTGCTGGCGTTGGAAAACAATTGGCGCGGGCCGCTGCTGAGCAATTCCGGTGTGGACATTGCGTTACATCAATTCCAGTCCATGGAGAAATCCGCATCGCCGAAGGTATTACTGAACTGGCGTTTTCAGATGGCGCTGTACCGGGCGTATTACGACGCGTATCTCCGGAGCCGGTTGATTTACGAAACCAGCCTGGAGGAGCAAGCCCTGGAAGCCTTGCGGCAGGCCGGGCGCGTGGGGAGCGTGGCAGCCATGGACCAGGCGGAAGCGATCCTCGCTCGCGCCCTCCTTGAACCAGCCGCCCGTGACCGGCGCGCGCGGATTTTCGAACTGGCCGAGGCGCTCTTTCAAAGCGCGCGCATGCAACTGAGCGAAACCAAATACCGGGCCATCGAAACCGAACGGGGGGCCAATCTCGACACGATCGACGTTCCCCTAAACAACACGCCCTGGCTGAAGATCCAGTTCGCGGAGATCCGGAAACTCGGTCCGGAAGAGGAACGGCTGGCGCGGATCGGCGAAATCCTCAACTGGACCAATCCCGGCCCGGGGGGGTATTACGACGACCTGGGGAATCCCTCCCAGCAACCCCACCTGGTGCGGGGGATGGGCTTCGAGCAGGATCCCGCGCTGTTCCATACGCCTTTCGCGTCGTTCGCGTACCGGAGCGGGAAGGAGATCACCTGGCGGCTTTCCTGGCTGCGGCATATCGACGCCTTTTTCGACGGGGCGGTGACGCTGCGCTATACGGACCTGGATCCGGCCGCCGCGTATCAAGTCCGCGTGGTCCATGCCGGCGAAGAGAGGACTTTCCCCATTCGTCTCACCGCCGACGGGGGGCGTGAAATCCATCCTTATTGGCAACGGGAGGAAGCCGCGCCCCGGCCCCTGGAGTTTGACATCCCCCGCGATCTCACGGAGGACGGTGTGCTGGAATTGCAATGGCAAAAGATCCCCGGCGCGGGAGGCAACGGCCGCGGCTGTGCGATTTCGGAAGTCTGGTTGATGAGGAAGAAACCCTGATCGCAAAGAAATTACTCATGTAGGATGGGTAAGCGCGTAGGATGGGTTAGCGCGCAGCGCGTAATCCATCAATTTGAACCTCCTCTCACATTCCCCTCCCCCTCTGGGAGAGGGCCAGGGTGAGGGAATCCCTATTGTGGTGCAGGCATCTTGCCTGCATGTTCCCCTTGCCCTTTCTCCGCGCTCTCACGCCTCGTATTGCGCTTTCACTCCCCACTTCTCTTGCGCCCATTTCAAGGGGCCGCGGTAAAGCCGCCCAGGGGTTCAACCCTGGGCTAGCCTGCCTCACTCCCCCGCCCCGGCCCTCCATGACTTTTCGATCTCCTCCAGTGTCCGGCCCTTGGTTTCGGGCACCATGATCCAGACAAACACGAAGGTGAAGAGGCTGACCAGGCCATACATCCAGAAAGTCAACGCCGGACCGATGGCGGGATTGTCGTTGAGCATGGGGAAGGTCAGCGCCACGGTATAGCACGAAAGCCAGATGGTGAAAGTGGCCACCGACATCGCCCGCCCGCGGATCTTATTCGGAAAGATTTCCGAGCACAGAATCCAGGAAATCGGTCCCATGGAGGCCGCGAAAGCCCCGGTGAACGACACGACACAGAGCAGCAGGATCAAGCCGCCTTGCTGGATGTGGAACATCCAGCCGATCAACGCCAGCGCGCCGGTCTGCACGGCGGCGCCGGTCAAAAGCAGCGGTTTGCGGCCCGCCTGGTCCACAAAGGCGATGGCCACAAACGTGAACAACAGGTTGATCAATCCGACCCAGGCAGTCGAGGTGAACGCGGCATCCTTCACCGCCCCGGCCGATTCGAAAATCTTGGACGAGTAATAGATGATGGCGTTGATCCCGCAGAACTGAGAACAAGCCATCAACACCACGGCGATGATCAGCGGCTGGCGGTAGGCGCTCGCGGACAGATCGGAAAAGCGCCCCTCCTCCTGACGCAACGTACCGCGGATGGCCGCCAGTTCGAGTTCGGCATGTTGCGTGCCTCCCACCCGTTCCAACACAGCCCGGGCTTCCTCCTCGCGTCCCAATTGAGTCAGCCAGCGGGGACTTTCCGGCACGAGAAAGAGCAATCCGAAAAAAAAGACGGCGGGCAATACTTCCATGCCCATCATCCATCTCCAGCCCAAGGCCGTGTTCCAGGCCTCATCGCCCATGCCCTGGATCACCTTGTTCACGAAAAGGGTGATAAAGATGCCGGTAACGATGGCCAGTTGAAAAAGCGAGCCCAGACGCCCGCGCCATTTTTCCGGGGAGATTTCGGCGATATAGACGGGGCAGATCATGGACGAGGCCCCGATCCCCAGGCCGCTGACGAACCGGGCCGCGAGAAACTGGCCGAACGTGCGGGGAATGGCCGAAAAAACGCCCGAAATGGCGTACAAAACCGCGCTGAGGAACAGCAGTTTCTTGCGGCCGAAGCGGTCGCTGAGGAATCCCGCGAAGAAGGCCCCGGGGATGCAGCCCAGGATCGCGCTGGCCCCGGCCATGCCTTCCTGCCGGGGCGTCAGGCTCATGTGCGCCTTGAGGTACGAATTGGCCCCGTTGATGACGGCCGTGTCGTACCCGAACAAAAAACCGCCGAGGGCGGTGACCGCGGCCGCGAAGAAAACGTAGCGAAGCGATGCCGTTGCGGGGGAGTTCATGCGGAACGACCTTTCTGGAAACCTTGAATAAAAAAAACGCCAGCGCACAGCCTAACATATATAATGAAAGACCGAATGCCCCGGGCGGGGCAAGGGGGCGGAAAAATCCCTTATTGGTTCAATGAATAGAAACAAGGCCATGAATCCCATCGATCCGATCATCCATCAAATCCACGAGGCGTTCGGCGGGAATCCCTATCCAGGCGATCCGTTCCTGCAGGGCAGTTTCGAGGGCTGCGAGCCGTTCGAGGCGATCGCGCCCTTCAAGGGACGGATGGATTGGCGGACCCTGGAAGCCAAAATGCTGGACGAGAACTACACCGCCCTGAGTTTCTTCTCGGAGGCCGGCTTGCGTTTCTTTCTCCCTGCCTTTCTCCTCGCCGATTTGCGGGAGGAGCTGCAGACCGCGGACCCGCTGTTCACCCTGACGCATGGCTTTTATGACTTTGCGATACAACACGAACGGAAGGGCCGGGTATTCACCATTCGCAGCGGCCGGACGGTGTTGCTGAATCCCCGGCGCTATGGCGCGATGACGCATTTCGATTACGCGCGGTACCGTTTGTCCATCTTCACGCGGGATGAGGCGCGGGCCATCGTGGCGTACCTGGAGTACAAACGGGACGCGGATCCCTACCATATCGCGGAGGACGCGATCAACGGGGCGCTCGCTCTGTTCTGGCGGGACCGGGCGGAACACGCGCCCACGGCGGAGGATCTCCGGCGGCACCTCACCCGGGAGGAGGTCTATTTCAATACTATTAAATCCGAGGCCGGGGAGGATGAATAATTACAGTTCATCCGGTCAGCGCGTACAGGATGGTGAAATAGTATTCCATCCCCTCAATGGCAGGGGCGGACACCAAGGTCCGTCCTACAAAATTCCCTCACCCTAACCCTCTCCCAGAGGGAGAGGGAATATGGGGGGCGGTTCCCATCGATCCACTAGAAGAAATATCAACCAGCCATCTGGAAAAAAGTACGCACTTGCCGAATGAGCCATATTTCCTTACGCCCCCATCGCCTCGGCGATGATTTCGGCGACGTCCCGCACCTGGACCGAATCCTGCGCTTGGACTTCCTTCACCCCGTCTTCGAGCATGGTCATGCAGTACGGGCAGGCCACCGCGATGGTCGACGGCTGGGTGGCGAGTGCTTCTTCGGTGCGTTCAAGGTAAATCCGCTTGCCGGTTCGTTCTTCCAGCCACATGCGGCCGCCGCCCGCTCCGCAGCAGAAGCTCTTGTCCTCCCGGCGGGGCATTTCCAAGGGCGGAACGCCTTCGGAAGCGGCGCGGATCAGATTGCGCGGGGCTTCGTAGATGCCGTGGTAGCGGCCCAGGTAACAGGAATCGTGCAGGACGGTCCGGCCGTTCACCCGTTTGCGGAGGTTGATCTTTCCTTCCCGCACCAGTTGATCGATGAACTGGGTGTGATGGATCACATCGTAATTCGCCCCAAACTGCGCGTAGTCGTTTTTTAACGTGGTGTAGCAATGGGGGCAGTGGGTGAGGATCCGGGTCACGCCGTATTTCGCGAACAGTTGGAGATTGTCCATCGCCAGTTTGTGGAAGACATACTCGTTGCCCAGACGGCGGAGCGAATCGCCGCAGCATTTCTCTTCGTTACCCAATATAGCCCACGACACCCCGGCGGCGTTCAGGATCCGGGTCATGGAGGCAACCACGTTGCGGCCGCGGGAATCGAAGGCGCCCGAGCAGCCGGCGAAATAGAGATACTCCACCGGCCGGCCCTCTTCCACCACCGGAACATTGAGGTCCTGGGTCCATTTGATCCGGTCGGACGGCGCGATGCCCCAGGGATTGAAGCGTTGCTCGGTGTTCTGGAAGAACTGCAGCAACTCCTCCGGGAAGCGGGCCTGCTCCATGACCAAGTGGCGGCGCATTTCGATGATCTTGGGCACGTGCTCGATGAAGACCGGGCACTCGACCATGCACGATCCGCACGTGGTGCAGGCCCATAGGTCCTCCTCGGCGATGCTTTCCTCGCCCTCGCCGATCAGGGCCACTTTCATGGCGTCTTCATCGACCGCGGGAGGCAGAGAATCGATGCGGCGGTCGTTCCACATGGCGCGGCTGTTGATAAAGAGATTGCGCTTGCCTTCATGAACCAGAAGACGGGGATTGAGCGGCTTGCCGGTGCGCTCGGCCGGGCAGGCCGCCTGGCAGCGCCCGCATTCGGTGCAGGCCATGAAATGCAGCAGGTCTTTCCAGCTGAATTGGTTGATCTTGGAGACGCCGAAGTTGTTGCCTTTCTCAAACGCCAGGGGAGGAACCGTCTTGGGAACCGAGAAACTCCGGAAAAAACAGCTGGGAATGGCGGTCAGGATATGGAGATGCTTGCTGAAGGGCAGGTAATTCAAAAAAGCGAGCAACGCCAGGGCGTGAATCCACCAGAACATGCCGGTCACCACTTCCGCGGCGTGGGGGGATAACGAAGCGTACAATCCCGCGGCCAGGCGCGAGACCGGCATCCAGGCGGTCCAGGAAGTGGCGCCCAGGTGGATTTCCCCCGCGTGGAATCCGAAGTAGGCCGCCATCAGCATGGCGATCCAGCCCAGGATCAAAAACGCGTCGAGCGAGGCTTCGATGTAATCGGGCCGGAAGAAAATCCGCCGGGCCGCGGCCACCGCCACGGCCGCGAGGACCAGAACCGACATGACCTCGGTCATCACCAGCAGCACGCC
Organism: bacterium; assembly: GCA_041946805.1. Taxonomy (GTDB): domain Bacteria; phylum Hinthialibacterota; class Hinthialibacteria; order Hinthialibacterales; family Hinthialibacteraceae; genus JABLXU01. The sequence continues at coordinate 14,163 of JBHGBC010000003.1, forward strand.
GTAGGGAATATGCCCGATGAACGACAACGAAAAACGGGGGAAAAGGCCGGACACCAGAAATTCGAAATTCAACAGCAGCAGGACCATGAATCCCCAGAAAATCAGGAGGTGATTGAAACCATAATGGGACCGGAGAACACGCATCTGGCCGAACGCGTAGAACAACATGCTGGCCATCCGGTCCTTGAGCCGGTCGAAACGGTTCTCCCACCGTCCCAGGCATAACATGGCGAACAGACGGAAGAGGTTCCGCAAAAAGAAGGCGATGGATACGAAAAAGATCACCGCGAAGACGAGACGCGACCAGTTCATGTTCATCCTTTTACCTTAAACCCCGGCCAGGGATGGTTCTTCCATTTGGGAATATTTCCGCAACTCACCGATGAGAGCGGGGAGGATCTCGAACAAGTCCCCGACGATGCCGAGATGGGCGACGCTGAAAATGGGGGCGTTTTTGTCCTTGTTGATGGCGATGATGTAATCGGAATTCTGCATGCCCACGAGGTGCTGGATCGCGCCGGAGATGCCGCAGGCGATGTACAGCTTGGGTTTGACGGTCTTGCCCGTTTGCCCCACTTGATGCGCGTGCGGCAGCCATCCGGCGTCCACGGCGCTGCGGGAACAGCCGACCACTCCGCCGAGCAGACCAGCCAATTCCCGGAGCAGGGCGAAGTTCTCGGGGCCCATCATCCCCCGGCCTCCGCTGACGATGATCCGGGCGCCGGCCAGGTTCACGGTGGATTCCGAGCGCAGGGGGATCACTTCCAGGATCTTGGTGGCGATTCGGTCTTCGGGCAGGGAGAAGTCCTCGTGGAATACCTTGCCCTGACGGCTGGGCAGGAATTCCGGTTTGGGCATGACATGCGGCCGGACGGAAGCCATTTGAGGCCGTTGGGTTTCGGTCAGAATGGTGGCCATGATGTTGCCGCCGAAGGCGGGGCGGGTCTGTTCGAGGAGGCGGCCGTCCGGGCTGATGGAGAGGCCCGTGCAATCGGCCGTCAGTCCGGTGCGCAGTTGGGTGGCGACCGCGCCGGCCAGGTCGCGCCCCAGGCCGGTGGCGCCCATCAGCACGATTTCCGGTTTGTGCTTCCGGATCAGCTTCAAGGCCGCTTCCAGGTAGGGATGCGTGCGGTAGTGCCGCAATATAGGATGGTCGATGACGTAGACCGCGTCCGCGCCATAGCCAAAGGACTCAGGGATCAAGTGCCGGATTTCGCTTCCCAAAATGAAGGCCGACAGTTCGACGCCCAAACTCTTGGCCAAGCCGCGTCCGGCCCCTAGCAGTTCCCATGAGACGGGGTGGGCCGCGCCATTCGTTTGTTCCACGAAAACCCATACGCCATTCCACTCCGCCGCGGCGGGTTCGGGCGCGGGGGCATCGAGGCCCGCGTGCGTCCGGTTGTACTCTTCCAGGATTTTCCGCTCATCCGGCGTGTAGTATATTTCCAGGGCTTCGGCGGGACAAATCTTGAGGCATTTTTTACATCCGATGCATTTCGCCAGGAGGATGACCGGCTCATCCATGGCGTTCATTTCGATGGCGTCGACCGGGCAGGCGGACTGGCACCGGGCGCCGCATGCGATGCACTTGCCTTCGATATAGCGGGCCACGCCCCGCGGTTTTTTCAGTTTCATATCATCCATGGTATACCCCCACAAACGGTTGTCGGTACCAGACACCCTGAGCGGAAGACGGCGGCCGTAGAGGATTCCGGCTCAACCGTCCAGGATAAAATCCCACTCCTTCATCTTCTGGATCATGCGCTCGACGGCCGGATCGCGGTTCACGCCCAAACCGTCCACAATTTCTCCTTTTTCCCGTTGCGGCGCGAAGATCCGCCGCACCTGGGTGGGAGAACCCTTGAGGCCGATGGTTTCGGGATCCAGTTTCAGCACCTCGTTGGACCAGACCGGCACCAGGGCTTCTTCCGCCTCCAGGCGCTTGGGCACCGTGGGATACCGGGGGGTGTTGATCTCCCGGACCACGGTAAGCAGGGCGGGCAGCCGGGTTTCCACGATTTCGTAATGGGTTTCCAGCTTGCGCCGGACTTGGATAGATCCCCGGGCCGGATCGATCTCGAGGATCCGGTCAACCAGGGTTAGTTGCGTGAATGTGAGACGGCAGGCGATGCCGGGTCCGACCTGCGCGGTGTCGCCGTCAATGGTTTGCATCCCACAGAACACGAGGTCGACCGGCGTTTCCGAAGCGATTTTTTTAATGGCGGCCGCCAGGACCCGGCTGGTGGCGAGGGTATCCGCGCCTCCGAAGGCGCGGTCGCTGAGCAGGATCGCACGGTCCGATCCCAGGGACAACGCGCGCCGCAAGACCCGTTCGGCCGCCGGCGGTCCCATGGAAACCGTGGTCACCCATGCGCCGTACCGGTCCTTGAGCCGCAGGGCTTCCTCCAGGGCGTGCGTATCGAACGGATTGGTTATGAAAGGCACGCCTTCCCGCACCAGGGTGTTGGTCTTGGGATCGATCTGAACCAGAGTGGTGTCGGGAACCATCTTGACGCAAACGACGATATGCATACGGCTCTCTCTCCTCGCTGCCCGCCGAACGGCCGGCCGGCGGATCCTGGATACACGAATCCCTCCCGGGGGGATTCAATCCTCGTTACTGGGCCTACCGTTATGGAAGTGATCCTATATATGGGGAAACTGGAAACAGTTCCAGATGGAAAGCCACCGGCTTTATCGCCAACCCAACCCGACAGGATCAAACCTCCTCAGACAGGTACACCGAACAGTATCCCGATATCCCTTGGCCTTTCGCTTGGCCTTCATCCCTTCCGGGCCGAAAAAAACGCGGGATTCGCGGTACTATCGTGAGTTAAAGTTTACGTCATTCAAACATCCCTTGCTGGATATGACCACCAGACCACTAGACAGCCAGGGGGATGGATTTCTCATCCATCTTTTGAACACAATCCTTACATAAAACCCGGCCATCGGCTTGCACCGAAACCAGCAAGGGGCGGGTCACGTCACAGTCCGGTCCCAGATATTCGCTGCCACACTCTTCACACACCAGCAAAACGATTGGATTCCCGCAGTGAAAGTGAGGACCGCAATCGCAAAAATGATTGGTTCTCATGGGCTTGATCCCCCAACGATGCCTTCCAATCTCAATCTCGACCTCGTGCTTCCACTTCGCATTCCCGACCGAGGGCTGCCAAACGGTCTGCAAGATAAAAAAAGGCTGATTTCCAGGTTAAAATGTTATCCAACTCTGTATATTAATAATAGGTTATGGGGCCAATGTCAATAGGTTTTTCCGGATATTGGGAGGTTTTAAGTATATTTATTTAACCATTTATTTCTGATACTTAAGTAAATTAGGTTATTTTTATCAATATTTATCAAAATGATAAACTTTCGTGTTGATTCCGGGGCAAGCCGATGAAAACCTTTTCACATCATGATCTTATAAGGCCCAAACGAGTGCGGCGCAAATATGGAATCATGAACATCGGGGACAAAAATGTCGATTGATTTAATAATCTTTAGATCGATGATGGATATTAAGGGAGGATTTTGGGTACCCGATAAGCCAATCGAAGTAAACGGATGTCCATGCAGAATTTACTATTTTTATCAAAAAAGTAAAGTATGCGAATTGTTATAGATGAAAATCATGAATGCCAAGGAAAAAAACCGGGAGAGTGGATCACCGGATGAACTAGGACTCGGCGATCACCTCCCGAGAAGGAGCGGCCCGGTGGTAGTCTCGGCTTTCCCATATATACCTTCGCAATTGTTCGTTTTCCATGTTGGTGAGCAACGCCGCGCTTTGAGCCCACCCAATATGCACGAATCTGCTAATGTAACGTGCGCAGACACAGCAGGAGCACGCTGCGACGTGCCCTGTGATGCATGCCTGGATACTTAAACCATCTCATTTCCCGTCCTGGGTGGAATCGAAAGCCGAGCTGAGTCCGCCGAACTCCAGATAGCCAAAGCGGCTGGGTTCATGAAAGGTTTTGGTCAGTGTCGGCGACCAGCTGAGCAGTTCCAGTTTGCCACCGGTCCAGCGGTCGTAGCGGTAAAAATTGGCCCGCCACACATCGCCGGGATTCGGCGCCGGGTGATCCAAATCCGAGAAGGGCAGAATCACTTCAACCTGCCATTTTTTGTCCGTGTCACCGGGTTTTTGCACCGTCCCTTCCGCCACTACCTTGGCGGTCATGCCTTTGGCGGTCCAGTTCCAGTCGCCCTTGATGCTTTTGGAAAATCCGTTGGCGTCCAGCTGGTTGCGGATCAGCGCGTCGAAGATGGTCCCCAGCGGATTCCATTGCAGTTCGAAATAGGTTTCCAGGGCTTGCGGAGTAATGAAGAATTCCGCCACTTCCTCGTTCCACAGTTCGCTGTCCCGTTGAGTGAAGGTGGCGAGAATATCGGAGTCCTGGCATGACCAGCCGATATACAGATTATGGTTGTCGTACCACAGCCGGACTTCGGTGGACTCGGCGCCGGGTGCGCTGCCATCGTTCACAATGAACGGAGACAGGACGGCGGCCTGTTGCCAGACCGCTTCCTCCAGGATCCCATCCAGATGGATTTCGCCGCTGAGTTTGGGCACGGTTACCCGGTTGGGAGGTGTCAGGGCCTTGGGGGAGGACGAGGCGGGACGTGCGCCGGCTTCTCCTGGAGAGGCCGTTTCCATGCCCACCGTGAAGCCCGTGATGCCCAGGAATCCCAAGCCCAGGGCCAGGCCCGTGAATCGCCGCGCGGATTGTAGAGTTCGTTTGATCATGTTTTTTCCAATCGTTTCGTAATGGGGAACGGCAGAATGAACGTGAAGGTAATCGTAGCAAAACCAGGCCGTAGTAATCAATCCATTTCGTTCAGGGTTTTTTTTGAAAATATTTTTAGCAATATCCACTTGTTTTGCCATTTACCGTTACGATGGAAATAGATACAATGCGGAGAATCGATTTCGCGATGAAGAATCAACATGATTGGTTGAAGGGACCAAGGCATTATGAGTCTGCTGGGCGTATTCCTTTCGATTGGGGGTTTTGTTGCGGGTATCGGGCTGATTCTTTATGGGATAATCAAATAATCTAACCATATTCCTGCACCACGGATTTTCTATCCGGACACCTGCCGGGAGAGTGATTGACCTGCTGGTGCATCCATGGCATGATCGGCGGGATAGTCCAGGAATCCCGAGGACCGGATTCCCATCTCCTGACGAGGTATGCCGGATGAAACGGCGGCGGCTTTTCTCCATTCCCGCCGGGAAGGGAATCCCGGTTATCGCCCGAATCCCATGGATTCGGGGAGCCGTGGCCTGCGTCTTGATCACCGGATGCAGCCTGGTTCTGACGGAAAGCTGCGCGCATACCCGCGTGACCGTGGAAGGCCGGGACCGGATGCCGCAAAGCAAGGCCATCGCGCAGGAATTTTCCACCACGTTGCGTTCGGAATTGCACCAGGCCATTCAGGAACACGGGCCGGCGGGGGCGATTTCCATCTGCAAGGGGATCTCGCCCCGCATGGAACAGCGCTTCGCGGCTGAGTATCCCGAGCTGATCCGCTTGCGGCGGATCAGCCTCAAAACCCGCAATCCCCAGACGCACACGCCCACGCCCGAGGAAAAACAATGGCTGTTGTCCGCTCAGGAGGCGATGCGGGAGAATAAAACCGTGGATCCCGGCTTGATCGTGACGCGGGGAAAAACCACCGTGTTGTTTCCCATCACCATCAACGATCCTGTTTGCCTGTTGTGCCATGGTGATCCCCAGACCATGATGAAAGAGGTCAAAACCGCTCTGCGCACGCATTATCCCCAGGACCAGGCCACCGCATATCAACTGGGCGATTTTCGCGGCGCGTTGGCGATAGAATGGCACAATTGACTTCCCTTCCCGATAAATCCTGGCCGAAATGTAAGGGCTTCCTGGCCTATCCACAGCAAGGAGATGCATTCCATGCGTATTTCCCGGCCCCCACTATTCAACAAGAATCCCGTGGATTTCATTGGGATCCTGTTGCTGGTCACCGCCTGCGGCTCTTCGTATGAATCCCCCCGGCCCGCGGCCAATCAGATTCCAGAAAACCTGGAACCTTTCTCCGCCCAGGTGACAGTGCGGGACCAGGTTCTGAACACGGTCAATCCCCTGCTTTTCGGAGACAACATCGAGTGGACCAACGACGGTATGGGAATATGGCTGCGGGAGGAAAAGAAATTCGATGAGGCCCTGGTGGAAGAGATCCATGCCGCGGGCGTCACCCATCTGCGGTATCCCGGCGGAACCCTCTCGGACTATTTCCACTGGCACCATGCCATCGGACCTAACCGACAGCCGATTCCCAATCCCTTCGCCGAACCCAAGGGCCGCCCGGATTATCCGTATTTCGGTCCGGATGAGTTCATGTCCCTATGCCGGAGCCTGGGGATTCCCGGGACGATCACGCTGAATGCAGGCACCGGATCGGCCGACGAAGCCGCCTCGTGGATCAAGTACAATCAGGACCGCCAATATCCCGTTACCGATTACACAGTGGGCAACGAAGTCTACATGGCCAAGGCCATGGGGGAACCGGTGCCGGAATTGCCCATCGACAAGAATCCCCAGCAGTACGTGGATTTGTATGAAGAATTCCAGTCCGCGATCGGCGAGGCGGCGGCGGGCGTGACATTGGGAATGATCGGCTTTCACGATCCCAACCAGTTTTCGTTCAGCCTCTACAAGGAGTGGAAGGAGGTGGTCCTCGGCCGCCTGGGCGGGCAGGCGCCGTTCATCGATGTCCATTGCGGTTATTACCCCATCCTGCGCGGGTCCCTGGATCCGAACGCCCCGCTCTCGTCGGATGACGATTTCGCCCGCTGCATGATGGCGTCGTCCATTTTCGCCGAATCCATCCTCGCGGCCATCAAGGAGGAGATCAAAACCTACGCGCCCAACGGCGGGGAAACGGTCAGGATCCATCTCACCGAATACGGGCCGCTGGTGTATCCCGTCCGCCAGGACCGGGCCGTGGAAGACGCGGCCTGGAACCGTTCCCTGGCCGGCGCGTTGTACCTGGCCTCGCTGTATCATGTATTCCTGAAGGACCCGAAAATCACGTCGGCGAATCATCTGCCACTCTGCCAGGATATTTTCGGCGCGCTGATCGGCATCCGCGGCGAATACCCCAACCGGAGGCATTGGCGCAACATCGTTTTCCATGTATTCCAGATGTACAGCCGCATGCAAAACCGTCAGGTGCTGGCCGTCGCGGCGGAGGCCCCCGGATTTGCCATTCCCGCCATCGGCGTGGTCCCAGAAATGAAGGATGTCCCCAGCCTCGACGCCGCCGCCTGCCGGACCGTGGACGGCCGGGCGTTGACGCTCTTTTTGGTGAACCGGGACGTGTACCGGACCGCGAACGTGACCATCGATCCCGGAGCCCGGACTTACGCCATCCAATCGCTCACCACGTTGACGGCGGATTCATACAAGGCGGAAAACACGCCCGAGCAGCCGGACGCCGTGGTTCCTCAACGCCGGGAGGGGCGGCCCGTGCTGGACGGAACCGGACGCTTTCAGGTCTCCCTGGCGAAGCATTCGTTGACGGAAATTGAGTTGACGAGGGAATGACAGGAAGGCTCCTCCCGCCAGGGCGTACACGAAAGCCAAACAGTCCAAGAAAGGATATCATCGCCGCGGGGAAGCCGGTTCTCCCCTTGTTTGTCTTGGAGTGAAATCCTGGGCGGATGTAAAGCCATTCCCTGGAGGAAACCTCAATTCATGATTCGCAGGGGCATGGGAGCCACCGGGGAATCGCCGGGGGGGAAGGCTATCCCTTCACGCCGGCCTTATACGGGGGAGAGGGATTTGGCGGGCATCACTTCGGCCAATCAGTTTGGATAACGTACGCGCCTTTTGAAAACGAGGCCCGTATGCGCCCGAGGGAAATCCAATTCCCCATCCTCTCCGCCTGCGTGACGGAATACAGGCGTACTGAGATTCTTGAATCTCCCGATACTCTGGCTGCTTCATATCAAGTGTTCAGTTCTTCAAGCCGACAATTAGCCGATGGAATGATCGCTTACCCGGGTGGAGAAGCGCGCGGGCGAAGGGGAAGCATTGGCTTGAGGATTGTGATGTTTTCATGACCAAGAACCATTTCCGGCTCCGGGTGGTCTATCCGGAACCGGAACAATGGCGGGCGTGGTGTATTGCATACTTCCCCGCTTACCTGGGCCATCTCGAAATGATTTTCGAAACGCCATGGACATTTCAACGGTAGTCGGCTTTATCTTCTGTTATGGGTGCATTCTCCTTTCCATCTTCATGATGGAAGGATCTTCCCTGGAAACCTACATCGACCTTCCCGGAATGATCATCACCTTCGGCGGCGTGTTCGCGGTGGTGTTGGTCGGATTTCCCTTGCCGCGAGTGTTGCGGACAATCAAGATCGTTATCAAAGCGTTTGTTGACAAGCCTATCAATCCGCTGGACACCATTTATCAACTGATCGAATTTTCCGAAAGCGCGCGCCGGTCGGGCATCCTCTCCCTGGAACCCCAACTCCCCGAGGTCAAGGACAATTTCGTGCGCGCGGGATTGAGCCTGGTCATTGACGGGGTGGAACCGGACCTGATCGAAGATATCCTCAACACGGATATCGCCATCCTGGAGGACCGCCATGCCAAGGGGGCGGCGGTCTTTTCCTACATGGCCATGGTAGCCCCCGCGATCGGGATGATGGGGACCATCCTGGCCTTGATCACCGTGCTCAAGAATCTCAATGAACCGTCGACCATCGGGCCGTCCATGGCCGTGGCCCTATGCACTACGTTGTACGGCGTGTTCATGGCCTATACCATCCTGAATCCGCTGGCCAGCAAATTGAAGACCAAATCGCAGGAAGAAGTGATTCTCAAGAAGATGATCATCGAGGGGATCATGTCCATCCAGGCCGGAGACAATCCCCGCATCCTGGAACAGAAACTCATGGTGTTTCTGCCACCGGAGATGAGAAAATCCAAGTATGAAGCCGTGTGAACCGGACTCCCGCGGGTCCCGGTTCCGGCGCGGAAACCATCCGCATGACCAAGCGCAAGGACGATCAGGAAGAGAAGGGTCCGCCCTGGATGAGCTCCTACGCGGACATGATCACTATTCTCTTGGCGCTCTTCATCATGTTGTTTGGCATGTCGACGGCGGAAATCAATAAATTGCGGGCCGCCGCTGAATCCCTGCGCTCCGCCCTGGGAGGAACCCCCGGCCCCTATCCCGATTTGCGCGGTCTGCGGCCGGGTATCCCCCTTGATGTGCCCGTCCGGCCCGCCGCGCGCCGGTTTGTAAGCCAGGACGAGGCGCTCCGCGAACTGCAAGCCGGCATTCAGGAAAGCGGACTGCAGGCCCAGGTCCAGGCCGTGGCAGGCGAACAGGGGATCGCCTTCCGGATCGAGGGCCATGTGTTGTTCGAACCGGCGCAATTCGAACTCAGCGCCGAGGCAGTCCGGGTGCTGGAACTCGCCGCCAGCCAGCTGATTCAATACCCCTCGAATCCCATCGTGGTCGAGGGGCACACGGACCCGGAACGGTACCCGGACGATCCCGACGGCAATTGGAAACTCGCGGCGCGGCGGGCGTACGAGGTGATGAGGTTTCTGATCGATTTCGGCGGCTTGCCCGCCAGCCGGATGGCCTATGCCTCCTGCGGGGAATACTGCCCGCTTCCGGATGCCGACAACCGTACAGCCGTCGGGCGGGCCATGAACCGCCGGGTGGAAATCATTTTATTGCAGACCGATGAGGGAAACGGTACGTATTTCCAGGATCCTACCCTCAAGAATCCACGAACCCCGCTGATCCAACCCGGAATGTGAATAACCACGGGAGCGGCACATGAATAAAGAGCCGGATAGACACGAGGAGGAGGAAGAAGAAGGCTCCCCGGCCTGGATGTGTTCGTATTGCGACATGATCACGATCCTCCTGGCTTGTTTCATCATGCTTTATTCCATATCCAATCTCGACCTGGCGAAATTCCACAAAGCCGCCGCCTCCATCCAAAAAGCCTTGATTCAAATCCCCGGCCTCTCTCCGAGTTCCTACCGCAAACCCATCGACACCGGCCTGCCTTGGGTTCCAATTCCCGCCCGCGGCGAACCGCTGGAAACCATGCCCGAGGAAGAACAGGAGACGGCGCGCGTCCGGATCGCCGATTACCAGAAAAGCCGGGATTTCCATTTGGCCGGGACCGCCGAGGGGATCCGCATCACTCTGTCGGGACGGATCCTGTTCGAATCCGGCCGGGCGGTACTGAATCCGGACACGAGATCCATCCTGTTGATCCTGGCCGCGACCTTGAATGACCATCCCAACGCGCCCATCCGGCTGGAGGGGCATACCGATCCGGCCCCCCTGCCCGGGGATTCGCCGTTCCCCGATCATTGGAGACTGGCGGAAGCCCGGGCGCTGGCGGTGCTGGATTTTTTACGAGATCAGGGGAAGGTACAGGAATCCCGGTTCCATTTTCTTGCCTGCGGCAGTTCCCGCCCCCGCTTTCCGAACGACTCCAGCGAAAATCAGACATTGAACAACCGCATGGAGATTTTCCTGGATCTGGGGAGGGACCTGGGGCGTATCCGGGGTGTTCTGGAACAATACGGCGAGAAAATCGATCCCGACACCCGCGAGTTTGCACCGATTAAATAAGGAGATTGCCTCATCGGGGAAGAAGAATAAGGACCTGGATGGATTCAACTATAAAGACGGAGGATGGCACCCCGGCCGGCATGCTGGTCCATTCGTCCCCCTTCCCGCGGGGGGCAGGATTCGGATGCGGGGATCACTCGATCAGGATTCAAAACCGGTATCCCAGCGTGAACGACGCCACGACTTCGTCTTCGTGGTTCACGGCCAGGGGGGAGTCATCCAACGAAATCTGCACGTCCACGGCCGGAGTGAAATACAATCCGTTCCATTCGAACGTGGTCGCGGCCTCCAGGGTCGTGTGGCTCCAGGCGGAATTGGTGTTCAAAGCCCCATCGTTATAAGTGACGTCCCAGCGCAAATCGATGTCTTGCGTCTCTTGCCCGGCGAGCAACGGCGGGATGGGGTAGGCGTAGGTCAATCCAAAAACCACGATGTTGCCGGTGTCGAAATTCCGGCTGCTTTGCGCGCCGTCCCAAACGAAGAAGGTATCGATGAAGGGGACCAAATGGGCCGGCCCGAGGGGAATCATATTGGGGAATGACAGGCCGTTGGCCAGTTCCTGCATGTCCAGTTGGTTGCCCGTCTTGGGATGCGTGTAATAGATATAGGTGATGTAGTTGTACAACGCGTACCATTCCTCCTGGAACAAGGTGCATTCGTATCCCAGAAAGGGATTGATTTGAGTCTGGTCCACGAATCCGCTCGAATCGGGCCATTCACCCACCACCCCCGCGTAGAGTCCGTTCCACTCCAGTTGAAACCGGGGTTGGAAGGTCCCATTGTCATCGAACACGTCATAACCGTGCCATAGATATTGGGTGGAATAGGTGAAATCCAGCCGGCCGTCGATGGTTTCTCCCCATAAGTCCACGGAAAAGGAAGCGGAGGGAAGCGCCAGGAGACAAGCGATCAGCAGGCAAGGATATCGAAGAGGACGGATCGGCGAACGGTTGGAATCATTCATATTTATTCCCTCACAGCATGAGAATCGACAAATACTGTGCCTGAATAAGCGAAAAACTGGGAAGAATCAAGCCCAGTGATCCGCCTCGGCAACGGGAGGGCGGTGATCATCCCTCGGTTCTGTTGAGTTTCTCCAATGTAGATCAAATGACTGAAACGGTACGGGTGAATCGTTTATATGAAAAGCCGATACAGCGCCCTTTCAGGGCTTCCCTCACCCTTACCCTCTCCCAGAGGGAGAGGGATTGGATACCTTAGTCCCGGCCATATTCCAGGGCCAGTAGAAAAGCGCCGTTGGTGCCGACCCGGCCATCCCGCATTTCTGCAACTCATTCATGACGAAAACTCAACAGAACCTGGGAGGGGAAGTCGCCCAAACACCACGGGAGAGTACAGGGAGGTCGAGGCTCCCCCCGAGCCGCGCCCACATGGGAAGGTCTCCTTGGTTTGCGGCTCACCCGGAGGTTCGCCCGCCCGTTTTTCCACCCCTATTCCAAATCCTTGCCCAGCGCCTGGGGGGCGCGCATGGTTTGCCGGCTGAACGAAAGAACGATCAACGCCAACAGAAACGGGAAGGCCAACAACAACCGGGAGGGCAGCGCGGGCCAGGCGGCTTGCAGCCACTCGGCCAGAGCATCCGTGCAACCGAAAAAAAGACAAATGGCCGCCGCGCGTCCCGGACGCCAGCCGCTGCAGATCAAAATCGCGAGCGCCACGAATCCCCGCCCGTTGGTCATGCCCGTGCTGAACTGGCTGATGTCGCTCAGCGAGAGCTGCACGCCGCCCAATCCCGCGAGCACGCCGCTGAGGATCACCGCCGTGTAGCGGCAGGCGTTCACCCGCACGCCCGCCGCGGCCACCACCCGGGGATCCTCGCCGCACGCCCGCAGGCGCAAGCCGAACCGGGTGCGGTAGAATAGAATCAGCGATACAAGCCACACTCCCACCAGAGCGATGTGCAAAATCGATAAGGGAAACAACCGATCTGTCAACCCGGGCAGGGCGAAAGGCGCTTGCGTGATCGCGGGCAGTTTGGGAACCTCGGGCGAATTGCCCCGCGCCCCGAAGATTTGAAAAAGCAAAAATCCCGTCAACCCCAGCGCGATCAGGTTGATCCCCATGCCGGAAACGATTGGATCCGCCCGGCCGCGGATACAAACCAGCGCATGCAGCCATCCCGTCAGACCGCCGCAGAGGGCCCCCGCCGCCAGGCCCAGCCAGGGATTGCCGGTGAGACCGGACGCGGCCACCCCGAAGAACGCTCCGGTCAGCATCATGCCTTCCAGGCCGATGTTGACGATGCCCGACCGCTCGCTGAACGCTCCGCCCAGCGCGGCCCACAGCAAGGGAGCGCCTTTCAAGAGGCCGGCATGGAGCAGCAACGCCAGTTCGTGGCCCAGCCAAGGAAAAATCCATCCTAGATCATTCATGAGTCCGCATCCGGGTGAAGAGGGCGATACAAATGATCAGCAAACCCTCCAGGATAAATACCATTTCCCGGGGAACATTCAAATCGAGCTGCAGGGTCCGGTCTCCGGCCCGCAGGGTGGCGATGAGCAACGCCGCCGGAACCGTGGCCCAGGGCTCGCACAGGCCCAGAAAAGCCACCGCGATGCCGTCGAATCCATACCCGCCGCCGAAGCGCGTGTAGAGGGTGTAGTCGATGCCCGTCACCTGCAGCGCGCCCGCCAATCCCGCGCAGCCGCCGCCCCAGAGCATCGCGCGCCATTGGATCCGGGGCACGGCGATTCCCGCGTAAGCCGCCGCCGTGGGATTCTCACCCACCGCGCGCAGGTGAAAGCCGAACCAGGTGCGGTACAGCATCCAGCTCAGGCCCATCGCCAAAACGATGGAGACGATAATCCCCGCCGTCAGTTGCGCCGCGCCTTGCGCATACATCACGGGAAACCGGGCGGAATCGGCGACCATGGCCGTACGGCTGCTGCCCGGCCCGGCGTTCAGAACGCCCAGCGTCATTTCGTTCACTGCCTGAAACGCGATGAAGTTGAGCATGATGGTGGTGATGACTTCATGGATCCCCCGGCGCGACTTCAGCCCGGCCGCGATTCCGCCCCACAACGCCCCGCAAAGACATCCGGCGGCGGCACACAGAACCGCATGCAGCGGCCCGAGGGCATTCCACGGTTGGACGCCCAGCGCCACCGCCGCCAGCGCGCCCAGATAGAGTTGGCCCTCGCCGCCGATGTTGAACAAGCCCGCGCGGTAGGGCACCGCCACCGCCAGGCCGGTCAAAATAAGCAACGTGGCCTTGGTCCCCAGCAGGAACAATCCCGAGGCCGAGCCCCAGGTGCTGGTTGCCAGCGTGGCGAACACCCGCGCGGGCGGATAGCCGTTGATCCACAAGAACAGCGACACCAGGAGGATGGATACGGCGGTCGCGAGAAGCAAGGAATCCAGGCGCTGTACGGTCATCATAACGCTCCCGCCATGGCCAATCCCAAATCCTGGACGGACCATTGTTCCGCCGGCCGCGTTTCCACGAGTTCCCCCCGGAAGAGCACCGCGATCCGGTGGCAGAGCAGGAACAATTCGGACCATTCGGAGGAGAATAAAATCACGCCCGCGCCCGCGCGGCATTGCTGGATCAACAGTTCGCGAACGAAACGCGCCGCCCGGATGTCCAATCCCCGGGTGGGATCGTGCGCGATGATCAGTCCGGGGGCGGCGAGGAATTCCCGTGACACCACCAGCCGCTGCTGGTGCCCGCCGGACAGCTGCGCGGCGGCCGTGTCCAGGGAGGGGGCCTGAATGGCATAGCGGTACACGCAGTCCTCGGCCAGGGCGCGCGCTTCTTTACGGGGCAACGGGAACGAAAGGCCGGATGCGAACGCGGCGGGGTTAAGCAAATAATTTTCCGCGAGGGTGAACCGGGGCAATAGCGCGCGGCCCCGGCGGTCCTGGGGGATATACGCGATTCCCGCGCCGCGCCGCCGGGCCACGGTCCACGCGGTGATGTCTTCCTGCCGGTAGAGGATTTTTCCGCCGGCGGGGGGACGCATCCCCAGCAGAGTGTCGATCCATTCTTCCTGGCCGTTGCCCGCCACACCCGCGACGCCCACGATTTCCCGCTGCAAGACATACAAGTCGAGCGGAACGCGCGGCAGGTCTGTACGCTTGGGTGAATCCAAGCGAAGTCCGCGGCACTCGAACAGGGGAGCGCCGGGCACAGGCCGTTCGTACTGTTCATCCGGCAGCGATTCGCCCACCATGGCCAAGGCGATGTCGTCCAGGCTGGTGCGATTCAGGGGATGATGATACACCACCTGCCCCTTGCGCAGGACGGTGACGGTATCGGCCACCCGCGCCACTTCCGGCAGCCGGTGGGTGATGAGCAAGATCGCGATCCCCTGGTCCCGCAGCCGGGCCAGGATTTCCAGAAATTGGTCGATTTCGCTGGAGACCAGGGCGGCCGTGGGTTCGTCCAACAAGAGGATACGCGCCTCGCGGTACAGCACCTTGGCGATTTCCACCTGTTGTTGGATTCCCACCGGCAGATCGCCCACACGGCTGTGCAAGGGCAACTCCAGGCCATACTGCTTGAGCAATGCCTGGACCTCCCGTTCCGCCCGGCGGCGGTTCAGCCACGGGCCGGTGTGGATTTCGTGTCCTAGTAGAATGTTTTCCAGCACGGAGAAAGCGGGAATCAACGAAAAATGCTGCTGCACCAATCCCACGCCCCGGCGGATGGCGTCCCGGGGATCGCGCAGGACGGCCGCCTGGCCGTCGAATTCGAGGGTTCCGCAATCCGGCGCGAGCAGGCCGTAGCAGATCAAGACCAGCGTCGATTTCCCCGCGCCGTTTTCCCCCAGGAGCGCATGGACACGGCCGTACCGGATGGACAAGTCCACCTGGTTGTTGGCCTGGATCGCGCCAAATGACTTGCAGATCCCCCGGGCGCGCAGGGCGGGAAACGCGTGAGGCTGGAAGGAAGAGTACGAGGAACACATGTTTTTTTCTCCGCGCCTTCCGCGCCTCGGCGGTGAAATGTATATCGGCTTATTTCTCCAAAACCGGTGGAACGAATTTCTCCAGCTCCGCGTAGGTTTTGGGCACGGCGAACCGCCCGGCGGCAATCGCCTCGCGGGCTTTTTCCACCATGGCCAACGCTTCCTCCGGGACAAGGGATCTGGTATGCCGCATGTCCGTCAGGCCCACGGCATTGTCCTTCAAGCCGGCCGTGTAAATGCCGCCCTGGAAATTCCCCTCGTACGCGGCCACGATCTGGTCCGCCACGACCCGGTCCATGCGCTTCAACACGCTGGTCAGAATCTTGCCCGGCGCGAGATCGTCCTGATCGATGTCCACGCCGATGGCGAACACCCGGCCCGGCTGATCCTTCACCGCCTCGATCACCCCCAGGCCGCTGTTGCCCGCCAGTTGGAATAGAATATCCGCGTTCTGATTGATCAAGGCGGCCGCGATGGATTTCGCCTTCACCGGGTCGTCGAAGCTCCCGATGGTGGTGGAAAGGATTTTGACTTCCCGGCCCCGCGTCCGGCCCCCGGTCAGAAAGCCCGCGCGGAATCCCGCCGCGAAAGCCTCCACGGGGGGAATGTCCATCCCCGGCATGACGCCCGCCACGCCGGTCTGGGTGACATACGCCGAGAGCAGCCCGGCCAGGAAGGCGGCCTCGTTGGCGCGGAAATCGAAGCTGGCGATGTTCGCGCCCTTCACCTGCCCGTCGATGAAGATGTACCGCGTGGCGGGATTGAAGCGCGCCACCTGCTCCACCGCGTCCGCGATCAGGAAGCCCAGCGCGATCACCACATCGGCCCGTTCCGAGGCCGTATTCAGGTTGGCGAGGTAATCGGTCTGCTCTTCCGACTCGATGAACTTGACTTCGATCCTCTTCCCCTGCTCCGCCAGCCGCCTCTGGGCTTCCAGGCAACCCGCCCAGCCCGAGTCGTTGAAGCCCTTGTCCCCCAGGCCGCCCACGTCGGTGATCAAAACGGCGGTGAATTCGCGCCCGGTTCCGGTGGCGGACGGCTTGCTTTCCGAACATCCCTGCGACAACAACACCACACCGATCCACCCGGCGATCCACACGGATTTCATTTCCCGGCACCCCCGCTCGTTTCTCACGAGTATAGCAGTAATCCCCGTCCGTTTCTCCAGGGCCAAGCCGGCGCAACGGATCGGATTCTCATCACATCCTTCTCTCCCGCCGCACTTCGATCCACTCTCGCCCGCCCGGCTTTTCATCTACAATAACCACCATGAATTCGATGAGCGGCCCCATGAAAAATCCGGCGTGGAAAATCGTGCACATCGGTTATCTCGCGAAAAAGCGGAACCCGGGCGGGAACCATCCGTGGAACGGCCAGGCGTGCACCTCCACGCTCATCGAGACCGGGACGCGCCGGATCCTGGTCGATCCGGGACTCGAAAACACCGAAGATTTCCGGCGGATACTCTATCAGCAGACGGGATACGATCCCGAAGACATCGACACGGTTTTTCTCACCCATTTCCACCGCCGCCACTGGCAAAGCCTGCCGTTGTTCCGGAAATCGGCGTGGCTGATGGGCCGGGACGAGCTCCGCTGGTGGGGCCGCCACAACTTGAGCGAGGAAGAACAGGACATCCTAGCCCGCACCGTGCCGGCCGAGGATCATCCCGTGCCGGGCCTCGACATCCTGCCCACGCCCGGCCACGCCCATGGCTCCTGCTCCTTGATGTTCGAGACGCGCGAGGGGATCGTGGTGGTGGCGGGCGACGCCATCCTGACCTTCGATCACTTTGACAGCCGCGAGATCTCCGAAAACGCGCACGAGCCGCGCGAGGCCCGCCGCTCCATCGACCGCATCGCCAAGATGGCCGATCTCATCGTCCCCGGACACGACAATTATTTTGTGGTGTGATACTGCTTACCTCGCCGGTTTGAATTTCACCACGGTGACGCCGGAGCCGCCTTCGTAATCCATCCCCTCCTCGTAACTCTGCACGACGGGATTGTCCTTCAACAAGTGCCGCACGGCCTGCCGCAGGATTCCCGTGCCATGGCCATGGACGATGGTCACGGAGGGCAGCCCCGAGCGGAAGGCCTGGTCGATGTACCGCAGGACGACGGGGGTCATCTCGTCCACGGTCATTCCCAGAATATCCACCCGGCTTTCCACATGTTCGGGACGTTCCACCTGCACGCCGGCCAGAACCGTCTCGAGGACGGCCGGTTTGGCTTGCAGGATGGCCAGGACGCGGCTGGATTTCACCCGCAGGTTCATCGAGTTGATCTGGATTTCCAGTTCTTTTTTTGGCGGCCAGGTGTTCCGCACCACGCCCGGGCCGGAGAGTCCCTGCACGCGGACCCGCGTGCCGGGTTGCAGTTGGTCCCAGGTCCACTCCTTGCGCTCGGTGAACGAATCCTCGAAGCGGGGTTTGGCGTCTTCCAGTTCCATCCGGGCGATTTGCAGCGATTCCCGCAGATCGTTCAGCATGGAATCGGGCGGCGCGGCCCGGGTGCGGGTTTTATCGAGCAGGCCGGCCAGTTTGGCTTTCCACTGTTCGCGGAATTCCTTTTCCTGGCGGTCCAGGTCCTCCAGCCGCCGCTCCAGCTCCTGGATCAAGTTTTGGGCCTTGCGTTCCGAGCGCTGGATGACATCCTGGGCCTCGCGGCGGGCCTTTTCATAGCGTTTTTGCGCCTCTTCCCGCAGATGGGCGGCCTTGGCGATCTCTTCTTGCTGCTTTTCGCGCAAGGCTTGGGCGGCGCGCAGTTCATCCCCCAGGCGGGTCAGGAGTTCCTCGGGCGAGTCCCCATGCCGTTCCACCGTGGC
Organism: bacterium; assembly: GCA_041946805.1. Lineage (GTDB taxonomy): Bacteria > Hinthialibacterota > Hinthialibacteria > Hinthialibacterales > Hinthialibacteraceae > JABLXU01. Next base: position 32,581 of record JBHGBC010000003.1, read on the forward strand.
CCGGGCGCGCTGGATGACCGGCGCGGGCAGCCCCAGGCGGTCGGCGATCTGGATGGCGTTGCTCTTGCCCGGCAGGCCGGCTTGAAAATGGAAAGTGGGTTGCAGGGTATGGGGATCGAACTCCATCGAGCCGTTCTCCACGCCCTCCGTCCGGTAGGCGTAGAGTTTCAGCTCGTTCAAGTGCGTGGAAACCAGGAACGATGCGCCCCGCGCGCGCAGTTGCTCCAGGATCGAACACGACAAGGCCCCGCCCTCCACCGGATCGGTTCCCGAACCCAGTTCATCGAGCAGCACGAGAGTCCGGGGTTCCGCCATTTCCAGAATGCGGCGGATGTTGCCCATGTGCGAAGAGAAGGTCGAGAGGTTTTGTTCGAGGCTTTGCTCATCGCCGATGTCCGCGCCGATCTGCCGGTAAACCGGCACCACAGTGGTGGCGTCGGCGGGGATGTGCAGGCCGGATTGGGCCATCAGCGCCAAGAGGCCGACGGTTTTCAGGACCACGGTCTTGCCGCCCGTGTTGGGGCCGGTGATCACCAGGCCGCGGGTTTCGGGGGGCAGGGTCAAGTGAAGCGGCACGACGGCGTCCCGCCCGTGCCGGATCAACAGCAAGGGATGGCGGGCGTTGACCAGGTTGAGCGCCGCGTCCTCCACCATCCGCGGTTCGTTCATGTGGTGCCGGAGGCTGAAGCGGGCCTTGGCGGCCAAGAAATCGATATGGGTAAAGACGTCGAGGTTTTGGAGCAGGCCGTCCACGTGTTCCGCGATCAGGGCGGTCAATTCGCGCAAGATCTTGCGGATTTCCAACTCCTCGTCCCGGAACAGCGATTTCAGCTGGTTGCCGTCCTCGACGATCTCCATGGGTTCCATGAAAACCGTTGTGCCCGTGGCCGAGCGGTCGTGGATGATCCCGGGAACCTTGCTCTGGTAGCGGGAATCCACCGGCAGCACGTAACGCCCCTCGCGCTGCGTATAATAAAACTCCTGGAGAAACTCTTTCCACGCCCCCCGCAGCAAGCGGTTGAGCCGGTTGACCAGGGTGGAGCGTTGGATCCGGATGCTCTTGCGGATCTTGGAGAGTTCACGCGAGGCCGTGTCGCGGATATTTTTTTGTTCATCAAAGACCCGCGCCAGGGCCGCTTCGAGTTCCGGACACGGGACCAGGCGCGCGGCGTAGCGCCGGACGCGGGGAATGTCCACCTTGGCGTCCTTGAGCCGGGCTTGGATCCGGCGGGCGGCGGCGGCGGTTTCGCCGATCCGGATGATCTCTTCGGCATCGAGGACCGCGCCGGGGATAGCGCATTTCCGCAGCGGGGCGCGCACGTCGTACAGGCCGTCCAGCGGGGGGGCCTGGCTGATCTCGTACAGGCGCGCCATCTCGGTGACTTCGGCCAGGCTTTCGCGGATGGTGGTCAGGTCGGTGAAGGGGGAAAGACTCTCGATGGCCTCCCGGCCCAGGGCCGAGGAGGCGAACTGGGCGAGAAGATCCTTGACTTTATCGAATTCCAGAACGAGCAGGGCGTGGCTGTCCATCCTCCCCCCCGGTCACAACCATTCCTGGGGATTGGGTTCGCGGATTTCCTTGTCCCGCAGCCACCGGTACAGGTAGCGGAGATGGCCGAGAGGCCCGACATGCTCCTTCCACAGTTTCAGAAACAGACTGCACCGGGGGCAGGCGTTCTTGGCCGGGGACAAGGGTTTTTCCATCATCACGAACAGTTTCTTTTCCCGGTTGCTGGGCATGGCGCGCATGGGGGACAGGATTTCCGGGCAACGGAAATTGCCTTCGACAAACGGGCAGATAAAATCGACGTGGCGCTTGGGCGACTGATCCAATGGAACCATCCTTCCCTATCACGGAACATCGGTGAACGCTATCAGTATAGCATCGCGAAGATGAGGTCAAAGACAAAGCGCGCGGCCCTTCCGGGAAAATCCTCTTTCTCCGCCTGAGGCTTGAAACAGCCGCGGCCACTTCCAATCACATCGTATTTGACTTTATCATTCTTTATGGTTCAGCCGGGGAGCGCGCGCGCCCGGATCCCATGCCCTGGATTGAAATCCCGGATTGCTGTAAAGCTTTCCTCAGAACGGGGCTCGTTATACCGGTCCGGGAAAGTCGACGCGCAGGGGGACGGGGCGAAACAGCGTGACCAGGCTTTCCCTCACCCCGGCCCTCTCCCAGAGGGAGAGTGAACCCAAAAAAACACAAGGAGAAATAGGGACATGAAACGTGGCAAACCGAACCGCATCATGGGAGTTGGGATGGTTGGAGGACTGGTCCTGGCCCTGGCCGCCGGCACGGTGCTCGGAGACACGTTGACCGTCAAGCCGGACGGGAGCGGGAATTTCACCACGATCCAGGCCGCCATCGACGCCGCCAAGCCGGGGGACATCATCGAGATCGGCACGGGCGTGTATACCGAGGATGTCAGCATCGGCAACATCAACACGCCGAACAACAAGAAAAACAACCTGACCTTGAAAGCCGCCGCCGGGGCGAACGTGGAGATCCGCGCCGCCAACGAGAAGACCCGCGTGGAGAGCCTGGCCGCCCTGGGGGCCGATTTCGGCCCGGCGGACCGCACGGGCGTGTTCGTCTATGGCGATGGCGCCACGCTGGAAGGACTCAAGATCGTGCAGCCGGATCCCACGGTGAACGGTCTGGGCCTCAACCTGGCCATGATCATCATCAGTTCCGATGTCACGGTCCGGAACTGCGAATTCGTGGGGGCCGGCGCCACCTCGGCGGGTGACGTGGTCGGCGCGGCGGTTTCCCCGCTCGACGTGGTGGGATTCTCCATGGGGCAATCCGTGCTGGCCAAAAACGTGCGCTTCGAAAACTGCAAGTTTCACGATTTCCCTTATGCCTTCGCCACCGCCGATCTGCCCCTGGAACTGGGCGTCCCCATCGATCCGCCGGACGCGGCCCTGGTGAATTGCGAGTTCTACAACAACGGCACGGGGGTCGAAATGGATGACGGCGCGACCACTGTCGTGGACTGCGTGTTTCACGACGGCGGGACGGGCCTGAGCATCTCCGACGACGCCTCCACCATCCGGGGCTGCCATATCTTTAACAACGTGGAACATGGCATCCAGATCGACACGTCGGAAAACGAGGACAACGAGCCGGCGGGCAATCCCGCCATCGTGATCGAGAACTGCGTCATCGAGAACAACGGCGAGCAGGACACGCACAACGGCATCAACCTGGAGCAAGGGACGATCACCGTCCGCAATACCTTGATCCGGGGCAGCGCCGGCCCCTCCGTGTTCATCACGCCATCGGATCAGCGGGAAATCAAGGCCACGTTCGATCATTGCGATTTCTACCAATCGTTCAGCGGCACCGGCATCAGTTCCACCGCCACCCCCAGCGGGAGCGCCACGGTGGAGATCGCCAACAGCATCCTCGTGGACGCCGACGGCATCGTGAACGACGCCGGGGACCTGGTGGCCTTCAACGTGAGCTATTGCGATATCTTCGTAACCGGCACGCAATTTTTGGGGGACGCGGTCACGTCCACCAACATCCTGAATGTGGAACCCGGCTATGTGGATCCAGCCAACGGCGATTTCCACCTCAAGGCGGATTCGCCGCTGCTCACCGCGGGGAAAGATGGAACCTTCCTGGGCTCCCTGGGCAGCATTACCCGCGTGGAAAGCTGGATGCTGCAATACTAGGGCTCCAGGCCAGCGTTTTTTGTCTGAATCAGGAGGATCAGGATTCACAAGATAACCAGATGATAATCGGGCAGACGGAATGTCTGCGGGACATAGACGAAAAGGACCGAAAGAACATCAAGGAATGGGGCGGACACCCAGGTCCGCCCCTATCCAATTCCCTCACCCCGGCCCTCTCCCAGAGGGAGAGGGGAAAGATTGTTCTCTCATCGGCTGTTGAGAAGAGTAGGTTATTTGTAACTATTTACTGTTTGCAGAACAGTTTCTGAGCGCCAACGTAGCGTTTAAACTATCCCAGAGCTTTTGCCCGGAGAGGATCATAGCCATGGCATTGAATTCCCTCTCCCTCTGGGAGAGGGGCAAGGTGAAGGAAATCCTGAAAGGGCGGAATTCATCCTAATTCACGCCATCGGATTGATAGTCTAAAATTACGTGGAAAACCCATTTCCAAAAAAGGATCGAAAACCATGATACGCCGCCGCTTTCTTTCAATTCTGCTTTTACCCCTGCTGGCCCTGTGGGTTCCGGCCGGATGGGGGGAAATCGCCGCCCGGGAAGGCCGGGGGTATCTCGAAATCGTGGACGGCCAGCGGGTGCTGCACTTGAAAGGCACGCCCCGCGAGATGGGTTACCAGCACGGCAAACTGCTTAAGGACCTGGTCGTGACCAACCTGAAGAGCATCATCGACAACCAAACCCAGTTGGGGCAGACCAAGGAATACATGATGTACAAGATGCTGCGGGGCGGGATGCACAACCGCCTCGCGCCGCATATCCCGGAGCGGTTTCTGGAAGAGATGCGCGGCCTGGCCGAGGGGGCGGGATTGCCTTTCGACGAGATCCTGGCCGGCAACCTGTTCCCCGAGGCGTTTCATTGCAGCGGCATCGCCCTCATGGGCAAGGCCACAAAGGACGGATCGCTTTATCATGTCCGCATCCTCGATTACATTACCGAGGCGGGTTTGCAGGACCACGCCGTGGTGATGCTGGTGGAGCCGGACGAGGGCCACGCGTTCATCAACATCAGTTACGCCGGTTTTATCGGCAGCATCACGGGCATGAACGACCAGCAGATCACCATCGGCGAAATGGGTGGCGCCGGCCAGGGTTACTGGGACGGCATGCCCATGAGCCTGCTGCTGCGCGACACGCTCGAACGGGCCTCCACCCTCAAGGAGGCGCTGAAGATCTACAACGACACGCCCCGCACTTGCGAATACTTCTATGTCATCTCCGACGCCAAGATTCCCGACGCGCGCGGCCTCTATTCCACCCCCAAGCAGATCCATTTCGTGAAGCCGGGCGAGAATTTCGGGATGTTCGACGTCCCCCTGCCACCCGAAGGCGACAGCGGCGGCCACCGGTTGCTGGTCAAGGGCTTCCAGTTGGTCCAATCCCCGGTCCAGACCCTGATCCAGTCGGCGGAGGGCAAGACCTTGGGCTTTTTGAACACCCCGCCGGAAGACAGCGTCATCCTCTCCGGCGAGGACCGTTACAAGGTCTTCGCGGAACGGTTGTTGGAAAATTACGGCAAGGTGGACGCGGCGTTGCTGCAGGAAATGATCAAGCGGCCGGTGGCGATGAAGGGCAATCTGCACAACGCTATTTTCCATCCCTCCACGCTGGAGGTCTGGGTGGCCAATGCGGGCTCCAACAGCGAGCCGGCCTGCGACCAGCCGTATTATCATTACCAACTGATCACGGACAAAAACCAGGACACCGTGATTGAAACATCGATGGTGAAATAAGCGCGGCTTGGAAAGCCCTGAATCGAGGGAGTGGATTCGCCATTGGGATGGAGGAAGAGACAGTAGGATGGATTAGCGAAGCGTAACCCATCTACACCACCATCCTACGTTTATTACGGAAATCATACGACGGGAAAGCAACCATCGAATCCCCTCTCCCTTTGGGAGAGGATCCGGGTGAGGGAAAGAAAAGTAGGCTTGTTTATAATGTAGGGGCACGTTGCAACGTGCCCCTACTAACAGGGACATCGTTTCTTCTCCACCCCCTGACTTTCCCGGGGCGTTGCCTACACCCACCGCCCCGGATCAGGTACGATAGTTCCGGTTTCCGCATTCTATCCACGCATCCGAAAGGAGTCCGTCTGTGAATCGGTTTGGTTTCATGCTCATTGTGGTAATTGGGATTGCGTTAATCCCCGGGGCCCAGGCCCAGTTTCCGGACGCGGCCGGGTACACGCCGCTCTTCAACGGGCAGGATCTGTCCGGTTGGACGGAACAATGGGAAGGCGACTGGTCCGTACAAAAGGGAATCCTCACCGGCAAGCAGGATCCGGCCGTGGGCAAGGATTCCTGGCTTTTCACCGAGGGCGAATGGGATGATTTTTCGCTCTTCGTGGAATTCCGGATGACCCCCAACTGCAACAGCGGCGTGGGCATCCGCATGCCGAAGGGGACCGAAGGGCGTCCCTCGCAATACGGTTACGAGATTCAGATCGCCGACACCGACAACGAGTTCCCCACGGGCAGCGTTTTCCGGCACGTGGCGGCCAATCAGAAACTGCACCGCTCCGGGTGGAATGAAATGTACATCGTCACCCATGGGGATCATATCGTCGTGTATCTGAACCGGCAGAAAGTAGTGGACACGCGGCTGGAAGGTTCGAAGAAAGGCCGCGTGGGACTACAAGTCCACGGCGGCGAGACCTACCGCGGCCAGGTGGTGGAGTTCCGGACCGTCAAGATCAAGGACCTGAAGCCGCAATACCAGGCCGCGCCCTCACCCCTGCAGTTCAAGATCCACCAACTGGATGGCGGCCTCAGCGAGGGCTGCACGGTGACCGACATCAACCGCGACGGCAAGCTCGACATCACGTGCGGCTCGTTTTGGTACGAAGCGCCCGCCTGGACCCAGCACAAACTGCGTGAAGTGGCCATCGAGGGAGAATACGCCAGCAATTACGGCGAGTATGCCATGGACGTCAACCGTGACGGCTGGCCGGATATCATTTCCGGCGGCTGGTTCACGCCGGTCATGTCGTGGTTCGAACATCCGGGAGGAAACAACCTGGATCAACTCTGGAAGGAACACGTCATCGCCACCGATCTTTCCTCCACCGAAGGCATTCTGCTGCGCGATGTGGATTACGACGGCCGCCCGGACATCCTGGTCAACCGCTACGATGACACCCAACCCGTCGCCTATTTCGCCTACGTGGGCCTGGAGAAAAGCGAGTCCGGATTCGAGCGCCGGATCATCGGCGCGGAGGGCCGGGGCCATGGCGCGGGCATCGGCGATGTCAACGGCGACGGCCGCGACGATGTGCTCACTCCCGGCGGCTGGTACGAATGCCCCCTGCTGCCCGCCACCCAGGCGTGGACTTTCCACGGCAATTTCAAGGCGCCGCATTCGGGCATCCCCTTCCTTGTGGATGATTTCAACCAGGACGGCCTGGCGGACATCGTCTGGGGGCACGCCCACGATTTCGGCCTTTTCTGGCTCGAACAAACCCGCGACAGCGCCGGACGGCAGGCGTGGATCGAGCACACCATCGATAACACGTTCTCGCAGATCCACTGCCCCATCCTGGTGGACCTGGACGGCGACGGGACCCAGGACATCGTCGCCGGGAAACGCTACCGCGGCCACAACGGGGCGGATCCGGGCGCCATGGAGCCGCTGTGCATCTTCTGGTACAAAGTGGTGAAAGGCGCTGATCCCCAGTTCCTAAAGCACATCGTCACCTATGATGACAACGTGGGCGTGGGCATGAACACCCAGGTGGTGGACGTGGACCAGGACGGCGACCTCGACCTCGCCGCGCCGGGCAAGACCGGCATCCATTTCATCGAAAACCTGAGCCGGTGATTTCCGCAATCCCATCTTTGCAGCGCAGGCTTTCAGCCTGTAATTCCTTCTCACGGGTATGGGAGAAAATCGGTAATGTCATTGAACTGAGATTGGTTTGTCCTCCCCGCGCCAGCGGGGATCCCGGGACTGTTTACCGCAGGGGCATGTGATCACGTGCCCCTGTTTTTTTCGTATTTAAATTCTGGTATCTGTTTACCGGATGGCAGTGCTGCTTTTGAGGGCCAACGGCGCGGCATGAGTCTTGCCCAGGGCGTAAGCCCTGGGACGAAAGGGACTCAACCCTGAATCCCCTCTCCCTCTGGAAGAGGGTTAGGGAGAGGGAATTAAGGTAGGGGCGGACCTAGGTATCCGCCCGAGTTTTCCCCTCTCCCTCTGGGAGAGGGTCAGGGTGAAGGAAGCCCTGAAAGGGCGAAATTCATACATTTTCTGCAAAGGAGTAAACAGTTACAAATTCTGTATGGTGGAAACCACGTCCATGAAAAGCGAACCTTCATTTCCCACCCGCCGGGCGTTTTCCTTCATCGAGCTGCTGGTGGTCCTGTTGCTGGTCAGCCTCTGGATGTCGGGCGCCTGGGTGGATGTGGGAAAATACTTGTGGCTGATCGAAATCCCCGCGTCCCTGGTGTGGTTTATTCTGCTTTACCGGGCATTGAAATGGATGATCTGGGACATCACCGCGAAACGAACGTTTCTCTGGAATATCAAATCCCTCATCGTGCTGCTGTTCGTCCTGCATATCGGTGTGGCGTTGCTGCTCCGGTTTGGATTGCACTATTCCCTCTTTGTGTCATATCCCCTCTCTTTCGCATTTGGCGTAATCCTGCCGCTGGTGACACTGACCGCCGTGGAAAAGACACGGGAAAAACGCCGTTATCACCCCCGGTTGGACGCCCGTGTGATCCTGAACCTCGCCCAGTCATGCCCCCCCGTAAAGGAATTCACGCGGCGGTATCCCATCCGCGCGGCGTATGTTTTCGATCATACCCGGAATCACCGGGTGGCGGCCTGCCTGTTCCACCACCGGCGGGAACGTCCGGAGCGGGCAGATTTGTTTGAAGATGTACTTTTGGAAATTGAGATCGACATGCGGATCCGCCAAGCTCTCCCGGACCAAACGCGGATCACGCGTTACCTCTTCCAACCGTATCAGGATGGCAGCATCCTGATGGAACTTGTGGGGGAAGCCGGTGATGAGAAGTTGCCACTCAGCCAGGAAACCTTGCTCCGCTTCGATCAAATCCTCAACCGCTTCCCTTCCCTGGCGGATGATCCCTTGCCGATTGCATTGCACCGGGGACCGATCGGGAAGTTTGAAAACACTTCCTGACCGGCTTCGGGGCTTCCCCTCTTCCCATTTATCCCTTTATTCTTATGAGGACCGCCGAATACGGACGAATGCGCGGAAATCAATGACCGCCGCTTACGAGGGAGAAGAATCATGAAACAAAACCGCAGACAATGGCTACAAACCGCCGGGGCCGGATTGGGCATGTTGACATGGGCCGGACCGTCAGCCCGGTCAGCGGAACCCGAAATATTCGCCAAGCCTTCCCGGATGAAGGTGGGACTCGTGACCTACAATCTCGCCAAGGACATGGACATCGAGACGATCATCAAAACCTGCGAGGCGGCCCAGATCCAGGGCGTCGAGCTGCGCACCACCCATGCCCACGGCGTGGAAGTGTCGTTGAACCAGGAGCAGCGCGCGGCGGTGAAAAAGCGCTTTCAGGATTCCGCCGTCGAGTTGATGGGCCTGGGCAGCGCCTTCGATTACCATACGCCGGACCAGGACAAGTTGCGCAAGGACATCGAGGCCACCAAGGAGTACATCCGGCTCGCCCGGGATGTCGGGGCGTCCGGCGTCAAGGTGCGGCCCAACGGCTTTCCCGAGGGCGTTCCTCAAGAAAAAACTCTCGAGCAAATCGGCAAATCCCTGCGGGAGATCGGCGAATTCGGGCAAGATTACGGCATCCAGATCCGCCTCGAAGTCCATGGCAACAGGACCAGTGAACTGCCACATATCAAAACCATGATGGATGTGGCGGACCATAAAAACGTGGGCGTCTGCTGGAACTCCAACGCCACGGATCTGGCCGGCGAGGACTTCGATTCCAACTTCAACCTGGTCAAGGACAAGATCTTTTCCTGCCACGTGAACGATTTATTCAATGAACGCTACCCCTACCGCCGCCTGTTGACCCGCCTGAACGAGATCGGTTTTCAGGGCTACTGCCTGGCCGAACTGCCCCACACCAGCCCCGATCCCGTGATGGTGTTGAAATATTTCCGCGCCTTGTGGCTGGCGTACCAAAACCTGCTGTGAGGGGAAAACCCGTTTCCGTTCCAATATCGATACCTGTTATCGTTCAGGCATTCCCGCAGGGGCACGAGGCCATACGCCTCGGGAGTCAACCGGGTGGTTGAATACCGGCGCGGGATGTCAGACAACCAGGAGGATGACACATCACGACCCAGCTTTTCCTCACCCTGACCCTCTCCCAGAGGGATAGGGAAGGCAGCACGGATTGTCGTGTCCACGCGGGAAGCAGTTGGTGACCGGTGGGGTGGTCCGGAGAAAATCGTGATTGTTAATCCGGCATCCATGGATAATCGCGGAGGAAAATTCATGAACAGCCCGCGCTTCAAGAATCCCCCCTTCCCGTTCCCGCGGAACCGGCCGCTGGGTATGATGGGCAGGGAGGATACGATCCATTTCATGATGATGAGGTAAACACCGTGAATCCCATCCTGAAACTCCTGGACCGGGCTGATTTGTTGACGTTGGGCTTCGGCGCCACGGCGGCCATGTGGGCCGTGGGATACATTTGCCGCATCCCGCCCGTCTTCGTCCCCAGCGCGGTTCTACTGCTCCTGTTATTGCTCTGCCTTCTGGCGGGGGGGTACTTGGCGGGACGGTATACGCCCATGGGATGGCGCGGCGGCCTTTACACCGGCCTGCTCGCATCCACGCTCAACCTGCTGGTCCTGGGCAGTTTGATCACCGGGGATGCGCCCAACCGCATCGTACCTTCCGCCCTGCTCTGGATTCCCGGATCGTACCTGGTCAGCGGGGCCGTCGCGGCGGCGGGGGCGGCATTCGCGGGGGCGTACACCAAAACCGCCGCTCTGAACTGGACCGCCCTCTATATCCGGACCGCCGCTGGGACCACCTTTTTCCTGATCTTCATCGGCGGCCTGGTGACCAGCCACAAAGCCGGCCTGGCGGTGGTGGATTGGCCCAATTCCTTTGGGTACAACATGTTTCTGTACCCTCTGTCGCGCATGACCGGAGGCATCTATTATGAACACGCCCACCGTTTGTTCGGTTCGCTGGTGGGCTTGACCACAGTAGTCATGGCGCTGCATCTTTGGCGGACCGATGCCCGCCGCTGGGTGAAGTGGCTGGGCCTGGTTTGCGTGCTGCTGGTGTTGATCCAGGGGATCCTGGGAGGCTTGCGGGTCACCGGGACGTTCACGCTGAGCGCGTCGCCCCAGGACACCGCTCCCAGCATCCAGCTGGCCATTCTGCATGGCGTCCTGGGCCAAATCTTCTTCGCGGTGATGATCGCCATGGCGGTTTTCACATCGCCTGCCTGGATCGCGGCCCACGCGCCCCAGCCGGTCCCTTCGGCCACCGCGGACCGCGTATTGACCGCCCTGCTGAGCGGCGTCCTGATCATTCAGCTGGTGCTGGGAGCCATTTTGCGCCATATCGCCCACGGCCTGCTCATCCACATCAGCGCCGCGGCCATCGTCGCCGCCCTCGCGATCATCACCGGTGTGCGCGCCTGGGGGCTTTATCCCAACGAGCCGGTCCTGCCCCGCCTGGGCCTGACCTTGCTGAAGGCCATCTCGCTGCAATTGGTGTTGGGGCTTTGCGCCCTGGCCGCCACCGGGATGACCCGGCTGCCCGATCAACCTCCCCATGCCGTGGACGTCATCTTCACCACCACCCACCAGATTACAGGAGCCTTGTTGCTGGCCATCACCGTGGCCTTGATGCTTTGGACCTGGCGCCGGCTCGCGCCCCAGCCGGTCACCCAATCCCAGTCTTCCCCCCACGAGGCGCACGTCCGGTAAACCAGTCCGGGGAAAGCCATACCATCGACTTTCACTCCTTGCCGGTTTTTGATATAAGTAAGCCTCACCCGCCCGAAAGGAACCGGATGCCATGAAACACGTCTTATCCCGATCGATCTTCTGGTACGTTCTGCTCTCGTCTTCCCCCGGTTTGTGTCAAGAAAATCCCGCCGCCTCCTCCCCCTCTCCCCGGGTGGGAGAGAACGAGGACGGTTCGTTTTATGTTCCCACCGAACAGCTGCTCGATCCCGCGGGTTTCCAGGTCACGTTTCCCGGACGGCCGGTCGACCTGGCCCTCAGTCCCGACGAAAAGACCCTGGCGGTCAAAAACCGGCGGGACTTGATCCTCATGGACGTGGATACCCGCCGCATACGCGTTTCCCTCTCCTTGCCCGGCGGCGGGCATAGCGTCACCGGGATCCTGTTCTCGCCGGATGGGAAGACCATCTATACCACCGACGCGAGTAAAAGCATCCATCGCGCTCGCATCGGAGACCATGGGATCGCCACCTGGGACACGCCCATCGTCCTGCCCCCGCCCGCCATCGGCGGCGTCCCCGCGCCCGCCGGCCTGGCCTTCTCCAATGATGGCAAGGAATTGCTGGTGACGTTGACCCGCAACAACACATTGGGCATCGTTAACCTGGAAACCAACGAGATTCAACAAATCGACACGGGCATTTGCCCCTTTACGGTCATCCTCACCCGGCCCGGCCTGGCTTACGTCAGCAACTGGGGCGGCCGGCGGCCCAAGGAGGGCGAGCCCACGGCTCGCAGCTCGGGCTCGGAAACCTTGATCGATGAAGAGACCGGGGTGGCTTCCAGTGGCAACGTAACGGTCATCGGCCTGGCCAAGCGGGCCGTCATCACCGAAATCGAAACCGGTCTCCACCCCTGCAACATGGCCTTGTCACCGGACGAAAAATTGCTTTTCGTGGCCAACGCCAATTCGGACACCGTCTCGGTCATCGATACGCAAAAAAACAGCGTGATCCACACCCTCACCACGCGCCCCAATCCCGAACTGATGTTCGGCAGCACGCCCACGGATGTGCTGCTCTCGAAGGATGGGACGAAACTCTACGTCACCCTGGGCGGCAATAACGCCGTGGCGGTTTATCAGCTCGGCTCCACCGAAGACTTCCTCCAAGGCAATGGAAACGCCGCCCTGCTGGGCTGCATCCCCACCGGTTGGTACCCCGGGGCGGTGCGGCTCAACCGCGGCGAGGATCTGCTCTTCTGCGCCAACGTGAAGGGCCTCGGCTCGTTGAACCAGAGGACTTCGCGCCATGGCATGAATTCACACGAGCATCTCGGCTCGGTGTCGTTCATTCCCTATCCCCAGCCGGAAAAACTGGCCGCCATGACCGAAAAAGTCATCCATAACAACCGCCTGCCCGAATTGAAACGCAAACTCGAAAAGGCCCGCTCGGATATCGCCCCCGTGCCCGTCCCTGAACGCCATGGCGAGCCGTCGGTCTTCGATCACGTGATCTACATCATCAAGGAGAACCGTACGTACGACCAGGTTTTCGGCGACCTGCCCCAGGGCAACGGCGATCCCTCGCTGGTCCATTTCGGGCGCGAGGTCACCCCCAACCATCACGCGCTGGCCGAGACCTTCACGCTGTTCGACAATTTCTACTGCAGCGGCGTGTTGAGCGCCGACGGCCACCAGTGGACCAACGAGGCCTACGTAACCGACTACCTCGAGCGCTTCTTCGGCGATTTCACCCGCAGCTATCCCTACGACGGCGACGACCCCCTGGCCTACGCCTCCACCGGATTCATCTGGGACAACGTCCTGCGCCACGGGCTCACTTTCCGGGATTACGGCGAGTTCGTCCAGGCCGAACTCGATCCGCCCAAGGCCCAGTTCCTCGACTATTACAAGGATTATCTCGAGGGAACCCACACGATCCAAATGCGCGCCCGGACCGAACTCAAACGCCTGGAACCGTACCTGTGCCCCACCTACGTGGGCTTCCCCAATACGGTGCCCGACGTGATCCGGGTCCGGGAGTTTTTGAAGGAATTCCGGGAATTCGAGCGCCAGGGGTCCCTCCCCCACTTCATCATCCTGCTGCTGCCCAACGACCACACCAGCGGCACCCGGCCGGACCGCCCCACGCCCCGGGCTTCCGTGGCCGACAACGACCTGGCCCTGGGGCAGATCGTCGAGGCGGTCTCGCATAGCCGGTTTTGGGAAAAAACCTGCATTTTCGTGGTGCAGGACGATCCCCAGGACGGCCTCGACCACGTGGACAGCCACCGCACCGTCGCCTTGGTGATATCCCCCTACACCCGGCGGGGATTCGTCGACAGCACGATGTATACCCAACCGGGGATGCTGAAGACCATCGAACTGATCCTGGGCCTCCCCCCGATGAACCAGTTCGATCTGCTGGCCACCCCCATGCGCGCCTGTTTCCGGAATGAGCCCGATCTCACCCCCTACAAGGCCCTGAAAAACAACATCCCCCTCGACGAAATGAATCCGCCGCTGCCAAAAACCTCGGGCATGCAACGCTATTGGGCGCAAAAATCCCTGGAACTCGACTTGAGCAAGGAAGACTTGATCGACGAGGACCTCTTCAACCGCATCATCTGGCACGCCGTCAAGGGCTACGATGTGCCGTATCCCACCCGGCCCACGAAGTCCGGGTGAACGATCCAGAGTCCACTTCCGGTGACTCGGATCCTGCCAGCGGGCTACGCCGCGCTTTGATCCCACCCTATATGGGGGGGCAACTATAGCAAGGAAAATATTGATACCGCCCTTACAGGGCTTGGGATTCTTGTTTTTCCATTTCCCAGGGCTAACGCCCTGGGCTATGCTCATGCCGCGCCGTTGGCGCTGAAATGCCAGTTCTGCATTCGGTCAATCATTGCCTACGAAAAGCTCGACAGAATCGAATCCGGGTCAAGCGGTCCGGCGGGATTACCCGAACCGGAAATCCCGTCCATCTTTCTCATCCCCATCAAAAAATGTATATTTTCCTATTGTAACAATCCCAGCGATTGATATAACATTATAGGGAATACAATTTCCAATGTTCATGAGAAGGATCTATCGGCGATGGAAACCATTCGTATCACCCATCAATCCGCGAATGAACAAGGCTGGATGTTTACTGTGGTTGTAGGGAACGAAACGGACCTCACGGAACACCGGGTGACCTTGGAGCACCTGTATTATCATAAACTCACGCGGGGCAAAACCGATCCCGAAAACCTGGTCAAACGCTCCTTCGAGTTTCTGTTGCGGCGGGAACCGAAAACCTCCATCTTTCGCTCGTTCAATATCCAGGTCATCAAGAATTACTTCCCGGAATTCGAGGGGGAAATGCTGAAGACCGCTTGATGGGATTGAATGGGCCCCAAAAAGGACCGGCCTCTGCTTGAGCGGGGGGGATGGGGATTTTGTTTGTTATCAACCCGCCTCCTGTAAACCGTCCGGCGCCAGGGAAAGTACCCCGAATCCGAAAACATGAGTTGAAATTCCCTGCCATTCCTATACCATGGCTTCAGCCAGGTTTCCATACATTCCAACCGAACGGGGAAAATGGGGCCATGAACACAAATCCTTTGAATTCAATCTCACCGGTTACCCGGCGGAGCTTTCTGGCTGCCGGGCTGGCCGCGTACTCCACCGCCACGATCGGGGACGCGTTCGCTGATCCTGCGTCTCTCAACGCGATCGCCTCGGTCAACCTCCAGTCGATCGATCCGGGTTATGTCTCGTCGCAATACTATGACGCCAAGGAAAAAGAAGCGCTGAACGATGTGCTCGAGGAAGGTTCGCCCTTCCGTTTTTGGGGACCCGGCGCGCCCGTCAAGACCAAGCATTTCGAGGAAGCCTTCGCGAACTACATGGGCGTTCCCTACGCGCTGGCGGTGACCTCGGGCACCGCGGCCCTGGATTGCGCGGTGGCGGGACTGGGCATCGGGCCGGGCGATGAGGTCATCGTCCCCGCCTACAGTTGGTGGTCCGATTACACCTGTGTGCTGTGCGCCGGAGCGTTGCCGGTGTTCGCGGACATCGACGAAACCTTCAACCTCGATCCCCGCGATTTCGAGCGCAAAATCACCCCGCGCACCAAGGCGGTGCTGGCCGTGCACCTGATGGGCGGCCCCTGCGACATGGATCCGATCCTCGAGATCGCCCGCCAGCATAAAATCGCCGTGCTGGAAGACGCGGCGCAGGCAGTGGGCGGCTCGTACAAGGGGAAAAAACTGGGCTCGATGGGCGACGTGGGGATCTACAGCTTCCAGATCAACAAGATGATCAGTTCCGGCGAGGGCGGGGCGGTGGTGACCAGCAATCCATTGATCTACGAACGCGCCGTCCGCTATCACGATGTGGGGATATTCCGTGAGGTCTTCGAGAAACGGACCGGCTCCAGCCAGGCCGGCAGCGAGGGCGGTCAGAACTTCCGCCTGAACGAATTCACCGGGGCCGTGCTGGACGCGCAACTGCCCAAGCTGGACACGATGATCCAGGACATGCGGCGCAACGCCAAGGCCATCGCCGACGGCATCAAGGATCTTCCCGGCCTGCGCTGGCGCAAACAACCGGATCCGGAGGGCGACACCGGCTACGCGGTCGGCATCGAGGTGAAAAACCGGGAATCCCGCGACCGGTTTATCAGCGAGCTGCACAAGTGGAAAGTCCCGGCGGCCACCCTGGTGGGTTCCGTGCTGCTGCCCCTCGAGGAATCGGTCATTCAAAAGCAAGCCCGGCACCCAAACTGGCCTTCGTTCAACTCACCGGATGGCAAGGCCATCCAGTACGGTCCGGAATGCTGCCGCCAAACCCTGGATGTCTTCAATCGGTTCGTGCTGATCCGCGTGGGTCCGAAATACACGGACGCCATGAACCAGCAGATCATCGCCGCCGTGCGCGAGATCTATCCCAAGATCAGCTGAAGAACTATATCGAGGGTGAGGGAAGACCATGTTTTACCTGTCCGGAAGTAGAGGCACGTTGCCACGTGCCCCGACGATAACATCGGCCAGATGATCTAGATTTTCAGGATTTCCAACCGGGGCAAATGCCCTGGATCCCCGCGGAAGCGGGGAACCAGGAAGCGGCGGTATGGTTACCCCGCACGAATGATAAAAACGAAATGTAAGTACCCCTGATTAAAGGATTTCCCTCACCCTAGCCCTCTCCCAGAGGGAGAGGGGATTGATTACTCTTATTTTATCCTCTCAGGGCTCTATCAAAGGGAGAGGGGATTTGGGGGGTAATTTCCCCGGCCAGCCCGATTGAGAAGCGGATGAACATGCTTGAAAAAAAAATACGCACTTGTCGGATGAACCAGAAAAATTCAACATAGCCTAAGGCGAGGGAATCTCTTTTGAGGCGTTTTCACCTTTCACACCGCGTTATTTCTCCTGTATATCCTTATAATAAAATCACATCCGCTCCCCAATCACCCGCGCCAGGGCCTTGCCGATCAGGATGTGCCCCACCGGATCGAGGTGGCATTCGTCCATGAAGCGCGCCCGGAAGAAATTCTCCAGATCGGTGACCCGGCCGTCTTGCCGGGGAATGGCTTCCGAGTCGTCAATCAATTTCCAACCGTTCTCTTCCGCCTGGTCGAGAAAGGCATCGATTCCCGGCTCATTCACGTAATCGTTGATCCGGCCAATGGCCTCGCGGCTGTCAACCAAGGGAACCTCATATTCCCGGGCGGTTTCCCGGTAAATATCGAGATAGGGTTCCTCGCGATGCAAAACCGCCTCGCCGTGCAGGGATCCCAGCGGCTTGTGAGCTTCATAATACTCCCGCGCCTTCGATTCATCGCCCAAGGCCCGGTAACCCGTCCCCCTCAGATAATGGCAGAACGCCAGCGCCGCGACATGCAGCTCCGGCTCGGCTTTCTCCAACAGTTCCAGCGCCACCGCGGTCTGTTTTTCCTCCAGCCGCCGTGCGGCCCGCTCGACCGGCTCGAACACGCTGGGATTCTGTTCGATCATCAAAAACACGAGTTGGATACTCTTCTCCCGGCATATATTCACCACCTGCCGCAACTCGTCCCGGAAGACCTCCGGCGGCACCCGGATGGGAACCCGGTCCAGGGGCGGCGGATTGTCGAGGAGGCTCCGCAGCTTCCGGATCCCCAGTTCGGTGGACACGGCGTGGAGGATGTTGCTCCATTGCAGCGCCTCCACGCATTTCCGCAGGAACGCGATGCGGCGGAACGAGGCCTCCGAATCGGGCGGCGTCAGCAGCAAATAGCGCCGGTCGTTGTAGCCCGCGGAGAAAACCACCACACGCGGCTTATAAGCCAGCAATTGTTCCAACTTGGCCCGGCACTGCACCGCCGAATAGCCATGCGTTCCCGCGTTGATGACTTCGGCGTCCACTCCCTTCCCGCGCAACTCGGTTTGCAGCACGTGGCAAAAGGTGGATTCATCCGGGACCTCGAATCCGTAAGTGCGGGAATCGCCGATGGCAATGATCCGCACGGCATGATTGGGTTCCAGCATGTACTCATCCGTCCCCCGGAATCCGGCGGCATTGATACGCACATTGTGTCCGTACGTGGGGCCCCGGAAATTCGGCCTTAACTTCCACAATGTTTTCGAATCCCACTCGAACGCGCGTAAGTTGGGATCGGTTTCCTTGTTGTAGATCGAGCCAACCAGGCCTTCGAGCGCCAGGTAGAGGAGGACGAGAATCAGTCCGAAAGCGAGTTTTTTCTGATGGGAAGTTTGGGGGAGAAAGGACATGAATAATTCCCGGTTTGGATATCATCCCCGCCAAAGCGGGGATTCATGGCATTGCCGAGGATTTCAATCCTGGAAATATGAAACATCTGCCCGATGTGATGGTAGGGGCACGTTGCAACGTGCCCCTACATTCTCTAAGAAAAAATGTAGTTTCCCCTGATCCTAATCCTTTCCCGGAGGGAGAAGGGATTCATTACTCTTGTTTTATCTCTCCCAGGGTTAACGCCCTGGGCTATACTCATGCCGCGCCGTGGGCGCTCAAACGCTGAACTGCAAACCGGGCAATAGTAACAAAAAAGAAACGTTATTTCAGAAATTCCGTCCGCACCCGGGTTTCCGGCGGCTCGGGTGTTTCCATGGCTCCCAAATCCAGATGGCCGTCCTCGGGACGTTTCTCCCGCTGTTGGTGAGGAACATATTGCCATTCGATGGGATGCTCCGCCCGCAGGGGATCCGGCAACTCCACCGCCTGGTCCACGGCGGGAGAGTTCTCTTCGAGCCGGAAATCCTGTTCTTCCAGATTGATGAAACCAGGATTCGATCCCCGCAACAGGTTCGCGGTACCGCTGATCCGGCCCGCGAGTGCGTCATGCGTGGCCACCCATCCCGTTTTGATCCAATTGCGGCCCAGGTTCAGCGTGCCCGATTCATTCATCAGGGCCAGGCGGCCGCCACCGGCGGTCACATAGAGAATATTATTCCAGCATTCCGCCCGTTCGTCATTCGTTGACAACCGGAATAAGGTCGTATTGCCCTCCCGGGTGGACACCACGGTATTGTTATAAAAGTAGAGCGTCCCTTTCCGGTACCAGTCCGGCCGGCCCGAATCGCCGCCGTAATGGACGATCTGGCTGTTCCCCCCGCCCTCGTGCTCGATCAGGACATTGCCATACACATACGTGCTCCGGTACCGGGGATCAGAGCGCAGGTGTTCCGAGTCTTCCGCGTCCACCAGGTCCAGCTGGCGGTTGCCGTCCTCGATCCAGTTATAGCGGACGATCAGTCCCGCCGAGCGGTCCTTGAGATTGTTGCCCCCGCAGCCGGGACGCAGCCGGCCCAGGCGGTTGAATTGATAGATCAGCCCCGCCGCCGCCGTGTAGGTGTTGTGCTGATAATAGCTGCCCTCGATGCCGTTGTCGTGAATGTAGCAGCCCTCGACCACTGCGTCCCTGGTTGCAGCCGCGATGAACAAACCGTTGCCGCAGTCGTGCAGAATGCAGTTACGGATGGTGATGAATTCGCCTTTTTCGATGAAGATCGCGGCCGCGTTATCGCTGTAGGTTGTCCGGCCGTCCCGCCCGGTGAATTCATAGGGAGGCCGTCCGCCGCGGATCTCCAGGTTTTCCACGGTGATGTACGCCGGGGTGGTGTCGGGCGGACGATTGGCCCCGCCGATTTTGATCACGCCCCGGACTTCATTCCAATAATTGAGCTGCTTGCGGGTCACGGCGCCGCGGCCGTCGATCACCGGCAAAATCCCCTGGCCGTTGGGCACGCCGCGCACGTGGATGGGCTGATCCGGGGTTCCCCGCGCGCATAGGACAAACTTAGCCAAGTAGGGATTCTCCCGCCAGTGGATGGTGACCGTATCCCCCGCTTGCAAGGCTTCCCACGGGACTTCCTCGATCTCCGCGCACGTCCTCCCCGGCCCCACGGTATATTCCACGGCGAAACCGGGGGGAGATAACCACAGGACGGACAGCCCCAGGCACACCCAAGCGGCTCGGTTCGGTAGATCTTTCGTAAGCATAATTCACCGGAATTCAGGATTGGGATGCACGCGCCCACGGCGCGCCCGAAGCCAGCCCCGGGCAACGCCCTAGGAAATGAACGATTCAAGCAACACTTCCCTCTCCCTCTGGGAGAGGGTCAGGGTGAGGGTAAGCCTTTTCAGCACGCCACAGCTCCCCGGATTTCAGATCCCACCTCGCGCAACCTACGGAATCCCCTTCGGGGGACGGCATTGCACCAGCATCTGTTCCGCCGGTTTGCGCGGGCTGGCCAGGTTGGATCAGACCACGTCCTCTTTCCCGGCGTCCCAGCGCACTTGGCGTTTTTCCTTGAGCGAAGTGACCGCCATGACCAGCGTCGCCGCCTCGATGAAAGCTTCGTCCTCGTTGCATTTGGGCTTCTGCCGGCTGCGCACGCAGTTGAAGAAATCCTCCATGTGGCTGGGCACCTGCGGCGCTTTCGCGGGATCGAACTTCTCAAACGGTTGGCCCGGTTTGTACTTCCCGGATTCGAGTTCGGCCTTGTACTTGCCCGAGCGGCCATCGACGGTGATGTCGTACGTGCCGACCGACTGGGCGATGGAATCGAAGCGCAGCATGGCTTCCTTGCCCCGGAACTCGGGCGGCTGCACGAAGGAGGAATTCATGCTGCAATCGAAGGTCACGTTGCAGCCCTTCTTTTCATAGCCGTACACCGTGCTCCAGGTGTCGGGCACTTCGCGGCCGTCTTGCAGCAGGATGTTCTGCGCCGACGTGAAGCAGGTGTCGGGAATCCCCAGCCGCAGCACCGACTGCACGAAGTCGACTTCATGCGAGAGCAAATCGCCCGCCACGCCGGTCCCATAATTCCAATAGCAGCGCCAATGCCAGAAATGCTCCATACTGAAGGGAACCTTGGGCGCGGGCCCCAGCCAACGGTCCCAATCCAGGTCCTTCACCACCTGGGCCGGATCAGGCCGTTCGAAGTAGTTATACCAGCCGTACCAGCGCCAGATGGCTTCGCCCTTGGGGCCGTTCTCGAAACGCCCCGTCCGCACCAGGCTCACGGGACCGAGAATCCCCTCCGCGATCTTCTGCGCCGCCACGATGCCCGCCACCTGCGCCCGGCTTTGATGCCCGAGTTGCATCACGATGTTGTTTTTTTTCACGGCTTCGCGCATGGCCTTGGCTTCGGGGATCGTCCGCGTCCAGCCTTTTTCAATGTAGATGTCCTTGCCCGCGTTGGCGGCGTCGATCAGCATCTTCGAGTGCCAATGGTCGGGCGTGGCGATCACCAGCGCGTCCACATTGGGATCGGCCAGCAGGTCCTGGTAATCCACGTAGGTTTTGGCCTTGGGATTCATACCGCGCTGGAGGCCCTTTTCGAGATGCGGTTTATACACATCGCAAACCGCCGTCACCAGGGTGCCTTTGATCCCGCCGCCCAGCTGCCGCCCGGCGACTTCGGGGATCAGCGATCCACCCCGCACGCCCAGCCCGACGTGCCCCACGCCGATGGTGTCGTTGGGCGAGCGCGAGGCCAGCACCGCCGGCGCTCCCGCCTGCAGGGCCGCCACCGCCGCCCCGGTGGTTCCCAAAAATTTTCTCCGTGTGACCTGAGTTTTCGTTTCCATGAGAGACTCCGATCGTTGAAAATAATATTAATTAGATGTGCGTAAATTGCTGGTTTTCGCCCGGGAGAGGCGATTTGATGGGTTACGCGCTACGCGCTAACCCATCCTACAGATCTGTTGTAGTAGGGGCACGTTGCAACGTGCCCCTACCTTACGATCCTTTTCCCCTGTGATCCTACCATTTCACCCCAGTCCCGTATAGACATTCCCGTATAGACATCACGTTTCGTCTCCGAATCGCCGAATCTCTTCCTCGGTCCTCCGGTTCCGGATAGGATGATCCTCGATCCTATCAAACATCAGCACACGCAAAACATGGACGATCCGAGAGCCATCAAGGAACAGAAGCATTTCGACCAGCTCGCCCGCGAAACCGGCGAAGTCTGGTGGGGCGGCACCACGCCCGCCGGGCAGTCGCGCAAGCGCCGCCGCGCCGAGCTGATCTGCACGGCCCTCGCGCGCTACACCAATCCTCTGGTGATCGAGCTGGGCTGCGGCACCGGCGCTTTGACGAAACACTTACTCGATCTTCACCCTGGCTTGCGCCTGCTGGGGCTGGATGTCTCGCCCATTTGCGTGCAACAAGCCATCGAACGCTTTCAGGATTACCCCAACGCGTTGTTCGAAGTGGGCAATGCTTACGAACTCCCCCTGCGGGACGGTATCGCCGACGCCATGGCGGGCGCCTCGGTGATTCATCACCTGGACGTGCAACGCGCCTTGAGGGAATGCTTCCGGGTGCTCAAACCCGGGGGGCTGCTGTGGTTCTCCGAGCCAAACATGATGAATCCCCAGGTGGCCATCGAGAAGAACATCCGCGCCATCGGGGCCTGGCTGCAAAATTCCGAGGACGAGACCGCCTTTTTCCGCTGGTCTCTGGCCAAACAACTGCGCGAGGCCGATTTCACGGATGTGCGTGTCCGCCCCTACGACTTCATGCACCCCTTGATCCCCCAATCCCTGATCCCCTGGGCCGACCGTGTGGGACGTTTTTTAGAATCAGTCCCCCTCATCCGGGAAGTGTCCGGCTCCCTCCAGGTCCAGGCGCGGAAACCATCATGAATGCCTCCCGCTGCCCTGATTCCACCAATGTTTTTGCCATGCCGATTTTCCTGTTCGTTCTCGTCTGGTGGATGAATTTTTTCCTCTATCCTCTCTGGTACCTGCCGGGAACCACCCAAAACCGCGCCATTGCGCTATGCGTGATCTTCGCCATCTTCACCGCCCTCTCCCTTTTGTTTCGTTGGCTCGGATCGTTCCAGTTTGAAAATATAACACATCCTCACGAGCCCACCGGCGATGGCGCTTTCTTTGTCCTTCTCTTCGGCGCCGCGTTTGTTCTGCATATTCCCTTTTTGAATTTACCCATCCTGACGGGCCTGGACACCATCGACCATGCGGCGGTGCCGGGCGTGGTGGCGCACCGGGTGGTCAAGGCCCTGTCGGACGCGGCGGGATTGACCATGCAGCCGGTGTTGACGCTGGGTTTTATCGGCGCCATCGCGGTTTGGATTCTCATGCCGGCTTTTCGATACCGGTCAATCCAACGAGTTCAATCAATCGCCGATTGGGCAGCCACTCACCTGTTCCTCACTCTGTTGATCCTGGCGGGGGTAACGGCGGGCTATGCCGCGGTGCTGCTCCAAACCGAATTTCCCGAGCGCTTCGGCGATCTGCAGACCCTTTTCCGTTATCAACCCTTGTCCAAGCTGATCCTCACCCCGCTCTACCTATTTCTCGGATTGCACGAATGGATCGGCCGGACCGTGCAGATCCTCTTCACCTTCGGCGGGGCGTGGTATCTCTACCGCCTGGCCCGGCTTTTTGGCGGCGAATGGGGGTCGCGGTGCGCGGCGGTGGAGTTTGTTTTCCTGCCGCCGGTTTTCCATTACGGCAACACGCACATGATCGAAGGCGGGATTTTATTCTTCATCTCCGCCGCCTTCTTCTATTGGATCCGCTTTGTTGAACGGAAATATCAACTCGATTTGCTCCTGGGGACCCTGTGCGCCACATGGGCGTGCCTCTACAAGCATACCGCCGTGAGCCTCATGCCCGCCTTCGCCTTCATGGCCGCGTATGATTTCTGCTTTCCCAAGCATTCGCGTACGATTGCCCATCTGTTTGCCTCGTTCATCGCCTGCGTGATTCCCGGCGTCACGCTGGTGCTCTACATGCAACTCGCGGGATTCAATTCGGATATGCCCTCTACCCTCGTTTTCCCCACTCCCGCCCGGCTGTTGGGCAACTTGGCGGCCATCCCCGCGGGCGTCACCTGGCCCATCGCCCTGCTTTTTCTGGCGGGGATCATCGTGTTGCCGTTTCGCCCCAACCGGCGGCCGTTCTGGATTCTCACGGGATGGATCGGCGCGCATTGGGTGCTGACCAGCATGTCCGCCGCCGCCGGCAATGTGCGCCAAGCCCTGCCTTATTACGTGGGATTGATCGTGATCTCCGCCTGGGCCTGGGATGGCTGGTTCAGCGGCCGGAGCCGGATCCCCCAACGCGTTGCCCTGGCCGTCTTGTCCGTGTTTTTGCTCGGGACCTGCCTCTTCGCGGACCGGCATCCGGATTTCCGCCACGTGGGCCGCGCCATGGGCGATCGGTCGTACATCAATTATTCCAACTGGGATGAATGCTACCTGCCTTATCCGGAACTGGTGATCGATCTAAGCCGGGACACCACCGCGGGCGATGTCATCTACGCCCCCATGGCCAACGAGCCGGTCTTCTTCTACCTGGCGAAATACAATCTGGATGACCGAACCTACCGGCGGGATCCGTTCTGGAACGGACCAACGCCTCTCACTCCCACCATGGTCATGGACAAGGCCCGCGTCCTGGGCGCGAAGTGGCTGGTCCTGCCCCGGGGCCGGTGGCTGTATCCCTACGTGGAGCCGGAGTTCCTCGAGACGTTTTTCACCACTCCGCCTCCCGGCCTGCGGCCCGTAAAAGTCCTCACCCTTGGAAAAGAGCAACTGGGATTGTGGAGAATCGAGCATGACGCGTCATGAGGAGACTCAAAACATGACGATCCCGTAGGGGCACGTTGCAACGTGCCCCTATTATTCTTTTATTTTTTGCCGATTCATGAAATGCACTACACGGGATGGAATTTCACGCCCCGGCGGCGCCCCAGGGATCGACGATCCGCAGTTTTTTCGATTCCAACTCCCGGTAGCAATCCGGCAGGTCGAACGCGGCCAGGACGTTCGGCAACAGGCACGACAGCGGCCACTTGTAGGATTCGGTCTCGGCGATATCGGTATAGGAGGTCAACGCGTTCTTCAACGTCACCTGGACCACCCGCTCCGACAGCAGCGCGGCCAACGTGGCGGGGATCGCCCCCCAACCCGCGGCCGCCA
This sequence comes from bacterium, assembly GCA_041946805.1. Classification (GTDB taxonomy): domain Bacteria; phylum Hinthialibacterota; class Hinthialibacteria; order Hinthialibacterales; family Hinthialibacteraceae; genus JABLXU01. Next base: position 57,631 of record JBHGBC010000003.1, read on the forward strand.
GGTGGACCTCGGTGTAGCCATTATCGGCCAGCCAATCCAGAACGCGCAGAATATCAAAGGTCTTCTGGCCCACGTAAGGCCGGTCCAGCATCAGCGAATGGACCGCGTAGAAATAATCCGGCCCGTAGGGATCCCGGAAATCAGCGCCGCAGGTGTTGGGCAGCGACTCGCCGATGCCCCGCGGGTCGCAGGCGAAGAATGGCGCCGGCGCTTCATCCTGGATCAGTTGCCCGATCCATTTTTCCTCCCGCAATTCGGCGTCGCTGGACAGGTGGGGAACATACAACACCGCGCGGGCGCCGATTTTCGGGGACCGGGACATCCAGGATTCGTCCGACAAGTAATACACCACGGACCAGATCTTCGGTTCGGTTTCCACCGCGTAGGTCAGGGCGCGGTTTTTCGGATAGCCGCGGTCCGGCAGGGGACGCAGGATCCGGTAGTCAGGAGCGCTGGCGCGTTCGGGCATCTTCAAGATATCCAGCACCGCGCGCCGCAGCGCCTCGCCAGATTTCTTCTCCCGCGTCCGGGCCAGGGCCTGGGATTTTTCCCGAGTGAAATAAAACACGGTACGGGACGACAAATTGGCCACCTGGCCGCCGGGCGCGCACCACAAGGTTTGATCGTCCTCGATAACCAATTCGGGCTCGGTGGCGGCCTGGGAAACGTGGGTCACATCATTGAACCAACGGTACATGGCCTCGCGCAGTTCTGGGGAATAGCCGTGATACCCGGGGCCGATACAGATCCCGATGTGCTGTTCGGCCTCCAACAAACCGTACAAGCGGCGCAGGCGGGCATACGCTTCGTTCAAGCCGCGCACATCGAAGAAGTCTTTTTCCTGGCCGAGCAAAATCACCGGCTTGGGAGCCATGGCGGCGATGAAATCGTCATGGTCGAGTTCCAGCGCCAGGGCTTTCGGCGGGCATTGCTCGATGTCGGCGGGCAGTTCGTTCTCCAGGTTGCGGCGGAATGTCATCACGAAACAGCTGGGCGCGGCCATGGCCCAGCGCGATTCCACGCCGCACAGCCAGGTGGTCATCGTGCCGCCGCCCGAATTGCCGGTCACGCCCACGAAGCGGGAATCCACCTCACTCCGGGTCAGCAAATAATCCAGCGCCCGGATGCCGTCCCACGCCCGCCACGCGCCGAAAAATTCCCCCACGAGGGATTGCTGGTTTCCGGCGTACAGGTGTTCGCTGACTCCGATCCCCACGCGGGAACCGCCCTTCCCGTCCGGGTATTGCAGCCGCTCGCCCTGGCCGATGGGATCGAAAATAAGCACCGCGTAGCCCAGCCGGGCCAGCCCCTGCGCGAATCCTTGATATTCCTTGTAGGCCTTGCCGTTGCTCGAATGGCCGCAGACGCCCACGACACCGGGCGCGGGAGCCGTCCGTCCCTTGGGCAGATAGAGATTGGCGGTCACCAAAAAGCCGGGCCGGCTTTCGAAGATGACTTTTTCGATGGCATAGGCGCCGCGTTCGACCACGCCCGTGATCCGGGGATTGAGCGGCGTCTTCTCCGGAAACGGTCCGAAGCAGGCTTGGATCTTCTCCCGGACGGCCGCGATATAGGCTTCCGCCTCGGCCTTCGTTTGCAGGACGTTTTTGCGCGCGAGGGATCGTTGCTCCACCTGCCGGACCTGGTCCGTGTAGTATTCCTGCAGCAGGCGGGGAAAGCGGTTCAACGGCGCCAGCGCGGGCGTTTCTCCGCTTTCCGCGGCCGCCTGAACCCCGGCGGTCTGGATCGACGCGGCCGCCATCCAGCCGAATGTTCCAAGCCCCGCGATCTGGAAGATTTCACGCCGGTTCAAGGATGGATCATTACGAGTTGTTTCGTTCATGATAGGACAATCTCCTGTATGAACAAATAGGGTAACTGTTTACTCAATCGCAGAGAAAACATGAATTCCGCCCTAGCAGGGCTTCCCTCACCCTCACCCTCTCCCAGAGGGAGAGGGAATTATTCTTTTGGTCATCCTTTTCCCAGGGCTTACGCCCTGGGCTCTACTCAAACCGCGCCATTGGCGCTCAATAGCCGCGCTGCAAACCGGCAAACAGTTCCCAAATAGGATTCATTGGATTTGTGGATTCGTCTTTTTTTCATGTAATCCAAATTGTCACCAAGATCCGTTCTTATGAATTTCCCTCACCCTGCCCTCTCCCAGAGGGAGAGGGGGATGATTACCTTCTTTTCTGCAATCCCCGGGCATTTGGATGGCATATACGCGTGATAGTCATTGAGAATCTAGATGCCTACGGACGCTTGCGGCCATTTCCCGGCGCTCGAATTGAGAGGCTCAGACCTTGAAAAATATCTTGTGCTTATAGAAGACATACAGGACATACCACTGCGCGCCCAGGACCAGGAACGACTGCAACACGCTGCCATACGCTCCCAGCGCCTCGATCAGCGGGCGGGAGAATACCAGGATGGAACCGTCGATCCAGCCACGGAACAATTGGAAAATGATGTACGCGGTGATCGAGTTCATCCCCACCACAACTAACACGAAGGTCCATTTCCGGAAGTTCAGGACTTCGACGACCCAGTAAAACAATAGCAGAAACAGAATCGCCCAGCCGGTCGAGTACAGCGCGAACGAGGCGGACAAAATGCGCTTGATGATCGGGATCTGGTAACTCAGCAGCCAGCCGGCGGCCATCAAGACGGCTGCCGCCAGGGCCAGGATCTTCATGGTTTCGCCGGACGGCCGGTTTTCGGCCAGCAGCCGCCCGCACATCGCCCCCGCGATGATCTGCGAGGTGGAGGGAATCGCGTTCAACGAAACCCAATATCCCGCGTTATAATGTCCCATCAGCCATAATTCGAAATCAGAACCCATGTTGACGTTGCCCATCGCCCACGGCCCGTCTGGACCATTTCCGGGATACAAAATCCAAACGATGGTATAGACAACCAGGATTACCAGGGTGGTGACGCCCTGGATCCAATAACTCCGGTGCAACACAAAAAAGGTCAGGAGATAGCCGATCGCGATTTGAGGCAGGACATTGACGAGGCTGAAGGAGGGGTATCCTTCCTGGATCGAGCAGAAAATCGCGGTGACCAAGCACAAATTCACGGCGCGCCGCACGGCATGCCATACGATGCGCCCATGGGATTCCCCCAACGACACGCGCCGCGCGTAGGCGAACGGCAACGAGACGCCGGCCATGAACATGAACGCGGGCTGGATCAGATCCCAATAAACACATCCGCTCCAGGGAACATGTTCGGTGTGCCGGGCCAGGAAATCCAAATACGGATGCCCGGCGAACGCGGAAAATCCGAATCCCACTGAAATCAGTGATATCATGATCGCTCCGCGGTACGCGTCCAACGACACCAGACGCTGCGCGGCCTTGACCGGCTGGACTTCGTTCATGGCGGCCTCCCCAAGGTATGTGATTCAAGAAGCTTCATCACGCTATCATAAAGAAATCCCGGTCAACAGGTGAGGCAGGCTGCTTGCTAAGTCCTTCCAGTTCATTTCGCCATTATTGTTCATTGCAGATTCCTCCCCCCAGGCCTGAGGAAGGGATTGAAAACGAGAGGGGCACATGGCCTCATGCCCCGTCCATCACAAACAACCAGCCCATTCCATCTCCGGTATTTGCCCACCCCCGCTTGCCATCGTACCGGCGAATCAGTTACCATGCTGTACCTTGAATCGCCTAGGGAGAGCCATCATGTTCAAAAAACGATTATTAATTCTTGTACAATTGACAATCTTCGCTTTTCCCTGCCTTGCCGCATATGCCCAGCCCGCCATCCAGGCGGGAACCGCCCAAGTGGAAATCACTCCGCCCCTGGGTTGCCCGATGTGGGGCTACTCCAGCCGCACGGAAGGGGCCAACGGCGTGCACGATCCGCTGATGGCCAAGGTGCTGATCCTCCAATCCACCGAAACCACCGTCGCGCTGGTCAGCTGGGATGTCTGCGAATTTCAGTCACCCTGGCTGCACCAGCAGATGAAGCCGCTGGGCATCGATCATCTCCTGCTGCTCTGCAGCCACACCCATGCCGGGCCGTTCCTGGACGCGCCGTTCCCCTCGGCGGATAAGCCCTGGAAGAAAACAGTCGAGGAACGCATCCTGAAGGCGATCCAGGAAGCGCAAGCCCACTTGTTTCCGGCTTATGTCGCCGCGGGAGAGGGTTCCATCACCCTGGGGTACAACCGCTTGCGCCGCGATCCCGACGGCTTGTCCACCACCCTGTTCGACAATCCCGAGCGCATCCCCTTCGGGCCGGTCGATCCCACCGCCGGCGTGATCCGCGTCACCGATGAGGCGGGCGCGGTTCGGGCGGTGCTCGTCCATTACGGCTGCCACGCGGTGGTGATGGGGCCCAACAATTTGAAAATCTCGGCGGATTACGTGGGGGCCATGTACCGCGCGGTGGAGAAGGAATTGGGCGGCCAGGCTCTGTGCCTTTTCGCGCAAGGGGGCGCGGGCGACATCAATCCCCTCTTCATGGCGCGCGGCGAAGGCCGCGAGGAAGATTTCGAACCGGTGGAAAAAATGGGTGGATTCCTGGCCCGGGAAGTGCTGGCGGTGCTCGAACAAATGAAACCGGTCCGGGGTGAATCCCGCCAGCTGCGCGCGTCCGTGGAGACCGTCCAGGTCCACCAGCGCTGGGCGCCGGACAAGGACAAACTGTTGAAATTCGGGACCACCGCCGTGCTGATCAATGGGGAGATCGGCATCCTCACCCTGCCCGGTGAACCGTTTCACAAATTCCAGGTGGATACGCGCGCGCGGGCCGGTCTGCCCCACGCCTACATGTTCGGCTATTGCGACAACACCGAGCAGAACTGGCCGGATTATTATTTCCCGGACATCGAATCGGCGGCGCGCGGCGGTTATGGGGCCGGCGATTCGGGCATCGCGGAACTGGGAACCGGCGAACTGCTGGTCAACCGCGGATTGATCCAGCTCTATACCTTGCGTGGATTGCTATCCGACACTTCCAAGCCGTACCGGGTCGGCAAACCGTATTGAGCCGCATGACCCAATCCATGAGGAATCCAAATACGTTCAATCCTCCAGAATACCGTAGGTTCTGTTGAGTTTTTCCAGTGTCGATCAAATTACCCAAACGGAACGGATTCATCGATTGTACGAAAAGCCAATATGGCGCCCGTTCAGGGCTTCCCTCACCCTAACCCTCTCCCAGAGGGAGAGGAAATGGGTTACCTTGGTCCCGGCAATCTCCCGGGGCTGAAGCCCTGGGCTAGTTTAAAAGCGCCGTTGGCGCTGGCACGGCCATCCCGCATTTCAGTAACTCATTCATGTCGAAAACTCAACAGAACGTAATCCTCTTCCCGAGCGAGAAGGAATAGAAGGTTTATCCTCCAGATCAAGCCATTTGAATACGAATCCTGTTATCTTTGTAATATGTAAATTTCATATATCAAAAATTAAATTCACAAAACAAAAATAGTCATTTTAATAAACCCCGGCGGCGATTACAATATTCTCCATCCTATAGCGATCCATGAAAAAATTATGCCTCCAACAAGCGACATCCTGGATATTTCCGTGGTTATCCCGGTGCGGGACGAGGTGGAGAATCTTCCCGCACTGGCCGGAGAACTCGAGAGTGTGTTGTCCGCTACTTCCTGGACATGGGAAGTGCTTTGGATGGATGACGGATCGGTGGATGGCAGCGGCGAATGGCTTGACTGCCTCGCCCGGGAAAAACCGGCGCACCAGGCCGTGCATCTCCAACCCGGACGGGGACAATCGATGGCCTTGTGGGTGGGATTTCAACGCGCCCGCGGCCGGGTGATCGTGACCCTGGATGGGGACGGGCAGAACGACCCCCGGGACATCCCCGGTCTGGTCCAGCGTGTTTTGGATGGCGAGGCGGACATGGTGAACGGCTACCGGCGGGAAAGGCAAGATAGCTGGAAACGGCGCATCGCGTCCTGGATCGCGAATGGTTTCCGCAACCGGATGACGGGGAAAACCGTGCGGGACGTGGGCTGCTCTCTCCGGGCGTTCCGGCGGGAATGCGTGGCGCATCTGCCGCTTTTCCAGGGGCTGCACCGGTTTCTGCCGACGTTGGCGGTGGACCAGGGATTTAGGATCCTGGAACAACCGGTGAATCACCGTCCCCGGCAAAAGGGAACCACCAAGTACTCCATCCACAACCGTCTGTGGGTTGGATTGTGGGATATCATGGGCGTGCGGTGGCTGCAAAAGCGGGGATTTTACAAATTTCTGCAAGATCCCGTGCGGGAAAACTCCCCGTCGGATAAATCCGCCTGCCGCTGAAGCGGATGGACAAATCCTCCCCTTTCCGGATGAATCCCCTTTTTCCGAATTGGATGTAAGATTTTTCTTCTCGCTTGGCCTGTTTTCAGGCAAAATAGGATCATTACGAAAATCAGAGGAGATCTGTTCATGATACCGGACGCCTTCTTTTTGGCGGGTGGCGCGAATCCCTTGATGATGGCCATTCTGTTTTATTCCATCGTTAACCTTGCGCCGGAAGAAGCGTTGAAATACGTGGGCGTCCCCGAGGTTCTGATCCTGGATGTGCGCGAGAATACGGAATATGAACGGGGTCATATCCCCGGCGCCCGCCTGCTGCCTTGGAGCAGTGGAATCCTGCAAGAGCGATGGATGGAGCTGCCCACGGACCGTCCCATCCTCGTTTATTGCCAATCGGGAAACCGGAGTACGCGGGCGGTCCAATTTTTGAATGAGAAGGGATTTACCAATCTTCTGAACCTGACCGGTGGCTTTTCCTCGTATCAGTGGATTCCCGGTGCGAAAGTGGAGACGGGACCCTTCCAGGAACCGGATACCGGCATCATCGAGTGGTTCTTGTATTGATCCGCGGATGGGGGCGGGAGTTTTGTTGAAATGGATTGTCTAGATGCAATAGTTGGATTTGTGCCGTCCAACGGATGGGATGGTATTCAAAACAGGATTGAGGGAGCCAGACCATGGTATCGATTCCAAGGATTTTCCTCCCGGAGGATGCCACAACCGTTGTCTCCTTGCTGCGGGGAGTTCCACCTTCGCCGTATCCACGGATTCCCATATCCGTGGCGCCGTCTCTGCCAAACCATGGATCCTTATCCGAGGCCCATTGGCGAGACGTGTCCAGGAATCCTGCGGACCAGAGGGAACCTGTCATCATGCATCACAAAAAAGACGGTCTCCTTTCCTTGATCGGCCGATGGATTCCATCCCGCGGAGCCCTGGCGTTCCTGTTGGCCTGGCTGTCGATGGGAACCGGGGTGATGGATTCCGGGGCGCAGCAGCCGTCGACGGACATCCCCCCTTCCGCCACCGCCCCGGTGAATCCAGCCACGCGGGCGGTTACCCCCGCCAACGCCGAATCCGCCGCGCCGAAACCTGAGCCGGTCCCACCGAAGCCCGAGGTCACCGCGCCCAAACCGGAGCCCACCGCGCCCAAGCCGGAAACTGCGGCGCCGGCCCCTGTATCCGTGGTGACCGCGCCCGTGCCGGGGCAAATCACACCCGAAAGTATCCAAGCCAAGATCGGCGAGGCAACCCAAGAACTCCGTTCGCTGCAAGAAATCTTGGACGCGTCGCCCCCGGTCCGCCCGCCGGAAGTCCTGGCGGAGATTCAAAAACAAATCGATTTGCTGAGCCAGATCGCGCAGATCGAGGGCCAACAGCTCAGCATGTTGAAACGGGTCGCGGGTGCGGAAACACTACTGAAACAAGCCAAGGACAACTTGGACAAGATCCGGATGCAGGGACCGGATGAGAAACCACCGTATTCGTATGTCCAGCTCGACCGGCTCCGTGACGAACTGAAGGCGGAAAAAGACCAGGAAAAGAGTGTTTCCGGCATTTTGAACACGGCCCAGGATATCCAGAAGCGGGCCCTTGCGCAGTCGGAGGAAAAAGCGGCGGTCTACCGGCGGGTCAAGGACACGCTGGACGCCAATCCGGATCCGGAAGCGGCGGCTCTGCTGCAAGTTCAGCTACGCACCGCCCTGCTGGACCGTAAGATGGCTCAGGAAATCACCACCTTACGGGACTTGGAGACGAAGGCCGCCCAAGCGCGGGTGGAAACGTACAAACTTCGCTTGCAATGGATGGAAGAACGAATCCGGTGGATCCAGCAGACGGTTTTCTTCACCCAAGCCGACCTGGACGCCCAGCTGGCGCAGTATGACAAGAGCGAGGCCACCCTCAAGGAGGAAATGGAGAAACAACGCAAGGCTCTGGAAGCCGCGGACAAAAAACTGGCCGATCTGCTGGACAATCCCGCTTCCACACCCGAAAAGGAGGAAGAAATCAACGCCCGCCGGTTGGAACGCGAAGCCGCGCAGGTGGCTGTGAGCACGATGGAAACGCGCCTCTCCTGGTTACCCGACCGGCGCAGGGTTTGGAAACAACGGTTTGAAATCATCAACGGCACGGCGGAGCGTGGTCAAATCACCCCCTGGCGGCAAGAAGCCGTAAAGGCGCTGGATCTGCTGAAGGAACGGGATAACAGCCTGAACGTCTACATGTCGGTCCTTCGCAACCGGATGATCAATCTGCTGACCCGGCGGGATTCCTTGATGGAGCCTTCCAAGACGCTCGTGAAATGGATGGATGAACAAAAGGCGTCCATGGAAAAACAGATCTCCTTCGTCCAGGACATTCTAAACAGCCTCGCCATACTGCAGCGGGATTACGGCAAGCTGATCTCCGAGATCGACGAGGTTTATAAATCGTGGTCCCTGAGCGATTGGCTGGCCTACGCCGGGGACAAATTCGAGGACATCCTCAACACGGAGATCTATGTTTACAAGACAACGCTCGAGGACGGCTCCACCGAGGAAACCTCGTTCCGTATCCGCACGATCATCTCGATCATCCTCTATTTTGCCATCGGGATCTTGGCCATCCGCTTTTTCAGTTATGTCCTCCTGAAACGGATCCTGTCACGCCTGGGGGTGCACGAGAGCGCCCAGATCACCCTGCAACCGATGTCGTTTTACTTGTTGTTGATCGTACTGACGTTTTACACCTTGCACGTCTATCAAATCCCCTTGACCATGTTCGCGGTGGTAGGCGGCGCGGTGGCGATCGGCATTGGCTTCGGAACGCAGACCATCTTCAACAATTTCATCAGCGGCCTGATCATCCTCATGGAGCGGCCCATCCGCGTGGGCGATTTGATCGATATGGACGGCACGATGGGCACCGTGGTGCGGATAGGGGCGCGCTGCACCCAGGTGAGGGCGTTCAACAATATTGACGTGCTGCTCCCCAACAGCAAAATATTGGAAAACAAGGTGATCAATTGGACCCTGAGCGACGACATGTACCGGACCTCGGTGGCGCTGGGCGTCGCTTACGGCTCACCTCCGCGGGACGTGTTCCGCATCATGAAAAAAGCCGTGGACGAGCATGGCCTGATTCTCAAAAAACCGGAACCGTTCGTGGTGTTCCGGGATTTTGGGGAAAGCGCGCTGCTCTTCGAGGTGTTTTTCTGGATTCACCTGGAGAATACCAACCGGCTGATCGTGGAAAGCGACATCCGCCACCGCCTGGACCATCTTTTCCGGGAAGCCGGTATCTCGCTCGCTTTTCCCCAGCGTGATCTGCATCTCGATACCCCCGCTCCCCTGCGGATTCAGATGGTGCATGAGGATTCCGCCAAGGGGGCGTGATGGCCTTACCCCGGCCTCCCCCCGCAAGGCCCCCGGGATCTGAATTCCACCCCGGTTCTTTCGCTCTTCCTCCCGAATAGACAAGCGCCCATGAAGCAGCCGCATAAGAGGATGAGGAATATTGACAAATCCCCCGAATCCCTTTTAGATAAATCAATCGAAATATTTATAATCTTCCGGTTATCTATAAATCACCGGAACCAATCATAGAAACGAGGTGAAACATGATGTTCCAAACAAGGTGGTTTGTGATTCTGGCGAATGTGATTTTATTGTCCCTTCCGATGCTCAGCCATGCCCAATCACTGCCCGGAAATCCCGAGGACAACGGACTGACTCCTAAAACGTCCACACTCTACATCAATACGCCCGACACCATCAACAACACGAGCACGGAGAGCCTGGGAGCAGCCATTGCCAACAACGGAAACATCCTCATCGGGTGGGAAGACGACGGCGACGGCGTCACGGATCTGGAAGCGGTCTGGACCCTGTTCGACGCAAACGGAACCTCGATCACCCCCGACACTACGGTGAGCGCGGGCGGCCAAACCCTGACCACCAAGTTCCTGGCCTTCTTCCGGGCGGATGGGAGCGCGGTCGCGGGTTCGACGGCCTGGGGGCCGAAAATCAAGGCGAACCTGTTCGGTGACGGCTTGGGCATGGGCGCCACGGCCTTCGGTCTGGGCGAGGAGGTCGCGGAACTGGCGGACATCAACCTGGACGCGGGCGGCGGCGGCGATTTTCCCGCCGTGCAGCTCCTGACCAACTCAGGGCAACCCATTGCCATTTTGTCCGGCTTATCGGAAGCCGACGCGGAACCGGAAGGGGATGTCCGCATAGGGGATTGGGACTACTTGTCGAACGGCAACATTGTCATCATCGGCGAGAGCCGGCAGGCCAACGACCTGGTGGACAAATACGGTGGGGAAGCACCCGGCAATCACGCCATTTACCGGATCGTGGACCAAACCGGAAAGGAAGTGCGGCCGGTGGGGCTGGTCAGTTCCAATGCGGTGGCGAATGAAATCTGGCACGGCGTGGGTGTAACGCAAAATGGATTCGCGGTGCGCTTCAACGAAGGCGGGCGCGCCCAGATCCGCTTGTTCAACAACGACGGCACTCCGAAGGGGAACAATATCGATATCGGCACGCTGGCGAACCAGGAAGGCGCGGCGGGCGGCGGCCGGGGCGACGGCGCCGGCTTCCACGGCAACGGCGTCAACGCGTACGCGGTTTGCAACTCCTCCGACGCCAACGGCGACGGCAACAACGAAGTCTATCTGACCGTGATCAATGACGACGGCACGCTGCGGTATTCGCGGATCGCTTCGGATGATCTCGAGTTCGCCCATTCGGACCGGGTGGATTGCGCCATCGACGCCCAGGGCCGCGTGTTGGCCGCCTTCATGGACAACGACGCGACCGGCAAGGCCTTCTCCCTGGTGGAAGCGCGGTTGTTCGACGCGGCGGGCCAGCCGCTGGGCGGATCCTTCTTCGTGAGCGAGAAGGAAACCGCGGAGCTCGCCACGGGGGAAAGCCGCCGTCCCCGGGCCGCGCTCCGTGGCGACGCGGCCGTGATCACCTGGGAAACCACCAACCACGAGTCGACCACGGACCGGGTGGTCGCCTTCCGCGTGTTCACCGTGAAGACCACGGCGGTGGAGAATTTCATGCTGTATTGATCCGGAGGCGTCCGGTTTTTCTCCCCTCCGGGAGGTGCATGAAACATATTGAGCAGCCATTCAAGGGGGACCTGTTGAAGGTCCCCTTTTTTCTTTTTATTGAATGTCCGCTTGAATGTCCGCTTGGAAAAGTGGACTGATCACCTCCAGGACCAGCGGGAGGCCGGAATTATCCGGAGACTGGCAATTAACATCAAGAACATGCGATTCCAGGACATCCAGCCCGGCGCGGTTCCGGCTATAATTCAGCTGAGTTCAACTTCTGGAGAGGCATCATGAGTTCATGGCATGTTGAGGGCATGGCAATACGGCGGGAGGATGGGTTTTCAAGCACTTTTCCGTTACCACGCGGTGGTTCTTGTCCTGAGACGGCCTCCACTGGCCCCCGGGAACGGACGAGGGATCCATGGGAGACACCCGCCCGGCGGGCCTTCCACTTCCTGACCAGTATTCTGTTACTCGCGGTATTTTGTGTCTCTTCCCCCGCGCAGATCAACCAGTACCACTTTACTCGTTTCACCCCCAACGAGGGATTGCCGGACAGCAACGTCCACCGCATCATCCAGGACGCGCAAGGGTACATGTGGTTCGGAACCGCCAACGGCCTGTGCCGGTATGACGGATACGAATTCACGGTCTACAAGCACCAGTTCCAGGATCCCCGCTCCCTGTCGGACAACTTTGTCTCCTCGCTGTTTGCGGATTCCCAGGGACGGCTGTGGGCAGGCACGCAAAACGGCTTGAACCGATTCGATCCCGCCACGGAATCGTTTCAGACCTTTTTAGTCCAAGCCAGCGAGGCTTCGGGGCAACCCGTCTTTGTGAGCGCGATCCTGGAAGACGGCGGCGGGGGCCTGTGGGTAGGCACCGAGGACGGCTTATACCAGTTCCATCCGGACCAGGGCATCTTGAACCAGTATACTCACGATCCAGCGAATCCGGATTCCATCTCCTCCAGCCATGTCACAACGCTCCTGCGTGACTCGCGCGGCGTGCTCTGGATTGGCACCAGCGGCGGCGGATTGAACCAGATGGACGAATCGACCCGCCGTTTCACCCATTACAAACACCGGAAGGACGATCCTTCCTCGCTCTCCTCGAATTTCGTGATGTACCTGCTGGCAGACCGGGACGGGACGTTATGGATCGGGACCTGGAACGGCGGTTTGAACCGGATGAACCGGGAGACCGGGACTTTTACCGCCCTGCCCGAATTCAAGGACATGAAGATCACATCCCTATTGAAGGACCACGACCAGCATTTGTGGGTGGGGACGTGGGCCCACGGTCTTTTCTATCTGGATTCGCAGCTCGGCCGCACGGTCCAATTCATGCACGATCCCACCCAATCCCAGAGTTTGAGCAGCAACACGATCGACTGCCTGTGGGAAGACCGGTCGGGAATGATCTGGGCGGGAACCATCGGCGGCGGCATCAACCAATGCCACCGTCAGATCGGCCGCTTCGTCAATTACTCCCACTCCCTGGATTCCAACAGCCTGTCCGCCGATATCGTGTATTCCCTGTGGGAAGACCGGGAGGGGATTCTATGGGTGGGGACTTATGAAGGCGGACTCAACCGCCTGGACCGGCAGAGCGAGACCTTCACCCGGTACGATGTCCCAGGCGGTCCCGTCAAGGAAAAGCGTTTAAATACCGTCCTGGCTCTGTTGGAAGACAGCCGCGGCGCCTTGTGGACCGGCACGTACGGGCATGGCTTGATGTTGTTTGACCGTGACACCCAGATCTTCCACGCCCTTCCGGGCAGTGGAACGGAAGCGCCTCTCGATAAGGAAAACATCGTTCGGGCGATCGCGGAAGACCGGGACGGCTTCATCTGGTACGGAACGGATGAAACCGGCCTGCATAAGATCGATGCGGCGGGGAATTCCCTCGCCTCTTATACGCCGGCCGGTGATTCCACTACCAGTTTGAGTGACCATAACGTGACCTGCATTCTTCCGGACCGGCACGGCTACCTGTGGATCGGAACCGCGCAAGGCGGCTTGAACCGGTTCGATCCCGCCACCCAAACGTTCACCCGCTATCAAAGCGATCCTCATAACCCCGGCGCCTTGAGTTACAACAAGGTGTCTTGCCTGCATGAAGACCGGGCCGGCTTCCTTTGGATCGGCACGGCGAACGGCTTGAACCGCCTCAATCCCGGCGCGGAGACCTTCCGGAAGTATTTAATGGCGGATGGATTGCCGGATAACAGCATCCGCGGCATCCAGGAAGATGCGATGGGCAATCTGTGGTTGAGCACCAACCGGGGCATCAGCCGCTTTTCCCCGGCGGCGGGGATTTTCCGGAATTTCTACCAAAAAGACGGACTGGCCACCAACGAATTCGGCAGCCGGAGTTGTTTTCAAAACCGGAAAGGCGAAATGTTCTTTGGCGGCGCGGCGGGTTTCACCGTGTTCCGTCCCGAGCGGGTAACGATCAATACTCATGTCCCTCCCGTGGTGATGACCGGATTCAGCATCATGGGTAAATCAATCTCCACCCATCAGCTCGGCGAGGACCACGCTCCGGTGAACTTATCCTTCCAGGACAAGTTCTTCACTTTCCAGTTCGCGGCGCTGGATTTCACCAACCCCGCCATGAACCAATACGCCTACCGGCTGGAGGGATTCGACCCCGATTGGGTGTATTGCGGTTCCCGCCGCTACGGCAACTACACGAACCTCAGTCCGGGTTCGTATACCCTGCGCGTGAAGGGGGCCAACAACGACGGCGTGTGGAACGAGACGGGACTGGCGGTCCCCATCGTGGTGCATCCCCCCTTTTGGCGGACCTGGTGGTTTCTCTTGTCCTCCCTGGCCGCCCTGGGGATGTCGGTCCTGGGCGCTTACCGTAGGCGGATCGCGCGGTTCCATCGCGAACAAGCCCAACTGGAGCGGCTGATCGCCGACCGTACAGCGGAACTGCGGCGGAAAAACCAGGAACTCGAACAAAGCATCGCCCAGCGGGAAGAGGCCTTGCGCAAGGTCAAAACGCTGAGTGGATTGATTCCCATCTGCGCCTATTGTAAAAAAGTGCGAAACGACGAGGGGTATTGGAACCAGATCGAGAGCTATATCCGCGATCACTCGGATGCGGACTTCAGTCACAGCATCTGTCCCTCGTGTTTTCAAAAATTATACCCGGAATACGATGATTCGGTGGACCGTTCCACACCGGAACCGGACTCCACGCATTCCAATCCATAATACCGCTTCCCCATGGCTGAACACGTTACGTCCCCTCCCATGAGCCGCTCCAAGAAACGGATTTTCGGCGCGCTGGCGGCCGCTTTGGGAACGCTGTGCGCCCTGCTGCTGGCGGAAGCCGTGCTCCAAATTCTATTCGGGCCGGTTTCACATGAAATCACCAACGCCGACCCCGTCCTGCATCATTTTTCCGGCAACAATCCCGAGACGAACGCCTTGGGATTTTACGACCGCGAATATCCAATCCAAAAACCGGCTGGAAGCCGCCGGATTATGGTTTTGGGCGACTCCCTCGTGCGGCGCACCTTCCACGAAATGAATTTCACCAAAATCCTCGAACACAAATTACAAGCCGCGCCCGGCTACGAAGGCGCGGAAGTGTGGAACTGCGGCATCGACAGCTATTCGCCGGGATTGTGCTACCTGCTGCTGAAGCACAAACTGCTCGGCGTCGATCCCGACCGGGTGGTGGTGTGCGTGTTTCTCGGCAATGACTTCAACGACGACGCCGTCTATCAGTCCCAGATGGTGCTGGACGGCCGCGGCCGGCCGGAGCGCTGCCCCCCCGACGCGCCAACGTCCGAGGCGCGGCTGGTGGCCGGCCAAGTCCCGATTCCCTTCAAGAATTTCCTGCGGTATCACTCCCGTTTGTATCGTGAATTGTCGCGGGGATACAACACCCTGCTGCATTGGCTGCGCTTCCGGGAAGGCGAATGGGAAAAAGCGGAAATCGGCCCGGACCAGACCGCGCCCATCGGCACGCTGACCGTGAAAATCAGCGAGGAAGTCTTCCAGATTCTCGCGCGGAACCTGGTGTTCACGGATGAACTGCTGCGGGAGCGGGGGATTCCCTGGCTGGTGATGCTGATCCCGCTCAACGTGGAGGTCAGCCGGGAAGTGGAGGGGGGAGAACGTCTGGACATGTATTCCGAGGAAGGCATCCGGACGGCGGACCGCAACCTGGAGAAACTGGCCGCGTTCCTGGAGAAAAAGGGCATCGCGGTGTTGAACCTGCTGCCCGCTTTCAAAGCACATACTCCACAGCCGCTCTACACCATCGACAGCCACTTCAACGAAGCCGGCCACGTCCTGGCGGCGGATATGCTGTTTCAAAAACTAACCGGCGGGAAGCAAGACGAGTAATTGGATTGGATTTCTGGTTCAACTGAATAATCTCTCAGGGATGTCATCCCCGCGAAAGCGGGGATCCAGCGCCGTTTTGATGTGGGGCTTGTATCCCGCACGTATTCCGCAGGGGCACGTGGCAACGTGCCCCTACATGTTATCGGGCGGACACCTAGGTCCGCCCCTACGAACTTCCGCGTCCAGCCCCCGATTGGTTTAAAAATCCCGAGGGATGACATTCACTTCCCTACCGGAGCCGCCGATTCCGGCGGGGTAAACTCATCCGCGCCCAGATCGGGACGGGGGCCGCGCGGCTGGCCGTCGAGGTCGTCCGTCACTTCGGGCAGAGGACGGCCTGCATCGATGGCCGTGGACGCAGCGTTTTTGAAATGCAAGTCACCGCGCGCGGGATCCATGAAATCACCAGTGAAATCGCCCTGGAGATTGCCGGCAGCCTCGATGACGCTGTCCGATTCCACCCGCATGGGCGGCCCGCTGAGCAGGTTGTTGAGGACGCGCAGGCCCGGATTGTCGTGGACCACGCGGATCAACCGCTGCAGGCGGCTGTCCGGATCGTGGATGGTGTTGTGCAGGATTAGGCAGTCCCGGGTATAATCGGCGAGGATGCCGCTTTCGGGCGTGTTGGTGATGAAGTTGTTGCGCACGATCATGCGCGTGCCGTGGACCTGGCTCTCCCCTTCCCCGATGCCGCTGGAATTGCCGAGCGCGATGCCCACGTCGCAATTCACGATGATGTTGCCCTCGATCACGCAATCCTCCGCGTGGTGCCATAGGAAGACGCAGCCCCGGCCCTCGCGCGTGCGGCCTTGGATATTGAGGAACACGTTGCCGCGGATGGTCCAGCCCTTGGCGTACATGGTGTCGATGCCGCCGATGTAATTGCCGTTGAAGGTGGCGGGCGTGTCGGCGGGATCGTCCTCGAAGCGCTTGGGGTGGTCATTGTAGAACAGGCAATACTGGACTATGCAATTCTTGGGGCGGATGATTTCACGATTGGTCTCGGGAATTTTGACCGACTTCACGCCGCGCTGCCAGATGTTGTGGATCACGCAGTTGTGAACCGTCAGTTCCTGCACGTTTTTGTCGGAATTGATTTTGAAGCCGTTCCACTTGATGTTCTGGATGGTGAGATCGGCAATGGTCACGCCCGAACAGGCGGTAATGCCCACCAGTTCGCCGTGCAGGCTCCGCGCGCCGTCGAGGATCACGTCGTCCCGGCGGCCGGTTGCTCCACGGAGAGTGACATTGTCCGTGTGGATCTCGAAATAGCGGGTCATGAAATAATGGCCGGGGGCGATGAGGATGGTCCCGCCGGGCGGAACGGAATCCGCCGCGCGGAACAGCTCGTCCACGCTGGCCACACGGAGGACTTCGCCCCGGGGCGGCGGCAGCGCGGGCGCCTGGGGAAACCAGGGCTGGTTGGGAATCTCGAAATTCTCAGCCAACACGGCGGAAGGAAGGAATAATAATAGAAGAAGCGAACGCATTCTAAATTCTCCCTCATCACTTTTATCCAAAAGTCCATCCTTACCGTAAAAGAAGCATTCCGTGTGGGCAAGGGTGCTTGTGGACGCTCTCGCGGACACAGCCGGGCGGTCTTCACCGAGTAGCGTAGCCCACCACGTGAAACGGGGAGGGCAAGGCTCCCGCCGAGCCGCCTACTTACGCGACGCTAACGATTGTCCATGGCCCACCCGGAGGTTCGCCCTCCCATAAAGCGGTTCCTCACTCCCTCTTCTGCTCCCCTTTTCCCACGTGGGAGAGGGTTGGGGGTGAGAGAAATGGGTACGGACAGACCTTGTTTCTCGAATCCGTTCCCTTCTTTGGGATTTTACGAAGATTGGTTGATTTCCCGCAGGTCGAGGACCGTGTCACGCCCTTCGAGGCTCTTGGGCTCCACCAGTTTGATCACCGGCTTGAGATGCAAGCGCTCGAAGATGGTTTCCTCGATACGCTCCCGTAATGTCTCGAGGGGACCGAGGCTGTCGATGAAGATATCGGGGGTGATTTCCACCTCCACTTCGAGGCGGTCGCGGGTTTCTTCCCGCTGGATGACCAACCGGTAGTGGGACGAAACATGTTCCATCTGCGAGAGCACCATGCCGATCTCGGAGGGAGTGAACTCGACGCCTTCGACCACCAGCATGTCGTCGGTGCGGTGAGTGACATTTTCCATGCGCGCGAGGGTGCGGCCGCACGGACACGGACCGGCGTTCAAGGCGGAACTCACGCCGGTGCGGAAACGGATCAGGGGGAAGGCCTCGCGCGTCAGGGTGGTAAGCACCAGTTCGCCGCGCTGGCCGGGAGGCAACACGCGGCCGGTTGGGGGATCGATGATCTCGGCCAGAAAATGGTCCTCGTTGATATGCAAGCCGTTCTTGGCCTCGCACTCGAAGGCGATGCCGGGCATGCAGATTTCACTGACGCCGTAATTGCCGTAGACATCCACGAAGAGATTTTCCTCCACCTGTTTGCGGGTGCGGTTGGACCAGCTTTCGCCGACGAAGACGATGGCGCGCAAAAACAGCGACTTGGGATCCGCCTGATGTTCCCGCAGATAGCGGACGATATGCACGGCGCGGGTGGGTGTACAGATCAGCACGGTGGCGCGGTAGTTGCGCATGATGGTGATCTGGTCGGCGATGGGCATGTTGTACAACGGAGTGACGCACGCGCCCAGCTGCTCGGCCCCGTAATGGGCGACCACCGCGCCGGGGAACAGGGTGTAGTCGAGATAGACCTGGACCATGTCGTTCTGGGTGATCTGGGCGGCGGCGAAACCCCGCGCCTTGACGTGGGTCCAGGCCAGGATGTCGTTCTTGGTGTGGCCGATGACGATGGGTTCGCCCCAGCGGACGGAGTGACTGGGATGCAGGCGCACCACTTCCCGCAGGGGGACGGCGAACATGCCGTAGGGGTGGTTTTCCGCGAGGGTCTGGCGGTCGATAAGAGGCAGTTGGGGCAAGTCATCGAGGGAGCGGAAATCGCTGGGGAGGATGTCCGACCGCTTGAACGTCTCCTGGTAGTACGTCACGTTGCGGACCACGCGGTTCAATACGGCCTGCAAGCGCTCCAACTGCAACTGGCGCAGATCGGAGCGGTTCATGCACTCGTACTTGGGTTCCAGAATGGGCATGATGGGCTTTCCTCCTACTCCCAAATTTCCCGGTAGCCTTTGCCGAGGTAGGCGCGCTCGATCTCGCGGTTGCGCCGCAAATCCCGGCACTCGCCTTCCATGACGATTTGCCCGGTTTCGACCACGTAGCCCCGGTTGGCGGTCTCGAGGGCGAGGCGGGCGTTTTGCTCGACCAGCACGACCGTGAGGTTTTGCCGGCGCAGCCGCTCGATGGTCTGAAAAATCTCCTCGACGATCTTCGGGGCGAGGCCCATGGACGGCTCGTCGAGCAGCAGCAGTTTGGGATTGGCCATCAGGGCGCGGGCGATGGCCAGCATCTGTTGCTGTCCCCCGCTGAGAGTGCCCGCCAGCTGATGGGCGCGGCCGCGGAGAATGGGAAACAACTCCAGCACGCTTTCCATGCGCGCCTCGATCTCGGATTTCGTGGAACGGCCGGCGTAGTGATACGCCCCCAAGGCCAGGTTGTCGGTCACGCTCAGGGGCGCGAAGAGCTGGCGGCCCTCCGGCACCAGCGAGATGCCCAGGCGCACGATGCGGGCGGGCGGAAGGCGGGTAATCTCCACTCCCTGGAACAATAGTTGGCCCGCGCGGACGGGAACCAGGCCGGCAATCGTGTTCAGCAGGGTGCTTTTCCCCGCCCCGTTGCCGCCGATGAGGGTCACGATCTCGCCTTCCTGGACGTGGAGGGAAACTCCCTTGAGAATCTCCACCCGCCCGATGGCGCTAACCAGGTTCGTGATTCGCAGCACGCGGTTGGCTCTCCTTTCCCAGGTAAGCGGCGATGACGTCCTCGTTTTTCTGCACGTCACGCGGCGTGCCTTCCGCGATCTTTTCCCCGAAATTCAGCACGCACACCTCATCGGAAATATCCATGACCAGGGACATGTCGTGTTCGATGATCATGACCGTGACACCCGTGCCCTGGATTTTGCGGATCAACCCGCCCATTTCTTCCGTCTCGCGGATGTTGAGGCCGGCCGCCGGCTCATCGAGCAGCAGCAGATGGGGCTCGGCGGCCAACGCCCGGGCGATTTCGGTCTTGCGGTGAATCACGAAGGGCAGGTCTCCGGGCAATGAATTGAAACCGTGATCGACACCGGTGAAGGCCAGCCACTCGCGGGCCTGCTCGCGGATCTGCTTCTCCTCCCGACGGGCGGCGGGTGTCTGGAAGGCGGTCCGGAGAAATCCGCAGGACGATTTGGCGTGCCGTCCGGCCATCACGTTTTCGAGGATGGTCATGTTATGAAAAATCGCGGCGGTCTGGAACGTGCGGGAAACGCCCAACGCAGAAATCACATGCGGTTTGCAGCCGTTCACCAGCCGGCCGGCGAAGTGAATGATCCCCTCGGAGACCGGGAGGATGCCACTGATCAGGTTGAATAGCGTGGTCTTCCCCGCGCCATTGGGGCCGATCACCGCCTGGATCCGGCCGGGCCAAACCGACAGGGAGACGCCGGATACCGCCGTCACGCCTCCGAAGCGGCGGGTGACATTCGTCAGGTCGAGAAGAGGCGCCATGCCGTTCACGCGCGGTCCGCTTTCCATCCCCTGCGGGCGGAACCGGCCGACAACCGGCGGATCCACCCGCTGCCATTCACCACCCACCCAAACAAGCCCCGTGGCGCGAAAATCATGATCAGCATCAGGATCATCCCATAGACCAGGATATCCAAATCCTCGAAGACGGTCAAAAACTCAGGGAGAATTGTCAATACAGCGGCTCCCAGCAAGGCGCCCCAAACGCTGGTCATCCCTCCCACGGCCACCATCACCACCAGGATGACCGAAAACTTGATCTCGCAGATGGTCGGACTGACGAAAGTGACATAATGGGCGTAGAGGCCGCCGGCCAGCGCGGCGAGGACGGCGCTGAGCACGAAGACCTGCACTTTGTACGCGGCGGTGTTGATCCCCATGGCGTTGGCCGCTGTCTCGCCGCCATGGATCGAGCGCAACGCCCGGCCCACCCGCGAATGAATGAGATTCAACGCACCAGCCAGCGCCACGATTACCAAAATCCAGACAAAATAATAGAAAATCAGGTCGTCTTTCAGGGGAAATCCGAGAATGGAAAGGCGGGGAATCTGGCCGAAGCCGGAAGGCCCGCCGGTCAGCTCCACTTCCGCGTTGAAGGCGATGACGACGATTTCTCCAAAGGCCAGCGTGGCCATCGCCAGATAATGACCGCGCAGACGCAGGGAGGGTATTCCGATCAGCATGGCGGCCAGGGCCGTCAAACCCAGGGCGGCGGCCAGCGAGAACCACGGATTCCAATGGAGCAGAGTGGAAAGGAGGCCGGAAATGTAGGCGCCCAGGCCGAAAAATCCCCCATGGCCCAGCGATATCTGGCCGGCGTACCCCATCAGCAGGCTCAGGCCGATGGCGATCAGTCCATGCAGCCCCACGAACACGAAGACATTGATCCAATAACTATGAATCCCGATCACCCATGGCCAAACCGCCATCAGGAGAATCAATACAACCAGCGCGGTGAGATTATGCCGTCCCATGAGATCCGCGTATGCCCAATCTTGATGGATTGTAACTGTTTACTCAATTGCCGAGAAAAGAAAAATTCCGCCCTTTCCGGGCTTCCCTCACCCTAGCTCTCTCCCAGAGGGAGAAGGAATTAATACTTTTATCGTCTTTTCCCCAGGACGTTGCCCTGGGCTAACTTCTTCCGCGCCGTTGGCGCTTGCATCACAGTGCTGAATTTCAGTGAATCCTGTATTACGAAAACTCGACGGAACCTAGGAAAATCGCTCTTGTTATCGATATCCCCATTTCTCAAAACGCCTTCAACTTCCCGGCCTCGCGGTCGCCCAGGATCCCGCTGGGCCGCACGAAGAGAATGACCAGCAGCACCAGCAGGGCGATGGCGTCCTTGTAGGCGGACGAGACCAGCCCCGCGCCCAGCGATTCCAAAATCCCCAGGATGAATCCGGCGGCCACCGCGCCCGAACTGTTCCCCAACCCACCCAGGACAGCGGCGCTGAAGCCCTTGAGGGCCAGCATGAATCCCCGGTTGTAATCGACCAGGGCGATGGGGGTGATAATGATCCCGGCGATGGCGCCAATGCCCGCGCTCAACACGAAGGACAACAGCACCATCCCGCGCACCTCGATCCCCATGAGCATGGCGGCCACCCGGTTGGCCGAGCAGGCGCGCATGGCCTTGCCCGCCAGGGTGAAATGAAAAAACAGATGCAGCAAAGCCACGGTGACGGCCATGATTCCCATGATCCAGAGGGTTTGCGGAAGGATGGACGCGCCGAAGACCGAAATCGGCTTCTCGCCGGAAAAATGGGGCAGCGTGTAGGCTTCCTTGCCCCAAATGAACATGGCGGCGCCCTTGAGCACGATGGAGCCGCCAATGGTGATGATGATCAGGGTCAGGACGTTCGGTTCCTTGAGGGGATGAATGGCCAGCCGTTCAAACAGGCCGCCAAGCAACGCCACGATCAGGGTCGTGAGAACGAACGCCGGGAGCATCGGCAGTCCCAGGCCGGTGGTGAGCGACACCATGATCAGGCCGCCCAGCATGACAAATTCACCCTGGGCGAAGTTGATGATGCCCGTGGCGTTGTAAATGATGTTGTAGCCGATGGCGACCATGCCGTAAATGCAGCCAATACTCAGGCCGGTCACCAGGTACTGCAAGATTTGGCTTCCCAATCCAATGCCCATAAACGGTTCACTCAGCCCTGAATCAAATCCCGGGCGGGAAGCCGGATTGGCTCCGTTCCCCGCCCGGAATCAGGAAGGCTCATTCCCCCGCCGGGATTACGGCTGCCACGGGACAAATTTCCCACCTTTCACGGTGATCAACTCGAACGCGTCCTTGGTCAATCCGCAATGATCCTCGGGTGAAAAGTTGAAGGTACCCGCGGTGCCCTGGAATCCCTTCGTGTTCTCGATGAAATCGCGGATCTTCGCCCGGTCGGGTCCCACTTCCTTGATTGCGTTGATGATCAGGTGCAGGGCGTCGTAGGCATGGCCGCCGAAGGTGCTGGCGCTTTCGCCGAATTCCGACTCGTAATCCTTTTTATATTGCATCAGCAAGGCCTTACGGGGATGGGTGTCCGGCAGAGATTCGGCCACCAGCAACGCCCCCGCGGGGAAAATGATGCCTTCCGCCGCTTCCCCGGCCGCCTGCGCGTACCGGAGATTCCCGAAGCCGTGACTCTGGTAGAGGGGAATGGTCATCCCCAGTTGTTTCATATTCTTGGGGATGATGCTTTGCGCCGGCACGATCGACCAGTTGACCACCGCCTGGGCATCGGTTCCCCGGATGCGGGTGAGCTGGGCGGTCATATCGGTGTCGGCCGGATTGTAGGATTCATCGGCCACGATGGTGATCCCCATGTCGGGCGCCAGTTTCTTGAGTTGCGCGCGGCCCGATTGTCCGAAGCCCGTGGACTCGCCCATGACGGCGATTTTGGTGATCCCCGCGGTTTTCATGTGCTCAAAGATGCGGATCACGCAATCGCTGTCGCTCTGCGGGGTTTTGAAAACCCATTTGGACAGCGGCTGCACGATTTCAATGGCCGCGGCGCAGGACAGCAGGGGAACTTGATTCTCCTCCGCGATCGGTTTGACGGCCATGCTGGTGCCGCTGCGCGAGGGGCCGATGATGGCGCAAACGTTGTCGAACTTGATGAGCTTGTTGATCTTGGTCACTGTGACTTTCTCATCGCCCTCGGTGTCTTCGACGATCACTTGCAGCGGGCGGCCATTGATCCCGCCGGCGTCGTTGATCTGCTGCTCGATCATCAGGGCCGTATTCCGTTCCGGCTCGCCTAAATTGGAGGCGGGACCGGTGATCGCGAACAAGGCCCCCACCTTGATGGGTTCCTGGGCGGACAGGTCCGCTCCCGCGGGCCGCGGGGCTTCCGCTTCCGGCCGGGTGGATTCCGGCGCCGAGGGGGCTGGTTCCTGACTGGGTCCGCAGGCGTACCCCAGCAGGAGTAGCAGGCCAAGAATGAGTACTCCGTATTTTCGCATCATGATTTTGACCTCTTCATCAATGGATGGCGGGGGGAGACGCCGCGCGGGCGCTCCCCCCGGTTCTTGGATTCATCACGCGGGATGACGTTCCGCTAAAAGGTGTACATCACCTGGAAACGGGCGAACAACGCGCCATCCGCGTCATCGGCGTAATAGTTACCCGGTTCGAGCCATTCCACCAGGATATGGCCGCTCATGTTCTTGGTGAATACATAATTGGTGAGCGACTGGATATTGTGGCCGCGTTCGTCTCCACCCCCGGGCCCGGTTTTTTCCTCCGCCAGGTAATACAGGTAGCGGAACGACTGGGTCAGTTTATCCGTGGGTTGGAAAGTGAACATGAGTTCCGGGAAATAGATGTTGGACCAAGCCCCGACATCCGGATCGTTTCCCTTGTTGGCGAACTTGAAGCCGTCGTACAGGGAATAAATGTACAATTCGCTGTACTTGGGCCATTGCCCGTAGAAATCATCCCAGCCTTCATAATCATCGCTGGTGGGATCGTCACCGGACAGATAATAGAATCCCGCTTTCAAACTGGGTTTCCAAGGCGTCTTGTCCCACGTCAACGTGGCATGGAGGTAGCCGCCCCAGGCGTCTCGGTCCACTTCGCCGGCTCCCCCGTAACTGAATCCCTTGGCGGGATCCGCGATATAATTGGGCACGCCGGTGAAGTCCACTTCACCGAATTCCTTGCCGAATTCCGTGGCCAGCGCGAGGGTCATGCCATCGGCGACGGCGAAACTCTTGGTGCCGCGCATGCCGATCAAGTAGGTCTGTTCCTTGGGCGATGGATCATACGCGCTGTAAGGATACGATACTGTGCCCGGCGCACCGGAAACATCCGGCGCGTCATTCTTGTTGCGGACCAGGAAGTACGGCTCGAGGCCCACGCCGGTATCGCCGATGGTGAACTTGTTGTAAATCCCATACAGATCTTCATCATCCGACGACTGAAAGCCGTTTTCCTGCAACTTGGAGTAGATCAAATCCGTGGTACCCCAATCATACTTGTACGACAACTTGGCGGCGTCGAAAGATATGGTTTGCGAACCATCGTAGGGGGTGCCGTCGAGGATTACGAATCCTTCGCCGTATATCAAATCCTGGCGGCCGGCGCGCAGCGTGAGGCCGGTGCCCAGAATGTCCCGCACTTCCGCCCAGGCGTTGTCAAACATGGCGTCCTTGGCTTCCACATCATACCCGAAATGCTCGTTGTCCTGGCCGTAGAACCATTCCTTGGTGAAGCGGACATAGGCTTCCATGGTGTCCGTGGGATTCCAGTCCAAGAAGACGCGGGGACGGAAGCGGTAGACTTCACGCCGGTCATTCGTACCGTCCTCGAAATCCCAAAGATTATCGAAATACAAACCGCGCAAGCGGATATCGCCGCCCACTTGCAAGGTTCCGCCCGGACCGATCAGCTTGGTGACCGGCTTCTCCGGCGCCGCGGGGGGAGCGGCGGGCACGGCGGGAGGAGCGGCTTCCCGCGCCGCCTTCTCCGCCTCCAGGATTTGTTTCATGTCCTGCAATTGCTTTTCCAGATCCTGGACCTTCTTCTCCAATTCACTGACCCGGTCCTGGCTCCACCCGGATGCGGGAACCAGAAGCAGGATACAGACCGCTAAGACCAGTGGACTCAAGGCTGATTTCCACATGCACATTCCCTCCCTTGCTTTGTAAGGATGAAAAGGCCAATCCCAACTGGTGTTGTCGCATGACTTCCCTGGACCCGTCAGGACGCATGGCGTAACAGGCCGGCCGAACGGCCGAGATATCGGATCGTGGTAGGCGGTTTTCCTCCTTCTCCGGGTCGAAACGCGGGATCGCCCGGTTTTGCCATCCGGTCAGAGTTTGTATAAATCGTTCCCATTCAACACGCGGAGGCCGTGCCCCTGGAGCACACGGAGGGCTTCATCCACTTTCTCGAAGCGGAATATCAAAATGGCTTTCTCGCCCGAGCGTTCGATAAAGCCATACAAGTAACTGACATTGATTTTTTCTTGAAATAGAATATCCATCACCCCGGCCATGCCGCCGGGCGCGTCGGGGATTTCCACGGCGATCACTTCGGTGTCATGCACCGTGAACTGGTGCGCCCGCAGGATCTCGATCGCCCGGTCCACATCATTGACCACGAGGCGGATAATGCCGCAGTCATGGCTGTCCGCCAGCGAGATGACCCGGATGTTGATGGAATGCTCGGCCAATATCCGGGTGACCTCGGCCACCCGGCCGGTCCGATTCTCCACAAACACCGAAAGCTGGCGCATTTTCATGAAGGAAACCCAGTTGCCGTACGCATTCCCGCCGATGCCGCGCGCGGAAGGTTACGCCTGTCCGATAAAAAACGATCCTGCTCTCCTAAACCAAAGGAGGCCATCAGACGCTGATATTAAGATTACAAATCAAGTAATGTATAAGCGGCGAATAACATTACTGTTTTTGTATAGTATATTTAAACAATATTCTTTTCTTCACCCATTCACTTAACGCCGCCTATCATTTCAAATTTCGTGGGATTTGTGAATACCTCTCTCATAAAATGCTCCATATTTTGAAAAGATTTTTTCGCGATGCTTTTATCATGAAAAGGGGATGTTTGGCAATCCACTGGGTATTACTTTCCCCTAACCAGGGATGCGGTAATAGCAGGGTGGACTCAAAGCGCGGCATTGCCCAATAAATCCACAACCTCTCTTTTCACTTCCCCCTTCCCTTTTATGGGCAAGGGGCCAGGGGTGAGGGTAAAAAAAAGGATCATCCGATAAGTGCGTAGCTGTTGAAATAAAATGGATTCCATTCACCCCGGGATGAGTCCGGATCCCCAGCTCCGGCCAAAATTCCCTCACCCTGATCCTCTCCCAGGAGGGGAGGGGATTTTGGGGGTGTTTTTCACCGGTGTATTCTAAGAGCAGTGGTCCGGTCATTGGATAAAAAGTACGCACTGGCCAGATGAGCCAGAAAAAAGATGTCCAGGTTGGTAAGCAAGGGCACGTTGCCACATGCCCTTCCTCGCTGCATCCCCGCTTGCGTGGGGATGACTCATTCTCACCGGAATGAGATGACCTCCTCGGGTGATGAAATAGCGGCAATAAGTTGACCTGTTGACATGGCTATCCAATCATGGAAAATCGTTTTCCTGGATTGGAAGACTGTTCACAGGAATGGGAAAGGGATTGAATGCCAATGAAGGCCCATCGCGAATCAAATTCTATTTCATCCCGGGCTGGGATCGTCCTGAGTGTGTTATCGAGCATGTGGATGCTGCTTCTCGGTACAGCGGCCGCGGCCGAACCGATACGGCTGCATCCCGAGAATCCGCATTACTTCGAGTTCCGTGGAAAGCCCACGGTGCTGGTCACCTCGGGCGAGCATTACGGGGCGGTGTTGAACCTGGATTTCGATTACCTCCCCTACCTGGACGAGCTGAAAGCCAAGGGGCTGAACCTTACCCGGACGTTTTCAGGCGCGTATTGCGAGAATCCGGCGGCCTTCAACATTGAGAAGAATACCCTGGCCCCGTATCCGTTACGGTTGGTCTGTCCCTGGAAACGAAGTTCCCTGCCAGGGTATTTCAATGGCGGGAACAAGTTTGATTTGAACACGTGGGACGATGAGTACTTCCGGCGGTTGCGGGATTTCGCCGCCCAGGCGGGAAAACGGGGGATCGTGGTGGAATTGGTGTTGTTCTGCCCGTTTTATGGCGAAGAAATGTGGAAACTCTCACCCATGAACGCAATCAACAATATCAACGGCTACAGCACGCTGGCCCGCGACGAGGTGTACGCTCTGAAAGACGAAAAACTGACCGAAGCCCAAGAGGATATGGTCAAACAGATCGTGCGGGAGCTTAAACACCTAGACAACCTGTTTTATGAAATCTGTAACGAACCGTATTTCGGCGGAGTGACGAGGGAATGGCAGAACCACATCATCGATACCATCGTTGCCGAAGAATCGTCTTATCAGCACCGCCACCTGATCGCCCAAAACATCGCCAACGGCAGCGGCGTGATCGAAAATCCCAATCCCCACGTCTCCCTTTTCAACTTTCATTACGCCTATCCGCCCGATGCCGTGGCGCAGAATTTTCATCTGAACAAGGCGATCGGGTATGATGAAAGCGGCTTCAGCGGCAACAGTGACACCAAATACCGGGGCGACGGCTGGGCGTTTCTGATGGCCGGGGGTGGTTTGTATGACAACCTGGATTACTCGTTCACCCCGGATTACGAAACCGGCACCGCCAGCCAAAGCGCGCCCGGTGGAGGCAGCCTCGCCCTGCGCCAGCAACTCAAGATTCTGAAGGACTTTATCGAGGATTTTGATTTCATCCGCATGAAACCCGATCCCTCCGTGATCACGGGTATCGAGGGCGATCCCAAAATCCGCGGATGGTGCCTGGCGGAAGCCGGCCAAGCGTACGCCTTCTACGTGCGTTTCGGCAGCCAGGCGAAGATCCGCTTGAATATTCCCCAAGGATCCTACCAGGCGGACTGGATCGACACCCTGACCGGCAAAGTCAAGCAGAGCGAAAAGGTGAATCATCCCGGCGGGGAAATGATCCTGGAATCACCGGAGTACGTGGATGACATCGCCTTGCGGATCAAAGCGCGGTGAGGGAAGGACAATCAACCGGGGAGAAAACGAGCATGTCCAACTCATCCGGACATAATACGGATTTTGTGCACGTAGTATTTTTCTGGCTGAAACCCGGAACGCCGCCCGGCCGGATTCAATCCATGGTCGAGGATTGCAAAACCTGCCTGGGCTCGATCGAGACGGTCAAGGACCTGAAGGTGTGCCGTCCGGCGGGCACGGCCCGCAACGTGGTGGATAACAGCTACGATGTCTCCCTGGTGGTCTCGTTCGAAAACCGGGAAGGGCACGATTACTATCAAATGGCCAAGCGGCACATGGAGTTCATCGAGAGGAACAAGGAACTCTGGGAGCGGGTGCAGGTGTACGACATGATCCCGCATTAAGTGAATGCCTTGATTCGCCCGGGAATCCTTACGGATTGGCAGCCTCACCCACAGGGGGAATTTTGTCCCGCGCCACGAGGAGAATCTGGGTATTGAGAAACCGTCCCAAGGGCTTGAACGGCAAGCCCGTGACCCGCAGGGACGCGAAATGCTTGCGGATTTCAGCCATGGTATGCCGGTAGTCGTAACCCTTATGCAGGGAAATGCTGGGCCGGGGAATCCGGTCAAGCCTCCCCAAAAACGCGTTCCATAGCTCCTTCCAGGTGTAGGCCCCCCGGTAACCGCCAAAACAGATTTTCGCCACGCTTTGCTTCAGCAGCACCGTCAAACCCATTTCGATGGGGACGGAGACGATCAGCGTTCCGTCGTCCCGGAGAATCCTTTTCAGTTCCCCGACGGCGAGCGCTTCCCCCTCCACATGTTCGAGCGTTTCCAGGCAACAGACGACATTGAACGACTGGTCCCGGAAGGGCAGATGGCGCAGATCGCCCTGAATGCCGGCGGCGTGATCGGATTCCAGCCGGGTTTGCAGCGTCCGCAGCGCCTGGAAATTGTGATCCGAACCCACCGCGAAGGCGTAATGGCCCCCGGCGCGGACCAGCAGTTCGCCGTCTGAACAGCCCGCGTCCAGCAGATGGACATCGGGACCGAGCGGGGCGTTCGCCAGCGCCTCGCGGATATGGGCGGCGTGCACCCAGTTCATCACCCGGTGGCGGCTGTGGTACAATTGCCGGGAATGGCCCGCCGGGTCGTAATGGAATGTAGACTTGGGCATGGTACGTATTCTTCTCCAACCAATAGCAGCCAGATTGTACCATGATCCACCGATCGGCATAAGCGATGAAAGAAGGATGGATTCGCGAAGCGAAATCCATCATGGGCTTTTGCAGAGGCGGATCCTGGTGTCCGCCCGGATTGAGCTGGGTTCCAGCCCCTCCTCTTCTTCTCCGTGTCCTTCCGGGAGAAGGCCGGGGTGAGGAATGGGAGGGCGAACCTCCCAGTGAACCATGTCCTGATAGCGCAGTCATCCCGCCTGCATTCGATAGGGGCGGCCGGGGGACCGGCCGGTTTTCTCTCCCTCCGGCGCCGGTTTCCATTGTTCGTGGTTTTTTCATAGTTCGGGGGATTTATCGGCAGGCTCCATCGTTCCGGCGTCCCGGAAACAGCCGTACAGCATCCCCATGAAGCACCAGGTGAAGAGGTGGACATGGACACCATGGATGAGGAACGACATGACCAGCGTGGTCAGGCTCACGAACGCGGCCCGGAGGAACCGCGTTTCCCCGGAATGGAAACGCGATTGACGCTGGGCGTCATACCATCCCCAAAACAAGCGTCCTCCGATCCAACTGAAGGCCAGACCGCCGAGGATGCCGGTTTCGGCCAGCAACCGCAGTAAAGTGGAATTCGGCTCTCCCGCGGGACCGGCGGATTCGGGATACGCCCAGGCCAGGTATGCTTCATACTGGCCGGGACCCACACCGAAAAAGGGATGCGCGGCGAACACGGCCAAGGCGCTCAATCCTCTCTCCACAAAATCGGGAGAGATTATATTCCTTACCCCGGCCGTGACCGTGTCTCCGATGCCAAAATCCCTTCCCTGAAGCAGGTGCAACAGGGCCACGGCGGCCAGGGGAGCCAACCAAAGGATCAACTCCCGGTTGATCAGACGGAACGCCGCACAAAGCGTCACCGTCAGGAAGAGTAAGGTGATAGCGCCGCGGGAACCGGTCATCAATCCCAATCCCAGGCCCAGGAGAAAGATACCGGCCCACCATCCCTCTTCCCGGGAGGTGTCCGATTGCTGAAACGCCACGAGCGCGAAGGGGAGAATCCAAGCTAAAAAGATCCCGAAAAAGCCGGCCTCCGCAAAACCTCCGCAGGCGGAAGGGGCCGTTCCGACGGTCCATGGCTGGATCTGGAAAACGGCCAGGAAAAGAGCGGCCAGCAAGCAGGCCTTGAAAGGAAAAATCACATACGGATTCAGATTGGGTTGTGGCCAGTACAAGCCCACGAAATAAGCAGCCGCCGCGTATGCCAGCCAAGCCGCCGTGGTTTGAAGGGCGGAATCCGGATGTAGGCAAAGCAGGCTGGATGCCAGGAACGAAGCCAACAGAAAAACAAACCCAGTCAGCCATTCCCGGTGGATTTGACGGGATAAGGCCAGGCGGAGCCCGGCGCTGCAGAGAAACACCGTCAAAGCGGCCGCGGGCAGGGGTATGGCGGCGCCCGGAAGGGGAATCCGCTCCGTTTCCAGGGTGCTCAGGAAGGCGAGGGCGCCGATGCCCAAAATGGGAAAAGCCGCGCACATCACCGCGAGGCCGGTCCAGATCAGGACAAGAAGCAGATAAAGAATCATCATGGGTCCAAGAATATCGTATCCCGGGATAGTCCAGCGAATTGCGAAGATTGTCAACCTGGCGCAATTGGGAATTGCGGAGTGGATGGATCAGGCCATTTTGGCGCATCCGGTATGTCCAATCACTCCGGGGTACTGCGATACAGGATACGCCAAGACCTGGCAAAGGAATCTATAAGCCCTTGCAAATCAAATCAATAGAAGATACCGAGCACCATGGGAAGTGATAGGGATGGGTTTGGCATTGACATTGCTGTATATGCACAAAGGCATAATAATAGCCCATCATTTACATGCTCAATGGAATATAGAAAGGAGTTTCGGGTCATGGCAGTAAAGCCACTCGGAGACAGAGTTCTCGTCAAGCGGTTGGAGGAAAAAGAGGAGAAAAAGGGGGGCATCATCATTCCGGACACGGCCAAGGAAAAGCCCCAGGAAGCTGAAGTGATTGCGGTCGGTCCCGGCCGGCGCGGCGAGGATGGCAAGCACATTGCCATCGAACTGAAGAAGGGAGACAAGGTTCTGGTGAGCAAGTACGGCGGAACCGATGTGAAAATCAATGGGGAAGAGCACGTCATTCTGCGGGAAGACGATATTCTGGCGGTGGTCGACTGATTCATCTACACCCCCCGGATTCACATCGTGTTTCACGGAAAAGATGTACATATAAGCAGGAGGAATAATAAAAATGGCTGCCAAGCAATTGTTGTTTCGTGATGAGGCGCGGGGCAAAGTCCTGAAAGGTGTGGAGAAACTCGCGCGCGCGGTAAAAGTGACCTTGGGTCCCAAGGGCCGCAATGTGGTCCTCGACAAAAAATGGGGCTCCCCCACCGTCACGAAAGACGGCGTGACCGTCGCCAAGGAAATCGAACTGGAAGACAAGTATGAAAACATGGGCGCGCAAATGGTGCGTGAAGTGGCCTCCAAGACCAGCGATGTGGCGGGTGATGGGACCACCACCGCGACCGTGCTGGCGGAAGCCATTTACCGGGAAGGTCTGAAGTACGTCACCGCCGGGGCCAATCCCATCGCCGTCCAGCGGGGCATCCAGCTGGCGGCGGACGCCGTGGTGAAGAACCTGCAGTCCCAGAGCCGCAAGGTGAAAGACCGCAGCGAGATCGCCAACGTCGCCACCATTTCCGCCAACGGCGATTCCAGCATCGGCGAGATCATCGCGGACGCGATGGATAAGGTCGGCAAGGACGGCGTCATCACCGTCGAGGAAGCCAAGTCACTCGATACCACGCTCGAAGTCGTGGAAGGCATGCAGTTCGACAAGGGCTATCTCTCCCCCTATTTCGCCACCGACAGCCAGACCCTCGAATGCGTGCTGGAAGAGCCCTATATCCTCGTCCATGAAAAGAAGATCTCCAGCATGCGCGACCTGCTCCCCTTGTTGGAGAAGATCGCCCAGACCGGCCGTCCCCTCCTGATCATCGCGGAAGACGTGGAAGGCGAAGCTCTGGCCACCCTCGTGGTCAACAAGATCCGGGGAACCCTGAAGGTCTGCGCGGTCAAGGCGCCCGGCTTCGGCGACCGCCGTAAGGAAATGCTGAAGGACATCGCCATCCTCACGGGCGGCCAGGTGATCACCGAAGACCTGGGCATCAAACTGGAAAGCGTCACGCTGGATGACCTGGGCAACGCCAAGCGGATCACGGTGGACAAGGACAGCACCACCATTGTCGAGGGCAACGGGAAGAAAGCCGACATTCAGGGCCGCATCAGCCAGATCCGCAAGCAAATCGAAGAAACCACGTCCGATTACGACCGCGAGAAGCTCCAGGAACGCCTGGCCAAACTCGCCGGCGGCGTGGCGGTCATTAAGGTCGGCGCGGCCACCGAGACCGAAATGAAGGAAAAGAAAGCCCGCGTCGAGGACGCCTTGCACGCGACCCGCGCGGCCGTGGAGGAAGGCATCGTTCCGGGCGGCGGCGTGGCCCTCATCCGGGCGGAAAAAGCCCTTGAGGGATTGAAAGTGGACGACGAAGACCAGCAAATGGGCGTCAATATCGTCAAGCGCGCCCTCGAGGAACCGCTCCGCCAGTTGTCCAACAACGCCGGCCTGGAAGGTTCCATCGTGGTCGAGAAGGTGAAAAACGAAAAGGGCAGCCGCGGCTTGAACGTGGCCACCGGCGAATATGAAGACCTCGTGGCGACGGGGATCATCGATCCCACCAAGGTGACCCGCAGCGCTCTGCAGAATGCTTCCAGCATCGCCGGCCTGCTGCTCACCACCGAGGCCCTGGTCACCGAACTGCCGGAAAAGGAAAAGCCCGAAATGCGTGGCGGTCCGCACGGCGGTATGGGCGGCGACATGGGCGATTTCTAAATCCGCGCCGTCTCCTCCGTGGTCCTGGTTCATTCGTTTCGAACGCAAAAAGCCGTCTTTTCCAGACGGCTTTTTTATTGAACATGCTTTTTCTACACGCTTTTCCGGCACCTTCGGATATCGAAACGTCCCGAAGCCACCACCGGGCAGAGTGACACGCGCCGATTCCCAATGAATCCTGAAAACCACCTTCCCTCCTTCCATGAAGCCATATCCGGCGTGCGGGGGGGGAGTCTCCCTAGTCCCGGGAATCACCGCCGCGGTACAGTACTGACTGGCAGCGCGCCTAGGGAACCTGTCTGTCCCGGACGCGGATTTTTCATCCCGACGACGATGGAGTATCCAACCATGAAATCCACGATTCCCCGCTTACCGCTTCGATCCGCGGGACCGGTTTTTCTCCTTCTCCCGCTTTTGGCCATGACCGGCGCGGCGCAAACTACGGGACCCGCGGCAGGACCGGAGCAATTGTTGCTCAAGGATTACCACCCCCGATCGATCTACGAAATCCCTCAAACCCGGGTGGAAAAGGCCCGGTTTGCGGTGATCGACATGCATTCGCATGCGTACGCCAAGACGGAAACCGACGTCGACGCGTGGGTGCGCGGCATGGACGCGGCGGGCATTGAAAAAACGGTGATCTTGTCGGGCGCCACGGGCAAGGCTTTCGACGGGATTTTCGCCCGGTACAAGGCGCGGCATCCGGACCGTTTCGAAGTCTGGTGCGGATTCGATTATACCGGGTACGGCCAGCCGGGATACGGGCCGGAGGCGGTGGCCGAATTGGAGCGTTGCCGCCGGGCCGGGGCCACTGGTGTGGGCGAGATCATCGACAAAGGCCGGGGATTGCGCGCCCAAACCGTCAGTATGCACCTCGACGATCCGCGCATGGATCCCCTTCTCGAGAAATGCGCCGATCTCGGCTTGCCCATCAATATCCATGTGGGCGAGGACCGGTGGATGTACGAGCCGATGGATGGGACCAACGACGGCCTGATGAACGCCTTCCAATGGAAAATCCCGAGGGAAGCAGGCGTTCTCACGCATGATGAAGTGCTGGCCACCCTGGAAAACGCGCTCCAGAAGCACCCGCGTGTGACCTTCATCGCCTGCCATCTCGCGAACTGTTGCGCGTGTCTGGGAAAATTGGCGGATTGGTTCGACCGGTATCCGAATCTGTACGCCGACAATTCGGCGCGGTACGAAGAGACGGCCCCCATCCCGCGTTTTGTCTCCCGTTTTTATGACAAATACCAGGACCGCCTCCTCTACGGGACGGACATGGGGACCGATGTGGAGATGTACCGCACCACGTTTCGCATTCTGGAGACCGGGGACGAGCATTTCTACCCGGAAACCCTGGGCAATTATCACTGGCCGCTGCACGGTTTTGGGTTGCAAGACGGCGTGCTCGAGAAGGTGTACCGCGGGAATGCCCTGGGGATTTTGCCAAACGTCAAACGGCCTTGAACATCAAGTTATTTGGGAAATAGTCATTGACCCGCCCCGGGATTCCACTGCCTGGATTCTGATTCAGTTATTGAATCTCCATTTGTTGATGCTCGAGCCGCGGCTGGGGCGCACGGTGCCCTTGGCGCGTGTGGCGGTTTGCGCGGGGGTAAGATCGGGAGTCCCGGAGGACCCCTGGACGGATGCCGGCTGGGCGCCGGGAGGTTGATCCGGGGCCGCGGTGGCGGATTCGATAGTGACGTTCGCGGGTTGATTCTCCATGGGGGCAGTGGCGGGGGCAACCGCCGCGGGAGCGGGCTGGGCCGGTTCCCCGTCCCGGATGACAGAGGGTTTCTCCCCGGATTGGGATTGGATCGGCGCTTGGGTGGCGTTGGGCTGGAGCAGTTCCTCAAACACGGCGGATTCAATTTCGATGCCCTCGCCCGGAAGCCGTATGACCGGTGTGATGTGGAAAATAGTTTCGGTCAGGCGGCGTTTCTTGTTGAATCCGCGCAGGAAAAAGCCGATGCCGGGCAGGTCTCCGATGATGGGGACCTTGCGGGTCATGTCGCCCGTGCTGTCGGTGTACAACCCGCCGATGTACAGCTTCTGCGACGAGGGGACACAGACCACGGTCTTGATGTTCCGTTTGGTGATAACAGGCAGTTCATAGCGTTTCCGGTCGCCCCGGTCGAAGGTGGTGATGCGGGAAATTTCGCTGGATTCGATCTCCAGGTTCATGATGATCAAGTCATCCCGGAAAATGCGGGGCGTGACGATGAGCTTGATGCCCGCCGGCCGGTATTGGGTTTGCAGTTTGGTGATGTTGCCCATCATGGAGAGCACGGTGATGGGGACGGATTCGCCGGCGGTGATGTTGGCGGTTTCGCCGTCCGCGGTTACCAGCCGCTGGTTGCTGATCACGGTCGCCCGGCCCTCCTCGATGGCGGTCTTGATGTTGTAGTCAATTGTGCCGTAGGACAATTTGGCGAAGGTGCCGGATAAATCCAGCGCTCCGATGGCCTTCTCTTTCACGTTCTCGGTTCCCGGCAGAAAGATATCGCTGTTCTGGACCGAACCGGACGTGCGGTTGTATTGATAGAAGATCCCCAGCTGCTTTTCACCATCCAGCCGGTATTCGTAAATATCCGCCGAAATCTCGATGATCGGCCGGGGGCCTTGCGCTCCGGCGATGGGGATGAATCCCCCCGATAGAAGCAGGACAGCCGCCATCCATCCCGTTCCGGTGATTGGCAACCTGATTGGATTATACGATGGAAAAATCATCATGTCTCGCTCATACCCTCCGGCGCCGCCGTCCGTTATTGCGGCGAAGCCCGGTCGATGAAAAGCTCCCGGAAGTTTTCGAAGGGGCTGGTTTTGGTGTTGATTTCCTTGGACCGTTCATCCAGCAGTTCCCGGATTTTCTTGGCGTCGAGTTCGGGATCTTCCACCGTTTCCCCTCCCACCGGCTGGCCGTAGAGATCCAGCAGGGTGGGTTTGATGATTACATAAAGTTGGGAGATCCGGTTGCCGTCGCTGGTGCCTTTGAACAAGCGTCCCATGACCGGAATATCCTTGAGGATGGGAATCCCGCGCATCTGGTTGGTCTGCTGGTCACGATAGTGGCTGCCGATGATAACCCGTTGGTCGGCGCGCAC
The DNA here is from genome assembly GCA_041946805.1 of bacterium. Lineage (GTDB taxonomy): Bacteria > Hinthialibacterota > Hinthialibacteria > Hinthialibacterales > Hinthialibacteraceae > JABLXU01. The sequence goes on from JBHGBC010000003.1 coordinate 94,261, forward strand.
GCACAGACGGCTATGATAGTTGCGGCTGTCAAGGATCGGCTGGGTGAATCCTTCTTCCTCCCGGTACCGCGACACACTCGACAGGTTGGCGGTGATGTCCAGCCAGATGAAGGGTTTCTGGCGGAGCACGTCCATTTCGCCGAACTCCACCGTGGGGGTCATTTCCAGGGAAACGCCGGTGTTGCGGAATTCGGTGGTGAAGGTTTCGCTTTCGCCCACCACCTGCCGTTCCAGAAACGGGACATCTTCCACGTTCTCGAGACGGGCGGGTATGCCTTCCAGGGTGAGGAGATTGGGATTGGCATGTACCGTGACTTTCTGGTCTTCGGCCAGTGCCTGGAAAACGGCCTCGACCCGCCCCTCGTCCCCTTCGAAGATATTGGTGACGATGTTCGCCCCGGCGGGCAGCAGTTCGTTCCGGTTGCCGCTGCCCAGAACACTCAGGTCGCTTTCGATCACGGGATCGCCGGCCAGGTTGGCGCCCTGGAATTCGCCTACTTCGCCCAAAATATCGTATATGAATCCGATCTTGTCTTCGTTGCGTAGAAAGACCTCAAAAATAATGACTTGCAGCAAAACCTGGTACGGCCCTTCCTTGACATTCTTCTTTTGTTCGACGATTTGATTCAATTGGTCATTCGTAAGATTACCCTTGTCATCGCGGGTTATAGGCGGTTGTTGAGCGGGGGACCAGCCACTCGTGAGCAGGAGAAGGCCAAACCACATCAGTACTCCAAAGGCCCGATGGCGTAGAGACAAACGTATCTTCATCATTCCAATCTCACAACTTGATATGGATGCGTTCTTTCAGGAGTCAAGGAAACATGGAGTTTCTCCGCTACCCCTTGGCTGCGGCCCGGGGTTCATCGTAATAGACCTGCGTCGTAAATTTGTTGATGTCGATCGCGAGTTCGCTGAATTCATCGAAAATGACGGAAAACGGGCGTTTCTGACCGGCTTGGAGCGCCCCGATGGCAATCGTTTTGGTCCCTTGGACGGTATCGTAGAAATCGTAGATAGTGGCTTCCACCTGCACGTTGGTGACATCATACAAACCCTGATTTTCCACCTGGCCGCTCAGCCGGAGGGTTTCAGTCTTCCCCAGCCAGTTTTCCCGCTCCACCCGTTCGATCCGGGCGCCGACCACCCGGACCGGGCCGGGAGGAGTCACTCCGGGGAGAGATTCCCGCGCCGTGAATTCTCCCGCGCCGGTGATCCGGACCCGCTCGCGGATCGTGTTTTTTTCGAGGTAGGCCGGATCGAGTTTCGCGGCCTTTTCGTATTCCTTGATGGCGTCCGCCAGGCGTCCCGCTTTCCAGTACAGGTCACCGAGTTGGAAATGATATTCCGCGCTGTTGGGATTCTGAGCGGCAAATTGCTCGATTTTTTGTATTTCCTGGAGCAGTTCATCCTGTTTATGGGCCAAGGTCTGGTCGTGGGCCTGGATTTTCTCGTTGATTTTGGCCATCAGCTCCTCCGCTTCCTGGCGGTAGCTGCTGGGATTCTCTTTCGTCAAGGTAGTCAGCGTGGCGCGCGAATCGGCGTACTGGCCGAGCAAAAATTGACAAAGCGCCATTTGATAACGCGCATAGGGAAGGTCTTTTTTGTCCTTGTTGGGATAGGGAGAGAGCACGTATCCGGAATATTTCAGCAACGCGGTTTTGTATTGGCCCTTTTCGAAAAACCGGTCTGCTTCTCCGAGGAGGCTTACCTTCGTGTAATTGGCCTGGATGGAGCCGCCGGTGGTCACACAAGCGGACACCCACCACACCACGCAAACCATCATGGCGGCCAGGCCGATCCCTGGTTTCCAGAAGCGTTCCCGTTGAAAGATCAAAGCCGTCAACCTCAATAGATCAAGAAATTGGGTTTCCTCCGGCAAGTGCGTACAGGATGGGAGAATCATATTTCAATTCCCAGACTCCGAACCGAAGGGGACTCATGGCCTTCCCGGCCAGCGTTGAGGAACCCGCCGAGGGGATCGGCGCCGGGGAAAGGCTTTCCCTCACCCTGACCCACTCCCCGAGGGAGAGGGAATTCCGGATGGCTCTCTCCCCCCTGTCGAATCGATCTCCGGCCAGTCCCGGAAAAATGCACGCACTCCTCGGATGAACCGATATTGGGACCTTCCCAACCGGTGATGGCTCAGCGCCATTCACCGGAATCCCATACACCTTACACCTAAGGGGACGGAAGGCGCAATCCAAAATGTTCCTGCCTGTTAGACCTTAGCACTGAATCGCAGGCTATGTAACCATTTTGACGTTATGAATTGAGAAGCTATTTAACGATTTCTTCATCTAGTATAATGGAATCATACGATTATGTCTCTATGCAGGGGAAGTGGAATGTGGTTTTTTTGCCACAGTGAGGTAATTTTTTTCAGGTTTATCCGTGAGGGAAAGGCGACCCGCGCGGTGGAAGCCCCGTCCCCCCAATCTGTCACCTTAGGCTTTTTCCGTTTTATAGGACGGTGGAATGCGCAACGCTTTGAGATCACCCGGCAAGACTTTATTCGCCGGGCGATACCCGGATGATCAGGGGCAGGCCCGCCTCGATCTGAACCGGGATACCGTTTCTCAGTTCGCTTCCCTTGATTGTGGCGGGATCTTGGGCGCCCATGGTCACCCGGTATGAGATATCCGGATCCACCGTGAACCACTCGGGGAACTGGTTGATGCGGGGGTAATCCAGGGGCAGGTGAAAATAAATCCGATGGCGGGGGATATCGAATTTCACCACGCCGGACCATTGCCAATCCCCGGTCAGAGAAAGCACCACGCCTTCGTTGTCCCGCGCGCCGCCGAGCGCCAGATCCGCCCGCCAGGGATGCGCGCTGGCGCCCTGGGATTTCCAGAGAGCGTACATCAAGGCCGTCCGGGTGAAGTTGCCATCGCCGTGCCAGCCCTCGATAATCCCATCCGGGCGCTGCTTGGCGAGCAGGATTTTCATGCTTTGATCGACCCAGGCGAAGCCGCTGTCCACCGGAACACGGTTCAAGAGGTTGATGCCGCCTTCCACGCTGTCCGCGTAGCCGTCGGCCCCCCGGTTTTCCCAGGGATAATCCAGATATTTGTGGATACTTTCAAGCACACGGCGGACCGCCTCCGCGTAACGGGGTTCGGTATCAAGCTGGGCGACGGTCAGGATGGCGTTGTAGTCATACCCCCAGTTGTCTGTCAGTTCCCCAGTCACCACCGTTCCTGTCCGGGGATTGATCTGCATGTGGAACAGCCCGTCTTCGTTGGCCGCCACTTCCAGGATACGGTCCAGCAAGCGGTGGATGGGGGCGCGGTACGATTCGCGGCGGGCGGTATCTTTATAAGCGGCCAGGACGTACGCTTCGGAAAGGCCGCCGATGATCTCACAGCCGTGGTCGTCCAGGCTCAGTTTCTCCTCATCGGCGGGGTGGCGGTCCAACAGGAAATAATCGGCGATCCGGAACGCCCATTCCTGGTACCGTTCATCGCCGGTCATCCAGTACAGCCGGCAGAGCGTCTGGAGTTGATCGCCGTTGACCTCATGGTCCCCCGCCGGGAGTTTGCCGCGGGGGGTATCCACCGGCGCGTGTTTCCAAACGGAATCCATGATGCCGATCATCCGGCCGGTCCATTCCGTCGGACCCAGCCACTCGGTCAGGGGCATCAAGCCGTCCTTCATGTATTCCGATCCGCCGAAAATCAGCCGGGGCAGCCCAATTTCAGGATTCGCGAATTTTTGCGTGGCGAAGTCGAAATCGTCCGGGAGGTTGTCCAACCGGTTGGTCAGGCGGATTTCGGCTTGCAGCATCTGCCGCAGGGTGGATTGGTAGAGATCCCGGTCGAGCAGCGAGGCGGCCAGCACCATGAAGGGATAGTTGTCCGCGGCGGAATCCTGGGCATTCCAGAACCGGGAACGGGTCAGGTTGCGCGGGATCAGCCCCGAGGCCGGGTCCCGGTGCGCCAGCCAGCCGTATAGATACCGGTAACAGTGCCGTAAGGCCTCCTGCGCCGGCCAGGCGTTGCGCTCCGCCTGGATAAACAAGGGGGAGGAGTCTCCCGGCCAAGCGGAAAGGGAAAGAACCGTAGCGGCCAGGAGGATGGTCCCGGCCATGCGTTTCATCATGATTGATCCTCCTTGAATGAATGGAGTTGATTCATCGCGGCAATCCAACCGGCAGTATCCCCAATCGAGACGGGACGGGACAGGCTGGGATTTCATCTTACCATACCGGGAGCGGGAGGGATATTGGGATATAGGTCCATGGAAGAGTGTAAGCAGGATCAGCCCCTGCGATGGCGAAGGGTTTGGATTGGGATTGACAGAGGACAGAAAACGAACAGATATCGCGATACGAGTGGCTTTCCTCACTCAGGCCTTCTCCGAGGGGGAGAAGGAATTTCTTGGTTACCCAACATTCCAATACCTTTCCCGGGTGAAATGATCTCCCGCCCTTCCCCCAACCGCGGGTCCATAAATCCAAAGCCGCCTGAATCACCGTATTCGATCCTGCGGATCCGGACGTTTCCAGGAAACCTGTCCGCATAGCCAACCGTCATCCGGCGATATACAATAAAACCACATCCATCCCTGAGGCAAGGATAAGAAACTATGGAATCCAGGATTTACGACACCATCATTATCGGCGCGGGGCCCGCGGGCCTGGCCGCCGCCCTGTATACCGCCCGGGGCCGGTTGAGCACCCTGGTGATCGAAAAAGGAGTCAGTGGAGGGCAAATATCACTGACGGAAGCGGTGGAGAATTATCCGGGATTTCCCGAACCGGTCACGGGCCTCGATCTGGCGGACCGGTTTCAAAAGCAGGCGGAGCATTTCGGCGCCCAGGTGATCAACGCGACCGTCCGTGAGATCCGGCCGGTGGGGAAGCAGTTCATCATCGTGGCGGACAAGAAAGAGTACACGGCGCGCACGGTCATCTGCGCGATGGGGGCGGATCCCCGCAAATTGGGCGTACCCGGCGAGGAAAAGAACGTGGGCACGGGCGTCTCGTACTGCGCGACCTGCGACGGCGCCTTTTTCCGCGACAAGAAGGTGATCGTAGTGGGCGGCGGTGACGCGGCGGTGGAAGAAGGCTTGTTTCTCACCCGCTACGCCTCCTCGGTGACGTTGATCCACCGGCGCAACGAGTTGCGGGCCAGCAAGATCCTGCAGGAACGCGCGCTGGCCCATCCCCAGATGAGTTTCATCTGGGACACCGTGGTCAAGGAGATCGTCAGCAACGGCAAGGTCAAGCATGTGGTCTTGCGTAATGTGAAAACCAACGAACTGCGCGAGTTCCCCACGGACGGCGTATTCATCTTTGTCGGCCACATCCCCAACACGGGGCTGGTGGAAAACCTGGTGGAGTTGGATGAAAACAAGTTGATCAAGGTGGATTTGTGGATGCGCACTTCGCTTCCCGGGATGTTCGCCTGCGGAGACTGCCGCACCCAGGCCGCCCGCCAGCTGGCCAGTTCGGCGGGCGATGGCGTGACCGCCGCCATCGCCGCCGCCAAGTACGTGGATGAACTGAAAGCGGAAGAAGAATCCACGGCGCGGGTTTCATCTTGAAATATCCGTCTCGGGGGGGAGGAAAGGAAAGCGGCGCGGGGGACCGCTTACGGCGCGAACATGAATGGAGCGATTGATCCTGGATTCAATCTGGGGGCAATATTGGGCCATATCGGCCGGCGCACCGCCGATTTCTTCGACAGCGCCGGACGCCTGACGCAGCTGTTCCTCCAGACCGTCTATCTCTGTTTCCGGCCGCCCTGGCGGATCCGGCTGACCATTGAACAGATGGTGTTGATCGGCGTGATGTCGGTCCCCATCGCCCTGCTGACCGCGGTCTTCACCGGCATGGTGCTGGTGCTGCAAACCGGCACGCAACTCCGCCCCATGGGGATGAAAGTGTACGCCAGTGGCATCTCGGCGATCAGTTTCGCGCGGGAAATCGGACCGGTGCTGACCTCGGTGGTCCTGGCCGGACGGGTTTCCGCGGGCATCACCGCCGAGATCGGGACCATGAAGGTCACCGAACAGATCGACGCCCTGAAAACCCTGGGGACCAATCCCGTCAGTTACCTGGTGGTGCCCCGGTTCATCGCCGCGACGGTCATGTTCCCCGCCCTGACGATCCTGGCCATCGCGGTGGGCATCGGCGGCGGATTCGTCGTCGGGATCACGATCCTGCAGATCACTCCCGGCATGTACATCACCAACATCTGGAAATTCCTGACCCTGCAGGATTATTTCAGCGGCCTCTTCAAAACCATCTTCTTCGGCATGATCGTGGGGATCGTGGGGTGTTTCAAGGGATTCGAAACCGGATTCGGCGCGCAAGGGGTGGGCGAAGCCACCACGCAATCGGTGGTCATGTCCTCCATTCTGATCCTGGTGGCCAACTTTCTCTTAACGACATGGATCATTCAGATCTTTCCCTAGATTCTCCTCACGGGCCGGAGGGATTTCCCGGATCCACCGGCGGCGGATCCAACGGCGAGATGATCCGGCTGGACAACGTGTATAAAACGTTGGGCGGGAAGCCGATTTTGCGGGGCGCCACGCTGGCCATCTTTCCCGGCGAAACCCGGGTCATCATCGGGCGCAGCGGCGAGGGGAAAAGCGTTCTGATCAAGCACATATGCGGCCTGTTCCGTCCGGACGCGGGGGAGGTGTACGTGGACGGCGCCGAGATCTCGCGGCTGAACGAACATGAGCTGACACCCATCCGCCGGAAAATCGGGCTGCTCTTTCAAAACGCGGCGTTGTTCGATTCGCTGAACGTGCTGCACAACGTGGGCTTCACGCTATACGAGGAACGCAAGTTGCCGGAAAGCGAGATCCGCGGACGGGTCCTGGAAACCCTGAAAATGGTCCGGCTGGGCGACATTCTCGACAAGATGCCCTCCGAACTGTCCGGCGGGATGCGGAAACGGGTGGGGCTGGCGCGGGCCATCATCCAGAATCCCAAGATCCTGCTGTACGATGAGCCCACCACCGGCCTCGATCCGGTCACCTCGGACGCAATCAACGATTTGATCATCCAGTTGGCCGAGGATCTGCGGGTCACGTCCGTGGTGATCACCCATGACATGGTGAGCGCCTTCAAGGTCGCCACCCAGATCTCGATGCTCTTCGAGGGCCGTTTTCATTTTACCGGCACACCCGAGGAGACCCGGAAAACCGGAGACGAGATCATCCAGCAATTCATTCAAGGGCGGTCGGAAGGACCCTTGACGAACATGTAGATCAACCGGAGCCACCGAAAAACCGAGGCGTTATGAACAAGGAAGCCAGATTGGGATTGTTTGTCGTCACCGTGTTCCTGGTATTGCTTTTTTTCACGATCAACATGGGGAAGGGATTTCTCAAAAGCAAAACCGACCACTATCCCGTGTATTTCACCAACGTGGGCACGCTGGAAGTCGGCGCGCCCGTCAAGCAGGCGGGCTTCGACGTGGGCGAAGTCATGGGCCTGGCGATTGAAACCGTGCACGAGCCGACGCCTACGGTGTACGTCGTGGTGAACATCCAGGTCTCGGAAGACGCGATGATCTCGCACGATTCCAAGGCTTCGATCCAAACCCTGGGCATGATGGGGGAAAAATACCTGGAGATCACATTCGGCAGCGAAGGCAAGGCGCCGCCGGGAACCCGCATCGAGGGCCAGGGGCCGGTGGACCTGGACCGGGTGATGGAGGTGGCGGTCAACCTGACCCACGAGGTGGAGGAGACCGTCCGGGCCTTCAACAACATTATCGCCAACGAGGAGCTGCAGAAGAACATCGTCCAGTTGATCGCCAACCTGGAGCAGGTATCCAACCAGATCAACGAGGTCGTCGGCGGGGAAGAACAGCCCTTGAAAAACATCCTGGCCAATACCCAGGCCGCCTCCGCCAACCTCAAGAACATGATGGCCACCGCCGAGTTGTTCGTTACGGACGCGCGCGCCCTGATCAACGAAACCCGCCCGCACTTGACGAAAACCCTGCAAAACACCGCCGGTTTCAGCCAAACCCTGCGGGAAGACATCTCCGGCCCGCTGGTGCGCATGGCCACCCAGATCGAAGTGCTCTCCAGTCAATTGAAAGAGACGATGGAAAAAACCGACCGGATCATCGCCCAATTGGAAATCCTGGTGGAGGAAAGCCGGCCCGACGTCCGCGAGACCATCACCAATATCAAGGATTTCACGGCCCAGGCCAAAAGCGCGTCCGAGCGGATCGATTCCATGCTGAACCAGATCCAAACCGGCGAGGGGCTGGTCAGCCAGCTCATCTACGACAAGGAACTGTCGGAGTCCACGAAGTCGGCCATCCACCAGACCTCGAAAGTCATGAACAACGTCTCCACGATCGGCGACCGCTTGTCCTTCGAAGTGGACGCCTTCTATTTTCCCGACCGGCCCCGCTTCAACGAGCATGACAACAACGCCCGCGTGGATATGGGGATCGCTTTCGACTTCACCGACAAAATGTACGCCTTCCTGGGCGGCAACAACATCGGCGCGTCCAACGAGCTCGAAGCCCAGCTCGGCTACCACCTGGGTCCCTTCACCGTCCACGGGGGCGTGATCGAATCCGAACTGGGACTGGGCCTCGTCTGGGAGCCGTTCGACCGGCTGCTGTTCGGCCTGGAAGGCGTAGGGCTCACCGACAAGGACAAGGAGCGGCTGGACGCGTATTCGGAAATCCGGATCTGGAATGAGCTGTACCTGATAGGGGGCGTGCAGGACATTACCGACGAACAGTTCCCGAACATCGGGATGAAAATGCGGTTCTGATCTCCGCCGCGCGCCTGGGACCGGTTCTCATGGCGAAACCCAAAACCGTTTATTGCTGCACGGCCTGCGGGCATGTCCACCCCAAGTGGTTCGGCCGCTGTTCCCAATGCGGGGAATGGAATACGCTGGTGGAGGAGGTTCCCCGCCCGGCCGGCGCGCGCGAGGAGGTCTTGCGCGCCGCGCCCGGCGCCTCCCACGCCGAATCCCTGGCCACAATCCACGTGGCGGAGAACCAGCGCTACGCCACCGGCCTGGCCGAGGTGGACCGCGTGCTGGGGGGCGGCATCCTGCCGGGGGCGGCCATCCTGTTGGGCGGCGAGCCGGGCATCGGCAAATCCACGCTCCTGCTGCAGGCCGCCGATCAGATCGCCGCGCGCTACGGGCGGGTGTTGTACATCAGCGGCGAGGAATCGCCCGCCCAGATCAAACTGCGGGCGCAACGTCTCGGCGCGCGGTCGCCCGAGCTGTTCGTGAAGGCCGACAACCAGTTGGAACGCATGATCGCCGAAATCCGCGCGCTGCAGCCGTTTTTGGCCATCGTCGATTCGATCCAAACGGCCGCCTGGTCCGAGCTGACTTCGGCGCCCGGCTCGGTCGGCCAGGTCCGGGACTGCACCGCCCTGCTGGTGCGGCTGGCCAAGGAAACCGCGACGCCCATCGTGCTGGTGGGGCATGTCACCAAGGACGGGAACATCGCCGGCCCCCGGATGCTGGAGCACCTGGTCGATGTCGTGCTGTATTTCGAGGGCGATCCGCACCGGCATTACCGGATTCTGCGGGGGATCAAGAACCGTTTCGGCTCCACGTACGAAATCGGCCTGTTCGAAATGTCCGAGCGGGGACTGCGCGAAGTGTCCAATCCCGCCGCGGCCTTCGCCGGATCGGGCGGACCGCGGCCGCCCGGATCGGTGGTGACGGTCATGCTGGAAGGCCACCGGCCCCTGTTGATCGAGGTCCAGGCGCTGGTGGCCCCGTTTCACGGCTACGGATTTCCCCGGCGGACGGTCACCGGCATCGACGCCAACCGCCTGGCGATGATCCTGGCCGTGCTGGAGAAACGGCTGAACATTCCCCTCGGCTCGCGGGATGTGTTCGTCAACGTCACGGGAGGAATCACCCTGTCGGAGCCGGCGGGCGACCTGGGCGTCGCGGCCGCCATTCTGTCCAGCTATTTTGACATTTCTCTGCCTTCGCAGTACATTCTCTTTGGGGAAATCGGTTTATCAGGGGAGGTACGCGCCGTGCACGGGGCGGAACCCCGTGTCCGCGAGGCCTGGCAGTTGGGGTATCATTCGGGCATGATCCCCGAGGGCAACGCGCGCGAATTAACCCGCCAAGGCATTCTGTTCGAGGGATTCGGCCAGGCGCGCGCGGTCGAGGAAATGAAAACGGCGCTGTTTGAACCATGACGGAAGAACCTAACAAGACCCGTTCCGGCAACGACGCGCCCTTTTTAGGCGTGGTGCGGCTGATTTTCATCCTCATGGTGGGGCTGATCACCCACAACTCGGCCACGCTGATCAATCCCCACATTCTCAACAAGGACCTGATCTACTACGATTTCTTCGCCATGCTGATCGCGTCCATCCTGGTCGTGATCGAGTGCCAGATCCACTACGCGTTTCCCCAGGAGCTGCTGATCGGCGTGGTGGGCATGATTCTGGGCCTGGTCACCTCCACCCTGCTGCAGATGGGCCTGCCCAACAACATGGACCCCAAGACCCTGGACCTGACGCGCATGTCGCTGCACCTGTTCCTGGGCTATTTCGGCGTGGCCATCGCCCTGCGCTACGCCCACCGGTTCGATTTCAGCGCCACGAAAATCCTCACCCGCAGCCATGACCGGCTCTACGGCTGCAAGATCCTGGACAGCAGCGTGCTGATCGACGGCCGCATCCTGGAAATCACCGAGGCCGGGTTCCTCGACGGGCTGGCGGTCATCCCCTCCTTCGTGCTCACCGAATTGCAAAACCTTTCCGATTCGCAGGATCACTTCAAGCGCAGCCGCGGCCGCCGGGGGCTGGACATGTCCAAGCGCCTGCAGCGCGTCACCCGCTGTGAAGTGGAAGTGCTGGAGGAGGATTTCCCCAACCTGCCCGACGTGGACAAAAAGCTGCTGGCCCTTTCCAAGCGGTATGAAGGGACCCTGGTGACCATCGACTTCAATCTGCATAAGGTGGCCGAAATCGAACAGGTGGCGGTGTTGAACATCAACCAGCTGGCTCAATCGCTGAAAACCGCGGTCCTGCCCGGCGAAACCTTGGAAATTCATCTCCTCCGCGAAGGCAAGGAATCCCACCAGGGTGTCGGATACCTCGAAGACGGGACGATGGTGGTGGTTGAAAACGGCCGTCACTATCTGGACAAGCAGGTGGAAGTCACGGTTTCCTCGGTGCTGCAAACCTCCGCCGGGCGCCTGATCTTCGCCAAACTGAAGATGGACGAAGTGCAGGCCAAGACTGCCTGAAAAATCCCGACACGGCATGAATCCCAATTCCCCGCGTTTACAAACACCAATCAATTCGCCCCAGTCCCAATCGGATGAAGCGCGGTCCCGCCGGCCGCTGGTTTCGGTCATCTTGTTGAACTACAACGGCATGCGGTTTCTGGTCCCGTGCCTGGAATCGGTGCTGGCGGACACGTACACGCCCAAGGAAATCCTGCTGGTGGACAACGCTTCCACCGATGGCTCCATGAACCTCGCCGGGGCGTACCAGGACCGGATCACGATCGTCCAAAATCCCCACAATTATGGATTCCCCAAGGGCTGCAACCAGGGCATCCAGCTGGCGCGGGGGGATGTGATCGTGCTGCTCAATGTCGATACCGTGGTTCGTGAAGGGTGGTTGGAGAAGTTGATCGAGCCGCTTTTGCACGATGCCACCCTCGCGATGACCGGTTCCAAACTGCTTTTCCCCGATTCCGATCTCATCCAGTTTGCCGGGGGGGTCATGGAGCCCAACGGCCTGACTCATCATGAAGGCTATGGCCTGCCCGACGGGGAGGAATTCAATCAGCCCAAGGAAGTGGATTACCTGACGGGCGCGTCGGTGGCGATCCGCCGGGACGTATTGGAACGTCTGGGCGGGCTGGATGAGGGTTTTCCCTTATATTTCGAAGACCTGGATTTCAGTTACCGGGTACGCCAGGCGGGCTATAAGATTCTCTATCAACCTGAATCGGTGGTATATCATTTCGAGACATTCGGGACAAAGAAACACAGCGCCAAGTATTTCTATAAATACCACCGGGGACGGATGCGGTTCGTCCTCAAGCAATTCGGCTTGTGTTATTTCCTCAAGACCTTTCTCCCGGCCGAAATGGATTGGTACCGGCGCTGCAATCTGCGGCAACAAATCGTTCCCTTGCTCGGGGCCTACTTGACGCAGATGCCGAAAGCGCCCTATTTCTGGCTGAAGGGCTTTGCACGGAGGCGATTCGCGCGGCCTTCGGCACGGTTCACTCCACGTCCATGAATAAGCCAGCCTTCTTCGATTGGCTCGATCACCGCCGGGCCGCGGAACGCCAGCATGCGGAAATCGCCCGGCTGACGGGGATCGGCACCGGACGCCTTTTGGAAATTGGCTCGGGCGATGGAACCTACCTCCAGTATTTTCAGGATCACGGGTGGGAATGCCTGGGCATCGAACCGGACGCGTCCCTGGCGGAACGGGCCCTGCTCGAGCGCCAGGTGCTCACGCTGCAGGTCTCCCCGGTGGAAGCGGGGATCCCCGCCGGCTCGTATGATTTGGTCCGGATCCGCTTCCCATGGCGCGCGGATAATCCCACGCAGGCCGCGCTACACCATCCTCCTGGAACACAATTTCCGGTTCCCTTCACCCAGTGCGCGGATGATCCCGCGCAAACCGTGCTGCGTCTTGCCTACGAAGCCCTCGTCCCCACCGGCTACCTGATCGCCGAAACCTGGAACGGCAGCGGATGGCCGTACCGGGAATGGACACGGGATTTGTCACGCCGCTTCGACAAGCGTACCTTTCCTAAGTTCGTGCAAGGGGCTGGATTCGAGATCGGCGGGATCATCGCTCCGCGGCTGGGGGATCCGGTTTGGTTTCCCTTATCCAGGAAGGGATGGCGCGCCGCGGATTGGCGGAAGATACCGGATGCGATTCTAGGCTTCTTTGACCGGGGTTCCATGCTGGTGTTGTTCGGGCAAAAGCCGGGATGAGAGTGTTCATTCCAGAAATTCCTGGCAGAATGGCCGCTACGCAGGACATGGCGCATCATACCCATCCATGCCGTTTATGCGAATCCTGAAGAATCTGACGGAATCCTCATGATCACAGGTAAACACATCCACCTTTCACCATTCGATCTCAAGCACAAGGACAAAACACGGGCCTGGGCCAACGATCCCGAAGCCGCGCGCCTGCTGGACCGCGCCCGGCCGGTGAGCGAACTCGAACACGACCAATGGTTCGATTCCTTGCCCCAGCGTCCCGATTCCGTCTTTTTCGCCATTGAGGCCAACGACTATGGAAAGCATATCGGCAACGTGTGGCTGGCCGGCATCGACCTGCGCCACCGCAAGGCCGAAATCCGCATTCTGATCGGTGAAGGCGACAATCAAAACAAGGGATTGGGCACAGAAGCCATCGAGTTGATCACCCACTACGCGTTCACCAAACTGAATCTGCACAAGGTCTACGCGTATGTGTTGTCCATCAATCCCCGCGCCCGGCGGGCCTTCGAAAAAGCCGGTTTTGTGTTGGAAGGCACCCTGCGCCAGGACCGCTGGAGCGAAAACCAATATATCGACGTTTTTCTCTTGGGGAGGATTCGGGAGGGAAATCCATAATCCCAACAGAATCCGCCTGACACGAAGATTTCTATTTTTGGGCCAGGGCATACAAACGGGCCGAACCGTATCCGTATTCCTGGCCATCCAAATCTCCCAAGAGTCTTACCTTACGAAAACCAACCTGCTGGAGACGGTCTTTCAACTCCCGGCCCGAATAGAGGGCATGATGAAACTTATAGATTTTGGATGACCCGTCCCGGACATGAATCCATTCGGTTTCCACCCGTGTCCATTCGTCGATGATTTTGTGCCGCATCACCAGGATGGATCCATCCGGCAACGCTTCCGAGGTGGTGGCTTGAAATATCCGGGCCAATACTTCCTTTCCCATTATATCGATCAGGCAATATCCACCAGCCTTTAAACTATGAAAAATGTTTTCCAGAACCACCCGGTCCTCCTCCCTATCTTCAAAATACCCGAAGGAGGTCAACATGTTCAGGACCAGATCGAACGCGTCCGGCCGCTTAAACCTGCGCATGTCGTCTTCTATCCATTCGATTCGCACGCCTCTTTCTTCCGCGTGGCGTTTGGCCTGTTCCAGGTAAAAACGCGTCCGGTCCACGCCGGTTACGTGATAACCGCGGGCAGCAAAGGCGAGCGCCATCCGTCCCGGACCGCAACAAAGGTCCAATACCGCTTTCCCCCGCGGGGATACGAGGTCAATGATTTTCGCGGCATCCGCTTCTGATTTTTTCAAGATGCCGTCATTGAAGAGCATGGGATAAAGCATTTCCCAAAACGATTCGTCTTCGAACCATTGGATCATCGCGCGTGCTCCCGGATCGGTTTTCATGGTTTACGCGGCGCCTTTGTAACTTGGGGTGGTTGATTGCATCCCGGCTGATAACTGTTTACTCAATGGCAGAGAGAGGATGAATTCTGCCCTTTCAGGGCATCCCTCACCCTAAACCCTCTCCCAGAGGGAGAGGGAATATTGGAGGGATCATCGATCCATGGAAGAAACGCGGACTGGCCATCTGAAAAAAATAACGCAGGCTGTTGAGCCGGTTTTTTCGCTCGGCCACTCTCGCGGGTTGATTAATCCAGGGGGTAAATTTCCCGAATGGAGGCGGCACGCCATCAATACACGGCCCAATCCGCCACCTCCGTGCCGCCGGTCAACTCCACTCCAGTGAAAAATCCCTTGGAAAGGCTGCCGTCCTGATGCGCGGTCACCGCCAGCCCGGCATACACGGGATCGGCGAGATCGAGGGCCACCGAATGGAACAATACCCGCTGTCCGGTGGCTGGATCGATGTAATAGGCGCTGATCGTATTGCCCGCCCGTTCGATTTCCAACCGGCCGTCCTGGAAGTCGAGCGTCAACAAGCCGCTTTCCTGGCACCCGCCATCAGCCGTGGGACGCCATTGTGACGAGGCCTGCAGATCGGCCCGGAGAATCGCGTCATAGAAGATCGCGCCCGGTTGCAGCGAGTCACGGATCATCAATCCCGCCTTCACCCAGGGATCGGCGCTTTCGAAAGGATCCAACTGAATAGCGGCCTTCAGGGAAAAATCGCCCCGCACCGGTTTGAATACATAATGGAACTCGTCCGCGGTTCCCCAGATGTCCGCCCCGCTGCCGGTGACCTCGTATTCTCCCGTGGATGAATTGAAGGCGGCGTTACCGGCGGCCTCCACCGCGCCGATATCCGCGTGGCCGTCGAATATCCCCACGGCCGGGAGCAGCCGCGGCAACGATTGCGCTCCGCCCACGGTGATGCCATCACTGACGCCGAACCAGGCCGCGGATGCCGTGGGAGACACAGGCGCCTTGACCTTGTAGTTCAGCGCCGTCACGCCCGGTCCGGCGGTGAGGGTCCAGCTGATCACGCTGCCCGCGACCGTCACGCTCGCGTCACTCCGGTCCACGCCCATATCCGAGAGGGATTCATAAAAATCGAACCGCGCCTCGGTCTTGCCCGCCTCGTCGATCACCGTGGCCTGCGGATATCCGGGGGAGGTCACGACATCATAAGAATGCCAAACGGTGGATCCGGTTGTCACGTCAAAGGCCACTTCGGTGGCGTCCCAGCCGTACTCGCCATCGTAATAGACGGCGAAATAAATCCGGTCGCCGGCGTTCAGGCTGCCCAGCGGATACGTTTGGGAATCCGTCACCCATGCCTGGTCCTGCGAGGCGGTGAGGGCGGCCACCTGGTTTTGCTTCGGATCAATCAGCAGGAAGGTCACGGTCGCGCCCGAGTTGTAAACCCGCCGGGCCGCCAGGCCGGACACCGAATAGGTTCCCGCCGCCGGGACCACGAACGCGGCCACCAGCAAGTGCTCATTGTTGGGGGGATGCAACTGGAGGTCGAAAACTCCCAACGGCTGCGGGGCCACGGTTTCATTGGTATCCTGGCCGCGTTCCACCGTGCTTTTGCCGGCATAGGGATACCCCGTGCCCGAGTACCAAAACTCCCGCACGTGGTTGAAATCCTCCGCGTGGGGATCCAAGCTGTAGGTGGAGAGCAGTCCCTGATCGATCGGCGTGATCACTCCACCGGTGGCGACGTTCCCCGTGGGATTGGTTGAAACCACCGTCCAGCCATCGGGAACCGCTTCGGTCACCGCCACCGGTTTGGAAGAACCGCCGGGATTGTTGAGTTCGATGGTGATATCGATTTCATCGTTGCTCCGGTAATAATCCTGAGAGGAGAGGCGCGTGCCTTTCACCAGGGCGGCCTTGCTGATCACTCCCAGCCGGTCAACGCCCCGAGTAGTCAATCCGTCGCAGGTCCCAAACCAGATGGCCGTCCCACGGGGAATGGAAGGCGCTTTCGCCCGGTAGGAGAGCGTGGTGACACCGGGCGCGGCGGACAGCGTCCAGGTGATCAGCGGTCCGTTGACGGTGATAGGGGATGTGCCGCTCAAATCCACGCCGCCGGCGTTGGAGGACTCATAAAAATCCAGCCGCGCCGGCGTAGTGCCCGATTCATCCGGCAGCATGGCTTGCGGAAAGCCGTCCTGCGTCACCGCCTTATAGGAATGCCATACGGTGTTACCCGTAGTCACCGTGAAGGCGATTTCCGTGGCGTCCCAGCCGTAATCGCCATCGTTACTGACGGCGAAATAGATCCGGTCTCCGGCCGGAAGATTCCCGTCCGGGTAGGATAGATCGTCCGTGATCCACATTTGATCCTGGAAGGCCTGCAGGGAGGCCAGCAGGTTTTTCCCGGAATCGAAAACCATGTAGGTTACCGATTCGCCCGAGTAATAAACCCGCCGCACGGCCAGGTTGGAGATCGTATAAGCGCCCGCCACCGGCGCGGTAAACGCGGCGACGGTCAGATGCGGATTGGACGGGGGATGCAGCTGCAGGTCCATCACGCCCAAGGGCTCGGGCGCGCCGGTTTCAAACTCATCGTCCCCGCGCGGGACGGTGCTCTTCCCCGCGTAAGGATACCCGCCATCAAGGTAGTTCGACCAGAATTGGCTCACATGGTTGAAATCTTCCTCGTGGGGGGCGGCGTTGAACACGCTGAACAGTCCCTGGTCCAATCCCGGATTGAAGACTCCCCCCGTTTGCGCCGTCCCGCCCTGGCCGGTGGATACCACCGTCCACCCCTCGGGCAGCGCTTCCACCACGGTGACCGATTTCGGTGAGTTCCCGGGATTGTCGAGACGAAGGACAAATTCCATCTCCTCGTCTGCCCGGAAAAATTGTTTCGACGCTTCCCGCGTTCCCTTCACGTACTGCGCGGAAGCCGCGCCCACCCAGAGCAAAGCGAATAAGAGAATCATCCCCTGAGCGATCCTTTGGTTTTTCATCGTCCGGACTCCTGGTTACGGATGGATTCCGCGTATGGCGGCTTGTTCGGCGAATGAATTATTTATACCATGCCGCGGAGAAAATTTCGACGAGCGGGTATGCAATGGTTTAACCTTGTTCCCTAAAAACCGGGGATTTCTTCTCCCTCCACCAGGATCAGAACCCAGCAGGAGGATCCTCAACCGGGGCGTTGCAGCTGCCACAGTTTCGCATATTTCGTAAAGGTATAAAACGCCGACAGGACGGCGAGGATCAAACCCACCCGGCCATCCAGAAAGCCCAGACGGAAGACGTACATCCGCAAAAAACTCCAGGCGGGATTGAAGAGCATTTGAATTATCCCCGCGCGCTTCCCCTCCCGGTGCATATCCAACGCCGTGCCGCTGGTGAAGGGTGCGAATTTCTTGAAATAATCATCGAGATCGCCATAGGTGAGATGAATGATTTTCCCCTTCAACTTTCCAGGAGGAGAATGCAGTTCGATATCGGCATGGACTTCGCGGGCTGAATAGCGGCAACGGTCCCGGTGCAGAAAGCGCAGGATTTTATCCTGGTTCCACCCACCGTGCCGCACTTCGTACCCGAATGCGTGATTGCGCCGGTAGATATAATAGGCGTCATGGACGGGGCCGGTTTGCAGCAGGTATTGAATCTCGTCCCGCAGTTCATCCGTCACCCGTTCGTCAGCGTCCACATTGATGATCCAGGGATGGGATGCTTGCGCATAAGCCCAATTTTTTTGTTCCGGATAGGCTGTGAACTTGCGTTGCAACACCCGCGCCCCGTAGGAACGGGCAATATCCACGGTGCGGTCGGTTGAAAACGAATCCACGACCAGAATCTCGTCCGCCCATTTCACGCTTTCCAGGCAATCCGGGAGATTTTTTTCTTCGTTCTTGGTGATGATCACTGCCGAGACTTTTTCCATGATGGATTCCTTGCCACATGGTTACCAACTTGAATAGGAAACCAGTGTACAGCCGTTTGGACCGCATACAAAGAATATGCAATGACCAGGCACATCACGGCCATGCCGCGAGGAGTGTGTTGCTTGAAGCCCGGGATTCCCGGCGTTACCATGCCAAACAGAGTTTTTGAGCATCGATGCAACAATAGCAAGGATCCCAAGGAAAGAGTCAAATTGTGAGCGGTGAATCCAGACACACGGTAAGCATTTTGCAACCCGGTTATCTGCCCTGGCTGGGATTCTTCGATCAGATGCACCGTTCCGATGTCTTTATCTACTACGACGACGTGCAGTTCGACAAGCACGGCTGGCGGAACCGCAACCGCATCAAGTCGCCGTCCGGCCCGCATTGGCTCACCGTGCCGGTGCTGCACAAGAACCGCGAGAAGCCCCTCATCCTGGAAGTAGAAATCGACAACCGCACCCCCTGGGCGCGCAAGCATATCGGCACCATCAGGCAATTCTACGCCAAGGCGCCATACCTGGATTTATACATGCCCGCCTTGGAAGAACGGCTTATGCAGGGATGGAGCCGTCTGGTGGATCTGGATTTGGCCCTGGTGGATTTAATGCTAGAATGGCTCGGTTTAAAGCGGGAAACACACCGGTCATCGGAACTGGGCATCCAGGGGGACCGCAGCGAGCGCCTATTGAGGATATGCCACCATTTCGGCGCGGAACGGTATCTCTCCGGTGACGCCGCCAAGGACTATCTGGATGTCTCCCTGTTCGAGCGCCACGGGATCACCGTGGAATGGCAGGAATACCGGCATCCGGTATATGCCCAACAGCATGGCCCGTTTGTCCCGTATTTATCCGCGTTGGATTTGTTGCTGAACCGCGGCCCGGACAGCCTTTCGATTCTCACACACAACCAAGACAAGGAAGCACAGTGACCACACTCCTCGTAACCGGCGGACTCGGTTTCATCGGCAGCAACTTTGTGCGGTACATGTTCGAGAAATACCCGGATTACCATATCCAGGTGCTCGACGCGCTGACCTACGCCGGCAGCGTCCACAATTCACCCGCGAACGCCTTCGAATCGGACCGGTACACCTTTTGGTACGGCGATATCCGTAACGGCGAACTGGTCGATACTCTCGTATCCCAAAGCGATATCGTGGTGCACATGGCCGCCGAATCGCACGTCACCCGGTCGATCTTCGACAACCGTCTTTTCTTCGAAACCGATGTGATCGGCACGCAGACCGTCGCCAACGCCGTCGTCAAGCACGGCAGCCGGGTGAAATTGTTCGTGCATATCTCGTCATCCGAAGTCTACGGAACAGCCCTGGCGGAAACGATGGACGAGAACCACCCCCTCAACCCGATGAGCCCCTACGCGTCGGCCAAGTGCGGCGCGGACCGGCTGGTGTATTCATACTGGACGACGTACCGGATTCCCGCCGTGATCGTCCGCCCCTTCAACAACTACGGGCCGGGCCAGCACCTGGAAAAAGCCGTCCCCCGGTTCATCACCAGTTGCCTTCTGGAAGAACCGATCACCGTGCACGGCGACGGTTCCGCCGCCCGCGATTGGCTCTATGTGGAAGACCATTGCCAGGCCCTCGACCGCATCCTGCACGCGGATCCGGCGTCCGTCGCGGGAGAGGTCTTCAACATCGGCACCGGCCGGCATATCTCCATCCTGGAGGTGGCCCAGGCCGTCCGCGAAGCCATGGGCAATCCCCCCACAAGCCCGATCCGGTTCATCGGCGACCGGCCTGGCCAAGTAACCCGGCATACCTGCGATTGTTCCAAATTACAAAAACGCCTGCATTGGGAAGCCACCACTTCCTTCCAAGAAGGTCTGCGTAAAACCATCGACTGGTACCGCGCGAACACCGAATGGTGGCAGCCCCAGCGCTGGCTGCGCCATATCCCCATCGTCACCGCCAGCGGCCAACGGGAAATGCACTGATGACCAAGATTCCCTTCTTCATGCACGATTTGGGACAAGCGGAACTCGACTCGGTCGCCGAAGTCTTTTCCACGCCCATCCTCACAACGGGAGGCAAGGTCAAGGAATTCGAACAGCGCATAGCCGCGTACCTGGGCGTGAAGCACGCGCTCGCCGTGAGCAGTTGCACCGGCGCGCTGCATCTCTCGCTGCTGGCCCTGGGAATCGGCCCCGGGGATGAAGTGATCACCACCCCGATGACTTTCATCGCCACCGCCACGGCGATTTTGGAGGCGGGCGCGCGTCCGGTTTTCGTGGACGTGGAACCGGAAACCGGGAACCTCGATGCGAACCGCGTGGAAGCGGCCGTCACACCCCGCACCCGCGCCATTCTGCCGGTCCATCTGTATGGGCAAATGTGCGACATGGCCGCCCTCCGTGCAATCGCCGACCGGCATGGCCTCGCGTTGATCGAGGATTCCGCCCACTGCCTGGAGGGCCGGCGCGATGGCATCGCCCCGGGACAGATTGGGGACACGGCTTGTTTTTCGTTCTATGCCACCAAGAACCTCACCTGCGGCGAAGGCGGCATGGCGATCACCAACGACAGCGCCCGGGCGGAAAAAATGCGCCTGCTCAGCGTGCATGGCATGACCAAGACCGCTTACGACCGCTACCAGGAAGGCTACCGCCACTGGGACATGGTGACACTGGGCTGGAAATACAACATGAGCAACATCGAGGCCGCCATTCTATTGCCCCAGTTGGAACGGCTGGAAGGCCACTGGCAAAAGCGGCAAGCCCTTGCGATGAAATACCAGGAACGGCTGGCCGGGATTCCGGGAGTTTCCATGCCCGTAACGTTACCGGGAGTCCGCCACGCTTGCCACTTGTTCCCCATCTGGGTGGATCCGGCCATCCGCGACCAGGTGGTCCAAGGCATGAACCAGGCAGGCATCGGCGTGGTGATCAACTACCGCGCCATTCACACGCTTACGTATTTCCGGGAGACTCTGCACTACCGGGAAGATCAATTCCCCAACGCCAAACGCATCGGCGACAGCACCCTTTCCCTGCCCTTCTACCCCACGATGCCCGATGAACATGTGGAGATCGTCACCGAAACCTTGCGGAAGATTTTGGCATCGTCGTAGTCCGGAATTTCTCGGTATGAGTTAAAACTCATTCAGGAACTCGGTGAAACTGAATTAAGGTTCATCCGACAAGTGCGTACTTTTTTTCAAGCATGTCCGGCTGCTGTTCAATCGGATTGGCCGGGGTAATCAATACCCTGATCCCCTCTCCCTCTGGGAGAGGGCCAGGGTGAGGGAGTTATTGTAGGGGCGGACCTTCGTGTCCGCCCGAATTTCAACGAGTGGATGGAATGCCTTCTTCACCAGCGGGTACGCACATGTTGGATGAACCTGAATGAAGGGATAAGGTATAATAGGCTGGTTGGATTTTTGGACGCTTATATCATGAACAACACGGTAAATCCTGATATCGGGCAAAAATCTGTATCCTCTATAACCGGCGAATTGCCCGTGCCCGGGACGGAGCAGTATACCCAAATCCTGCTCATTCAATTGATCCTGGCGGAGAAGCGAACCAGCCTGTCGCTGATGCGGACAGCCATCGCTATCTTTTCCTTGCCCCTATCGGTAGGTACCGTGCTGATCGCCACGTCCCGCTGGTACAGCTTTTTCGAGATTTACGAGTTGCTCATTCCGGTTCTATTCGTCTGTGCGGGATTGCTGATGGCCGGTGTTTACATCTTTACCCGGGCCATCATCCGCATCCGGAAGCAGGAAGCGCTGATCGAAAAGATCAAAAAAGAAGATCCCTTGCTGTCTCAGTACTACATTTAAGACCGTCTTATGTAGCAACGAGTGCATTATAAATTTCCGCGGTAGCCTTGGCCATCTGTTCCGCGGTAAACCACTCCAGGACTTGCTCCCGTCCGGCCCGGCCCATCCGGCTACGCAGTCCGGGCGACTCCAATAGATTCCTCAAGGCCGCCGCCAAGGCCGCCGGATCGTTGGGTGGAACCAGAAAACCGTGGACTCCATCCTGCACGATTTCCGGTATTCCTCCCACGCGCGACGCCACCACCGGCAACGCGAAGAGTTGCGCTTCAAGGATTGCGCTGCACAATCCTTCCTCCAGCGAGGGTATGACGAAAATATCGAAGAGACACAAAAAATTCCCTACATCATGCCGGAAACCTGGAAAATGCACGTGATTGCTTATGCCCAGATTTTCAACCAGTTCCATGAGGGCAGGACGGGACGGCCCCTCCCCCACAATGATCAAATGCAGATCGGCACGTTCCCGAATGAGCTCCGCGGCACTTAGAATCAAGGTTTTCTGCCCCTTGATCTCCTCACAGGAGGCCATATGGCCAATAACTGGATCCGATGGAGCAATTCCAAACTCGCGCCGCACCGGTTCGGCGTCCGTGTTCTCGAAGCGTTGAGGATCGACGCAATCGGGGATTATTTGAATCATTTTCTCCAGCACACCCGCATCGGCGAGCCGCCGCGCGCAGGCCATGGATACCGCGATGAACAAATCCGCCCGGCAGTATTTCCAACGGTTGAGTAGCGTTGGACGGATAACAAAATCCACCCGCCTCGCCACCACCAAGGGTACCTTCAATCCCGAAAACGCCCGCGCCAGGATGCCCAGGGTATGCGCCCGGCCGGAATGGGCGTGGAGGAGATCGGGGTGTTCCCGCCGGATTACACGCGCCAGGCGGAACGCGGAGACGAGATCCCATTCGTTGCGCATGGACACCGGGCAAGCTTGCGCCGCTCCGGGGGGAAGGCGCCGCAGCAGCTCGCTGCCGGAAGGCGAGGCGATGAAATTGGTGTGGCCGAACCTGTGCAGCTGTTTCAGCAAGGAGGCCACTTGCTGCTGGCCGCCCCGCCAGGTGCGGTCGGTGTCGATGTGGAGAATGCGGTAAGACCGGGGCATGGATGGAAAATGAGGAAAATTTAGTTTTTCCTCTTCCCCTTCAGCGGCAGTTGGACCGGTTTGCCGGTGCGGGCGGATTGATAGACGGCCAGGATGATCTCCAGCGGTTTGCGGCCGTCTTCGCCGGTGATCAGCGGATCCCGGTCCTCCGTGATGGCCTGGCAGAAGTCCCGGATCTGGGCCACGTGGCCCTCGTTGGTGATCGCCTGGGGATCGGCGGCCCCGGAGCCCCGCTCGGTTTTCCCGCCGGCGGCTTCCGGTTCTTCCTCGCCCATGATCTTGCGGAACACGATGTCGCTCTTGTTCATGATCATCGTGCCCTGGGTTCCGGACACCTCGATGCGTTCGTCCATGCCGGGATAGACGGCTGTCGAGGCGATAATCGTGCCCACCGCGCCGTTCTTGAATTTGAGCAGCGCCTGGGCGATGTCCTCCACTTCGATCTTTTCATGAGCCAGAAGCGCGGTCTGGGCGGTGACCTCGGCCACGTCGCCCATCACCCACTGGAGGCAATCGACGGTGTGCACCCCCTGGTTCATGAGGCAGCCGCCGCCGTCCAGTTCCCAGGTCCCGCGCCATTTTCCGCTGTCGTAGTACTGCTGGGTGCGGTACCACTTCACGAAGGCCTCGCCCAGGATCAATTTCCCCAGCGCGCCGGAATCCACCGCATCCTTCAGTTCCTTCATCCCGCGGTCCCAGCGGCGCTGCGAGATCACGCCGAGTTTCACCCCGTTACGCCGGCACGCTTGGATCATCCGGTCCGCTTTCTCCAGCGTGACTTCGATGGGTTTTTCGGTGAGCACGTGTTTCTTGGCGTTGGCGGCCTTGACAGCGATCTCCATGTGCAGCCCGCTGGGGGTTCCCAGGGTGACGGCGTCGATGTCCGGGCGTTGGAGCAATTTGTCCGGATCGGTGTAGGCCATGACGTTGAATTTCTCTTCGGCTTTTTTGAGATTGGGCGAGGATACGGTATCCGCCACCGCCACCAGGTGCGCCTCGGGGACCTGCCGCATGGCGTCGCAGTGGAACATGCCGATGAATCCCATGCCCACTACGCCGATGCGCGTTTCGCGATGGGGCATGCCCGCCTTATCGCAGACCTGGCGGAAGGCCTCGGTGGCCTCAACAAATTTCTCCGGTCCGGTGAAACCCGCGAATTGACCGCCTTGCAAGAGGTGTGGCTCCATGGTGGCGTAGCCGGTGAAGCCCCGTTCAGCCAATGCCTGGATGAGTTGGGGAAACTCGCCATCGCCTTGCCCGGCGGGGGTAAATTTACCCTCGAAGGTGCAATCTTTGATATGCAAATGGACGATGTGGTCCGCCTGCATTTCGAACCATTGCGAGAAGGGCTTGGTGCCGCAGGTCACGTAATTGGCGGGATCGAATATGAGCTCGAAACTGGGCGAATTGACCGATTCGGCCAGGTCCTTGCAATGCAGCCCGTCCTCGCCGTAAATCCGGGCCTCGTTTTCGTGCAGAAGCAGGAGGCCTTCCTGTTCGGCGCGGTCCGCCATTTCCTTCAGGCGGCGGATCACCTCCGCCCGGTGCTGTTCGGGCTTGTCCCCCTCGGGGAAATAGAAAGAGAAGATGCGGATGCGGGGGACATTAAAGTAATGGGCCATTTCAATCGCCCGCTCATAGCGTTCCCATTCTTTCTCCCAGGGATCGGTGATGAGCACCTTGCCGAGCGGGGTACCGATTTCCGAAACGCCCATGCCGTGCTTGCGCAGAAGGTCCTTGGCTTTTTTCTTCTGTTTCGGATTGAGATCCAGGATGTTCACGCCCCATAGGTTGCGCAGGGCGATGTGATTGAGTTTCATCCCGCGCATTTCGCGCAGCTGCGTCTCGAAATCCGCGGCGATCTCGTCGCCGAAACCGCTGAGTTTGAGCATGGTTCGTTCCTCTCTGGCGTGCGATTCGATATATTGGTTTTTTTATACCATCATTCCACGCGGCGGATAACCCTTCCCGCTTGCTTCCCATCCGGTGAAGCGGGATTGAAACACCGCGGAGACGCAGAGGACGCAGAGAGAAAAAACATTCACGGCGTGTACAAATGCACCTTGGTTCCCTTGGGGACCAGGCGGAAAAATCCGCCCTGGCTGATCAGGCCATTGGTGGGGTCGTAGCGGGGGCCGCCCCGGATGCCCGCCGGCCCCCAGCCGTCCACCAGCCCGCCCTGCCGGCGGTGCGTGTCATCCAGCACGGGATCCCAGCGCCGCCAGGGATTCCCCCAGATATGCTGATGCGACTCGAAGGGGATCCAATGATAATAGGAGCGGGAACAATCAAATCCCACGCGCAAGGCCATGTCCGGCAAACCCTGGAAGCGGTCCCGCAAAAATCCATTCAAATAGGGAACCGGTGTCGTCAGGGGAAATTGCTGGTTGTCGGTATCGCGATGCGCGTGATAGGAATTGTTATCCATATAATATTGTTGCATCGCGTCGACCATCATCTTCAGATCCGATTGCGTGGCGGCGACCTTGGCCCGGATCTGGGCGTGCAGCAGGTTGGGAATCGCGATGGCCACGAGTATGCCGATGATGGCGGTCACGATCAGCAGTTCAATCAAGGTGAACGATGAACGGAAAGGCATGGCGGTTTTTTTATCCCCTGGCGTGTCGCATTCTCCGTTGCTGGATTGCGGAGGTTTTTTCATCATAACAAATGCGCTTGAATTTTGTAAAGCAGATTCCGATTCCGGCCTGTGTGTGGAAACCGCTTCGGGCCTATGGTACAATGATGGGGGCGGAGGAGGAAAGCGAGCGGAACCATGACACGGATACTCATCATCGAAGACGAACCGGACATGCGGCGGGGGCTGCAGGACAATCTGGAATTCGAAGAGTACGAAACCGTGACCACGGCGAACGGCAACGAAGGCCTGCGGCTGGCCCTGAAGGAGTCCTTTGACCTGATCATCCTGGATCTGATGCTGCCAGGCCTGGACGGCATGGAAGTGTGCCGCCGGCTCAAGAAAGCCGGTTCCATTACCCCCATCATCATGCTCACCGCCCGGGGATCGGAAACCGACAAGGTGGATGGATTGGAATCCGGCGCGGACGACTACATCACCAAGCCCTTCAATCTGCAGGAACTGCTGGCCCGGATCAAGGCCATCCTGCGCCGCACTCAGAGCCATGCCTCCACCATTCACGAGTATTCATTCGGTGATGTGTCCCTATCCTTCGATAAATACGAGGCGCGGAAGGCGGGAAAGCCGCTCGACCTCTCGCCGCGCGAGTTCGAGATGATGCGCCTTTTCGCCGAACGGGAAGGCGAAACCTTGTCGCGGGAGGAGTTCCTCAAGGAAGTCTGGGGCTACACGTCGCTTCCCCAAACCCGCACCGTGGATAACCACGTCGCCAAACTGCGGCAAAAGATCGAAGACGATCCCGATTCCCCCCGCCACATCATCACCGTCCACCGCATGGGGTATAAGTTCATCCGGTGAGATAACGCCAACGGCTCGGCATGAGCCTAGCCCGCGGCGTTAGCCCAGGAACGGAAATAACCCAAGCCGTTGATCCCCTCTCCCTCTGGGTGAGGGGCAAGGTGAGGGAAGCCCTGGAAGGACGTAATATCCACTCTTCGCATGATCGATTTACCAGTTCCATATTGGTTATTTTTTCGGCCAATTGGAAAAACTCAACAGAATCCAGTCTGGTCTGAAATCTCCCTTCTCTTATCGGGGAAATAAAGCGCGGAGGTGTGATCCTCACTCATGGCCAGGAAAATCATTCTCTCTCTTATCCCACTTCTTCTCTTCCCGCCGGTGGGACTGCCGGCGGAGAGCACGGATTCCCCGCTCGTCTTCGAACACCGCGTTATCGACCCGAAAGGACCAGAAAATCCCTGGATCAAGATCGAAGCGGAGCTCGAAGGCTCCAGGATTTCCAGTGTGCTCATTGGCGGCCAGAAGGGCCCCCTGGTTTTTTATACTCCCCCGGATTGGAAAAAAGTCCAAATCGCCAAGGACGCTTACCATACCGTGGACGGGGAATGCGGCGACATTGACGGTGACGGCGACCTGGATGTCGTGATCGGCATGGAATACTGGTACGAAAATCCGCGGCCCCAGGGCCGGCCGGCCCGCGATCCATGGAAGGCGCATCCCATCAGCGAGCTCCCCACCCACGATATCGAACTGGCCGACTTGAACGGGGATGGGAAAATGGACATCATCGCCCGCGACCAATCCGGTTTCGGCACGAAAGCCGGAAACCGGATCCACCTGCGCTTCCAGGAAACGCCGGACCGGTGGACCTACCGCGCTTTCGACTGCCCCCACGGCGAAGGGCTGTGCGTGGGGGATCTCGACCGCGATGGAGATCCCGATATCCTCGTCGGCGGCCAATGGTTTGAAAATTCCGGCCGCGCCCCGCAAGATCCTTGGAAACCGCATACCATCACAACCAACTGGCATGAGGACACTTCCATCGCCTTGGGAGACATGAACGGCGATGCACGCCCCGACGTGGTCTTGACCCGTTCCGAAGGCCCCTACCGGCTCTCCTGGTTCGAGGCCCCCGCTGATCCCAAAATTCCGGAATGGAAGGAACACACGGTGGATTCCTCCGTGGATTTCGCCCACGGCGTGACCCTCGGGGATCTGGACCGCGACGGAGATCTCGACATCGCCACGGCCGAAATGCACCAATCGGCCCGCCGCCGGGTGATGGTCTTCTGGAACCTGAAATCCGGATCGCTATGGTCCCGCCAGATCCTGGCGGAAACCGGATCCCACAATATCCGCCTGTCCGATTTCAATCAGGACGGACGGCTTGACCTCCTGGGGGCCAACTGGAGCGGCAAGTATCAACCGGTGGAGGCGTGGCTCTGGAAATAAGCCGGCTTATCAGGATTTCGATCGCTTCTATTGCACGAAATCCTGACCATTTCCGCGGGATTTTCTGGAATTTTTTTGGCATCGACTTTCCAGCTCCATATAATAGGTGAATAGAGTAACTTTCCTTTTCAATATCTGTGAAGATCTGAAAGGAGTGCCAGATCAATGAAAAGCACGTGGCGAACGATGGTTTTTGCGGTATTGATTGCGGCTCTCGCGATTCCGGGAGCGGTCGCGGCGGAAAAGGAAAAAAAATACCAGGTCGGTGATGAAGTCAAGGCCTTCGAACTGAAAGACGTGAATGGCAAAAGCCATAACTTGGCCGATCACTTGGGAAAACAAATCATCGTGCTGGATTTCTGGAATTGCCAGTGTCCGGTCTCGGCGGGCTTTGAACCGCAATTGAAAGACATCGCCGCCAAGTACGAAGGCAAGGAGGTGGTGTTCCTGGCCATCGATTCCAACGCCAACAACAGCGAGGATCTGATCAAAAAATATGCCGAGGAAAAGAAACTCAACTATCCGGTGCTGAAGGATGTCAACAATGTGATCGCCGACCAATTCGGCGCCGAACGCACGCCGGAAGTATTCGTCGTCGGCAAGGACAAGAAGATCCATTATCACGGCGCGATCACCGATAACCAGGACGCCACGAAGGTAAAGAATCATTACCTGGTTTCGGCCCTAGACGCCTTGTTGGCCGGAAAGCCGGTGGAAACCAAAAAAACCGCCGCGTTCGGCTGTACGATCAAACGGGCGGAAAAAGCCAAATAACCAAGTTGGTTTTCAACCTCCTGCTTCGAGGCCCAGCAACACCAAGCAGCACGGAGTCAAGGGGGAATGCCTGTGAAACGAGAATCCCCCGGCCGGTTGGTTCCAGACGGGGGATTTTTCTTTTCCCCTTTCGAATCCCCATCAAAGCCATGCCTATTCCGCTTCAAAATCAGGATTGAATGTCACCCCGCTAAAGCCAGGATGCAGCATGAAATCACATCTTCCCATTTAAAAACGGCAAGGGGGCGGAACTCATCATCCACCCCCGCGCGCGAATTCATGGATTGGAGTTACACGCGGCGCCTGTCCGCCGGGATCAGCCCAGTTTGGGGGGAGTATCGACCACGCGTTCGGTTTTCGAGTCAAAATACAAAACGCGGCCGCTGCGGTACGACTCGACCGACATGGCGATAGTCACCATGGCCTTGTAGGCCGTGCGTGCGTCGAGGACCGGCTTTTCGCGGCTCTTTACACAGTTGAGGAAGTTCTCCATGTGATCGGGACGCGGCGGTTCGCCTTCCTCGTGGGTCATGATCCGCACGACTTTTTCCTCTTCTTCACGGCCGTCGCCGCCGATGCGCTTGATGGTAACCAGGCGGTCCTTGTACTTTTCCTCGAATTGCCGGCGGTAAGGACGCTGGCTCATGACGGTGATGTACGGCGTGGAGCCTTCGAATTCGCCGTGTTCGACCATGACGATGGTGCCCTCATGGCCGCGGATCAATCCCGGAATGTGAGTGTTATTGGCCATGCTCGAACTCAACACCACCTGGTGTTCACCGGGATATTCGGCCATGAACGCAAAGGTATCGGGAACTTCGCGCGTGTCCTTGAACACGTAAATCCCGCCGGATCCCATGACCTTGTACGGAAATTGCGCCTCCGGCCAGCAGATGTTGAGGGGGGCCATCACGTGGTAGAAGAGATCGGTGGCGATCCCGCCGGAATAATCCCAGAATTTCCGGAAACGGAAAAAGCGGTCCGGATCCCATTCCCGTTTGGGGGCGGAACCGAGCCAGGTGTCCCAGTCGACGTAGTTGTCACCCTCGGACTTGGGGCCGGCGCCTTCATCGATATCCCAGTTCCATTCCCCGTCGCGGGAATTGCGGTGGTAAGAACCCTGGCTCATGATGAGTTTGCCGATCATGCCTTCTTGGATGGCCTTTTTGGCCTTCCACCATTGGGCGCTGGACGTAGTCTGGCTGCCGACCTGCAGGACCCGCCCGGTCCGTTCGACGGTTTCGGTGACTTCCTTGGCTTCCTCGACCGTCTTGGTCATGGGCTTTTCGAGATAGACATCCTTGCCGTTGTTCAAGGCGTCGATGGCGATCCGGGCGTGCCAGTGATCGGGGGTGGCGACAATCACCGCGTCGATGTCGGGGCGTTTGATGATTTCCATGTAGTCGCCGGTGCAATCCTTGGCGTTTTCGGGATCCAGGCCGGCCTTGGTAGCCGCCTGCTTGCGGCGTTTGACATACACGTCGCAGACGGCCACCACCTTGGCCTGGGGCTTTTTCATGACCCAATCGAGGAGGGAACTGCCCCGCCCTCCCACACCGATCACGCCGATATTGATTTTATCGTTGGCGCCTTCCTCGGCGGCGAAGGCCTTGTATTGGGCGGCGGTCAGTCCGGCGGCCACGCCGATTCCGGTGGTCTTCAAAAAATCTCTGCGGGTAGGTGACATTGTATTTTTCATCAGAAATCCTCTCCAATCTGAATTTCCGTTCCCGGGAGTTCTTTCCCGATTACCTCGGCCCGGCATATTGGTAGAACGGCCGATGTTACATCTTACCCCGAGTGGGACATCCAAGAAAAGGGAAGCCAGTGAGGAGAGGAACCGATACCCTCCAGGCCGGCTAGATATGAACCTCAAATCCCCTCTCCCTCGGGACTGATCTTTACCCACAAATCATGATCCGGGAGGGCGAACCTCCTGGTGAGCCGTTATTTATTCCAGAGGTATTGGGCAACCCTGCGGCTCGGCAGGAGCCTTGCCCTCCCGTTCTCAGCCCAGGTTTTCGGCTAGGCGAAGGGTTGTCATTTCAGCCAGGTTTTCCCTCACCCCGGCCCTCTCCCAGAGGGAGAGGGAGAAGAAGGGAGAGGTTTTGGGGTTGATGAATTACGCGCATTACGCTAACCCATCCAACTTTATACTTGTGGGTAAAGATCAGCCCTCGGGAAGAGGGCCCGGGTGAGGGAGAGACCTTGAATCAGCGGTAATCCCCCGCTCTCCCTCCCAGGGATCAGAGAAAAGATATCACCAATCCCGGCCCCTTTGTATTACTTTTCATTACACCACCTCGATCAAAAACCCCGAATTTACGGGATTTTTCAATACCCCTCGATCATCCTTGTACTTTGTGTTGCTATATAGTATGTTAACATAGTGTTTACATGGCTGTCAATAGACTTTTGCACGACGTTTTCCGGACGTTCAGAGGACG
The DNA here is from genome assembly GCA_041946805.1 of bacterium. Classification (GTDB taxonomy): domain Bacteria; phylum Hinthialibacterota; class Hinthialibacteria; order Hinthialibacterales; family Hinthialibacteraceae; genus JABLXU01. Next base: position 125,538 of record JBHGBC010000003.1, read on the forward strand.
TTCTCAAGATATTTCAGAAAACGGTCCATGCAAACACCCCGAAGAATGGCGAAAAATCGACATTCAAAGCGAGGGCTGACCGATGAAACTAACCAAGCACGTCTGTGAAAAAGCCGTTTATTCAGGCGAGGGGAAATCCTGGATGGCGATCTGGGACGAGGAACTAAAGGGTTTCGGCCTGCGGATCACCCCGGCCGGCTGCAAGAGTTATATTGTCGCCTGCCGCGTTCACGGACGATTGAGGATATTCACCCTGGGACGGTTCGGCGTCCTCTCCGTGGACCAGGCGCGCAGAATGGCGCGCGAAAAACTGGTGGAAGCCCTCCAGGGGAAGGATCCCGGGGAAGAGCGCCAGAAAGCCGTACTGGGCGACCGGATGAAAGACTTGTGCGCCGCGTACATGGAGAAGCAATCCCTTCCCCATAAAAAATCCTGGTTGAAGGACCGACAACGAATCGACCAATATATTTTGCCTTCCCTGGGTAACTGTAAAATCGAAAGCATCCGCCGGCTAGACATCAAGAACTTGCATCAACGAATCGGAAACCAGGCGCCCTACCAGGCCAACCGCGTTTTATCCTTATGCTCGGCCCTGTTCAAATACGCCATGCGGATCGGCATGACCGTCGAAACGTTCATGAATCCTTGTTCCGGCGTGGAACGCTTCAAGGAAAAGTCCCGGGACCGCTGGGTGACGCATGAGGAAATGCCGCGCCTGTGGGAGGCCATCGAACGGGAACCCAACCGCTACATCCGCGCGGCCCTGCAATTGTTTATCTTGACTGGATTCCGTCGTTCTGAACTGCTGGGCCTGGAATGGATACATGTCAACCTGGAACAGAAACAAATTTATCTCGGGGACACGAAATCCGGCCGGCCGTTTTATGCCCCGCTCTCCGATCTGGCCGTGGATATTTTCCGATCCATCCCCCGCGAAACCGGCAATCCATTCGTTTTCTGTTCAACCCAAAAGCCGGGACGGCACGTGGTCAACATTACAAAACAATGGGATCGCATCCGCCGGGAAGCCGGTTTACAGGATGTCCGGTTGCATGACCTGCGCCGGACCTTCGGTTCCTGGTTGGCCACCGCCGGCAAGTCCCTGCCCCTGATCGGCCGCGCCCTGAATCAATCCACGCAGCAAGTCACCGCGATTTACGCGCGGCTGGCCATGGATCCAATCCGGGAAGCCACGCAGGAGCATGCTCAAAAAATCTTGGACATCGTCCACTTGCGGAAAGAGAAGACCGGGATCAGCGGCGGGTCCGGCGAAAAGTGACGGCGGCCCCAGGCTGGCGTGTTACTGGTTAACCCGGCCTGGATGGAATAAAGCATTACGAAAATGGATATTCACGATCATCTATCAACCCATATCACCGAGCGGGATCTTGACTTCTTGTTTCTGGAGGAATTTAACTGCAATAGCAATTTCAGAAATGGTTTTGGGTAGAAATGGATCAAGATACCCAAATCCCCATCTTTTCGGTTTCCGCTTTTCACAGTGTCTCGGAAAGTGGAGAGGCGTATGGTGAGACGGCCATCTTGGTGGATTATTATTGAGACTATCATAAATTACTCAACATGCGCTATACTATAAGAAACCTTATCCGG
>JBHGBC010000030.1:0-44399 GCA_041946805.1 bacterium
AGATGAATCCCGCCCTTTCAGGGCTTCCCTCACCCTAACCCTCTCCCGGAGGGAGAGGGGATTTCGGGTGGCTCTCTCCCCCCCCGTCGAATCGATATCCGGCCATGCGTTCGGAAAAAGGCACGCACTTATTGGATAAGCCCATTTTTCCTGGCGGCATCCCTGCCAACGCGGGGAAGAGCTGGGCCGTAAGTTCAAACCTCCGGTCACTCAAATGGATCCCCTTCGGGAAACAGCCCGTTGGGAACATCCTCCTGGTGGGCTGCGTTGCGCCTTGAGCCCCCTCTCCCTCTGTGGCAGGTTTCGCTGCGCTCAACCCACCCTGCACCGCAATCTCCATTGCCTCAGAGAGCCGGCATGGGCGTCTCCAGCCACTTGAGGTTGAAGGCGTAATGGTTCCAGCTGCTGATCAGGTGAATGACGCCGTCCAGGCCCTGGCAGATGGAGAGATACCCGCGCGGTTCCGCCGAGACCGGCCCCAGGGTGAACGGTTCCCCGTTGGTGGTTTGGGATTCCCGTTCCGGCCCGCCTTCGCTGAGGAGCCGCGTGACGGTCCAACTGGCGCCTTCGTCGCGCGAGAGCGCGGCGAACATCCCCTGGACGGTCCGCGGGTTGCCCGCCGCGTCCTTGATCTCCACGGGGACCTGGTTGGGATTGGCGAAGGAAATGAGCAGGAGGGGGCCTTCCCGCAGCCGCAGGAGGACCAGGCGTTGTCCGCCGCCGATGGGCGGGAACGGGCTGGCGCTGTAGGTCCAGGTTTTACCCATGTCCGAGGAAACGCTTTGGGGCATGTGGCCTTCGATGGGGTTGCCGCGCCCGAAGGCCAGCAGGCGGCCGTCCTGGAGTTGCGCCACCGCCGCGTGGATGCCGGCGATCGAGCCCCCCGCGTCGAGCCAAGTGTCGCCGTTGTCCCGGCTGATGTGGAGAGCCGTGCCGCGGTCGTCACCCGGCGTGGCGTCGCAGGGCAGGACGAGATAGCCCTCTTTCGTCCGGATGACGGATTCAATCACCTGGTTGCGCTGCTGGTGCTCGGGCTGGATCAACCGGGGCTTCGACCAAGTGACGCCGTTGTCGGCCGAGGTGCGCATCACGATCGCCAGCGGGCCCCAGGTGGCCGCCGCCGAGAGGCCGTGGAAATGATACAAGGTCCGCCAGCCGTCGAACCAGAGCGCGGGGGCGTGGTCGTTGCGGTCGGGGGCGTCCCAGAAGGGCGAGGCGGATTCCCATTCCTCCGCCCCGTGGCGCAGGCGGCTGGCGGCCATGGCCACCTCGCGGCCTCGTTCGGTCACGGTGGTGTACCAGATGGCCAAGAGATCGCCGTTGGGGCATTCGGCAATCGCGGGATCGTGATTGTGTTCCGAGAACAGGGGGCCTTCCGAACCGGTGGGGATTTTCACATATTGCCGCGGGCCCTTAAAATAAGGCTGGCTGGGATCCGGCCCTTGCTTTACATCGGCCGGGATTTCCCGCGCCACGTTCTGCTGATACGGGGCGGGCGGGACGGCGGGCAGGGGCAGGCTTTTCGGCGGTTCGCCGATGGCCACCCGGAAGCCGATGAACCAGCTGCGGTCCTCCGGAATCGTGCCCATCCGGTTGGCGGAACGCAGGTAATAGGCCACCGTGCCGTGGCTGCCCCCGCGCGTGACCTTGAAATCGCCCTCCGCCCGGCCCACGGGATCGGTCTGATCCTCTCCCGTATAGGGGCCGTAGGTATCCAGGCACCATTCCTCCACGTTGCCGTGCATATCGAACAGGCCCCAGGGATTGGGCGGCGTCCGGCCCACGTGCAGCGGGACCACCTCTTCCCGGTTGCGGCTGGTGACGCACGGATACCAGCTGTTGTCCGGATTTTGCAAATACTCGCTGGGAAGCGCGTCGCCCGTGGAGAAGAGGGTCCGGGTTCCCGCGCGGCAGGCGTATTCCCATTCGGCTTCGGTGGGCAGGCGGTAGGGCAGACCTTCCTTTTGGGCCAGCCACTGGCAAAACGCTTGGGCCTCGTGCCAGCTGACGAAGATCACCGCCTCGTCGTTATCGATCGAGAAGCCCTTCTTGCCCCGCAGGTGCATGTGCAGCGGATCGAAACGCTCATACTCCCGGTTGGTCACCTCGCGCGCGCCCAGGTAAAACGGCTGGGTGATCGCCACGCGGTGCGCGGGCTTCTCGTCGTAATCGCCGGTTTGGGGAAGCCAGATCTTCCGGCCGCCGCGCTCCTGGGCCGCGAGGACCGCTTCCGGCAGGGGTTCGCCGCTCGAGCCCATCGTGAAGGTTCCCGGCTCGATGCGGACGAATTGCATACCGAGCGAGTTGGTGAATTCCTGGCCGGCCGGCAACTCGGCGCTCATCCCCGCCGCGGCGGCGAGCAGGATGAGCATACCCGTCAAATCCCATAGTGTACGGAAGCGCATGATCCCATCCTCATTTCGTACGATGTGACTTCCCAGGATCGTATCATGGAGCGGGACAAAGATAAACATGGGGAGCGGAATCGGGCTCCTCCCGAGACGCATAGCCCTGGATTCACGCCCCGGGCTACACTCCTGCCGCGAGGTTGGCGCTCTCAAAAAATTCCATGCGGTTCGTGGGATACACCCAATCCGGTCTCACGCCACCACGTCGATGAGGCTGTTGCTTTTGGGGCGTTCCTTTTTTTCCTCAGCGGGTTTGGATTCTTGACGCCGTTGGCGCCAGGGGACGCCGGGATTGTCGTGCCCCTCGTAGCGGTGGGTGTTGTCGACGCGGGTCAGGCGGTCGAGCAGGCTGGAGAAATCGTTGCGGGCGACATCGTACGGACTATACATGATATTTTCTCCCCGGTGTGGGGCGTTCTCCTCCTCATTATCGACGGGGGGGGAAGAAACTAAAGAAAAGGCCGGGAGATACCCGGCCTTTGGTTCATTCTGGCATGCGAATTGATAGGCGGTTCATTTTTGGTTCATCTGGCAAGTACGTACAGGATGGGGAAAATCATATAGTAATTCCCTGACTCCGAACCGAAGGAAACTCATTTCCTTCCCGGCCAGCGATTAGGATCCCGCCGAGGGGATCGGCGCCGGGGAAAGGCTTTCCCTCACCCTGGCCCTCTCCCACCCGTCGAATCGATATCCGGCCAAGCGTTCGGAAAAAGGTACTTACTTATCGGATGAGCCTCATTTTTCATCGCCCCACAACACGCCGCCGCCCATCTTCTGCCGCCAGGCATCGCGCCAGCGGTGGATCTCCACCACGCCGATTTCCGGCCGCGGCTTGCGCTGCTCCGTTGAAGCCAGGGCGGGGAACGCCTTGTGCGGCTCCTTCTGATACCAATAGGCAACGGTGGCCAGCTCGAGGGTCAGGTTATCCGCATGGCCGTGTTCGATCGAGCCGAGCAGGCTCTTCTTGAAAATGATGGGCTCCTGGATATGGAAGCGGTAGCAATGCGTCCGGCCCAGCCAACCCATGTTGTTGTTGATCCGCGGATAGCCGAAGAACGGGTGCATGAACACTTCCTTGGGGCACCAGGAGGAATTGAAGTAATCTTCCGTCCCCGTGCCGTGCAGGGAATAGGGCCATTTTTCGCCGTCGATCCGCCACATGTCATCGCCCTCGCCGTACCACATGGGCGAGGGGCAATTGACATAGTAGTTCACCCCCACGTAGTGGCCCTCGCCTTGCGCGTCGATGATGACATGGTTGTGCTCGCCGGTGGGGTTCACGTCGGCCGGCTTGCGCAGGGTTTCCCACTCGTTTTCATCACCCTTCCAGGGTTCGGTGAGCTCTTGGTTGTACCAGGCGTGGAAACGCAGCAGGTCCTTGTCCGCCTTCTTGGACGTTTCATAGTCGATATAAAAATACAGCGCGTCGCATTTCCGGTCGGACTGGTTTTCCACCGTGATTTTCGCTCCCTTGGCGAAGGGCATGGGGAAATAACAATTGAGGGCGCGTCCTCCGCCCGGCGCGGCCGCCAGGGGCAGCGAGTTCATCAGGTAAATCTCCCCCCATCCCTGCCCGAAGAAGTCGCCGATGGGCGATTCCACGCTGGGGCGTTCCTCGCCGTCCCAGTACATGCGCAGGACCATCATGCGCCGGAAGAGGGGATCGGGATGGGAGATGGTCATCCAGATGTGTTTGATGATCCCCGCCCCGGGGATTTCCGCGATCACCGCCGTGGCGCCCGGCTCGATCTGGATGTTGTCGCCGTTGCCTCCCGAGCGGTCGTAGCTGGAGATGCGCTTGGTTTCGTCCGCGCGTTTGGCCGCCAGGTTGTCCAGCAGGCCCAAGGCATCCTGGCCGCTGGCCGCCGCGGGCAGCCACGACGCGCAGACCGCCGCCAGAACCAGGACGGTGGTGTTTCGAATTCCGTCATGCCATTTCATGTTCTCCATCCTCCTGAATCATATAGTATGGGGTTGGCGTAACCTTCTCACAGGAGGAAGGGAGAAATCAAGAGAGGAGGGGATTCGGACGTCGTTCCTGCGTCCGGCAAGCCGATTCTATGTCTTTTACTGTGATGTCTTCTGATGCCTCTACGAATGTTCTCTTCCATCTTCTCATCATGCAATCGGAATTCATCAAAAAAGAACTCCAGAATTGCTTGACGCTAATAACGGTACACGTTATGATTTCTTTATGATCAAGACATTCGCTGATCAAGAAACGGAGAATGTCTTCCAAAGACGGTTCTCCCGCCGTTTTCCTCCGGAGATTATTCCACCGGCCCGCCGTAAGTTGGCTATGTTAAATGCCGCGGAAAAAATAAATGATTTGAGAATTCCTCCTGCAAACCATCTTGAAAAATTGAGTGGGGACCGGCAAAACCAATACAGCATACGCATTAACTCCCAATGGCGGATTTGTTTTGAATGGCAAGAAGGTGACGCCTATCAAGTCGAGATTGTCGATTATCACTAGGAGATATCCCTTATGATACGCAAACTCCCTCCCATCCATCCCGGAGAAATCCTGTTAGAAGAATTCCTGAAGCCCATGGGCATCAGCCAGTACCGCCTGGCCAAGGATATCAACGTCCCGCCCCGCCGGATAAACGAAATCGTTCACGGCAAACGAGCCGTCTCGCCGGATACGGCGCTCCGGCTTTCCCGGTACTTCGGCCTTTCGGAACGCTTCTGGATGAACTTGCAGATGGGATACGATCTGGAAATCGAAAAAGACCGGCTCCATGACCGGTTGGAAAAAGAAGTCCGCATTGCGCCGTGATCCACACTCGGATGAAAAAATGAAGGATGGATTTTCTCACCCCACATAGGTCACCAAAAACCACGATGAAGAACCAGCCCATGATCCAATATTTTCCTACTATCTTCCTGCTCGTCAGCCTTCTTCTCGGCTTGCACGGGCTAACCCGGGCGGATATCTCCCTCGTCATGGGGCCGGAATCGGTTCCCTGCTTCGGATTGTACGAAGCCGCCCTGCGGGTGGAGCCTTTGCCGGCCGGCAATCCCTTCGATGTCCCGGTCTCCGCGGTCTTCACTCACGCCAACGGGCCCGCGGTTCACGTGGAGGGATTCTGCGACGATCCCCGGGGCGCGCTCTACCGCGTGCGCTTTTGCCCCTCGCGGCCGGATACCGAGTACCGCTATGTCATCTCGATAGCCATTGATCCATCGATCCAATTCGAAGGCTCTTTCCGGACGACCCGCGAAATCAGTCCTGAACCCGTGGTGGTCAATCCCGATCATTCCAAGCATTTCCAGACCGAACATTCTAAGAAACCGTTCTTTCACATGGGATTCACCGCGTACCATCTGCTCGATCCCTCCAACCACGATGAACAAATCGAGGGAGTGCTGGATTACTGCGTGGAGCACGGCTTCAACAAGATCCGGTTCCTGCTGACCGGCTACCCCCGCGATACCGATACGCGCTCCAGCGATGATTACGAATACGGCGTGGGCGATCTGTGGAAACGGCCCAACTACGGCGCGCCGCCGGGCGAGGTGAATCCCCTGCCCGCCTGGGAAGGGAAGCCGCACGCCTACGATTTCACCCGCTTCCACGTTCCCTACTGGCAAAAGGTGGACCGGGCGGTGTTGGCGGCGCGGGACCGGGGCATCGTGGCGACTTGCATTCTCACCATCGAAAAACAAGACCTGCCCCAGGAATACGGCGCGTTCACGGATCACGAAAAACGCCTCTACCGGTACGCCGCCGCGCGTCTGGCGGCCTTCTCCAACGTGTGGTGGGATCTGGGCAATGAACACAATGAGTTCCGCCCGCCCGAGTGGGCCCCCCGGATGGGCGCCTGGATGAAGGAATGGGACCCCTACGGCCGCCTGGTTTCCGCCCACGGCTACAAGGAGTGGAATTACGACAATCAACCCTGGGCCGGTTTCATCATCACTCAGCAATATGGGACTTGTTTCGAAGTGAACCAATGGGCGCTGGGCTACGCGGGCATCCCCAAGCCCTACATCAATGAGGAATACGGCTACGAAGGCATTTTGGACCAGTCCGGCCATGGCCATAACACGGACCGGGTAAGGAAATGCCACTGGGCCATCGCCTTGGCGGGCGGTTACGCGACCTATGGCGATTGGACGGCGTGCACCCCTTTCTACACCGGCCACGTGGGTCAAGGCAAAGCGCCCGCGCAGCTGAAACATCTGCGCGCGCTGTTTGATACGCTCCCCTTCCCGGAGATGCGCCCGGCCAATGATCGTGTGGAGAAACACGCCCTTTGCCTGGCCAAGACCGGATCGGTTTATCTGGTCTATCTGCCCGAGGGAGGCACAACCACGCTCCGGGCCGAAGCGGGGGATTACACGATCACCTGGATCGATCCCCGCACTGGTGAACGCTCCACGCCCCAGGACACTGAAGGAGGAACCGTCCGCCTGACTGCCCCCTCCGCCAACGACTGGGCCGCCGTGGTGCAGGAGAAGTGATGGCAGGATGGATTGTGACATTTTCCCAAGAATGACGGAGCGGTAACAAGGATTGCCCAGGGTTGAAACCCTGGGCTACTTGTTCGGCGGCCCCTTAAAAGGGGCGCAGGAGGGGAGAATGAGAGGCAGGCGAAATCCGGAAAGGTGTGGAGGGGTGAAAAGGCTTACCCTCACCCTGGCCCTCTCCCAGGGGGAGAGGGAATTTTGGGGGTGGTTTTCATCGATCCTTTCGAAGAGATGCGAACCGGCTATCTGAAAAAAAGTACGTACTTACCGGATGAGCCACAATGGATTCTCTCCCCTCTCCCTCCATGGGAGAGGGGCCGGGGGTGAGAACCAACCGGGACATGCGGCCCCGTGCCCCTGGGGGCCCGATCCCCGCTTCCTGGTCGGCAAATCCACTTACCACAATGTAGGTCTTTCCACTGACAAAAAATACACATTCTGACTGATTGATCAGCGTAGGATTTAGTCCAATATTTATGGGAACCGTTTCATCGATTTCCAAGGAAGGAGCGACATCATGAGGACAGAAACGCAATTTATAAATATTGCCAAATATTTTGTCGCACAACTGATTATCCTGCATTTATTACTTCTGGCTGTAACGCCTCCCGGGGCCGGTGCTCAATCCCTGTCCCCGCTCATCCTCTATGAATTCAATCAAGCCACCCTGGCGGCCAATGGCTGGTGTGATCCCACGGGTGGATATTTGGAACGGCCGGCGGGAACGGCTTCCGTGATGACTTTTGCCCCGGAAATTTTCGTGTCGTCTCAAGATCAACAAGGATTGGCGGTCACGGTAAAGCCCAACGAAGTGGCTTTCCTTCATACCATATCCGCTGTGGATACGTTGGGTGGACCTGCCATGTTGCGCATGACGGTCCGGGCCAGCGCTCCGGAGGCCTCCGTGGCCCTGGCGGCGCTGCGGGGGGATTTGAACGGCGGGAATGGGGTGGATGGCTCCATCGCCACGCATATACCCGCCACGGCGGCGGATTTCGTGAACATGGAACGGCGGATCGTTTTGTTGTACGAACCGGATAATGGCCATTTCATGACCCCGGTCATTCAAGTGGCGGCCACCGGGCTGGCGGGTGAGGTCACGGTGTATATCGATAAACTGGAAATCCTGAAACTGGATGAGGAGGAGTTCGGTTCTCAGCCCTATGCAAAACCCACCTCCACTCCCACGCCTCCGACACCCACAACCACTCCCACCCCGGTTACGCTGCCGCAAACGGTCACCATTCCTCTTCCCAACCTTCCCCTAGACGCGAAACCGCTGGAGATGGTCTTGATCAAAGCCGGGACTTTCGCGATGGGTTCCCCCGCCGATGAACAAGACCGTACTCCCGAAGAATGGTTGCCGCATCCGGTGACTTTGACCAAGGATTTCTACCTGGGGCGGTACGAAGTGACCCAGGCGCAATATGAAGCAATCATGAATGGCAATCCATCGAACGGTTATGGAGTGGGGCCGAATTATCCAGTTTATTATGCCACGTGGTACGATGGCGCGGCATTTTGCAATCGATTAAGCCAAAGGGAAGGATTCACTCCGGTTTATGATGAAACCAACTGGACAACGGACTGGAACGCCGACGGCTATCGCCTGCCCACCGAAGCGGAATGGGAATACGCCTGCCGGGCGGGAACCACGACGCGGTTTTCGTTCGGAGATGCCCTGGAATGCGTGGAGGATCCTCCTGATGCGTATTGCGAGATTTTGGATGAAAATATGTGGTGGAGCGGGAACAACGATCCGAATGGCGCGAAGGAAGTAGGTTTGAAATTGCCCAATCCCTGGGGATTGTTCGACATGCATGGGAATGTCTGGGAATGGTGTAATGATTGGTGGGAAGAACCATGGGATGAAAAACCTCAAGTTGATCCGAAAGGCCAAGAAACCGGAACATACCGGGTGGTCCGCGGGGGCGGGTGGAACATTTCCCCCGCATGGTGCCGCTCGGCGATACGGAATATGAGCAACATGGATTCCCGCAGAGAAAACAAAGGCTTTCGGGTATCCAGAAACAACCTGATCCCCGGTCCAACCTCTACGCCCACGCCAACACCGCTGCCACCGACACCTACCCCGACATCAACACAGCTGCCGCCCAGCGTGTCCATCACCGTCCCCCTCCCCAACCTGCCCGACGGCGCGAAGCCGCTGGAGATGGTGTTGATCAAGTCCGGGACTTTTATGATGGGTTCCCCCGAAGACGAAAAGGGGAGATTCTATGTGAAAGGCCGGGAAGTGGACTGGCGGCCGCATGAAGTGACTTTAACCCGGGATTTTTACCTGGGCCGGTTCGAAGTGACCCAGGCGCAATATCAAACATTGATGAAATTGAAAATGACTCTTCCGAAACGATCAGGAGTAGGTCTCAATTATCCTGTCTATGGTGTCAGCTGGTACGATGCCGCGGCGTTTTGCAACCGGTTGAGCGAAGGTGAGGGATTGACACTGGTTTATGATGAAACGGCATGGGATTCGAACCGCAACGCGAATGGCTATCGCCTCCCCACCGAGGCGGAATGGGAATACGCCTGCCGGGCGGGGACCACGACGCGGTTTTCATTTGGCGACGCCTTGGAATGCGATGATGAAAATTACTGTGAAATCATGGATCGGAATATGTGGTGGTGGGGGAATTATGATTCAAAAGGTTCCAAGGAAGTCGGCCTGAAATTGCCGAATCCCTGGATTTTGTTTGACATGCATGGGGGTGTGTGGGAGTGGTGCGAGGATTGGTGGGAATATCCCTACGATCGCGGGCCACAAGGGGATCCTATATGTGAATATACGGAGGATGCCAAAGTGACGCGGGGTGGCAGCGGCACCGAAACGGCCCGGTGCGCCCGGTCGGCGTACCGCACATGGCGCGAACCGGCCGAAATGATGTGGCCACTGGGTTTTCGCATCGCTAAAACCAAGTAACTTTTCACATATTCCTTTGGCTTCCACGTGCCGGGACGGAAACACCAATCCGCACCAACAAAGTAGAATCTATTTACAGCCCGTGGGATGGATTTGCGCGCAGTGCGTAATCCAGCAAACCCCCAACCGATCTAATCATCCCCCTCTCCCCTTGTGGAAGAGGGGCCGGGGGGTGAGGACCAATCGTCCCCCCTCAAAATCCCGTCCGCTTGAACGCTCGTTCGAGGGAAGAATCGGCGACGTAGAGGATGACCGGGCGGCCGTGGGGGCAGACGTTGCGGCGGGGGATTTGCTGCAAACCATGTACAATGGCCTCCATCTCGGCGAAGGTCAGCGGATCGCCGAACTTCACGGCCGCGCGGCAGGCCAGGGTTTGCAAGGCGCGCTCTTTTCGTTCCTGGGCGCTGCCCTCGAGCCGCAGCTCGGCCAGCACATCCTTGATGAATCCTTCCACCTGGTCCATCTCGAGGGAAGTGGGGATGGCGCGCGCCACGTAGGTCCGCGGCCCGAACGCCTCCAGTTCGAAGCCCAGGGTCCGCAGGTAGCCGAGATTATCCTCCACTCCGCCGGCCTCGTTGGGGGGAAAATCGATCGTGAGAGGAAACAGCAGCGCCTGGCTGGCCAGCGGGGCGTTTTGCGCCTGGGCCATCAGTTGTTCGAACATCAGGCGCTCGTGAGCGGCGTGCTGGTCGATGACATACAATCCGTCGCGGCCTTGGGCCAGGATGTAGCTGTTTTTGAGTTGCCCCAGCACCTGCAGCTCGCCGGTTTCCTCCAGCGGGCGGGCGTCGAAGAGCTCGTTGGGCTTCTTCTCCACGCGGGGAAGGTTGTCCCATCCGTTGCCGCCGGGAATGGATGGTGTCGCTTCAACGGGATGGGTCCTGGCGGTTACAGGTTGGCGGTTCAGCGCCGCGATGGGATCACTCTCCACGGCCGCCGGTGAAGGCAGGACAGGCGGATTCGTTGCCACTGATGCTTGAGGCTGAATCCCAGATGCCACGTTGACCGTCGGCGGTGAAGTATTGGCTGCCACCGGCGAAACGGCCGGGACGGAAACCGGCGCGGGGGTATGGGGGCGGATTTCCGTGAACAATGATGGAGTGGAAGGCACGGGAGCCGGAACAGGCGGCTGCACGGCTTGGTCCACGTCCCAGGCCTGGCGCACGGCGTTGTACATGGCGTGGAAGACGGCGTCCTCGTGCGAGAATTTGATCTCTTGCTTGGTGGGATGCACGTTGATGTCGATCTCATGCGGATCGATTTCGACATAGAGAAAGGCCGCCGGGAAGCGTCCGGCGGGGATCAGGTTGCGGTAGCCGTTCATCATGGCGCGGTGGAGCAGCCGGTCGCGGACGAAGCGGTCGTTGACGAAGAAGAAGATATCCTGCGTGGTGTTGCGTGTCAGGGTGGGACGGGAGATGAGTCCCGAGATGGAAACCGCGGGCGTATCGAGCTGGACGGGGATCATCGCCCCCAGCAGGTCCTTGCCGTAAATCTGGCGGACGCGTTCGGCGCGGCTGGCGACTGGGGGCAGGTCCAGGGTGCGGCGGCCGTTGTGTGAGAAAGTGAAGTGAATGCCCTCGTGGGCCAGGGCGTTCCAGGTGACGGCGGCCAGCAGGTGGGACTGCTCGGTGGCGGCCTTTTTCAGAAACTTGCGCCGGGCGGGGGTGTTGAAGAACAGATCCCGGACGGTGACGATGGTTCCCGCGGGCGTGCCGGCGGGCCGCGGCTCTTGTTCCACGCTGCCCTCGACCACCAGCAACGTACCGAATTCCTCGGCGGGGGGCCGGGTTTTGATCTCCACGCGGGCCACGGCGGTGATGGCCGCCAGCGCCTCGCCCCGGAAGCCTTTGGTGAGGACGGCGTTGAGGTCCTCGGCGCGGTGGATCTTGCTGGTGGCGTGGCGTTTGACACACAGGACGGTGTCGTCCCGGGACATGCCGCAACCGTTGTCGGTGACCCGCACGAGCTTCAGGCCGCCCTCTTCGGCTTCGATGTCCACGCGCGCGGCCCCCGCGTCGATGGCGTTGTCGATCAGTTCGCGGACGATGGAAGCGGGGCGCTCGACCACCTCTCCGGCGGCGATGCGGTTGGCCACGTCCGGGGGGAGAAGGTGAATCATGCGTCCTCCGAAGGGGGCCGGGAGGGATCGGGCCGGATCAGGAGGATCAAAAACATCCCCACGAGCCCTCCCACAATCAGCGCCGACGCCCAGAAACCCCGCCGGCCGCTGCCATCCGGTCCGGTCAACGCCAGGGCGGCGAAACCCAGACCATACAGCAATCCGAACAGGCCGAAGAGACTCTTTTTCGCGCGGATTTTCATGATCGGAACCCGCTCTGAATTATGCCACAAGCTCCCGGGCTGTCTACCCGGTACAGGAGAGGAAGAACAGCCCAGGGTTGGAGTAGCCCAGGGTTGAAACCCTGGGCTGCTGTTCGGCGGCCCCTTGAAAGGGGCGCGGAGGGAAGAAGGGGAGGGAAACGAAATTCGAGACGTGAAAGCCGGATGATAGGTATTTCCCTCACCCCGGCCCTCTCCCCCACAATCCCCCTTCCCAATCCTTGGCTCCATATAGACACGCTCTTTCCTGAAGTGATAGACTCACCCCACGCATCGCATCTATTCACTTTGTTAAAGGAGAATGGGAGGACGTCTTCCATGAAGAGACAACTGGCTTTGGTCCTGGTTTTAGGGATGTTGGCCGCCGCCGCGATGGAATCGGCGGGGCAGATTCAGATCGGAGGCATTTTGCGGGATGAATACGCGCTGGGCCTGACGCCCACGATCAAAAGCGCGGGGATGGGCGGAGCCTATGTGGGTGTCGATGGGGCGCGCTCCATGAACCCGGCGGCGCTGGGCAGTGTCAAGCAGATGGAGGGAACCCTGGGCTACCGGTATTACGATCACGACTTGGGCCCCGCCGCCCACCGGGGGCGCTTGGACGTGGTGCTGCCGTTTCCCGCGCCGGACATGGTCCCCCTGCTGAAGGACAGCGCCCTCCGCCTGATGCTGGACGGCCTGGCCAGCGAGGACGCGGCCGCGACGGCGCTGGCCGGTTCGCCGGAAGTGGAATTCGATGAAATAACATTGGGTCTGCAGTACGGCATCAGCCCCCTCGAATGGGCGTCCGTGGGCGTGGGGGCGTACCCGTACGAGAAGGCCAACGTGGATCTGATCACCCCGGCGGGAACCCTGGAGGGCGAGGCGCTCTCGCAGATCGGCAGCATTCAGCTCGGGACGCTGTTCCGGCCCTGCGAGTATTTCAACATCGGCGGGCAGTTCATCTACATCAAGGATGACTTGGAAGTCACGATGCCCAACGGAGTGAAAATGGGCGACTATTTCCACATTCATTACTTCACCGTGGGCGTTTCGGTGATGCCCTGGAAGGGGACCCTGATCGCCGCCGACTACTGGAACGGCGAAATGGAGGGTTCCGTGGATCCCACCACCCCGTTTGACCAGGATGTGGACCGTTGGAATGTCGGCGCGGAGCAGCAACTCAGCCAATATTTCAATATCCCGGTCGACATCCGGGCCGGTTACAGCAACGGCGGTTTCACGGCCGGTTTTTCGGTCCATATCAACGAGAACATCGACGTGGATTACGCCTACATGAACGAGGCTCTGGCGGACAAGGACGAAATCTTCGGGAAAACCGATTTCCACGGCGTTTCGGTCACCGCCCGGTTTTGAAACGCAAGAAAACAATACAGCGAAAAACGGATTTCATTCAGCAGGTGGGTAGAAAGATTTCGCATCGATTAACTCGTTTGCAGAGAAAGGGATGGATTTCACCCTTTCAAAACTTCCCTCTCCCCGGTCCTCTCCCCGAGGGAGAGGGAAATATTTGGGATTCATCCGGGAAGATTAGCCCAGGGTTGAAACCCTGGGCTGCTATTCGGCGGCCCCTTGAAAGGGGCGCCAGAGAGAAGGGAGATTCATGGTAATGCGCAGGCAAGATGCCTGCATCACAAGGGGTTTTCCCTCACCCCGGCCCTCTCCCCGAGGGAGAGGGAGGAGAGAAGGGGGGTTATCGTTATCGAGTCAGGTTACGCAGGATTGAATCACCCCCAGGATTTTAACCCTGGGCATTGATTCCAATGGGAGAGAATGCCGATGTCTCATTTTTCCAGCCAAATCGCCAGCCAAATCGCCAACAAAATCGTTTGGGTGGCTCTCCTCGCCGGGGCGGGATTGTGGCTCACTGCCGCCGTCATCCCGGAAGAAGCCAAAAAACCGCTGCCCCGCAAGGACTGCTTCTTCGGCCTGCATTTCGACCTGCATCCCAACGAGTTCGATACGGAACTGGGCCAGGAAACCAGCGAGGAGAATATCGCTCAGCTGCTGGACCGGGTGAAGCCCGATTTCGTGCAATACGACTGCAAGGGCCACCGGGGATACGCCGGGTATCCGACGAAAATCGGATCGCCCTCGCCGGGCATCGTACAGGACGCGCTGGCCATTTGGCGCCAGGTGACCCGCGAGCACGGCGTGGGATTGTACATCCATTTCTCGGGCGTGTGGGACAACCGGGCGCTGGAACTGCATCCCGAATGGGCGCGCGTGGACGCCCAGGGCAAGCGCAGCGACCAGAAGACCAGCACCTTCGGCCCCTACGTGGATGAACTGCTGATCCCCCAGCTGAGCGAGGCGGTGGGCAACTATCAACTCGACGGCGTGTGGGTGGACGGCGAATGCTGGGCGGTGGAACTCGACTATTCGCCCGCCGCGCTGGAAGCCTGGAAGGCCGAAACCGGGCAGCCGGACGCGCCCAAGGACAAGAGCGATCCCCGCTGGCAGGATTGGAAGAACTTCAACCGCCGGCAATTCGAGAAATATTTGACCCACTGGGTGGATGAACTGCACAAGCGCCATCCCGGCGTGCAGATCACCAGCAACTGGATGTACACCACCTTCGCGCCCATCCCCGTGAAAGCGCCGCTCGATTACCTCTCCGGCGATTATTCCCCCGGCCAGTCGGTCGATACCGCCCGGCTGGAGGCGCGCTACCTGGCCAGCACGGGCCTGCCGTGGGACCTGATGGCCTGGGGCTTCGACAAGGGGCAGGACCTCAACTGGAGTTGGAAAACCCCCGTTCACCTGATGCAAGAGTCCGCCGTGGTGCTCATGCAGGGCGGCGGCTTCCAGATCTATTACCAGCCCACGCGCTCGGGTTACATTCCCGAGCCGGTCATCGAGACCACCGGCGCGGTGGCCGATTTCTGCCGCGCCCGCCAAGCGGTCAGCCACAAGAGCGTCTCGGTTCCCCAGGTGGCGCTGCTGCTCTCCAGCGAATCGCTGATGGACCGCTCGGATCAGATCTTCGCCCACTGGGGGGACGAGATGAAAGGCCTGGAAGGGGCGTTGCACGCGCTTCTCGAACTGCATTATTCCGTGGATGTGCTCGCCGAGCATCAACTCCAGCCCCGGCTCCAGGAATTCCCCCTGGTGGTGCTGCCGGATACCCACAAACTCACCGATGAGTTTAAAACCGCGCTGCTGGACTATGTGGAAAAAGGCGGGAGGCTGCTGCTGCTCAGCGACGCCAGCGCGCGGCTGTTCGAACCGCAACTGGGAGTGAGCATCGAGGGCGAACCGGCCCAGGTCCACACGGAACTGGGCGTGGGGGCCTGGCCCGTCAACGCCGACGGCAAATGGCTGAAGGTGACGCCCCAAACCGCCAAGCCCGTGGGCTACCGCTTCGCCACGCGCGACACCCGCAAGCCCGGCGAGGCGGCGGCCACGGTGGTGGAACACGGCCAAGGGAAGATCGGCGCGGTATACGGCCCGCTGGCGATGATGTTTTATAACAGCCACCATCCCGTCATGCGTGAATTCATCGGCAACCTCGTGCGGGAACTGTTCCCCAATCCGGCGGTCACCCTCGACGGCCCCTCGTGCGTGGATCTCGCCCTGCGCAAAACCCAGGACGGCCGCCTGGCGCTGCACCTGCTGAACCGCGCCAATGTCCCCAACGCCAACCGCTTTCACGTGATCGACGTCGTCCCCGCGGTGGGCCCCCTCGCCGTGACGTTGCAGGTCGAAAAGAAGCCGAAGAAGGTCTCCTGGGTCCCCGGCGACGAGCGGATCAAGTGGACCTGGAAAGCGGGAACCCTCCACGCCACGATTCCCAGCTTGCACATTCATGGGGTGATGGTGGTGGAGATGTGAAATCTGTTTTTGGCGATATGAGAATGAGTTGCCTGTTTGGGTAGCTAACTTTTCGTATCTGACGAAGCGGCAAAAAGTCAATTGATTGTGGCGCGGGCATCTTGCCTGCACAAAATAAATTTGCAGGCGGGACGCCTGCGCTACAACCTATGGATCATATCAGAATTATTTTCACTTTTTGCCGCTTCTTCTCTCCCTGACCCTCTTCCAGAGGGCTACTCTTTACCCACAAGTCCTGATCAGACAAAAGCATTTCATCCCCGCCGGGGATGAATGTGAATAGCCGTAGGCGAAAGCCTACGGTTCCGTAAAGAATCAATACC
Organism: bacterium; assembly: GCA_041946805.1. Taxonomy (GTDB): domain Bacteria; phylum Hinthialibacterota; class Hinthialibacteria; order Hinthialibacterales; family Hinthialibacteraceae; genus JABLXU01. The sequence continues at coordinate 16,326 of JBHGBC010000030.1, forward strand.
AATCCCGTAGGGATTGAATACCCCATTCGACCCCTATGGGGTCGATACCGTTTGGAACTGTACCGGGGGTTATCACCCCCGGCTATTCACGTTCAATCCCTTCAGGATTGGCCGCTGGCAAGATGCCTGCACCACAAAATCGGCTGGATCCCCGCATTCGCGGGGATGACGTCTATTTCTTGACTTGATAACGCCGCTTCCCCTCCGGCCTTACTTCCTGGGCACTGTCAGCCGGATGGCAATGTACGGAAACAAAAACACGAAGAAAACAAGGATCTCGGTGATTCCCAGGCTCGTGTACATCATCCAATCCACCTGTTCCATGGTCATGTGAAACCATTTGGAATGGAGGCCGTACACGAAATCCCGGTTTGTGACATAAATCATGAAGCCGGCCAGCATGAAGATAACTCCCAGGATGAAGCACCGGATCAGAATCTTCGCCAAGGTATCGAGGACGTGGTTTAGTTCCCAGGATCCATTCATAATGGTTCTCCTTGCTGGGTTGGATTAACTTCTCATATACCCCTTTTCGTCTTTTCTCAATCCAACATCACGGTTTCGCCCACCCGGGGCAAGGGAAACGGATCGAGTTTCCAGGTCTTCCGGTTCCAGGCCAGCCAGCACAAGGAGGGATCCTCCAACGGAACCTTGAACACGAATTTCGCTTCCGCGGGACGCTGATCCCCAGTCAACGTTGTGATTTCAATGGTGACTCCGGTCAAATCCAGTTTTTGCCCTCGGGCCGGCGCCGTTTTCCGCCCCAGCAGCAGCCGCTCGACCCGGTTCATGGTACTCTCGAGATCCACATAGGTTCGGCGGTCCGTCCAAGAATCCGTCTTCCATTGGGGCGGACCGGCGTATCCATTCCGGGGGCGCACCACCAACGTTTTTTCGCCGGTTCGGGACAATTCGACCGGATCCAATCCCGGGGCCAACACCCGCAAGCGTTCCGGCAGGGGATCGCCGTTCAAGAGCCGGATGGGAAACAAATACGCCACCACCAGGGGAACGGGGTGATTGACGAAGATCACCGTCTTCCCCGCCTGATCCGGGACGGATTGGTGGGCCATGGAAATCAACTCGATTCCCTTTTGCATCCGGTCCAGGGCCATGGGCGCCCAATGCAAATGACCCGCGCCGGTCAAAAGCCGGACCAGCAGGATCAAGCCGAGAATTCTCCGCGGCCAGACACGCGCCTTCGTTGGTTGATCCAGGGAGGATGCGTGGGGAAAGGCATTCTTCGCCGTCTGGGCCAGGAGTCCCATGCCACCGAACGCGGCCAGGGCCAGCGAGCGTCCGCCGGGCCAGGCGGCGCAGAGAGGGACCACCGCCAGCACGGTTCCGGTCAGCCAAAAGCGGGCCAGCCGGCATCCCCGCCACGCGGGATAAAAAAGAACCGCCAAACCGGCCAGTACGATGACCGCGGTGATCCAGTAAAGCCGGACGGCGAACGGCGTGAGGAGGGCATAGAGTTCCGGAGAGGGAAACGCGAGAATCCCCAGCAACAATAGGGGCACGCGTTCCACCACGGCCAGCGCGAAACCGGCCGGATCGATTCCCGGATCGACATACAATTCCATGCCGGAAATGCCATACCCCAGGGAGGTATAGAGAATCCGCCAACCCATCGTCAGGAGCAGATAAGGCAGCAACGAGAGACAGCGGGCTCGAACCGGCCCCGTTTCGAGCCACAACGCGTAGGCAAGTAAATAAGCGAAAACCGCGACTCCCGATTCCGAGGATAGCAAGGCCAGCAGGTAAGCCGCGGGCGCGAGGATTATGCAGTGTATTTGATTCAACCGCCTTCCGCGGTCGTGCGCCCATACCGCCAGCACTCCAAAGACAGCGCCCACCAAAATATGGCGGTTGGCCAAAAACGCAATCGGCACCGCCTGGGTGTCGTTCACGGCGAACAATAAAACCGCCAGTCCCGCCGCCCATCCCGCGCCCAGAAAATTCCGGTATGCGGCCGCGGCCAGCATCACGAGTCCGACAAACCAGGCCATACTGTGCATGTGCATCAGGGCGCTGGAATCGGGCCACAGCCAATAATCCACCATGCTGAACAGCGCGGTCAGCGGCCGCCAGAACGCGGCGCGGATCTCCGATAGATCGCACCACCAGGGAACGCCGCCCAAATCCACGGCCTGGCGGAGGATTTCCCGGTCGCCGGAAAAAAAAGAATACATCCGCATGGGGCCTTTGAGACGGCCTTCCTGGAGAAACAATCCGTCCGCCGCGGGATTTTTGCTGTACGCCGCGCGGTGTAGGATGTCATCGCCGAACCATCCCACTCGCACGCACGGCCAGGCCAGAAGCGTTGCCAACAAAACGGCCATCAGGGGGAAACGGGGCCCTGCGAGTATCCGGCGGATGCGGTCCAGAAGACGATTTGCGATTGGGATTCTATCCATAGCCTTCCAAATATCTGACGGTTTACTCCATCGCACGGATGTCAGGGATTCCGTCCTTTCAGGATTTCCCTCACCCGAATCCTCTCCCAGAGGGAGAGGGAATCGATTACGGGTATCGGCATGTTCCCCGAGCGTTGCCCTGGTCTAGCTTCTTCCGCGCCGTTGGCGCTTCAAAAACAGTTCTGAAAAGAAGTAACCACTTACCACAAAACATGGTAAACGGATTCGAGGCAGGATGGGTCAGCGCGCTGCATATAATCCGTCATGTCCCGCCCATCGTGTGCATCTTGATTGATACCAATTCCCTTCTCCCTTCGAGAGGGGGAAAGGGTGAGGGAATGCCGTTGCGCGGATTTCCCGCCCTTAAAAGCCGGGGGCACAAGGCCACGCGCCCCAACGCATAACGGCCCAGGATGGATCCAAAAGACCCTCTTTTCCCCAATACTATTCTTCGAGGATCCACCCTCCTTATCCCGCCCGGCTAGGAACCCGGACTTCACCCTGGCGGAAATACGCCGCCCGGTCCGCGATTTCGACGGTGTTCACCCGCGCCCTCAATTGATAGAGTGTATTACATAATCCCAGCTCCGTCCGGCACAAGAAAAAAAATTCCGGATCCGGCGCGCTGTGTTTCGAGACGGCGTTCCACGCCTGGAACATGCGGTTGAGCACGGTGGATTGGCCGAAATCCACACAGGGATCTTCGTTTCTCCGGGGAAGCAATGTGTCATTGAACTGGATGACCGCCTCGATCAGCCGCTGGTCTTTTTTCCGCGCGGGATCGATGGAACCGCCAAAGACCGAATTCAAGATCCGGAGGAATTCGGCTTCATCGGTTTCCCACGGCCGAAGGGAGAATCCCTGGATGTAATCCAGGATGCGGCGGGACAGATGCTTGACACAGCCAAAATCAATCAAGGAAACGTTGCCGTCCGCGTCGTACAAATAATTGCCGGGATGCGGATCCGCGTGGATCACGTTCATCCGCAGAAATTGATAAAAAAACAATTCGAACAGCCGGGCGCCGAGCCGGTCCCGGTCCGCCTGGCCGGGATGCGACTCGAGCCACGCGTCGAGAAACTCCCCCCGCATGAACGACAGGGTCAATACTTTTTCGGTGGAATATTCATCCAACACCCGGGGGACGCGCACGTATGGCAGGGCTTTCAGCTGTTCATGGAACAAGGTGACGTTCCGCGCCTCCTGCCGGTAATCCGTTTCCAGCAGGATGCCCCGTTCGATTTCCTCCAGCATATCCATCGTGACCCACTTCGCGAGCCGGGCGGGCCAGGTCAGGGAACGCAGCAGGGCGAAGTCGTTTCTCACCGCGTCGCGGATGGCGGGATATTGCATCTTGACCGCCACTTCTTCACCGTTGCGCGTCACCGCGTGATGCACCTGCCCCAACGAGGCGGCGGCGAACGGTTCCCGGCTGAACCGGGCGAAGATCTCTTCCGGGTACCGCCCCAGGGCTTGCTTGAATTGGGTCCGCATCAAGGTGGGGTGCATGGCGGGGGCGCGGGTTTGCAATTCCGCCAGTTCCTCGATGGCTTCTTCCGGAATCCATTGGGTCTGCATGCTGAGGGCTTGCCCCAGTTTCATGACCGGCCCGCGCAGGGATTGCAGCTCCTGGCAGATCCGCCGGCCGCTTTTCCGGTGGAATGACTTGCGTTTCTTCTCCCGCGATTCCGGATCGAGAAACCAATTCTGCATCTGATAGCCCACGTAACTGCCGGTGATCCCCAAACCCAGTTTGCCGACTTGGATCGCGCGGTGGAACGAACCGGTGTTTAAATTGTCCTTTACCATTCCCAGGTCCCTCGTTGCAGCACGTGCTGGATCAAGTGGAGTGTCCGGTCGAGCAGCGCCAGCGTGTTTTCCTTGCCCGCGGATTTGTCGTTCAGCCAAAAGGTCAGAATGCCAATGAATCCCAGCCCCACCGCGTACGCCCCCAAGTCGCCCAAGGGAGGAATCTCGCCGTTCTCCTCGGCCTGGGCCAGGATGCCCCGGATGAATTTCAATTCCCGGAGCCGCAATTCCTGGATTTCAAGACTCAAGGGATTGAGTTTGGACCGCGGCTGCAACGCGCGCCAATACACCGCGCCAATGAATTCCTGGTACGGTTCCAGACGCTCCAGGGCGTGCTGGGTGATGGCGAACAATTGTTCCGGCAGGGGGGCCTGCTGGACATATTCATCCCGGCCGTACCAGTCGATGCAGCTTTGGATTTCCCGTTCGAAAAAGAAGAGCGCCAGGTCTTCCTTGGTTTTGAAATAATTGAACAGGGTTCCCTCGGCGATTTTGGCTTTCTGGGAGATTGCCTTGGTCGTGGTTTTGCTGAATCCCTTTTTCCGGAACAGTTCCAGCGCGGCCTTGAGAATGCGTTCCCGCGTCACTTCCTTGTTTTTCTCGCGCTTGCCGGGCCCGGCGGGCGCCCGGGGGCGGATTTTGGGTTGCCGTTTGATCTTCGCAGGGGATTTCTTCACCGGACTCCTCCACAAAATATGAGTGTACTCATTTTAATGGATATTCCCACGCCGGTCAAGAAAAAAAATGAGTGAACTCAATATTTTTACGAGTTCCCTGCCGCCGCGCGGGTCTCAGTCCCGTTCCGCCGGATTTCACCAAACTCCCGGCAGCAGACGCCGGCCTACGTCCCGCGCGTATTCGCGATACCCGGGAAGTTCCCTCTGTAACACGCGGTCCTCCAGACCGGTGCGAACGATGACCAGAATCATCCCGGCCACGGCGGGCATCAACGCCCAAAGCGAACCCAACGCCAAGGGGGCGGATAGCATTCCGAGGATTCCAAACGCGTATCCCGGATGGCGGATGTACGCGTAGGGACCGGTTTTCACGACCGTGTGTCCACGTTCGCACTGAATCCGGATGATCATGGAGTAAAAAGGATTCTCCCGGATGGTCCATAATCCGAAGGCGCAACTCAGGATAAATACCAGCAGGAATGAGATCTGAATGGCGCCGGGCAAGGCGGGAGACCAACCGAAGCGTTTCACGTCCAGCCCGGCCACGATCAGGGGAATGGGATAGAGGAAGAAAAACAGCCAACATACCATGACCACATCCCACCGCTTGATGCCTTTTCGCAAGGAGCTCCGTTCGGCCATCAAATCAGGATCCGCCACCCAATGAACCAGCTGGGCATACACGGTATTGACCACCAGGAACGTCCATCCCCCCGGCCAATCCCATGTGCCCGCCGCGCCGAACAAACTGCCTCCGAATAAGACAATATGAAAGAGGGCGGAAAAAAGCAACCGCCTGCTGTGGAGAAGGGAGATGCCCGATCTCATCTTGGTTTTTCCAGGGGGCTGAAGATCAGCCGGGGCGCTCCGGCTCCTGCATCCTTGAAATATGAGTATACTCAATATTTTAATCCCAGGCGGAATCCATGTCAAGAAAAAATGAGCAGGCTCAGGATTGGTGAATGGGGAGGAGAGTCATGGGAACGAAGGGGGCAGGACGGATTCGGGCGCAGCCGGTAACCTGTCCAGATCTCCTCGCCTTGGGAGAGGAATCCGCTGAGAGATGATGGGCCGAGGGGGACCAGGGTGTCCGCCCAAGCCGCCCGGCGCGGCAACTTGCCCCCGCGGGCAATGGGCTGGAAGGGCGCCTGGATCCCCGCTTACGCGGGGATGACGTCCAGGGCCGCGCTACCCAATCACCCGCTTGGCCAGTAAAAACCGCTCCCTGAGCGCCGGGTCCTCATCCATCCGGGTGACGATGACTCCCCGCCGGGAGCGGGCGTGAATGAATTCGTCCGGCCCCAGGGCCAAGGCCACATGGGTAATTCCTCCGTATTCTCCCGAAAAGAAAAGGAGGTCGCCGGCCGCCAACGCGCCGGTCAGGCCGGGCAGGGCCGAGATTTTGCCCATCAGGAACTGCTGGTCGGCGTCGCGGGGGAGATGAATGCCGATGCCGTGATAGGCGTACCGGACGAAACCCGAACAGTCGATGCCGTCCGGCGTCGTGCCGCCCCACTGGTAGGGAACCCCCAGGAGCGATTGGGCCACGGCGCGCACCGCCTGGCGCTGCTGGTTGCCGTGCAACGGGACAGGAAGCGTAATACCGGCGGGGACCGCGGCACGGGAACCGGTGGGCAGCCGGATCTCGCCCGGCGCGGAGCTGGGCAGCGCGGCCCCGCCCGGGATCATAATGCCGTCCATGTTGCAGGCGCAGACGAACAAGGTGGTATCCCCGCCGATCCAATCCAGCCATTCGCGCCCATTCACCGGCCGGAAATGGATGTTCTGCACCCAGCCCACGTAACCGAGTTGCGTCTGCGCGAGGGTCCATTCGTCCTCCCGGCGCAGCAGGCGGAGAAATTGGCCGTACACGGCCGTGTCCACCTGTTCCGCGGCTTCGGGGGCGGCATGCAACGGGCAGGCCCCGCTGGTCACCAGGCCGAAGGTCATTTCCCTCAACCGGGGATCGGGCAAGACCGTCACCCGGTCCACGCCGCAGGCGGTGTCCAGGACGTCCGCCGCCCTCCGCAACGCCTGGAGGGGGAAGGGGGATGAGACATAGCCCTCCACGGCGAAGGGATCGAGGGAACACGGCGTGACGTCCCACACTTGCAGGCGGAGATCCGGAACCGCGCAACGGCCGATGTATTCACACAACCGGGCGGCGTCGTTCCGCGTCCGGAGCGACCGCACGGGCAATCCGGCCAGGATGTGATCGATGCGCCGCGTGGGCTGCAAGTGGGCCACGAGGGTTCCGCCTTTCTTCGGTTCGGTTGAGTTTTCCCTGGTTGGTATAAAACAAGTTTAGATGATAAACAATCCGGTTGCCGGCTAGGCCGATATGACACCCGTTCCGAATTACCCTCACCCTAGCCCTCTCCCAGAGGGAGAAGGAATCGGTTAGCCGGGCCGTGGCTTTATCCCGGGGCTGAAGCCCTGGGCTAGTTGAAAAGCGCAGTCGGCGCCGACATGGCTCTCCCGCATTTCAGTAACTCAGGCATGACGAAAACTCAACAGAACCTAGAGAATCAACATCGCGTCGCCGTACGAGTAAAAACGGAACTCGTGGGCGGCGGCGTATTCATAAGCCTGCCGGCGCAACTCATTGCCCAGGAAGGCCGATACCAACAAGAGCAACGTGCTGCGCGGCAGATGAAAGTTGGTGATCAGGCTGTCCACGATCTTGAACGTGTAGCCCGGATAAATAAACAAGCTCGTCTTCCCCTCCCCGGCCGTCAACGCGCCACCGGTTGTGACGGCCGATTCGAGCACCCGCACCGCCGTGGTCCCCACCGCCACGATCCGTCCGCCCCGCGCCTTGGTTTCGGCCGCCAGCGCGGCCGTCCCGGGGGGAACGCAGTAGGCCTCCGTGTGCATGACGTGCTCTTCCACCTTTTCCACCCGCAGGGGGAGAAACGTATCCAGGCCGATGCGCAGAGTCACCGCGCCGGTCCGGACGCCTTTTTCCCGCAGGCGGTCCAGCAGTTCCCGGGTGAAATGCAAACCGGCGGTGGGGGCGGCGGCCGATTCATAAGGCGGGAACCGCCGGGCGTAGACGGTCTGATAGCGTTCCCGGTCGGGCCCGTTGGTTTGATCCGCCGGCCGGTTGATATACGGTGGCAGGGGAATCCGGCCGTGCATGGTCAACGCCGTGTCCCAATCGCCTTCCCATTCAAACCGGACATGGAATTTCCCCTCGTCCAGTGATTCGATCACGACACAGGAAAACGTGTCCGAAAACACCACCCGCGCGCCCCGCTTGAGCCGGGAGGCGCGGTAGGCGATGACCTCCCATTCCCCCTCCCGGCGCGGCTCCAACAGCAGCATCTCGATGGCCGCCCCGCCCGGTTCCTTGCGGCCGAGCAGGCGCGCGGGGAACACATAGGTGTTGTTCAGGATCAGGGCGTCGCCCGGCGCGAGATATTCCACGATATCCCGGAAACGCCCTTCGCGCAGGCTGCCATCCGCCCGGTTGACGGCCAGCAAACGGGATTCGTCCCGCCGCGGGCTGGGCGCTTGGGCGATCAGATGGCTGGGCAGCGGGTAATCAAACGCGGACAGGTCCATGGGGCGGTTTTCCTGGAGAAAATCCGGAATGAAAACAAGATTACTTGAATCCCCTCATCCAACTCAACAGGATCGTCAGCAACACGGAAAGGAGGATGCACGTCGTCAACGGGAAATAGACCGTCACGCGTTTGCCCTGGTATTGGATATCACCCGGAAGTTTTCCGAGCCAGGGCGCATGAGGAACCAGCAGGAAGCAAACGCCGGTCAGAATGAACAACGCCCCCACGATCAGGAACCATTTGCCAAGAAAGGGAAACATTGTTTCTCTCCGTCAATTCTCCCCCCGGGCGGCGGCCCTTGATTTTTGGCTCTTCCGGCAAATGCGTACGTTTCATCAAGCATGTCCGGCCGCTCTCAACCGGACCGGCCGGGGAGATCAACCCCCTAATCCCCTCTCCCCTCGGGAGAGGGCCAGGGTGAGGGAATTTTTTATACGGGCGGACCTTCGTGTCCGCCCGCGTCATCGGGTGGCGGGGATGCCTTTTTCACCAGCCGCTACGCGCTGGCCGGCCGGGCCTTATTTTGCGAGTGTTCCACCAGGAATTTCATGATCGCCTTTTGGCCGTGCAGCCGGTTTTCGGCCTGGTCGAAAACGATGGAGCGGGGCGACTCGAGGACGCTGCCGGTGATCTCCTCACCCCGGTGGGCGGGCAGGCAGTGCATGATCTTGGCGTGCGCCGGCGCGTGGGCCAGCAGCTCGTCGTTGACCTGATAGCCCTTGAAATCAACCAGCCGCTTGGCGGTCTCGGCCTCCTGCCCCATGCTGGTCCACACATCGGTGTAGATCGCGTCCACGCCGGCAACGGCCTTGCGGGGACACGGCTCGAAGGTCACCAGCCCCCCGATTTCCTCGGCCATGCGGCGGCCCCGGTCGACAAACCGCGCCTCGGGCTCGTACCCGGGCGGCGTGGAGATCACCAGGTGCAGGCCCACCAGGCCGGCGATGAGGATCAGCGAGTTGCACACGTTGTTGCCGTCGCCGATGTAGGCCAATTTGAATCCCCGCAGCGAATCCCGCCCCCGGACCTGGTCCCACAGCGTGAACATGTCGGAGACCGCCTGGCAGGGATGCCCCTCGTCCGAGAGAGCGTTGATCACCGGAACGCTGGCGTACTCGGCCATCTCCGTGATGGTGGCCTGGCGGTACACGCGGGCGACGATCAGATCCACCCAGCGCGACAGGTTGCGGGCGATGTCCTTGACCGGCTCCCGTTTGCCCAGGTTGATGTCCTGGTTGGTCAGATACACCGCGAAGCCCCCGAGTTGCTGGATCCCCGCCTCGAAGGTCACTTTGGTGCGCAAGGATTGCTTCTCGTTGATCATCGCCATGGTCCGGCCCTGCAGGCAGGACGTATACCGCTCCGGATGATCCTTCATATCGGCCGCCAGGAGAAAAATCTCGTGCAGTTGTTGGGCATTCAGATCGGAGATGCTGCGCAAGTCCATCTTGGTCATGTTGTCACCTCAAACGGTGCCGGCACCCGGGAATATCCATCCTCAAGAATCTATGGACGGCCGGTCAGGAATTCGTCCAGCGCGTCGGCGGAGGCCAGCAGTTCGTTTTCGTCCACGATCAAGGGCGGCAAAAACCGCAGCACATCGGGACCCGCCACGCCCGCCAAAATCCCGCGCTCACGCAGAAACGCCTGCGCCTCGGCGGCGGGAAACGCCAGCTGCACGCCGATCATCAGGCCCAGGCCCCGGACTTCCACGATGGCCGCGTGCTTCCGCTGCAGCTGGAGCAGCCGCTCCTTGAACCGCCCGCCCACGGCCTGGCTGCGCTCGGGCAGTTTCTCATCCAGCAGGGTTTGAAACGCCGCCACCCCTGCCGCGCACGACAGGGGATTGCCCCCGAACGTGGCCGCGTGCGTGCCCGCCACCAGCGCTTTCGCCGGCTCCTCTTTCGCCAGCATCGCCCCGATGGGCACGCCGCCCGCCAGGCTTTTGGCCAGGGTGATGACGTCCGGCTCCACGCCGAATTCGTCCGCCGCGAAGAGGCGCCCGCTGCGCCCCAGCCCGCACTGAATCTCGTCGAACATCAAGAGCAGGTTATGTTGATCGCACAGCTCGCGGACGCCACGCAGGTACTCCGGCCGGCAGGGATGGATTCCGCCCTCGCCCTGCACCGGCTCCAGCAGCACGGCGCAGACCGTCCCGTCCACCGCCGCCCGCAGCGCCGCGAGATCGTTGATGGGCACGTTCACGAACCGTTCCAGCATGGGCTCGAAGCCCTTCTGGTACTTGGTCTGCCCGGTGGCCGAGAGCGATCCCAGGGTGCGGCCGTGGAACGAGTTTTGCAGCGTGATGAGGGTATGCCGCCCCGGCCCGTGCCGGTCGTACGAGTACCGGCGGGCCAGCTTGATCGCCGCCTCCACCGCCTCGGTCCCGCTGTTGCAGAAGAACACCCGGTCCGCCGGGCTGTGCTCCACCAACAGCTTCGCCAGCCGCACCTGCGGCTCGATGAGGTACAAATTCGAGACGTGCAGGAGCGTCTGGGCCTGCTTCTGGATGGCCGCCACCACCTTCGGATGGCAATGCCCCAGATTGTTGACGCCCAAGCCGCACAAAAGATCCAGGTACCGCCGGCCTTCCTGGTCCCACACGTACGCTCCCTGCCCGCGCGTCAGCGCCAGGTTGCGGGGGCCGTAATTCTGCACCAGATACTTCTCGGCCTGCGCCTGGATGGATTCGGTCTCTGTGGTCATCATCCCTCTTCCTTGCTTCCCTGAATGATCAGGCGTCCGGGAACACCTGGGTTCCCACGCCCGTGTCCGTAAACAGTTCCAACAACACCGAATGGGGCACGCGCCCGTCGATGATATGCGTCTTGCGCACGCCGCCGCTCAGGGCGCGCAGGCAGGCCTTCAACTTGGGGATCATCCCGCCCGCCGCCTTCCCGTTGGCGATCAACAGGCCGGCCTCGCCCGCCGAGAGCGACGTGATCATCGAATCCGGATCGTTCTTGTCCCGCAGCACTCCGGGAATGTCCGAGAGCAGGATCAGCCGCTCCGCCTTCAGGGCCCGCGCGATCTCCCCGGCGATGGTGTCGGCGTTGATGTTGTATGCGTTGCCGTCCGGCCCCATGCCCACCGGCGAGATCACCGGGATGAAGCCGCCCTCCTCCAGCGTGTTCAACACCTTGGGATTGATCGCTTCCACCTCGCCGACGAACCCGATGTCGATCTCCTGCGCGGGATTGGCGAGGCTGTGGTGCACCAGCTTGCGCGCGCGGATCAGGTTGGCGTCCTTCCCCGACAGGTTCACCGCCCGGCCGCCCTCCAGGTTGATCCGCGCCACGATGTCCTTGCCCACGTAACCGGTCAGCACCATCTCGGCGATGTCGATGGTCTCCTTGTCCGTGACCCGCAATCCGTCCACGAACTGCGTGTCCTTCCCCAGCCGCCTCATCAGGTCCGTCACCTGCGGCCCCCCGCCGTGGACCACGATCGGCCGCATGCCCACGTAATCCAGCAGCACGATGTCCCGGCAGAATTCCTGGTTCAACGCCTCGTTGACCATGGCCGCCCCGCCGTACTTGATTACGATCGTCTTCTGGTAGAACTTGCGGATATAGGGAAGGGCCTCGATCAAGTGCCGGGAAAAGAGTTCGCGGTCTTCCATGGTGATTCGTCCCGTCAATAAATGACCTTGTTGAGCGGATACTCGATGATCCCCTCGGCCCCCGCGCGCTTGAGATCGGGGATCATCTCCCGCACGATCTTCTCGTCCACGATGATCTCCAGGGCGCGCCAGCCCTCCTGGTGCAGATGCGACACGGTCGGATTGGTGATGCCCGAGGGCAGCACGCGCAGCACCTCCTCCAGCCGGGCCAGGGGCACGTTCATTTTCAATCCCACTTTCTCGCCCGCGGTGATGGCCGCCTGCAGGAGCATGAAGATCCGCTCCAGCTTGTCCCGCTTCCAGGCGTCGTTCCAGGCACCGTGGTGGCTGATCAACTTGGTCTGCGACTCGAACAGCGTCTCCACGATGCGCAGGTTGTTCGCCCGCAGCGACGAGCCGGTCTCCGTCACGTCCACGATGGCGTCCACCAGGTGGGGCACTTTCACTTCCGTCGCCCCCCACGAAAACTCCACCTCCGCCTCCACCCCGTTCTCCCGCAGGTAGCGCCGCGTGGCGTTGACCAGTTCGGTGGCGATCCGCTTCCCCTGCAAATCCCGCACGCTCTGAAACGGCGACTGCTCGTGCACCGCCAGCACCCAGCGCACCGGCTGCGGCGTGGCCTTCGAATACATCAGCGTGCCCACTTCCTGCACGTCCGAATCGTTCTCCCGGATCCAATCGTAGCCGGTGATGCCGGCGTCCAGCACGCCGCTCTCCACGTAGCGCGAAATCTCCTGCGCCCGGATCAGCACCACGGACAGGTCCGGATCGTCGATGCTTGGGTAGTACGACCGCTCGCGCACGGCCAGCGTGTACCCGGCCTTGCGGAACAGATCGAACGTGGCTTGTTGCAGGCTACCCTTGGGCAGCCCCAGTTTGAGGAGTTTCGGGGACATGCGGTTGAACCGGCTCCGTTCCTTCCAGAATCGTCACGCGCGTGCCGTACGTGACCAGTTTGTAGAGTTCCTCGACATCCGCGTTGTGCATGCGGATGCAGCCGGCGCTTTTGGGCTTGCCGATGGTGTCGGGCGCGTTGGTCCCGTGGATGCCCAGGCTGCTGCCGATGCCCATCCACCGCGATCCCAGGGCGTTGTCGGGATGGCCGGCGGGCAGGACGCCGCCGTCGGGCCGGTACCAGGTGGGATTGATCTCCTTGTTGATGATCTTGTATTCATTGGCGGGCGTCTTGTAACTTTGTTCGCCCACGCCCACGGGATACCACTTGATGAACCGGCCGCTCTCGGTGAGCAGGTCCAGGCGGCAGCGCAATTTATTCACCACGATCCAGAACGGCTCCTTGGGGACCTTGATCCGCCGGCCGGGCCGCAGGTTGTTGGCCTTGATCTTGTTCGCCTCGGTGACGAACCAGGCGGTGGTTTTGAACTTTTGTCCGATGGAGACGGCGGCGTCGCCCTTCTCGATGGTGTACAACTGCGAGAACTCGTCCAACACCGGCGACCACAGCAGATCCGTGTTGATCTTCGACAACTGGTCCTTGGCCTCGGCCACGACCTCGAAATCCGTCGCCGACTGGATGATCTGGTAATACATCTCCCGCGCCTTGGGGATGTTGTTCTCCAACTCGTAGGTGCGGGCGATGCCCACCCGCGCCTTGCCCCGCACCACGGGAGGGCCCTGCTTCTCGAGTTTGTCGTACGTCTCCCGCGCCTGCGCCGGGCTGTTCTTCTCCAACGTCCGGGCCAGCTTCAACTGGGCCTCCAGGGCGTAGGGGCTGCGGGGAAACTCCTGGGCCAGCCGGATCAACAGATCCTTGGCTTCGTCATGGCCGGCTCCTTCGTACGCTTCCGCCAGCAGGAACAGGGCCGCGTCCGCCTGGCTGAAACTCCGCCCGTATTGCACCACGGGCAGCATCTGCTTGATGGCGCGGTCGTAATCCTTCGACTCCAGCAGCGCCTTGGCCATGTGGAAGCGGTCCAGGTTCTCCTGATCGGCCTTGCGGTTCTGGTAGAGATAATAGGCCCCGCCCAAGGCCCCCATCAGCAGCACGATCAGCAGCAGGATGGCCAGTTTCCGTGTCATGTCGATCTCCTTTGCACTGCGCCCGCCGGCGTCCAATCCCGGATCGGATGGGACCGCCCGGCTGGCGGGGGGACTGATGGCGCGCTTCCGGATCGGGGATAAAAGGAAATACCCGCCTCGCGGGGAAGCGGGTCGATTCGGCCAGGCATCGTCGAATCGCTGAAATGTTCCCGGTCTAGGAGACCAGGGCGGGCTGCCGTTCCCGTTGCCGCTTCCTCGCCGGGGTTTCGGCCACAGGCTCCGCCGGCCCCATCAGCAACAGCACGGGGCTGGCCACGAAGATGGACGAATAGGTCCCGATGACGATCCCGACTAACAACACGAACGCGAAATCGTGGATCACCGGCCCGCCGAACAGGAACAGCGCCACCAGCACCATCAGGGTGCTCCCGCCCGTGATGATCGTCCGCGACAAGGTTTGATTGATGCTCGTGTTCACCGTCTCCCGGAAATTCAGGACCGCGGAGGTGTAGTTCTCCCGCACCCGGTCGAACACCACGATGGTGTCGTTGATCGAATACCCCAACACGGTCAGCAGGGCCGCCACGACGGGCAGGTTGAACTCCGTCCCGGAGATGGCGATCAGCCCCAGGGTGAAAAACAGATCGTGGAACAGCGCGATGACCGCCGCCGCGGCGAACCGGAACTCGAAACGGATCGTGATGTAGATCAACAGCCCGATGCTCGAGAAGATCAGACAGTTGATCCCCTTATACAGCAGTTCGCTTCCGACTTTCGCTCCCACGCTCTCGGACGAGATCGTCTGGAAGGGATTGCCAGGAATGGCCTGCTTCACCATCCCCGCCAGCGCTTCCGGCGATTCCACCACCCCGCCCCGCACCCGGATCAGGACCTGGTTGGCCTCGCCCAGCACCTGCTGGATGGTGACGTCGTTCACGCCTTCCCGGGACAAGCCGTCCCGCACGTCCTGGACGTTGACCGGCTTTTCGAACTGGACCAGCACTTCATCCCCGCCCGCGAAGTCGATTCCCTGGATATTGCCCCAGTTGAAGACCAGCAGCAGCATCCCCGCCACGCCGATCGTCCAGGTGATTCCCATCATCGTGTTCGCGTTTTTGAAGAAATCGTAATGCGTGTCATGGAACAGGCGGATGGTGCCCAGCGACAGGTCCTTGGCCCCGCGCATCACGATGATGTCCTGGATCACCCGGCACACGAAAATCGCCGTGAACATCGAGATCAAAATGCCCAGGGACAAGGTCACCGCGAATCCCTTGAGCGGCCCCGTCCCGAACTGGAACAGCACCAGCGCGGTGATCAGCGTCGTCAGGTTCGAGTCGAAGATGGTCATGAACGCGCGGCTGTAGCCCTTGTCCAGAACCAGCTGCAAGGTCTTCGAGCGCTTGCTGCGCATCTCCTCGCGCAACCGCTCGAAGATCAGCACGTTGGCGTCCGTGGCCATGCCGATGGTCAGGAAGATCCCCGCCATGCCGGGCAGCGTCAGCGTGGCCTTGAACATGGCCATGCCCGCCAGCAGGTAGAAAATGTTCAACAACACGGCGAAATCGGCGATCACCCCGGCCCCCGCGTAATAAATCACCATGAAGGCCAGCGCGAAAATGCTGCCGATCAATCCGCTGTACAACCCATAGCGGATCGAATCCTGCCCCAGCGAGGGGCCCACCACCCGGCTCTGGGCCACTTCCATGGGCGCGGGCAGCGCGCCGGCCCGCAGCACCACCGCGATCTGCTTGGCTTCATCGTAACTGTCGATGCCGGTGATGCTCGCCTTGTCCGACCGGATGCGGTCTTGAATCCGCGGCGCGGTATACACCTGGTCGTTCATCACGACGGCCATGTGCTCGCCCACGTTCTGGCCCGTGACCCGCGTGAAGATCTCCTCGCCCTTGGAGTCGAAGTCCAGCATGACTTCCGGACGGTTCGACATCGGGTCGAAGTAGACCCAGGCGCTCTCCAGCAGATCCCCGGTCAGCTCCGCCCGGGACCGCAGCAAATACAAGTATTTGTGCGTATAGTTGATCCACTGGTTGGCGGGCGTCTCCCCGCCCCACTTGAACATGTATTCCCGGGGGATCAGGCTTTGCACCACGGGCCGCTTGAGGATCTGATCCACCAGCCGCACGTTGTCCGGCGACTCGGCCGCCACCGCCGCCACGTAGGGATCGGCGTTCGGCACCAGCCCGCGGAAATCCTCCGGCACCGCGTCGTCGATATCGGCCACCAGCGTACCTAATTCGTTCCGGGGCGCCACAATATGAAAACTCAACTCCGCGTCCGCCTTGACCAGTTCGGCCACCTGGTCCGGATTGTTGAATCCCGGCATCTCCAATACGATGCGCCAGGGCGGCTGCTTCACCAGCGCCACTTCCGACACGCCGAACGCGTCCACGCGGTTCTCGATCACCGCCATCGCGCCGTCCAGCACGGTCTGCTCGGCGTAATTGATCTCGTTTTCCGACTTGTTCTGTTCCTTCAGCTTCGCCAGGAACTTGTCCCGGTTCACGTCCAGCGCCAGGTGCACGCCACCTTGCAGGTCCAAACCCAGCCGGATGGCGTCATCCCGCAGCCCGCGGAAGCGGCGGGTTTCCTCCTTGATTTGCGCCACGGTGGCGGCCGCCTCGGTCTTGGCTTTCTCGATCTCCGCGGGTTCCGTGTCCCGTTGGTCGATGACCGCCTGGAGGCTTTCCAGCTTCGTTTCCAACTCCGCGATTTGGGGTGACTTGAGCGTGTTGCGGGCCACGGGTTCGTAGGAATAGAATTCCAGGGTCGGCAACAACATCCACAGCGATAAAAGGAGTGTGAAAACGATGAACGCAATTTTCCAAACTGGCAACTTCGGCATAATGGGAATACACTCCTTCGGGAACCTTGAGAGAAGAGTCGTTTGCGTCCGCGGCATCGGAACGAAAGGCCACGAAAAAATAAAATGTACATTCGGAACCAGGGGCTGTCAACGTGCGCGATAAACCGGTTACCCCCACTCCCACGGCGCCTTCGGCCATGAATAACGATTCACCCCCCCCGCACCGGACGGGGAAGTGTTTCCCGCCGCCGGGAATCTTATTCGGATTGGGCTTGTCCCTCTTACTCCTGCTCGTCACGCGGGTGCGGATCGCGCCGCCGGACCTGGCCTTCTATTACGCGTTCGCCCGCTCGCTGGTTTACGGCCCCGATTTTTCCTTCGCCGACGAATACGCCCGCTTCCCCTTCGCTTTCCACGAGCTCTATTTAACTTCCCAAGGCCTTCCCGCCAATGACTGGCCCATGGGCACGGGCGTGCTCTGGATTCCCTTTCTCCTCCTGGGCCGCCTGGCCGCCCTCGTCTTCCCCTTCCTGGCTCCCCAACCAGCCCCCGGCGGCTTCTCCTGGTTCGATCAATGGATTGTCACCTTTGGCTCCACCCTGCTTTACGGCGGGGGGACGTTATGGCTCTCCGCCCTGTACGCCCGGCGCGCGGGCCTCAGCCGCCCGGCGGTGCTGTGGGCCACGGGACTGATGGCCGTGGGCAGTTCCTTCTCCTACCACCTCTTCGTCAATTCGGCCGATTCCCACCCCCCCTCGGCCTTTTTCATCGTGCTGTTTTTGCTCTCCTGGCAATCGCTCCGGTCCCATCCCTCCCCCGGACGCCTGTTCCAGGCCGGGTGCGCCCTCGGCCTGGCCGGACTGGTCCGCCCCCACAACTTCCTTTACCTGCTCACGCCCCTCATCGACCGTCTGCTATCCCGGCGGGAACCGGAAAACGCCCCCGCGTCACGTCCGGTTTCCTTGCCCGGCTGGCTGGCCCTGGCGGCCGGCGCGTTCCTGGCCTTCTTCCCGCAACTGCTGGTCTGGAAGACGCTCTACGGCTCCTGGCTGGCCCTCCCCCGGAGCGAAGAGGTCCTCTGGATCCGTCCGGAACTGTACAACACCCTCTTCTCCGACTTCCACGGGATGATTTCCTGGTCCCCCCTCTTCGGGATCGGCCTGCTGGGCCTGTTTCTCTCCCGGCGCTGGCTTTCCCTCCTGCCGCCGGTTCTTCTGCAACTCTATATCTATTCCTGCAACCTGGCCTGGTGGTCGGGCGGCTCGTTCGGCAACCGCCGCATGATCGGCTGCGTCCCCCTCTTCATCCTGGGATTGGCCGCGCTGTTCGACGCCATTCCCAAGGCCTGGCTGAAACTCGTGGCTACGCTGGCCGCGGCCTGGACGCTCTCCCTCTGGCTTGCCGAAGTGGGAGGAACCATCCAGCTGGACCACTACCAACCCTGGCCGGAAATCCTGCGGGCGGTTCCCGCGGGATTCCCGCCGGGTTTGCAACACTTCTTCACGCTGCCCGAATGGGGCGCGAAAACCCCCGCCCGCCTCCTGGGCGGGTTTCTTGTCACCGGCCTTCTGGCCGCCGCCTGGGCCTGGGGCCCGCGCCTCCGCCAAGCCCCGCGCTCCTGGACTCCCTGGCTCCTGGCCCTGCTCATCGGCCTGGACGGATTCTGCTCCGCGGCCGCGCTGCGCACTCCCCAGGCGGTGCAGTCCGCCGATCTCTCCGCCTACCGGACTTGGGACCGCTTCACCTGGATTGTCTATTACGAAAAAGGTTACTATCTTCTGCGTCAGGAACGGTATGCCGAGGCGCTCACGGACATGCTCGCCGCCGCCCTGACCGAACCCCGCTTTCCCGAGCCGTGGATGTATGCTTCGTATATTTGCGAGATAGAATACAAATGGAAAACGCAATCCTACCACCTGGGCCGGATGGCCGTCCGGTATGGGAAGGATACGCCCGAGTTTTTGTCCTTTTTTGACAAACTGCTTACCGAACTCCTGGTACTCCATCCCGAATGGCGCGCCATGGTGTATACCCAGCGGGGCGTGGTCCGTGGCTTGGGAGGATCGTTCGGCCCCGCCCGGGACGATTTTAACGCCGCCCTGGCCATCGAAGCCGGTTACCCCCCGGCCGTGAAAAACCTCGCGGTGCTCGAAGCCCGGCGGCGGGGGGAAAGAACGCCCTTCTATTGGGAGTAGATCCATCCATGCCCGAATCCTGGAACCTCTTCATCTCGGCCGGTGAAGAATCGGCGGATCTGCACGCCTCCCGGCTCTGCGGCGCGCTCCACCAAACGCTCCCCGGCCTGCGTTGCCTTGGATTCGGCGGCGCCAAAATGGAAACCGCCGGCGTCGAAATCCTCTATCCCCTGCCCCGCCTGGCCCTGATCGGTTTCGTGGAAGTGATCAAGCACCTGCCCCAGGTTTTCCGCGTCCGCCGCCTGGCCCGTCAAGCCTGGCGCGAACACCGGCCGGACGCCGTGCTCCTCGTCGATTTCCCGGGATTTCATCTCCACTTGGCGAAAGACGCCCACCGCCTGGGCATCCCCGTGCTCTACTTCATCGCCCCCCAGGTCTGGGCCTGGCGCGAAAACCGCGTCGCCGCCATGCGCCGGTCCATCGATCATCTGTACGTGATCTTCCCCTTCGAGGAATCCTTCTTCCAACAGCGCGGACTCCCCGCCACCTACGTGGGCCATCCCCTCATCGAACGCATCCCCCCGCCCCCGGAGGTCCCAGAGGGGGAAAACACGCCAGACCTGCGAAATCCCCGGATCGGCCTGCTGCCCGGCAGCCGCCCAAGCGAACTGCGCCACATCCTTCCCTCTCTCCTGCGCGCCGCCGGGCTGCTTCGGGAGCGAAGACCCGAATGCCGCTTCTTCTTCCCCCTCGCCGACACCCTGGACGAATCGTTTCTCCCGCCTTTCCACATCCCCTCCTGGATCGAGGTCCGCCGCGACACGGATTACCAGCTCCGCCGCTCCTTGACCTTCGCCTGGACCGCCTCGGGCACCGCCACCGTGGAAAACGCCCTGCTCGGCCTGCCCATGGCCGTGGTGTACCGGACCGGACGGCTCAACATCTTCATCGGCCGCCGGCTGGTCCGCGTTCCCTACATCGGCATGGTCAACCTGATCGCGCGCAAAGGCATCTGTCCGGAATTCGTGCAGGAACAATGCCAGCCCGAAGCCCTGGCCCGCTACGCGGACGAACTGCTCGCCTCGCCCGGCCGGTATGGGGAAATGAAACGGGACCTGGCCTTGGTGCGGCAGCAGATGGGCTCCACCCCTGCCTCCACCCGCGCCGCCCAGGCCATTGTGGAATTTTTACGGATGACTGCCGGTGTATCCCGGAAATAAACCTTCCGGAAGGAACCGATCTTCCCCGGAAGGCCGGCCGTTGGATGGATGCGCTCCGGGAGAGGGATCGGCGAGCGGCCCGTGAACCGGACTTTCTCCGCGGCCGCTCTCATGCAATCCACCCCCGCAAATAACCGGGGCGCGTGGCCACGCGCCCCGGCTTGCCTACACGATCGGATTTCACCGCTTCCCTAGACGTTCCGCTCCTTCATCAATCCATACAAATCAACCAGCAAATAGAAGAGGAACGCCAGCAGAAACGCCATCATCCCGGCCACCGCCACCATGATCGAACGGGTGGGATACACCTTTTTCAAGTTGGGAACCGCCTTGATCCACAACACCAGATCCTGCCGCTCGGTGGTGACCGTGGTTCCCGCCCAGCTGGCCTGCTTGTCGATTCCGGAATAGATTTCCAGCGCCCGGTCCAACTCGGCCTTCTTGATCATTTCGTCCAATTCCATGTCAAACAACTTGTTCTGCATGACTTCGATCTGTTGGCTCACGTCCTTGATCCGGTTCGCCATGCTTTGACGCTTGGCTTCAAGGGAGGGGAGATCGGCCTTGAGCTTCTCGTATTCCTGCTGCAAGGAGAAATAGGAGGGATTCACCGCCTCGTCATAAAAGGTAATCCCTTTCAAGTTCTCCAGATCGACATTCTCGCCCAGGGTTTGTCGCATGGTTTCGAAGGAAAGGTTGTCGCTGAACACCGACCGTTCCGTCCGGATCTTGGGCTTCAGGGCCGAATCCGTCGCGGAAAAGATTTGATCCATCCGCGCCAGCCGTTCCTTCTGCTCCACGATCGAATGATCCAACGTGTCGATCTGCTGCTCGAGGGTGGAATAAATGGTGTTGAGATTGGTCAGCTGGACCACCGTGAACGGTTTCAGATTCTTCTTGGCGGTCCTTTCGTACTCTTCCCTGAATAGTGTGACCTGTTTCCTGATTTTTTCGATTTCCGTCTCGATTTGACTGGAGCTGGACTGCTTTTCCTTCTCGATCAGTTCCTTGTTTTTTTCGATCGCTATCTGGGCCAGCACGTTGGCGACCTCCGCCGCCTTCTCCGCGTCCTCCAGCATGACCGCTATTTTGATGATCGATGTGTCATTGATATAGGAAACGACCATCCGGCTTCGCAGATGCCCCGGGTATTTCATTTTGTAGGGGGGATTGCGCAGCCCGCAACGGTCTATAACCTGCAGCAAGATTTCGTCGGCGGTAAACAACCATTCAAACGACCGCATGGGGATGGCGGGATTCTGCATGGTGCGCTCGCCCAGCTTGGATTTCAACACGAACAGGGTGGCGTCGGATAAATACCGGTTGGGAATGAGCAGCGACGAGCCGGCCGCCACCGCCATGCACAACACCGTAAAGAGGGAGATGCGTTTCCCCCGTTCCCAGATCACCTGAAATATGGATGATAAACTGATTTCCTTCTCTTCGATCATCACCGGTTCCTTGTTGTCCCTGGTGTCCCCCGCCGTGGCTCCCGGTCCCCCCCGGCCTCACGCGTGGCGAGACCTACGATACACAGATCCCCGGCGCGAATAAACCCCGGCAGTCCGGCTTCCCCCCGGGGAAGCCCGGGCCGCCTGGCCAGCCGGGTTTCCGTCTTCCCGCGTTCCCGAATCATTGGCTTGTGGGAGTGGGGGCGAGAGGTCCGGTCCGCGGACGTTTGAGAGTCTCTTCGTATAATTTCACGTGGTATTTCTTCTTCAAACTCTCCCGCCAATCGTCCATCTTGAGCTTCAACATCAGATTCGGGAGAATACTCTGGATGGGTTCGGATTCAAAGGGTTGGACCACGGAAGGGGTTTTCTCGAACACCAGGAAAAAACCAAAACTGTTTTCCAGAACCGGGACCACCTCCGACAAATCCCCCACGCCGCATTTCACCACCTGATCCCGGAACGCCTGCGAATATTGGGTCCACCAGGGATCCTTGTGATAGAGAAACAGATACCCGTAATTGTACTTTCCGCTGTAGTCATCCGAATAATTCCTCGCGTATTCCTGCAGCACCTTGCGTTGGGCGGTCACATCCCCCACCTGGCCGGCGATTTTTTGCTTCACTTCGCCGTGCAGCTTCCGCGCCAGGCTTTCCGCCTCCTCCAGGGTGCGCTTTTCCCCGGCCTGGATCACCACCCAATTCACCTTCGAGGTCCCCGGCTGGGTGCAGTATTCCTCCGTGTGCTGATCGTAGAATTCCCGCATGACCTCCGGCGTGATGCCCTGCTGGATTTTCTTCTGCTCATCCTCGATGCATAGCCGGCTCAATTCGATGTTCGAGAGGATCTGGATCAGCCCGGCCTCCGTCTGCCCCGCCTGCCGCAGCGCGTTTTGGTATTGATCCACGGTTTCGTACTTGCCCCGGAAGCCCCGCAGCAGTTCATCCTTCTTGGCGGGGGTCACGCTCAATTTCCGGGCGAACGCCTCCTGGATCAGCAGGTAATTCTCCAGCAGCACGTCCCGCGTCTTGCGGCGTTCCGCGGCCACGATTTCGTCCAGCCGGGCCGTCCCCGAGGCGTATTCGACGATTTGCGCCATGCGCGGCGCCAGGATGTTGTCGATCTGCGCCAAGGAGATCCGGCCGCCGTCCCACTCGGCCGCCAGCGGATCCGCGGCGGCGGCCGGGGGAGACTCCAGCCGCCCGGTTGCCGCCTTCGCGGCCTCTGGCGCCGGGGTAACTTCCGTTTCCGCCACGGGTTTTTCCGGAACGGGCTTTTCGCCGCAGGCGGCCGCCCACACCATCACACCGGCCACCAAGGGGAACAACGCAGCCTTTTTCATTCGGGGATTCCTTTAAAGAGGAGAGGTAATGACATCACTGGGACTTGGGATTGGCCCCATCCGGAACGATCCGCCCGCCGGGCCCCACCTGCGGCTGTTGGGTGAACAGCTGATCGAAGTCGGGCATCGGTTTCCCGGGATGGAATTTGGCCCAATACCGCTTGTAAGCGTCTTTCTGTTCTTGCGTCTGGGGATAGCCCGGATTGTACTGCGCGCTTTCCTTCATGAACTGGCTGCCGAACCGCTCCTCGTATTCCTTCAGCCCTTGTTCCTGCTCTTTTTGCGTGACCGGCCGCGGCATCTGGGTTCCGAACGGCGGCTTGTAGTTCTCGCTGAATTTCTTGAACTTGTCCCCGAACCGGCGCATGTAGTAATTGTACGCCTCTTCCTGCTCCGCCGGGGTCAGGGGACGGGGATTTTCCTTCACTTCATCAAAGAATTTCGGCACCAGCGCCAGCCGCAAGGGGAAGACGGCCTCGCCCAGCCGCAGGGTCACCGCGTCGCCGGTCAGCTGGTTGACGTGGACGCCGTTCTCCAACGTCTGCCCTTCAAACACGTTGAAAAAGGTATTGTCCCGTGTCTTGTGGATCGTTCCCGTCTTGTTGCTGTCCCCGATCTGCGAAAATTCGACGTAAACCCAGTCTTCGATCAACGCCATCAGCCGGTTGGTGTCGTTGTCGAGGTCCTTGATCACCCGGGCCGGCTTCGTCGCGGAGTCGACTCCTTCCGCTTCCGCGGCCGGCTCCGCGGCGCCCGCTCCCGGCGTCGGCTCCACCGCGTCCGGGAACAAATCCAACACATGCTCGGCGGCGGGATCGCTCTGCAGCACCGGCAAGGGCTGGCTGGCCGGATCAATCCGGTTGACCGTGATCTCCACCTTCTTGGGCTGTGGCGCCTGCAGCACCGCGAACACCACGATCCCGATTACCAACACGCATGTGAACAATACGACAAAGGTCCGCATAATCTTCTTTCCTGATTGAACCCCGGGGGCCGGTTTACACCGTCCCCCCGCATTTCGGCTGGATTTAGTTTATCATGCAGAATTTATAGGGAATAGCCCCTGCCTCGCCACTCCCCGGAACCCCCCCATGGGATGGGTTGGCGCGGAGCGCGTAATCCATCACACCGAATACCTTCTCTCTTCTGTTTTCCCTCTCCCCCGGGGAGAGGGCCAGCGTGAGGGAATTCTTTTCTCATCGATTGTACATCCTGTCCGATCGCTCCCCTTCCTGGGCCTTTTCCCCTTTTCGCGCCCCTTTCAAGGGACCGCCTGGAGCAACCCAAAGACTCAACCCCGGGCAACCGCATCACCGCCAACAACCCGCTGCGCCACCGGAAAACGTTTTCAGCTGGTCCAGGGTTTCAATCCTGGGTCAATCCCCCTGGACAATCCCTGGGACCACATCCTTATGCCAATCCCCCGAACCCCACGTCTTTCTTCAACGGGATTTTCCCGCAAAAAGTAACGGCACCCTTGAGCCAAGAGTGCCGTCACTCCCTGGTTTCTTACTCGTCCCGCCTAAAAGCTCGACGGGAGGACAAACGAATCCTCATACCGGTAATCGACGGGAACGATGATGAAGTTCCCGGTCTGGGTCAGGTTCACCTCGGCGGGAACCTGGAAGAAGCCGTAGCGTTTCCCATCGCTGGTGATCACGAAATACGACCGTCCCGCCACCAACGACGCGGAGAGGCCGGGCAAGGTCACTCCGGTTCCTCCCGTCGCGGTCGCTGGATCGTACGGATTGGAAATCACCAAGGCCCGGGAGATGTTCTGGGCCACGTACTGGGTTGGATTAATCGCGAAAATGTCGGTGTTTTCCGGCAGCATCATGATCCCGCCCAGGCGGTTGGTCACCTGCACCGTGCCGGCATCCACCAGGATGAAGTCCGCGTCGCCCTGGAACACCGAATAGGTGGTGCTGCGCTCGGAGAAGCGGAATCCGAACGGATACTGCACCTGCGCGCCGTCCAGGCTGGCCAGCGGCGGTTGCTGCGGTTGATCCAGCCCCTGCAGGAACTGCGAATCGTTTTGCGACAGCAACTGCCGCAGCTTCATGCTGATCAACCCGATCTTGCCGTTCGCGTCCCGTTGGAAGCGGAAATTCACCCGGTCGAACTGGGGCACTCCCAGCCGCACCGTTCCGTCATACAACGTGAACTCGAACGCCGGCGGCGATACATACCGCCGCGGGAACCCTTCCCGGATCACCGCCATGATGTTGAACGGCGCCAGCGGATCGTTGTCATTGATGTCCAGGAACATGGACATGGGCGAATCGAAGCCTTCGTTGCGCGCGATGTAGGTGTTGACCCGGCGGTTGTTGGGCAGGCGGATCAAGACCGAGATGTCGTTAAATTCCACATCCTGGGAGTTGATCAGGTTGAACGTGTCCCGCCCGAAATTCCGGACTTCCCACAGATCGGCCACCCAGCCCCGCCCATCCGCCACTTCCCGGATCCGCAGGTTTTGATCGAAGGGCACCACCGAATCCGTGAACAGCATCCGCCCGATATACTCGCCGCCGGTCGAGGAGGCATCCACCTGCGGCACGAAATACTCCACGTTGGGAGCGAAGACCGCCATGTCCATCACCACTTGGGCGGTGATGATGTTCCCCTGGTTGGAAATGGTGAAATAGTTCGGAACCGTATTCGATTCACTGTAGCTTTCGACTTCGTAGTACTCGAAGAAGCGCCGCAGCGACTTTTCAAATCCGGCCGCGTCGGCCCCGTTCGGATCTTTATACGCGGGCGACACTTGCGCCATGATTTGGGCCACGTTCTCCTTGTTGAAGCCATCGATGATCGTCCGGACCGCGTCCACGATCGACTGCAGGTTGATGGAAGCCGTCTCGGTATCGACGATCCGGTCATCGTCCAAGCCTTCCTGGTCCGCGAACACGATGCCATCCACCGGCAACAAGGGATCTTGCCCTCCGACCACCGTCACCTGGCCGCTGCCCTGAACATACATGAGCATGGAGGTGTCGCCCGGGAACAACTTCACTTGCCGGACCGAACCCGGGACAACGGACGCGGGCGGTTTCAACGCTTCCAGCCGGCTCTTGATGTCTCCGCCCGGCCCCACCACCGTGATGTTGCCGTCCGCGTCGGTGATCACCACGTGCGACACCGAGCCGCCCTGGACCACCAGGCTCATGTCCCGGTACACATCGCCCTGGACGATGTGGCTCCAGGTCCCCACGGACGATCCCCCGGCCACGTTGAACAAGCCGTTCCCGGCCAGGAAGTAGATCTGCGCGCCGCCGGGCGAGAGTTCCATATCCCGGTAGAGATCGATCCCCACCGGCTCGGGCCGCAGATTGGTGTTGGCGGCGCTGCCGAGATACAACATGTCGCCGTCCCCGTCCAGGACATAGATGGCGCCCTGATTCCAGTCCACCTCCACGTCCCGGGCGTACTCGATCGTGATTTGATTCTCCGTCGCGCCCAGGATCAACTCGCCGCCGGTCAACGAATTCTTGTAAAACGCCACCTGCGACTGCGGGAAGAGCAACTGGCCGTTGGGTTGGAGATTGGTCCGGAACACGCCCAAATCCCCCGTCCCCAGCACGTTGCCGTCCACTTGCAGCATGATCAATCCCGAGAAGGTGGAATTCACTTCCATGTCCACCACGCGCGTCGTGGATTCGATGCTGGAAAAAGTGGGCGTGTCGCCGAGGTTGAACACCCGGCCATCGTTCGACAATTTGAGATAGTCGAGCGGATTTTGCAGATCCCCGGTAACCACGATGCCGCCCGTGCCGCCGCCCGTGCCGCCGCCGGTCCCGCCGCCGCCCGGCACGGAGGCCACCGTGCTGATGGAGCCATCGGCGTACACATAAACCGGCGGATTCACCCCGTCATCGATCCGCGCGTAGAGGAAATAATCCCGCGTCGGATCGAAATCGGGAATGTCATCCCGCATGTTCAACGTGAAGCCCGTATCGATCCCCTCCCGGAGAACCGCCCCGGGCACGAATGCTCCGTCGAATCCCCGCGAATCCGTATCCGTGTACAGCCGGATCTCCGCCACGCTGTCCGGATCGTCCGCCGTGAACTGCACATCGAACTCGAAGGTGTCGGACGCCAGGTTCAAGCCGAACCCCGGTGAGGTAAACCGGATGGTGGGCGGAACATTCTGGCTCCGCACCACGATTTCGCTCGTGGTGATCTGATTCTTGCTCAGGTTGCGGAACGATTCCCCGCCCGCATCGTAATCCGTCTCCACGAAGGAATGGTACGAAATCCCGCCTTCCGGCGACGGCACCCGGGTGACCTGCCCGGTGGTGGCGTCGGTCGTGGTGACAAACGCGTTCCGCTGGCCGGAACGGATCCGCACCCGGAACGTGTCGCCCACCACGGCGTCCGGCGACGAACGCAGGACGATATAGAAATCGTCCCCCGCCAGCGGCCCGAAATTCTCGTCCGGCAGCTGGATTTGATACATGTAGTTGGTGGAATACGCGCCGTTGTTGGTCGTAACAAAATCCTGCATCTGCAATCCGCTGTACGGATTGGTGACCGACGCTTCCGTGGGCTCCGGCAACTCCGGATATTCCGGGCCGGCTTCCGGATCGGCGTTGGCCTCGGCGTCCGCCACGGCCTGGTTGAAGTCGGCGATGGCCTGGCGCACGTTGACATACGTGTCGTTCATCGTGTTCACGATGTCGCTGACGAACTGGTTGATCGCGTTGGTGTCCGCGGTCTGCACGTCAAAACCGAACTGGTGGAAATTGGGCGAAGACGACAGGTTGTCGCCCTGCGGATTCTGGGCGTTGGTGGCGGGGACATCGATGACCATGGGCGTATGCCCCACCCGCACGAAACCGAACGCCGAGTTGGGCACGCGCATGGCCGAAGCCATCGACAAGGCCCACGTAACCCGCACGTCGCCCTTCGGATCCGGAATCACCGGCACGTCGGTGTCGCTTTGCGAAACCAGCACCAGCATCCAAATTTTAGGCCCCTTCGGCGCCGTGGGATCCGTGTTCCACCGCG
>JBHGBC010000300.1:0-3293 GCA_041946805.1 bacterium
CAGCACCGGCACCGGTTCATTTCCTGGAATGCCGCGGTGTTCCTGGATATCCATCCCGAACACATCGAGGCTCACGGATCATTCGAGAAGTATCTTCGCGCGAAGATCTCGTTCTTCGAGTATGTCGCAAAAAAGAGCGGGGCGCGCAAACCCGTTTTTTTCGTGAATGCCGAAGATGCCCATGCGCCTGAATTTGTCCGTGCCGCCCGTTCGCATCCGGTTACGCGGTTCTCTTCTGCGGAGGTTGCGCAGCGCCACATATCCGTTCCGGAGACGCTTCCGGGGGATTTCAATAAGACGAACGTTGCGGCTGCCTGCGCGGTGGCGATGTCGTTCGGCATTTCGGAAGAAATCATCCGCCATGCTATTGCATCGTTCCCGGGTCTCCTGGGGCGGATGACCATCGTTTCGAAGCGGCCGGTATATGCGGTCGTCGATTATGCGCATACGCCCGATTCCCTCGAGGCGGTGTATTCGTTCCTGCGGCAGCGCGCCGATGCGTCAGCGGCCCTCATATGCGTGCTCGGTTCCTGCGGCGGAGGGCGCGACAAATGGAAGCGCCCGGTCATGGGATCGATCGCCGCCCGCTACTGCTCGAAGATCATCCTGACCAACGAGGATCCGTATGATGAAAATCCGGA
Source organism: bacterium (assembly GCA_041946805.1). Classification (GTDB taxonomy): domain Bacteria; phylum Hinthialibacterota; class Hinthialibacteria; order Hinthialibacterales; family Hinthialibacteraceae; genus JABLXU01. The sequence continues at coordinate 642 of JBHGBC010000300.1, forward strand.
ACATGTCCTGAGGCAGATCAGGAAAGGGATCGGAGATGATTTCAAGGGAGATGTGTATGAAATGCCGGATCGCGGGGAAGCGATCAAAGAAGCGGTTTCGATCGCCCGGCCCGGCGATACGCTCGTATGCACCGGGAAGGGATCGGAACAATGGATACACGCCGAAAAAGGGAAAAAAATCCCCTGGAATGAAAGCGAACTGGTATTCTGCGAATTGAACCGGCAAGGAAAATATATAAACGAAAAAACAATCATATGAAACTGACTTTTTTGGGAGGGGCGAAGAGCGTCACGGGCGCGCAATATCTGATCGAACATGACGGCCATGCTGTCCTCGTGGACTGCGGCATGTTCCAGGGGAGTTCGGCACAGGAACGGCTGAATGCCGAATCGTTCGGATTCGATCCGGGGCGCGATCCCGCCGATCTGGATCAGCTGCGGGCCTTGCTTGCCAAGTAGAACGAATATCTGATACCGTGGAACCGCCTCCAACCCTGGGGCCGATCTGTCAATCCGCTTTGCGCGCGGTCCGCGGACGCACCGCCATCGAGGAGCCGCTGGAAAATGACTGGTATTTCAAGGGCCTTTACGGTGTCATTGTGCGTGTGGATGCACGCCGCCAACGGCGGATTCAGCCAGCCTGCCACGCCCCCGGCCGGTGAAGGGTTGTCCCTGGCCGTGAATGGGACGCCCGCCTGCGCGATTGTCCTGTCGGAGAATCCCACCCCCGCGGCGCGCCTGGCGGCGTTGGAATTTCAATACCATCTTTTGAAGATCACCGGCGCGGAACTGCCCATCCGCGCGGATAGCGAAAACGTACAGGGCGCGCGGGTGTTGATCGGAGAGAGCGCGGCCACGCGGGCGCTGGGGATCGCGGGAACGGATTTCGCCCCGCAGGAGTATCTCATCGCCTTCCGGCCCCAGACCTTGATTCTCATCGGGCGCGATTGGGAGGACACCCCGGCCAACCGGCAGGAATTCGGCCGGCCCATGAGCTGTGGAGACACGCTGGACGATACCCGGCAGCGGATCGACTATTGGAAGACCGTGGGGTATCCGGAGCGCAGCACGGGGGAAATGGAACTGCCGGGGGTCTATGATGACCAGGGCACCTGCTACGCCACCTATCACTTCCTCGAGCGGTTCTGCCAGGTCCGCTGGTACGGGCCGAACGCGGCGAGCAGCGTGTGGCCTTCCCAGCCGACACTCACCGTCCAAGGCGAAGACATCCGGCGATCGCCGGCGCTCCACTATCGCGACGCGCTGTGGGCGGGCAATTGGCCGTTCATGCGCGGGCAGTGGGGCCCCACCACGCCCCCGGAGATTTATCTCTTCTGGCGGCGGCTGCGCCTGGGCGGCGGAAAATGGGCGGGCAACCACACCTTCCACCCCCGCACCATCCAGGCCCGGTTCACGAATCCGGAGTACCAGGCGCAAGGTCCCGGGCGCGGGACGCAGCTCTGCTATTCCCATCCGTTGTTGATCGAAGAGGTTGCGAGGATGGCGCGGGATTTCTTCGACGGCCGGGAGAACGCCCCGGCGGGCTGGAAAGCGGTGGGCGATTATTTTGCCATCGTGCCCGACGACAATGCCAAGTTCTGCCGATGTGACCGCTGCCAGGCGTTGCTGGCTTCAGGTCAGGAGAGGCGCAGCGGCCAGTTCAGCAGCGGCGAGGTCAGCAACTACTTCTTTTCTTTTGTGAACGCCGTCGCGCGGCAAGTGCGCCAGACCCATCCCCAGAAATATATCGCCACGCTGGCCTACTGGAATTACGCATGGCCGCCGGAAGGCTTCGGGATCGAGCCCAACGTGTCCGTGGCCCCGTGCCTGCATACCTGCCTCTACGCCATCCACAAGGAAATCCGCGAGAACGACCTGTGGCTATACAAGGAATGGCTGCGCGAAGCCCAGGCGCCGGTCTTCCTCTGGACCTACTACCATCATCCCATGGAGCCGGCCTTGATCGATCATTGGAAGTGTTTCCCGAACGTGATGGTCCACAAGACGGCGGAGACGATGCGGAGGTTCATCCGGGACGGCGTCCGCGGGATTTTCGTCTGCGGCGAACAGGACATGCTGGAAGGCTATGTGATCGCCAAGATTTGGGATGATCCGGACCAGGATGTGGACGCCCTGCTGCGGGAGTTTTTCACGCGGTATTTCGGCGCGGCGGCCGGACCGATGGAGCGGTTCTACCGGCGGATCGAGGAGATCGCCTGTGACCCGGCGAACTATCCGCCGCCCTTCTACAAGAAAAACGGGATCGACTGGAAGAACGCCGCCTGGACCAGCCTGGGCACGCCGGAACGCATGGAGCAACTGGGGGCGCTGATGGACGAGGCCCAGGCGCTGGCCCGGACCGAACTGGAGCAAAAACGTGTCGGCCTGTGGCGCGAGGCGTTATGGAAATGGATGCAAGAAGGCTACGCGCAACGGGCGGATGGGAATTGAAGAAAACGAGGGATATGGGGGATAGATTGCTATTACCTGTTTCTGTGAACTAAAATCATACAAAACCGCACTCAACACCTTGATAAATAATGATTTATGATATATAAGGCTAGCATTGTACTTGCCACCCCGGAGGTGAACCGTTTTCCGATGCTTTTTGACATCAAACAAGGCGATGAATCCCTCACCAGTCACAGCGGC
>JBHGBC010000301.1:0-3253 GCA_041946805.1 bacterium
AGAGAGGCACAGCGGGGTGAAAGGGCTTTCCCCTATCCAATCCGCCCGCCCAGAGAGAGAGACTTGGGGGTCATTCTCTCCAGACGGTTTAATGGGATTGCTTAGCAAACCACTGAAAAAAAGTACACACTTACCGGATGAGCCTTATTTTTACCGCACGTTCTATGTAGGACTTCTATCTCGTTGATCCCTCTGAAACAAATATATGAGATATACTGGAGAAGAAATAAATCTCAAGGACTGTTTGATATGTCTCAAACCGCAACGAATCGCATCGTATTGAAGTTCCACGGAGTGAAGTGCCCCTATAACTACGTGAAAACCAAACTCGCTTTGGAAGAGATGGAACTGGGCCAAATCGTCGAGGTGATCGTGGACGAGGGCGAACCCTCCCGCCATGTCCCCAAAAGCATCACCGCGGACGGTCAGACCCTCCTCGATACCTTCAAGGACGAATCCGGCCTGGTTCATCTGGTCATCCAGAAAACCAAGGAGTATTGAACGGGGATTTGGGGCCGGAAGACCAATGTCATTTTGCATAGAAAAAGACGTCTTCCCCGTAAAAGGCGGGAATGCAGCCCTTGATCGGGGCCTGATAAAAGCAATTGCGCAGATGACCGCACAGCGAAAAGGATGCCCTCACCCTGGCCCTCTCCCAGAGGGAGAGGGGAGAGATTTCCGGATGTTCAGCGTCAAATATCCTTATTTTGATGACATGGAGTTCGGAGTGAATTTTCTACATAGGATGGGGTAGCGCGGCAGCGCGGAAACCCTCCTCTCCACATACTTCCGGCTCTGATAAGGGCCGCGCGCGGGTAGCCTGGGATTTAACCCGGGGAGAAAAAACATACACACCATGATTCCATTCACGGATGAACAAATCGAACGTTACAGCCGCCATATCATCCTGCCCCAGGTCGGCGGCAAGGGGCAGAAAAAAATCTTGTCCAGCCGGGTCCTCGTGCTCGGCGCCGGGGGACTGGGGTCGCCATCGGCCTATTACCTGGCCGCCGCCGGAGTGGGAACCTTGGGTCTGGTGGATAATGACGTAGTGGACTATTCCAACCTCCAGCGGCAAATTCTCCACGCCACTGCGGATGTGGGAATCCCCAAAACCGCCTCGGCGGCCCGGAAACTACGCGAACTGAATCCCGATTGCCAGGTGGTGGAGCATGCCTTGCGTGTCGATTCCAGCAACATCCTGGACCTGATCGCCGGGTACGACATCGTTTTGGACGGAACCGACAACTTCCCAACCCGCTTCTTGATCAATGACGCGTGCGTAATGGCCAAAAAGCCCTTGATCCACGCCGGCGTTTTCCGGTTCGAAGGCCAAGCCATGACCATTGTCCCCGGGACCGGCCCCTGCTACCGCTGCCTGTTTCCCGAACCGCCCCCGCCGGGCCTGGTTCCCAGTTGCCAGGAGGCGGGCATCCTGGGCTGCGTGGCCGGAGTCTTGGGCACCCTCCAGGCGGTGGAGGCCCTGAAATTCATTCTAGGCCTCGGTGATTTGCTGGTTGGTAAGATGTTGATCTTCGATGCCTTGGAGATGCAATTCCGGCGAGTGTCGGTTCCCCGCAATCCCGAATGCCCGGTCTGCGGCGATCATCCCACAATCACGCGTTTGCTCGATTACGACGAAGCCTGCGGATTGGGGTAGAGGATAGATATTGTCATCCCCTTGGGGATTTGGTTCCTCGCACGTAAATGCTCGATTGGGGAGATGGGATGAATTTCGCCCTTTCAGGGCTTCCCTCACCCTACCCCTCTCCCAGAGGGAGAGGGAATCGTTTCTTTTATCGTCATTTTCCCAGGGCGTTGCCTTGGGCTAGCCTATGGCGCGCTGTTGGCGATGGAATCACTTTACTGAATTCCGGTGAATCCTGGATTACGAAAACTCAACAGCACCTAGAAAAATCGGGACTCACAGCCCGGTGGTTCCAAATCCTTGATCCGCTCCGCCGAAGGGCGGATACTATATCGCGGCAATTCGATATCCATTTCCATGCAAACGGGTTCATTAGAATGAAAGTATTCGTTACCGGCGCGGCGGGTTTTGTCGGCCAATTCGTGGTGCGCGAGTTGTTGGCGAGGAATCACTCGGTGCGGGCGCTGATTCACCGGACCCCCGCCCCCGAGGATTGGAAGTCCCGGGGGGTCGAGATGGCCGAAGGCGACCTGACCCGGCCCGAAAGCCTGCAAGGAAAACTAGAGGGCTGCGGCGCGGCCGTCAATCTCGCCGGAATCCTGGCCGAACGCGGGGAACAAACATATAACCGGATTTATTACGAGGGAACGCGGAACCTGGTGGAGGCCGCGCGCGCGGCCGGAATCAAACGGTTCGTGCAAATGAGCGCCCTGGGCGCGCGGCCCGCGGCGGCCAGCCAATATCACCTGGCGAATTACATGGCTGAACAAATCGTCATGGACGCGCCGGTCATTCAAACCATCTTCCGTCCTTCCATCATTTTCGGCCCGGGCAGCCGGTTTTGCAATTTGTTGGTCAAGATCGTCCATAAGTATCCGGTGGTTCCCGTCATCACCTCGCATCATGGCTGCGTCCAGCCGATTTTTGTCCAGGAAACCGCCGGCTGCGTCGTCGATTGCCTGGAGCGGGAAGAAACCTACTATCAGACCTATAATCTCGGCGGGCCAACCATCTATTCCATGCGGGATCTGCTAAAAATGTTCGCGGACGCTTTCGGGAAAAGCCCCCTTTTTGTCACGATTCCCGTCGAGATGATGTCGCTGCCCGCGTTCCTGATGGAGAAATATCTTCCGAATCCTCCCTTCACTCCCGATATCTTAAAGATCCTGCAGGAAAACCTGAGTTGTCAAACCCATCAAATCCAGGAGACGTTCGGAATCCCTAAAAAACCCATGGAAGAATGCCTGCGCGAGCATTTCGGCGCGGTCTTTCCCGCCCAGGCCGCCGCGTGAAGAATCAGTCATGTGAAGCCGATCGCCCAATCCGGTTGATCTCTATGATATTCCCTGATCCCGGTCCTCTCCAGAAGGGAGAGGCAAAGGAAACGCGCGGCGCCAAGTTGGTCAAAATGGACGATTTTTAAGTTAAATATACCTATCAATATTTGTTGATTCGCAACCATTTTATTCGATCGCGGGGAACAGGCGCATTTCGCCCTTTCAGGGCTTCCCTCACCCTACCCCTCTCCCAGAGGGAGAGGGAATTGGGGGGTGGTTTTCATCAATCATTTCGAAGAGATGCGAACCGGCGATCTGAAAAAAAGTA
>JBHGBC010000302.1:0-3233 GCA_041946805.1 bacterium
TACTTGGGGTAGCTCAGGAAGGTCATGGTGTTGGGGCCGGTCTGCTCGGCGTATTCCGATACCGGCGCGGGGTAGATTGCCTCATCCCGCGCTGTTAACGGGGGGGGGTGTAGCACAAGGAACACAAAGCGACGATGAAATATGCCAGCCGTCTCATATTTCGCTCCTCCTTGAGTGATTCTGAACCGATTCTAATATAGCCTAGGGAAAATTATTCTGTCAATAGAAAAAATAAAAATTATTAAAATTAACTAATGAGATCAAAATAATCGACAATCATAACTGATAAATACGTTCAGGGATTGGGAATGATAGGCCTAAATGGCTTCTCTTCCATGGCGGCAGCCGGCTATCCCTTTTGCGGGAAGGGTTGAGGAAATAGCGGGGTTAAAACGAGGCCGGAGGGTGGTGTTATTCCAGAGCATCGGCCTGGTTCTTTCCCCGGAATTGGCCGGGGGAAAGGCCGCAGCGGGCCATGACCCGGTACAGGGCCTCGCGGGTCAAGCCGGCTTGTTTGGCCGCCTGGCGCACGTCGCCGTGATGGCGTTCCATGAGCGATTTGATGTAACGCCGTTCCGCCTGGAGGATGGCGCTTTCACGGAAGGTTTTGAAGTCCTGTTGGAGGCCGGCCTCGGGGAGGGATTCGAAGATCACGGTGGGAGCGCCGGGGGATTGGCCGTCCAATTGCAGATGTTCGGGGGCGATCCAACGTCCGCGGGTTTGGAAGAAAGCCGATTCGATGACGAATTTCAGTTGGCGGATGTTGCCCGGCCAATCCTGAGCGGTCAAGATTTGCAGTGATTCCGGAGTGAAATCCATTTCTTCCCGTTCGTTTTCCTGCGTGATCGATTGGAGGAAATGGCGGGCGAGGATGGGGATGTCCGCCTGGCGTTCGCGCAAGGCGGGAGCGGCGATGTGCATGGCGCTGATCCGGTAGAAGAGATCGGCACGGAACTTGCCTTTTTTGGTTTCGGCGGCGAGGTCGCGGTTGGTGCAGCAGATGATGCGGAAATCGCTGGTCAGTTCCTTGGTGCTGCCGACGGGGCGGAAGCGTTTGGTTTCGAGGCAGCGGAGCAGTTTGGGTTGGATGTCGAGGGCGATTTCGCCGATTTCGTCGAGGACCAGGGTGCCGCCGTCCGCGGCTTGCAGGAGGCCTTTTTGATCGACGGCGCCGGTGAAGGCCCCCTTGGTGGAGCCGAAGAGGGCTGATTCGATGAGGGAGTGGGGGGTGGCGGTGCAGTCCATGACGACGTAGGGGCGGGGTTTGCGTTTGCTGTTGAGATGGATGGCCTCGGCGATGAATTCCTTGCCGGAGCCGGTTTCGCCTTCGATCAGGACGGGGAGGGTGGATTGGGCGGCGCGCAGGATATCTTCGTAGACGGGGCGCATGATGGGGGAGGCGCCGATCACGCCCGAGAAGAGGAAATCCTTGTAGAGCACCTTACGGCGGACATCGTGTTCCCGGCGAAGCAGGCAGTAAGATTCGATGCGGCCGATTTTTTCGAGGAGCATGCCGGGGGTGACGGGTTTGGGGATGAAGTCCCAGGCGCCGGCGTGCATGGCTTCGACGGCGCGTTCGATGGTCCCGTAGCCGGTGATGAGGAGGCAGAGGACGGAGGGGACCAATTCGCGCAGCCGGAGCATCAAGGCGATGCCGTCGGTGTCGGGGAGTTGGTAATCGATCAGGGCGATATCGACAGCCAGGCGGTGGATCAGCTGCAGGGCCGCGTCGCCGCGGGGGGCGGCGTGGGTTTCGTACCCGCGGGAGAGGAGCAAGTCCACGAGCATTTGGCGCACCAGATCATCGTCGTCAACGACCAGGATGGAAATAGATTTGGGATTGACGGTATCCGGGTTGAAGAAGGACTCTTTCTCGTTATTCATCCGTTGATTTTATGAATTCGACAACTCCAGGCTTCCAAAGTAACCAGACTGGTTACGGCAACAGTCAAGTCAAGCGGGTTTCTTATAATTCTCGACAAAAACAGGTAACAATCAAGTATTTTTTAGGGCGGGGCCTCGGAACTCATAAACTCAATATATTAAGATGATTATAGCATCCCGCGCAGCGTTTTGCCGTCCAGAGCCAGTCAGCTGTATGGGGGATCATTGCCGGAGAGATCCATATTCCCGGGTTCCGAAGAGCCGTGTCCGCGTATTTTGAATTTGGTATTCCCCTTGCGAAGCCTAGTATAGAAAGATAGGAGGAGGGGGACAAGGGAGGGGACTCCAGCGGATAGGAACCATAAGCCCAAGGGCGCAACAAAACGAATGAGTAGAGATAATGGACTGCAAATGGATTGGGAAAACCACTTCTGGCCATGGCAAGGGCGAGTGCGAAGGTTCCGTGAAGGGGAAAGGGCGGTGAAGCGGAGATGAGCGATTCAACCCTATCCATACTCCTGATCACGGAGGATGAAACCTTGCATGAGCGGTGCGTGCGGGAATTCCGGGCGCGGTTCAACCTGGAGGTGCACCGATATCAGAACACGTATGTGAAGGAGACGTTGCGTGTATTCCGTCCGGCGGCGGTGATATGGGATGGGCGGCGGTTGCCGCCCCGCTGGGTGGCCTTGGTGGCCTGGATGCGGGAGCATTTTCCCAAGCGTCCGGTGATCGCCTTGTTGGACGGGGAGAACGAGGAGGTGAGCCGGGAGTTGCACCGGCTGGGGGTCACCGCGCAGTTGGACGCGGGATCCGATTCGTTTTTCGAGACGCTGCAGATGCATTTGTTCGCCGTCGTGTTGGATTGCGAGAGACACCGCCGGGAGCCGGCGCCGGGATGAGCGGGGGGAGAGGTGTGGCGGCCGGCCAGACCGGGAGTGGCGGGCAGGGGCGGAGGACCGGGAATCGCCGCGAATCCGCTTGACAGAAGAGAAAGAGGGAGCATAATATTCTTGCCAAGGATGCGGGAGTAGCTCAGTTGGCAGAGCATCAGCTTCCCAAGCTGAGGGTCGCGGGTTCGAACCCCGTTTCCCGCTTACCTGAAAAGACTAGACTTATGTCATTTGAAATTACATTCCAAAAATATCTTTAGGTAACAAATAGGTAACAAAACAAAAAAGCAATTTCCCCATCACTCTCCAGCCGGTCATCTTTTTATAACGGATTCCCTTCCACTCCACAAAACCACCCTGGCAATGGATTTCCGTGTTCATGGAACGTTCTTGTCATGTGTGTAACTTTTTTCCGTTTTTTAGGCGGCCTGGGCTAACGGTATGACTGGCGTATAC
>JBHGBC010000303.1:0-3186 GCA_041946805.1 bacterium
TTGCACCAGGGAACCAACGGGATCCCCGGCAATTGCGATGCCACGCGCCGGAACTTCAACCAGGATTGGGAACGTCCCGTGCACATCGAATTTTTCGAACCGGATGGGCAATCCGGATTTCAAGCCGAGGCCGGGGTCAAAATATTCGGAGGCTGCAGCCGGGATTACCCCCAAAAATCCCTGGCTTTTTATACCCGAAAAAAATACGGGACGGAGGCGATCGAATATCCCTTGTTCCCGGATAAACCGATCCGGTCCTATAACAATTTTCTGCTGCGCAACGGGGGCAACGACTGGATTCGGACTCTGTTCTCGGACGCCATGATGCAATATCTGGTAAAGGACCGCATGGACATCGACTACCAGGCCTACCGCCCCGCCATTCTTTTTCTCAACGGCGAATACCGGGGCATCATGAACCTGCGGGAAAAGCTGAACGAACACTACGCGGCCCAGAATTACGGCGTCGATCCCGAGCAGGTCGATTTGATCGAAAACGGCTCCCACGTCATGAACGGCGACGCCCGCCACTACAACGCCCTGCTGGATACCATTTACACCCAGGATGTCAAAAAACCGGCCGTGTACGCATACATCCAAACCCAAATGGATGTCGATGAATACATGAATTATGTGATTGCCAAGATTTATTACTCCAGCATGGATTGGCCGCACAACAACATCAAATACTGGCGTCCCCGGACTCCGGACGGCCGCTGGCGCTGGATGACCTACGACAACGATTCCGGATTCGGCATCTGGTGGCCGGTTACGGATAACACCCTGAATAATGTCTCTCAGGTAAAAAATGGCCATCCCTTTTTTCTGGGCCGGTTGCTATTGAATCCCACGTTCCGGGAGGCCTTCATTCAACGCTTCGCCGCGCACATCAACACCACGTTCGCCCCCACGCGGGTGAAAGATCTCATCAGCCGCCTGCAAGCCGTCCTGGAACCGGAAATGCCCCGGCAAATCGAACGCTGGGGCCGCAGCGGGGCTTCGGGATGGGGATACAGCATCTATACCACGATAGAGGAATGGCGGGCGCAAATCGATCTCATGCGGCGCTTCGCGGAACGGAGACCCAGCATCCAGCGCCAGCATCTGATGTCGCGTTTCGGATTGAAAGGCGCCGCCAATTTCACCCTGCGTTCCCATCCGGCCGGCGCGGGACGGGTGTGGATCAACAACGTCTTGATCGAACCCGAAAACGCCACGGGAATCTACTTCCTCGATGTGCCTCTCCGCGCCCGGGCGGAACCCAATCCCGGCTACCGTTTCACGGGCTGGCTGGAAATGCCGGAGGAGATCCAGCCGGTGGTATCCCTGTCACTGACGGGCGATGCCACGCTGACCGCGGTTTTCGAAGAAAACACGGGCGTCGAAGACTGGCGCGTGCAGGAGTGAATGACATGGGGGGAGTATATTAAAGGAGAGAAATCGATTTTTGATAATTCATCAATAATCACGTTTGATCCGGCAAGCGCGTACTTACCGGTGAAAAAGGCATTCCATCCACTCGCTGATGCGGGCGGACACCAAGGTCCGCCCCTACAAAAATTCCCTCACCCCGGCCCTCTTCCAGAGGGAGAGGGAGCCGAGAAGGAAGGCTGCGGATTGGATCAAATTTGGCTGAAGGAAACGCAAAACTGGACAAAATGGAGGGGGAAAAACGGCCCCAAGGGGAATCGAACCCCTGTTTCCAAGATGAGAGCCTGGCGTCCTAACCCCTAGACGATAGGGCCTTGTGTGTAGGGGCAATCGTATCCCGCGAGGATCGAAGTGTCAACCGATCCGCATTCTCAAAATCCGTGAAAAAACCAGAAGGCCGCCCGACAACGGGCGGCCTTTGTTCGTTCGGAATGGGGAAATCCTTATTGGTTCGGGGATGGCGGTTGATTTTCCTCCGGTTCAAGCGTGATGGTGGGCGCCACCCACTTATCGGGATACCGGCGGTCGGCGCGGTACACGTGCAGGAGAATGACCCGTTCGGTGTCCTTTTTCTCCTTCATTTCCTTGACGATCTCCGCCAAGGCCTTCTCAAACTGTTCCTTGGTCGATACCGGATTGTCATTGATTTCGGTGATCACGTCATCCACCTGAATGTCCACGCGTTCCGCGCTGCTGCCGGGAAGGACGCGCGTGACGATGATCCCTTCCAGTTTCTCGCTATAGCCCTTCTCCTTGGCCGTTTCCGGCGCAAGGGGGGTGACGGTGAGGCCGAGGAGTTTCTCGGAATCGGTCATCATCATCGCCAGGAGATCCTGCTCCGGCCGTTCGGCAAGGACCAGGGTTTTCGTCAGTTTCTTGCCTTTGCGCAGAATCGTCAGGTCGATGCTTTTCCCGATGGGGGTGGACGTGACCATGTTGATCAAATGGCCGTTGTTGATCACCTTCTCGCCGTTGAAGAGAATGATCAAATCGCCCTTCTCGATGCCGGCCTGTTCGGCGGGCGTGCCGGGAATGACCTCGGTGACCAGCGCGCCGTGATTGATGCCGTATTCCTGCTTGTACCACTGGGAGAGATTGGAGGAATCCAGGTTATCCAAGGCCACGCCGATGTAGCCCCGCTTCACCTTGCCGTATTGTTTCAGGCTGTCGATGACTGTCTTGGCCAGTTTGGAGGGAATGGCGAAGCCGATCCCCAGGTTGCCGGGGATGCCGGCCGTCTGGATGGCGTTGTTGATGCCGATGATCTCCCCCTTCAGGTTGATCAGGGGCCCGCCGCTGTTCCCCGGATTGATGGCCGCCGTGGTCTGGATGTAATCCTTGACGTAAAAATCCTGCCCGCCGACCGGAACATCGGAACTGGTGCGGCCCTTGGCGCTGATGATCCCCTGGCTCACCGACTGACTCAGTCCGAAGGGGCTGCCGATGGCGAGGACCCAATCGCCGATCTGCATGGCGTCGGAATCGCCCAGGACGGCGTAGGGATAGGTTCCATCCTGCTTGAGCTTGATCAAGGCGATGTCGGAACCGGGATCGGTGAGGACATGGCTGAGATCCGCCTCGATTTCCCGCCCGTCATCCAGGGTGACGGTCATCTTGTCGGCATCCTTGACCACATGGTAGTTGGTGAGGACATCGCCCTCCGGGGAGATGATCGCCCCGGAGCCTTGCCAATCCCGCTTGGGATCGATTTGCTGATCGAAAAATCCTTCGGGAAAGAATTGCTTGAGAAGAGTC
>JBHGBC010000304.1:0-3160 GCA_041946805.1 bacterium
CTCTCGTATCCGCCCTGCGGGAATACGTACGCACCGGGCACCTGCCGCCTTTCCCGCCAGTTAACACTTCAGAAGAGTGAACTGTTACGATCCAGAAACGTCAGCAAATCGAGCCACGTCCCCATAGTCGCCGCGACAATTGAATAGCCGCTCGGTGATGGGCTGGACATCGAGATCGATGGATTAAGTCAGGATTTTATTTCTCAATTTTTATACATGCCGGATACTGGACGTGTCCGTTTGCAAGAAGCCATGCCGGTGAGCAAGGAGGATTTCCACGATCCGATCAACCTGGGTACTGTAACGCGGTGAGGACCCGGAGCCGTGGGCCGAGGGGGCTCCAGGAATTGTATTCGGGATGGGGGGCCCGATTTATTTCCGGCCATCCCCAGCAGACGACCAATGGATGAGATACTCCATCAATTCCTGGTGGTAGTTTTCGGGCAGCTACTCGGGGAGATACATCGGGGTTATGTGCGGATTTGATGCCCATCATTTCGGACACTGGAAATCCCCATGTTTTATACCTCAAGGCGATTTCACGAATCCGAATTCACCCGCCAATTTTGGGATGAGGTTAGAATATTTCATGATCATTTTCATTTTTTGCCGCCTCGCCGGATCTGTGTGCAAGAACGCATGGAGCAGATCTTGAAAGGGGGTGTGGGGTACGTGATCGGCGGCCTGAAGTAAAAGATCACCAAGCAGGGCTTGAAAGGGAGTCCGCGGCCGGCGTTGCAAAAGGCGATCACCTATATGGAAAAACACAAGAAATGAATGCGGTATGATGAATATCGGGCCGCGGACATGCCGGTGGCGACGGGGTTGGTGGAACCGGCATGCGGCTCGGTGGGGAAGAAGCGGATGGAAGGAGAGGGCAAGCGGTGGAGCGTGGAGGGCGTGGAAGCGATCTTGCTTCTGCGGTCCCTGGAGAAGAGCGCGGACTATCCGGCTTCTAGGCGTTTCCACGCCGGGCAAGAGCGGAAACGCTTGTATGAAAACGATCTCAACTCTTCGCCGCTTATACCGTTAGCGCAGGCCGCCTGAAAAACGGAAAAAAGTTACACACATCGATCCGAACGAGGTTAGAACAAGGACCAATCGGCAACGCCGGTGGTACCTTCCGCTGGTAATGCCCAGATATCATACAGGTTGAAACCCGGGTTGCTAGCGCTTTTTGTGGTATCCAATTCCAACGTTAGGGAAACCAGAACTTTATCGGGATTCACGGGAGCCGTGTCTTCGTTTACGGCCGGATCGTTATTGTCGGAGAAATTGCTGTCATCGCCGTCCAAACGGTCCATACCATTGATCAGCAAACGCACATCGGCGAACTGCCAAGAACTATCCGTTGGATCCCGGAACCAATCATCCGCATGGAGTTCCGTCACTTCCGTGCTTCCGTCTTCAAAGTTGAGAGTGGTTTTCAAGGCGCCAAAACCATTACCGACCGTCGCGGACATCCGTAATTCTTTGTACTTTCCTGGAGGAACCATATTAAACGTGAAGGGACCACGCTGCGCGTCGTTGTTCATGAACTTGATGGAGTTCTTTAATCCCAGCTCAAGTTTGGCATTGTTGTAAGGACCAAATACGTGACCGTTCAAACCGCTCATCCGATCCGGCGGCAGACCATTCGCAACATAGGGTACACCGCTGCCATCTTCATAGATATAACCAGCAACGATGAGATAGTAGTTGTTGCTTTGGTCATGGCCAAAACCGGTTTGCCCTGTAATTCCATCATCAAATTTATCGATGGAAATAACATCCCAGGCTGGAATCTTGGGATCACGATTGGGATTGTTAAAGGTCAAATCGACACGGCCGGCGCCTGCGGGAGGCAATGCGGCATCCGAACTGATCCAGATATTGTCGAAGTAGGCAGAACCCGTTGCTGTACCACGGCGTAAGCGAATTTCAGCAATGTCTAGGATGTTGTCATTATTCTTACCACCTGCGTCATAGGTGTCAAGACGGTCGTTTTCATCCGGATTGATCCATAGGTAAACACTGTCATTCTGACCCGGAGTTGGATCGAGACTGATGCGCGCCAGGAAATGATTGGGTACTTTATAATCGATATTGGTTAAACTATCACCGCCGGGTAAGTTGCCTATACCGCAAAATGCCGCGTTGTAGGGTTTGCCAATAAAACTGGATTCAGCGCCATCCGAAGCGAAAAGAGTCATGCCCGACCAATGACTCGCCGCCGGTCCTTCTTCCTGGAAGACGAAGGAAATCCAGATATCACCCGAGGCTTCGGGTGATATCTGGCGTCCTATGCCATTTTCCGCATCACCCGTGATCTTCGCGGAATAACCACCGATGTTGAATTCCGGAGCGGGCTGATTTTCAACCAGACCGGCTTGAAGAACTTTGCTATCCAGTGCGCTGGGAGACTTCGAACCGGAGGCGGTCCAATCACCGGCCCAACCCAGACCCCCGTTGGCAGAAAGAGCCGCCAGTTCTGTACCCGCACTATCATTTGGATAGGAGAAGGTTTCATAGATGTTGAAGGAACGGAACTCGATCCCCACATTCCGCCAGAAAGCGGTGGTGAGTTTCCCATCATTGTGGGAAGTCACCGCCATACCGACGTATACCGGATCTTCCATACCGGGAACAACGTGGCTTTCTTGCAGCACGCGTTCACCGGTATCAGCCGATACATAATAGAAATTAAAGGTGTTACCGCGGCGTTCCAATGCAATAGTATAAGTAACGCCAGTTGTATAATAATTTTGTATTTTATCGGCTGTAACGATGAGAGCATCACCGCTGGAGGACGCGTCGCCGTCCTGAGTATCACGCCACTGCGCCATGAAGTCCAGGTTCGAACGATACATGGCATAGGCATATGGCGAACCGGGAGTCAGGTTATCACGGACCATGAGGCCCGATTTTGACCATGTTGCATCGCCCTCACCGACCTGAAGATCCGTGCGGCCGAAAATCGTGAAATCGCCTTCCACTTCCATATAAACGTAATGGAATTCGTCCGCCGTTCCCCAGATATCCGCGCCACTGGCCTTGATCACGTACTCATATTCTTTCGCGCCAAAATCCCCTCCTGTACCAACATCTTCTGCTGTGGCCGAACCCGCTGCCGCAACGTTGCCGATATCCATACTGTTCGAGAAAGCGCCAATTTGTGCAA
>JBHGBC010000305.1:0-2764 GCA_041946805.1 bacterium
ATGGCCCGCAGGGCGGCTTCGTCCTCGTCCCGGTTGGCCGCGTACCGGACCACGTCTTGAACCGCCTCGGTGAGGACCGCGGCGTCCTGGCCTTGTTCCAATATCTCTTGGGCGAACAATAAGCGTTCGTATGCCCGTTTCCCCAAGCGTTCCTGTTTTTACTGCTCCACCGGAGAGGCAACTTCCTCCCCCTTCGCTCCCATCCCCGCAACCAGAATGACCGCCATCAGCCGCGCCATGAATCAGGAGTTGTTCATCATCCTTCACCCCATCGATCAAGCGAATAATGGTATTATTGAATGGATATATATCATAAAAAATATAAAGTCAACACCAAAAATTAATAAAATAATGTTTTATATAATGAGTATATTTATCAACAAAATCAACAATGATGCTTCTTCATGATGCTATACATAATTAGCCCCAGGCTTGGATCTGGGAAATACTGAAAAAGACATGGGAATTTTTCGCGAAAATTGGCTCTCTGGCGCCCAAACCGCCCCGGATATTCTGGAGACGATCGGCGTGCGATTTTAGACAATCAAGTGCTAATCAGTACCCGTAACTGTTTACTGAATTGCAGAGAATGGATGAATTCCGCCCTTTCAGGGCTTCCCTTACCCTAATCCTCTCCCAGAGGAAACGGGAATTATTTCTTTGGCCGTCTTTTTCCAGGGCTTACGCCCTGGTCTATACCCATGCCGCGCCGTGGGCGCTCAATAGCTATAGTGCAAACCGATAAACAGGCACCAGTACCCAAAGGTCAATTGTGGTGCGTATCCGCCCCCTTTAAGAACTTGTCTCTATGAATTACAGGCTGTATAATATTCGGTAAGAGCCTGTATTTTTTCATCTTATTTGGATTGAGGGACCCGAACATGAATTATCCAAGCGATCTGACCGATGCGCAATGGGAGGCCATCCGCCCGCTACTCGAGTACTCCAACGGGTATGGCAATCGCCGCAAACATTCGTTGGGGATCATGATCAACGCCATTTTGTATCTGGTCAAAACAGGGTGCCAATGGCGGCAGTTGCCCCATTATTTCCCGAACTGGAAAAGTATTTACTCCTACTACCTGCGATTGTGCCGGCGGGGCGCCAGGGAAAAAATCTTGGACGAAATCAATCGCCGACTCCGGGTCCAGCAAGGCCGCCACCCGGACCCCTCCTACGTTATTATTGATTCGCAAAGCGTGAAAACGGTCAACGGCGGAGACCAGCGGGGCTTCGACGGGGGAAAAAAAGGTGAAGGGGCGAAAACGGCACATCGGCGTGGACATGGAAGGCCATTTGCTCCATGTGGAGGTGACGGCCGCGAACAAGGCGGACACGTTGGTAGGCGGTTATGTGATCGAATCGGTGATCACGAAACACCCCACCGTCGAAGCGGCCTCCGCGGACGGGGAATATCGAGGCAACGCGGTGAATTACGCGGAGATCCTGCTCGACACGCTGGTACATATCTCCACGAAAATTCGTGACACATTCGCCGTGTTGCCCAAACGATGGATTGTGGA
Organism: bacterium; assembly: GCA_041946805.1. Lineage (GTDB taxonomy): Bacteria > Hinthialibacterota > Hinthialibacteria > Hinthialibacterales > Hinthialibacteraceae > JABLXU01. The sequence continues at coordinate 1,524 of JBHGBC010000305.1, forward strand.
ACGAACGTTCGCATGGATCAACAGCGAACGCCGGTTGTCCAAAGATTATGAGGTTAATCCCCGACATTCCGAGAATAGGGTTCGGATCGCTATGTTGAAGAAAACCCTCGGGCGGTTGTGCCCGATATCATGAAGACGGGTTCTAAGGTATAAATCTTTCATTCTTATTAGAATCTCTCTCATTTTTATGATACTTGTTATATAATAGTTGTTTTTTGGATTCTTCAATTTCTTGGAGAAAGGAAGAATTATTAATGTATTTATTTTTCCATTGATCTATTAAAGCAAAACATTTTTCCTCGCCCAGATGCTCATACAATGAGCTGATAATCAATGAATTCATTACTCTATCCAAGGGAACCAATTCACTTATTTTTGAAATATATTTATCTCTTTCAATTATCGAACTTTTCCGAAGTGATTGATTCACCAGATAATAAATCAGCAAATGATCTTCTTTCGTATTTTTGAGTGTAGAACATATTTCCAGATATAAAGATGGATTAACAGGAGAAAAAATATCTTCGAAATAAAAAATGAAATTCGCGAATTTATTACCTCTTTTCAGACCCGACATTTCCCTAAAATAACTTGTCTTGGTTAAGGCCGGAAGCGCTTGTATGCACTCGGTCGCGTTGCGGGGGTCCACTTTGGAGTGCAATAAACGGATCGTAAGATTATCGATTTCCTGCGAATTACTAGGAATCTGTTGATACACAACCATTAAATCTCCGGGCACATGATCCGTAATATTTTTAAAAACATCCTGTGATTGCGTAGTTAATGGAACAAAAAAACAGACAAGCATTGTAGATAAATAAATGCACAATCGATTCTTCTTCATGATAAATTCTCCTTTTTAATCTAGGAATGCAAAAAGATCTTGAAAAACACCAATTTGATTTGGATTTGATGATCGTAATTGAACTGAAAAGCCGCTCGTGGTAAACGCTGATTGCGATCGTGATCAACAAATGCGACACCGTGGATCAAGGGCTGATACCAGCCGGCGTGGATTCCATCAACGATGCCCCCGTGGCGCGCGCCTCGGCGGTGGCGGAGAGCGGCGCGGACGAGCTGCTGCCGGTGCTGGAGCGCGAGGTCGCCCGCCTGCTGCCCGGGGAGGCGGATTCGGCCTACCTGGTCAGCGCGCGGCAGGAAAATCTTCTGACCACCCTGGTGGAGCGTACCTCTCAAGCCTCCCTATTATTGAAAAACAACGCGCCCCTGGAATTGGCCGC
>JBHGBC010000306.1:0-2724 GCA_041946805.1 bacterium
CCTGCACCACAATATATAGAACATATCCGTTGCATTTTCACTTTTTGCCGGATCGTCTTACGTGCGTATGTACGCACTTCCCGGATGAAGCATATATTTTGGGGTGGCTCTTCCGGCGGGCATGAGCCGGATAAACCGGTTAGCCCTCCAGGCGCAGTTTGATCAGTTCCCACAGCATGGAGGGCGCGTCGCGATGCATGCGCAGGCGGGACTTGGAGTTGTCACTCCAGGTGATCGGCACTTCCAGGACCTTGAAGCCATGCCGCCGCAAGCGCCAGATAAGCGCCACGTCGAACGCCCAGCCGGTGGTATGAATCTCGTCGCGCACGGTGTCGATGGCCGCCTTGCGGAACGCCTTGGCTCCGCATTGCGTGTCCTGGTAGGGAAATTGAAACAGGAGCCGCACGATCAGGTTGAACACCCGGCTGGCCACCCGCCGGGCCAGCGGCTGGGGGATCGCCTGGCGGCTTTGCGGCAGCCAGCGCGAGCCGATGGCGGCGTCCGCGGCGTCCTGCGCGACCACGTCCAGGAGACGGCGCATTTCGGGCGCGGTGGTGGCATTGTCGGCGTCGGCGAAGGCCACGATCTCTCCTAGGGCCTGTTCGAATCCCTTCATCACCGCCCCGCCCTTGCCCTGCCGCTCCGGCGTGACCCAGGCGCGCACGCAAGGGTACTCGCGCTCCAGCTCCCGCGCGATGTCCGCCGTCCGGTCCTTGGAGCCGTTGACGATGACGCGCAACTCCGCCTCGCCCTCTGGAAACTGCTCCAGGATATACGCTGCGTAGTCCCGCACCGTGTCGCCGATCCGGGCTTCCTCGTTGTAGGCGGGAATGATGATCGAATATTTCATAGTGAATGAGCCGGCTGTCTAAAATTCGATCGGGTCGAACGCGCACAAATCGCGGATCCGGCCGATCCGCTCCTCGATGTTCCGCTTCGTGACATGGGCCAGCCGGTTCAGGCTGAAATCCTCCACGCCAAACGAGGCCATCACCGTGCCCGCCACCGCCGCCTGCTTCATCGCGGCGAACGAGCGGCCGCTCCGCCGGGCGAGATACCCCATCATCCCGCCCGCGAAGGCGTCGCCCGCCCCCGTGGGATCCACCACTTGGCGCAAGGGCAGCGCCGGCACGAAAAACTCGCTCTCCCGGGTGAACAGTCCCGCTCCCGCGTCGCCCCGTTTGATCACCACCAGCTGCGGCCCCATCGACAACAACGCGTCCGCCGCCGAACGGATGGTCTGCCGGTTGGTCAGCATTCGCGCTTCTTCATCGTTGACGAAGAAGATTCCCACCCGCTGGATGACTTTGTTCAACAGATCGGGCGTCGTCCGGATCCAATAATTCATGCTGTCCGCCGCCGTCAGGGGACTGCCCCGCATGGCGTCCAGCACGTCCAATTGCAATTGGGGATGAATATTCGCCAGGAAGACGGTCGCGATCCGGTCGTAGGGCGGATCGATCCGGGGCGCGAAATCGCCGAAGACTCCCAGCTGTGTGTCCAGCGTCACCCGGTTGTTCATGTCGTCCTCGTACCGGCCATGCCAGAAAAACGTCTTCCCCGGTTTCTTGTCCACGCAGGTCAGATCCACCCCTTGCGCGCGCAGCAGGGCCTCATGCTCCGGGGGAAAATCGTCTCCCACCACGCCCACCACAGCCGGGACCGCGAAGTAACAGGCCGCGCTCGCCGCGAACACCGCCGCTCCGCCCAACACCCGCTCCACCGAGGCCCGGGGAGTTTCGATAGTATCCAATCCAATGGAGCCGACGATCAACAATCGTGGTGATGTCATCGAGTCATCCTTCTGTTTCATCCGTGTTCCAAGCCCCCGGCGCCAGGCCGGGAAACGCGGGGATGGCCTGATTCATGAGTCATCTTAAGTCATGAAACAAAGCAGGGAAAGGGTATGGAGCCGGGCGGCCGGGAGAAGGGAGAGTGAGACCGGTTAGGGATGATGCAGGAAGGATTCGCGCTTGGCGTCGAATCCTTCCATCCCGGATGCACAGTATATTCAATGTGAGGCGCGGCCCACTCCCGATGACGATTATCCATCCCCGAAGGGAATCCAGTTGAATAGCCGCAGGTTTCAATTCACGGAAAAATGCCCGGGCATGGAGGAGAATGCCAGTGTGCGTCCCGGACGGATCACGAATCGAGCGGCAGGCCCATCTGTTTGAACTGCGAGGCCATATCGCGGGCGCCCCAACGCCGGTGGATGAGCCCCCCTTTCAACTCGAACCACTCCATTGCCACAATCTCGTACGAGCGGCCGGTGGCGGGCTTTCCCCGGAACGGTTGCAACGAGGTCCCGCGCTCGAGGTAGCGCATGGCCACCGCGTTCCCCTCCTCGAGGATCGACTCGACCTGCAATTGGACCTGGAAACTCTCGAAGAGCTCCGCCCAGATCGGTTTGATCTTCTCCAGCGGCCCCCAGCCGAAGACGCCGTAAATCAAGGCATCCGGCGTGAACAAGCGGCTCAGCCCCTGGATGTCTCCCCGGTTGAATGCCTCGACATACGCCAGGACCACTTTCTCGTTGCTCCCGGTCATGAAAAACCTTCCTTGACGGAGATTGGTACTGCCGCATCATTGAACCGCGATTTTCCCGTTCCGCCAAGACCGGAGCCGGTTCTCAAGGGAAAAGCCTCTGATTCCCTCCCCGCAAGGCTACTCTCCGCACACATTCTTTCTACGGGCCTAAAGAAGTGGCGATCTGCCAGCCGG
>JBHGBC010000307.1:0-2716 GCA_041946805.1 bacterium
GGCGGCCGATAAACGAAACCGCCACGATGTTGGTGGTCAACGGACACGGGCTGATCGATGTCAACACGCCCAGCCAGAACGCCGACGCCAATCCCATCAGCCACTCGTTCATTCAGATCTCCCCGGCCGGAGTTTGTAAATAATCCCGTATCGCTTCCTGTATGTAAGTGGTAAACACGGGTTTGTCATTCACGAAGCGCCACACATCCTCCAGATTGATCCACCGCGTGACGCGGCCCTCCCGATGGTCAGCAATGACCACGGAGCTGTGGGATAATTGGAACTCGCCGGCGAAATGGCGGTTGGCCGGTTCCTCGATATTGAAGACTTGCCATTGCACCAGGTGGGATTTGATCTCGTCCGGAAAACCGGTATCCACCGCTTCGTAGGCGTAGGCTTCAATCGTGCGGCAGGTCTGGCACCGGATGTTTCCATGAAAATAATAAACCAGCACCTGGCGGGCGGCTTCGGGCAGGTCGGCCGCGGGAGCGGGAGCCGGCTTGGAAGCGTTCACCTTGACCCCCATGTTTTCCCCTTGCTTTTCGGAAACCAACACATACGCGACGCTGGCCACGACAAACGCGAGCAACAACACGGTGACGATCGAACGGGCGGTCATGAGCAGGTTCCTTTCCAAAATCGGATTCATTGGGAAACATACGGCCGCAGCAGCGTGATGATCTCCTCCTTGCTCGGCACCTTGCCGGAAACCAATACTGTCCCATCGACAGCCAACGCGGGGGTACGCATGACGCCGAAGGAGACGATCTGGTTGATGTTCGTCACTTTTTCCAGTTGATACGGCATCCCCGCCTCGCGGGCGGCCATTTCCGCCGTTTCGGCCAGTTGCTTGCACTTGGGGCAGCCGGCGCCCAGGATCTGGAGTTTTTTCAGGTTCATCATGATGCTTCTCCTGTTTTAGAAAAAAGTTCCATACAAGAGGCCGCACAAGGTGGCCATCAGGATGACCAACGTCACAAAGACCACGGTCTTCTTGGTTCCCAGGATGCCGTTAATCACTAACATGCTAGGCAGGCTGAGGGCCGGACCCGCCAGGAGCAGGGCCAGGGCCGGGCCTTTGCCCATGCCGCTGCCGATCAGCCCTTGCAGGATGGGAACCTCGGTTAGCGTGGCGAAATACATGAACGCGCCCACGAACGAGGCCACGAAGTTGGCCGTGATTGAATTGCCGCCCACGGAGCGGCTGATCCACGCGGAGGGGATCAGCCCTTCCTCGCCCGGACGCCCCAGCAACGCGCCGGAGACCAGCACGCCGATGAGCAACAGGGGAAGAATCAGTTTGGCGAAGCCCCAGGAAGCCGAAAACCATTCGCCGGCCTCACCGGACGCGGTGCTGGTGATCAGCGATAATCCCAGCACGGCGGCCACAAACGGAACGACGGATCGCCCAGGAAACAGAATCGCCAGTAAGACAGTGAATATAGAAACCAGGATGATTTTCCACGCGGAAATAGCGAACCACCGGATCAACAGGACGGCCAGGAGCCAGCCAATTAGGCCCGTGATGATCCACTTGAGGGAATAGATCGCGTGCCACACGCCGGCAGGATCATCGGTCCGGCTCCAATTGGCGAAAACCAGGACTCCCACGAGGGACGCGAAAAACACCGCGTTTTGCCAGAGCGGCCGATTGATTTCCGGTTCGGACAGAAAGGCCTGGGAGTTGGCTTTAATCCACTCTTCCTTACGGAATATGAAGTTCATTAACAGTCCGATGATCACACTGAAAAAAACCGCGCCCAGCGCCCGGGCGATGCCCAATTCCAAGCCCAGCACCCGCGCGGTGAGGATCATGGCCAACACATTGATGGCCGGGCCGGAATAGAGAAAGGTCACGGCGGGCCCCAGTCCCGCGCCCATGCGGTAAATCCCCGCGAAGAGCGGCAGCACGGTACAGGAACATACTGCCAGGATGGTTCCTGAAACCGAGGCCACACCATACGCCAACACCTTGTTGGCCCGCGCCCCCAGGTATTTCATCACCGCATCCTGGCTGACAAAAACGGCGATGGCGCCCGCGATGTAAAAGGCGGGAACCAGGCAGAGAAGAACATGTTCCCGGGCGTACCATTTCACCAGGTATAGGGATTCCAAAACCGCCTTGTCAAACCGGGGAAGACCGGCGGGCAGGTAGTAACACGCCAGGAAGAATCCCACGATCCACGCCAGTGGCTTCCATTCTTTTTTCCAATCCATGAGTAAATTCCTCATCCTGATTCCAGCAATGGCGAATTGGTCAAATCGCCAAACATTCATTCCAAAAATATTGCCTAGGTTAATGCGTTGTTTCGTTCCAGGTAACACTATCCGTCTCCCAGCCTGGTCGGCCTGAGAGTAAATCCCGAATTCCCTCTCCCCCTGGGAGAGGATTCGGGTGAGGGAAATCCAATCGGCGATGGATCTCATCCCGCGATTCGGTTATCTTCTGCCTCATGTACCGTCCATGTTGGATGTTTCAAAAAACATGTCTTTATTTCGTTGCCAGATCACGCAATTCGTACGCATTGGCTTTGAGTACGGATTCAACACACGTGAAAAAATTCATCGCGCACGGGACCCGCAGTTTGTAATACACCTGCGCGCCCCGCTTGTCGTCGATGACCAGGCCGGCGTTTTTGAGAACCGTGAGGTGTTTGGAAACCGTCGACATGTCCGCGCCGACCATGGCGGTCAATTCACAGACGCATTTTTCGCC
>JBHGBC010000308.1:0-2648 GCA_041946805.1 bacterium
AACCGCCGGATATGGCGCTCGATGTATAATTTTCATGCCCGATTTGCCTAGGCCGCCTCATCCCCCTGACCGGGGGGGAAAAGGGAATGAATTCGTCCATATCGGATCAATTGCAGGGCGGTTCATGGACAATCCTTTTACACGCCAAGGCTTATTAATATGATTTCATAAAAAATGAATGCAAAACCGTTGAAAACGCGGGGGATTTTTCATTCCTCCCGCCATGTCAAGTAATAATCCAGGGCATCCTCCAACGCCAGACCGGAGGGGATTTGGGATGCGAGGGGATGGGAAACTTCGATCCGCCGGCGCATTTCGTTTTCGAATTGGTTTATCAGCTCCTGGTGTTTCTCCTCCTGTGCGAGATTCTTCATCTCGTGGGGATCATTGAGCAAATCGTACAGCTTTCTTATGCGGCCGGGCAACGGGAGGCCGGTTTTGTATCCGTCCTGACGTTCGCGCTTTCCCGTCGAATAGATGAACTTGTACTGGCGGGTGCGGATCATGGCTTCTTCGTTGTCGTTATACTCGCTGAAGACCGATTCGCGGCCCTGGTTTGTTTCCCCTTTGAGAAGCGGCAACAGGCTGCGCCCTTCCACCTCGCGGGGCGGCGTCCCCCCGCAGAATTCCATCACGGTGGGGAACAGGTCGATGAACTCCACCAGCGCGCCCGCCACCGGGTCGAACCGTTCCTGTCCAGGTAGGCGGATGATGAGCGGGGCGCGGACCGCTTCCTCGAACATCGTGTGTTTTTCGAACCGGCCGTGATGGCCGAGGCTGTAGCCGTTGTCGCCGAGGTAAATCACCAGCGTGTTTTCGCTGAGGCCGGTTTCCTCCAGCGTGTCGAGAACGCGGCCGACGTTGTGATCCATGTATTCGGTGGAGGTGTAATAAGCGGCGATGATGTTGCGTTTCTCCGCATCCGTCAGATTGCGGAAGATCTCGGGGATCTGCCCATCATCCTCCGGCCCGGGCTTTGGAACATCAAAGGAAGCGGGATCGAAGCGTCCGCGGTATTCGATGGGAAAGCGGAAAGGCGAATGCGGCTCATAGAAACTGACCATCAGGAAGAACGGCGTTTGGGTATGCTCGCGCAGATATTTTTGTCCCTGCCGGGCGAACCATGTCCCCGAATAATCGTTATCGAATGCGCCGTAGGGGAGATACGAGCCGTTCAACCAGATCCGCGCGGGATCCTGGAAGGGCTTCCATACGGGCAGGACTTCGAGGCCGGGCGGCACGGGCCGGGGCGGGCGTTGCCGCAAGAATTTCTGATGATCCCCTAAATCCAGCCGCAGGTCGAAACCGTGCGCGCGATCGCTGTTGAAGTGCGTCTTGCCGATGACGGCGGTGGCGTAGCCTTGGTCCTTGAGTGCTTCGGCCAAGGTGACTGGTTCTTCGGGAAGGGCGGTGGTCAGGTGGGTGACGCCGATGGCGTGCGGCAGGCGTCCGGTGAGGAACGATTGGCGCGAGGGCGTGCACATGGGGCAATTGACGAAGGCATGGGTGAAGGTGACGCCGGTTTGCGCCAAGCGGTCCAGGTTGGGCGTGCGGGCTTGGCGGTTGCCATAAGCGCCGCAAACGTAGGCCGCGTGGTCGTCGCTGACGATCATCAGCACATTGGGCCGGTCCGCGGCCCAGGCCGCCAAGGCCCGGAGAGTGGAGAACAGCACCGCTGCCAGGGCGATGCCGATCCAGCGCAGAAGGTTCATGCCATCGTTCCTTCGATTCAGAGATAGACGGCTGCTTCACTCCGCGTGGAAAGAGCGCGGGGAATTTATTTTTCGCTATACGGGGGGAAAAGGGAAGAGGGAACCAAGCCGGTTGAGTTTTCGGTGGGAATTCCTTGTGGTGGGCTACGCTTCGCTTTGAACCCACCCTACAAGGCTGAATGCCTCGGCCTGCCCATCCAATCCACCTGCAATGCCCTGCATCGCCTGGACCAGCGGGAATTCGTCTCCCGCATCACCAGTCATAACACCCGCAGGGACGGATCCCTGTACTTCATCCCCCCGGAAGGACAAGCCGCGCTGCGGATCGCCGATCACGGGCCGGAGGCACGGAAATGATCCTGCGGAAAATCACCGAAGACCAATACCGTGTCCTAAGCCCTGCGCCGGGGATGTTCCGCCAACGATGAACCCCTCCCCTCTGAAATCGCCAGCCGTACCAGCATGCGAACAGAGAGAATCAGCTCGATCCTGTACCAGTTCCAGAAACAAATACCCCATTCGCGGTCAGTTACATAGATTCCTCACAAACGAAATAGCGTTCAGTTTGGAAGTTGAACAAGCCCAAGTGGATGCCATTCTTGCGGCAATTCAAGGCGTTATACTGGATGGTCCTTATGGCGGTCGAAAAGTGCGGGTTTCAGACTAACGATAATCTCCTTCCTCAAGAGTAAGAGTTGTCAAGGATGATCCGAAAAGGATTGGGTGGAGAAGGTTCTCTGGGGCCAACCGTGCGGGCTCTGGAGGCGTCCGGTTCGGGAACAAGGGCGTCCAGGAGATTGACGTCGTGGGTTAGGCCCGGAGTGACTTGAATAAAAACCGGAATATCCCCCCGGATATCCAGCAAGGTGTGGAGTTGGATGGCCGCCTTGGAGGGGCGAAAACCGGCCCAGGGAAAGAGGGACAGGCAAAGATCGA
>JBHGBC010000309.1:0-2440 GCA_041946805.1 bacterium
CTCATCCGGCAAGTGCGTACTTTTTTTCAGATCGCCGGTTCGCATCTCTTCGAAATGATCGATGAAAACCATCCCCACAATTCCCTCTCCCTCTAGAAGAGGGTTCGGGTAAGGGTTTTTCAGCCGGGGCGGACCTTGGCGTCAATCCTAATCCCGGTGAGAATGGAATCGATTTTACCTCATTAGGTACGCACATGCCGGATGATCCAAAATGTTTGGGTGATTGTATGTTACCATAGAACCAATACCGCAGACGGAGAATCATACCCATGCAACGATTATCACCAATTTACGCACTTCTTTGTTTATTCTTCTTCATTGTGCCGTTTATCCCCTTGGTGCATGGAAGCGGCTCTCCTCCGGCCTTTGAATGGCAAACCTCCAAGCCGGAAGAGCAAGGCATGTCGGCATCCCAACTGGATGCGCTGGTGGAGATCCTGCGTTCCCGCGCGACGGATGGAGTGCTGATCATCCGCCATGACCGCGTGGTCCGCGAATGGTATTCCGAGAAACTGGGCCCCAATCAGAAACACGGCACCGCGTCGCTGGCCAAGGCCCTGGCCGGCGGGATGTCGCTCGTTCTGGCCTTGCATGACGGGTTGCTCCAAATCGACGATCCAGCGGACCGCTACGTCCCCGCCTGGAAGGACGATCCCACCCGCGCGGGGATCACCATCCGCCACCTGGCCACGCATTCGTCCGGAATCGAAGACGCGGAAGTGCCCGGCATGGGGCATTTCGAATCAGGAGGCTGGAAGACCCGCTTCTGGAAGCAGGATCCCGATCCCTTCACCATTGCGCGCGACTGGGCGCCGATGAAGTTCAAGCCGGGCGCGGCGTTTGAATACAGCAATCCCGGCATGGCCATGCTCTCGTACGTGATCACCGCCGCCCTGCAAAAAAGTGAGCACAAGGACGTGCGTACCTATCTCCGCGAGCGGATCATGCGGCCCATCGGGGTGAAGGATGAGGAGTGGTCCATCGGCTATGGCAAAACCTTCACGATCGATGGCCTGGACTTGGTGGCCAATTGGGGCGGTGGAGCGTACACGGCCCGCGCCGCGGCCCGCGTGGGCCGCCTGATGCTGCGCCAGGGCGATTGGGAAGGCACTCGGTTGATCGACGCGCAATGGGTGCAAACCGTCACTTCCGACGCGGGAACGCCGGAACCGTTCCGCGGAGAAGGCGAAGGCCCCTGTCCCAAGGCCGGCTTGGCCTGGTGGATCAACGCGGATGGGATTCTGTCCCAACTGCCCCGTGACGCTTTCATGGGCGCGGGAGCGGGCAACCAGGTGCTGGTGGCGATCCCCAGCCTGGACCTGGTGGCCGTGCGCTTCGGCGGCAACCTGGATCCGGCGAGTTTTTGGGGAGGCCTGGAGGCGTATTTCTTCAATCCGCTGATGGAGGCGGTGCTGGATGGACCGGTCCCACGGCAATCCAGCCAGTGATTCGGAAAATCCATGATCCTGTAAATCATGGAGATTGTGACGGTTCCTTCAACCTTATGCTTGGTTTCCCGATTCGCGCGCGCTCTCTCCCGAAAACCGATCATGACACGTGGCCTTGAGTAGCATGGGCTTCAGGCCCGCTCGGCATTCTCCCTTTGTGCGCAGGCTGGCGGCCTGCTCCTTTCCATTCTTTTTCCCCCTACCTCCAAAATCTCACCAGGCACCCAGGGCTAAATATACTTGACTAAATTTATCTATTAAATAAACATGTACCAGTCAATAACATCCCTCACGCCATTCAACGAGGAGGGTTCAGGAAAGATTCAATCACTTCATCCCATGAAATCCATTCCTCTTTCCGTGCCCCTCTTCAACTCACAAACCCCAGAGAGGAGTATCTTTATGCGTAAAGGTCTGCTAGTTCCCTTGATGTTGTCTTTGGTGCTGCTGCAGTCGTTGCCGGGTATCGCGGGATGGATCGCCCTCGATCAGGCGCAAGGCGTACCCGCGCCGACCTCCGTGCCGGGGGCCGCGGGAACCGGTGTCGTGGAGCTGGAAGAAGATGAAGGGGAATTGTATTACGATATCACCGTCACCGGCCTCAGCGGCCCCATCACGGCAGCCCATTTCCATGGTCCCGCCGGGCCGGGTGAATCGGCTTCCCCCGTTCGGACTGTGACGTTTGAAGGGAACCATGCCGTGGGGGTATGGTCCAGCACCGATTCCGAACCGCTGACGCCAGCCTTCATCACCGCCCTTAAGGAAGGCAAGATCTACTTCAATGTTCACACCCAACTCAACGGCGCAGGCGAAATCCGGGGACAGGTGCATATCGAACCCAGTTTCAACGGCAGTATGAATCAGGCGGTTGAAGTCCCGGCGCCCCAGCCGGTGGCCGGCGCGGCCGGCACGGTCTTTGCCATTCTCAACGAGACAGAAACCGAATTAACCTACAACGCGACTGTCACGGGTCTGTCCGGTCCCATCACGGC
>JBHGBC010000031.1:0-44187 GCA_041946805.1 bacterium
AAGGGGACTCCCATGAAGGCAAGACTCCAACCAATTCCAGAGAAGCCCAGCGGGGCGAAGGGGCTGTGCTCCATGCAATCCGCCCGTCCAGAGAGAGGGACTTAGGGGCCATTCTCTCTAGACGGTTTGATGGAATAGCATAGCAAACCAAAAAGAAAAAGTACGCACTTCCCGGATGAGCCATATTTAATGAAGAGAAAGAACGCCTTTCGCCCTTCAAGGTTTCTCTCACCCCGGCCCTCTCCCGGAGGGAGAGGGAGAAGGAAAATCTTTCGCCGAAAATTTTATTCGGTTCGATAATACATACCGGGCAGGAAACCATAGCGCGGATCCCAGGGAATCCGATCCACCCCCCACAAACCGCAACACCTCAATCTCATCACCCTCGTGGAGGATATGGGATTCGTAGGATTCGCGTTTGACTATGTCCCGGTTGATTTCGACAGCGACTTGTTGGGGATGCAAACCGAGTTGCTGGAGGAGAGTCAGGATGGTGAGTTCCGTCTCCAGTTCCTTGGGCTTCCCATTGAGTGTAACCCGCATGAATCGTCCGAAGCCTTTCGAGATCAATGTGTTCACTCTAAAGAAGCTAGAAGCCAGGGACGGTATTGTCAAGCGGTGGCCGGGATGTTCGGCCGGACGGAAACCGGGCGGCCGCCAATCAGCAACCTTCCCGAATCTATAAGGTTAGATTCAGTTACTTCAATCCAGTTCTTTAATGTAGATATTGGCGAATTGAATCCGGTCGCCGTGATGCTGCAACGCGATGGGGCCGCGTTCCGGCATGCCGGGCAGTTCGGCGTTGTCGACCACCTTTTTGCCGTTGAGCACCACCGAAACCCGGTTGCCGATGGCGGTGATTACGAAGCGGTTCCACTCACCGATCGGATTATCGGCGTTGAAGAGAGGGGTCGCGCCACGGCGCACCTCGGGCGGCATGGAGGCGTCCGTGCGGTAACCGTAAATCTCGCCCGAGCCAACCGGCCAGTTCCAGATGTTGAACTGGCTCTTGGAGCTGCCACGGATGTAGATCCCGCAATCGCCGGCGTCATACACCGGGACGGTCAGCGGTGAACCATCGGGAGCGGTGGCGTCGCGGCCGTCGGGCAACACCACGGGCACGTTTTCGATCACCGGTTTCGCGTTTTGCCGCCAATCCACGATCAGGATGAAATTGCCGTATTCCTTTTCCGTCCACAGGTTCTTGTCCTCGGCCGCGCTTTGGCCGTCATAGTCCAAAATCCAATCCTGGGGCTGCCAATGCCTGGCATGCCCGGGATCCTGTTTCCAGCCGCGCAAATCGAGACCGTTGTATAGCGAAACAAAGCCTTCATCCGGGGTGGCTGTCACCACCGCGGGAGGATTGGTCCCGGGCAGTTCTTGAATGCGGACATTCCGGAAATGGATCTCGCTCCCTTCGGATTCGAGGCAAATGTAGCCTTTGCGGGGATTGCAGTGATAGGCGCGGGTGACGATCCCGCCGTTCACCGAGAGGGTGACCATGCCGTCCCGGCTTTCCACGCGGTACTGGTTCCACTCGCCCCCGGCGGGATGCGCGCGTTTTTCCGACGGAAACGAGCGCATCCATCCTTTGGGATGAGGTTTATCGGGTGTAAGGGTTGCACCGTGAATCGCGAAGACATCGCCATGGTTGCCGTCCATGATCTGTATTTCGATGGAACGGGTAAACGGCACGCCGGGCGCGGTGATGGCGTCGGAATGGACGAAGAGGCCCGCGTTGCCGCCCTTGTGGACATGCCGCCATTCCAGTTCCAGGACGAAGTTTTCGTATTGCTTGGCCGTCCGCAGCACGCCGGTGGGTTTGCCGGTGCAAACGATCATCCCGTCGCGGACCGTCCAGGTTTCCGGCGCGCAATTGACGTTGACCCAGCCGTCCAGGTTTTGGCCGTTGAACAGGGGGACGAAATCCCCGGTCTGAGCCTGGGCTTGTGCTCCCGCCAAGACGATCAGGGACATCCAGAGCGAAAATCCGAAACCGCGAACATCGAGCATGGCATCATCTCCTTGAAATCCTGGTATCCATATACCCGATTACATGGATATAGAGAATGAATTGTACATTTCCACGGTTTCCCCCACCCTGGCCCTCTCCCAGAGGGAGAGGGAATCGTATCGCGTTCCCATCTATACTCATACCCCGAAAAAAGCGCTTAGAAAGCTCCGCCTTCGGGTAACGAACCACCATTCAACCTCATCCGGCCGAATAAAACAGGGAAGTCCCGGGCAGGCATCCCTGCCGCGAAAAATACTTCAGGCGTCCGAACGAGTAGGTTTTTCTGAAATAGACCGTGTCCGGCAGCCATTTGCCGTTGTCGTTGAGGGCGCCTTTTTGGCCGTGGCTGAGGGATTGGAAATATTCGCAGGAGCTTACGAATCCCCCAAACGAGCGGCTCAGAGCGAATTTGACCCCGAACATGTAGCCGCCTTTTTCCAGATCCTCCAGCCGGGAAGGATCGATGTGAATGGAGAGGATATGCGCGGAATCCTCATGGTCTGGGGTGAAATCCCGGGTGAGGAAATAGAGGCGGACGGTCTGCGAGTTGCTCTGTTCGAGGAAGTCGATCTTCTCCGGCAACAAGGGGGCGATGCCGTAGCGCTGTTTTTTGGCGAAATAGGAATAATGGGACAGGGATGTCGACTTGTCAATCTGGTATTGATAATAACTCCGCATGTAGCGGATTTTCCAATTCCGGCTGATGCCGATGAGGATCTTCTCGATATCTTTCCACAAATCCCGGCCGACCATGTAAATCCCGAAAACCGCCACGAAGGCTTCGAGCGAATACAACTCCACCGGCTTGAAAATCGCGAACAGGACAATGAGCAACACGCCCAAAAGCAGGCCGAAACTGTTGTCAAACCGGTCGCTGATCTTGTAATAGGCGGACCGCTGGCGCGAGGAGATGTCCTTGACGTATTCCTCATAGGGATAAAAACGCATATGGTGAGCACAGACAGTGCGGCTGTAGGGATAGAGAATCAAGTGGCATTCGCAAACCGGAAAATTCCGGATGGAATCGAGGTGTTTGAGAATGACATCGTAAACCGCCGGAAGATGGCTGTTTTTTTGCAGCAGGATTTTGTGCGTGAACGGGGCCTTCTCGGGACACATGGATCAGCCTCTCCCACCGGCCAAGACGAAAATTACCTTACTGGGTGAAAGGTCGATCAGCGGACGGATTCGTCTTCAGGCAAACCGAGTTTTTTATACAGGGCGCGGCGGCCCTGCTTGTCCTTTTCCAGGATTTCATGGGCGTATTGAGCGACTTTCGCGGCATGCCCGCGGGGAACGACGATCACCCCGTCGCCGTCGGCCACGATCACGTCGCCCGGCATCACCAGCACGCCGCCCACGGAGATGGGTCGGTTGACGGATTCGATCTCATTGCGGCCCGGCCGGATACCCCGCCCGGGTTTGCGCAGGTAGAGAGGAACCTTTTCGGTGATGATTTCGTCGGTGTCACGGACGGATGAATCGGTGATGACGCCCACGCAGCCCCGGGAAACCCAGCCCATGATGTTGTTGGAGCCGATGGTGCCGACATCGGACGCGGCGGCGTCATCGAAGACCAGAACGGTGCCCTTGCGGATCAGGGGGACAAAAGGCTCGGACGAATATTGGCTGTAGAAGTTCCCTTCCCACTTGTCGAACTCATCGGGGGCCATCTTGCCCGCCGGGGGCTTTTGAGTTGGCACGTAGCGCACCGTGACGGCGATGCCCACGACGCGGTGGGTGAAGCGCTCGGTATCCTTCCATAATGGCAGAATGCCCGGATCCATCAAGCCGATGTCCTGCAGACCGGCCTTGTCCATGCCGTCGCAGGTGTCGGTAACGCGCAATCCTTGAAACAGTTTGAGCATTTCCTGATCTTCTTCCTCGGTGTAGACCTGGGTGGGGATGATGTTCTTCCCCGCCCGCAGTTCATCGTCCGTTCCCGCCTGGGCGGCGGCCTCCATCGGAGCGGGCGCCGCCAGCAAGAAAAACAACGCGCCATAAACCAGTCGAACATGCCTTTTCATCATCCGGATCTCCCTTGCAGGTTATGGTTCAGGTGAGTGAACCAGCATACCATAAGCCTTGGCGGGAGGGATAGACGAGGACGCGGGGGGAACAATCCAATCCCGGAGGGATTGAATATGAATAGCCGGAGTCGACAAACCCAGGTGGCGAACACAAACAAGGTTCTGCCAATACGCGCGCGCCTTTTCCCCAACGCATGACCCTATATCGAAACGCATGGCCGGATATCGATTCGACGGGTGGGAGATAATCACCCGAAATTCCCTCTCCCTCTGGGAGAGGGCCAGGGTGAGGAAAAGCCAGTTCCCGGCGAAGGTGCCCGCGGCGGATTCCTGAACGCTGGCCGGGATGGCCATGATTTTTCTTCGGTCCGGAATAAGGGAATGGAAATACGATTTTCTTCTTCCTGTACGCACTTGCGGGATGAACCATTTTCCTCTTCTAATATGTGGTATGATCAATCCACTCTGAGATCACGACGTTCGATCAAAACCAAACGCGGAGGAAAAACCATGCGGATGCGGTTTATTCTGATGATTCCCCTGTTCGTGCTTCCGATGGCCGACGGGATCTGGGCGGGGAGTGAAGAAACGGCTGACTTGTTGCTCGTCAACGGGAAAATCATTACCGTGGATGCGGCTTTCAGTATCCAGAGCGGGATGGCCATCAAGGGAGACCGTATTCTGGCCATGGGAGCCGAGTCCAGCTTGCAACCATACCGTGGCGGCAACACACAAGTCATCGATCTCCATGGTAAGGCGGTCATGCCGGGGCTGATCGATTCGCACGGGCATCCGGCGGGGGCGGCGGTCACGGAATTCGATCATCCCATCCCCACGATGGAGACGATTCCGGACGTGTTGAATTACATCCGCTCGCGGGCGGCGGTGCTGCAAGAAGGGCAATGGATCTGGGTCAGCCAGGTGTTCCTGACCCGGCTGAAGGAAGAACGGTATCCCACCCGTGAAGAGCTGGATGCGGCGTCCCCTAAAAACCCGGCGGTTTTCCAGACCGGCCCGGACGCGAGCGTGAATTCGCTGGCGTTGAAAGCCAGCGGCATCGGCAAGGGCTGGAAAGTCGAGGATGGCGGGCCGGGTTACGCGGAGACCGATCCGAACACGGGCGAGCCGACGGGCATTCTACGCAGCTGCACCCGGTACTTGAAATACACTTCGCCGTTGAAAAGACCATCCGAGGAGGAGCATCTCGCGAAACTGCGGGAGTTATTCGCCGATTACAACCGCGTGGGGATTGTGGGAGTCGGGGAACGGGACGCGGATGAGGGCGAAATCCAACTCTACCAGAAAATGCTCGAACAGGGTGACTTGACGGTGCGGGCGTATCTGTCCCAACACGTGGGCACGATCCAGCCGGTCGAGAAAATCCGCGCCGCCGTGGCCGCCGTGGCCCAATCGCCTTTGCATCAAGGCAACGACATGCTGCGCGTGCGGGCCATGAAGGTGTACATGGATGGAGGCATGCTGACCGGCAGCGCCTTCATGCGGGAACCGTGGGGAATCAGCAAGGTGTATAACATCTCCGATCCGCAATACCTCGGGCTGCGGTTCATTCCG
Source organism: bacterium (assembly GCA_041946805.1). GTDB lineage: Bacteria > Hinthialibacterota > Hinthialibacteria > Hinthialibacterales > Hinthialibacteraceae > JABLXU01. The sequence continues at coordinate 5,617 of JBHGBC010000031.1, forward strand.
GAAGAGAAATTTCTGCCGCTGGTGGAAGCCTGCCTGGAAAACGGGGTGCAGTTCACCGCCCATTCAGTGGGTGACGGCGCGGTGCACGCGATCATCGACGGTTTCGCGGCGTTTAAGGACCGTTTCGATATCCGCGGTCAGCGGCCCGTGATCGGCCATTCGAATTTCATGAGCACGGAAGCGGTGCGGCGCGTGGCGGAGTTGGGGATATGCGTGGACATTCAACCGGCCTGGTTATATCTGGATGGCCGCACCTTGACAAACCACTTCGGTTACGACCGCCTGGCCTGGTTTCAACCGCTTCATTCCTTGTTCGCCGCGGGGGCCATGGCGGGTGGAGGCTCGGACCACATGCAGAAGATCGGATCGATGAAATCGAACAATTTCTACGATCCCTGGATGGGAATGTATGTGGCCATGACCCGGCAGCCCAAATGGATGGAGAAGCCGCTGCATCCCGAGCAGGCCCTGACACGCGTGGAGGCCATCCGGTTCTATACGATCAACAACGCCTATCTCCTTTTTGCCGAAGAGGATCGCGGATCGCTGGAAAACGGCAAACTGGCGGATTTCATCATTCTGGACAACGATCCCCTCACCTGCCCGTTGGAAGAATTCAAAGACATCAAGGTGTTGGAGACCTATTTGGGCGGGAAGAAGGTCTATTCGCAATCGTGACGGAGATCAACGGCTTTCACCGCCTTGCGAGGTCATCCGGGAATTCATGGGATGTCAACCAGTAATTTTGGGTTCATCCGACAAGTGGGTACAGGATGGGGTAAATCGTATTTCAATTCCATTACTCCGAACCGAATGAAACTTGTTGCCATCCCGGCCAGCGATTAGGAACCCGCCGAGGGGATCGGCGCCGAGGAAATGCTTTCCCTTACCTTCACCCTCACCCTGGCCCTCTCCCCGAGGGAGAGGGAATTTCGGGTGGCTCTCTCCAACTAGTCTAATCGATATCCGGCCATGCGTCCGGAAAAAGGTAAGCACGTATCGGATGAACCGGATTTTTTTACATAACTCCTAGAAAATCAGGATGATTGGAAGCGGCAGGGGCACGGGACAACGAGCCTCTTTTTTTAAGGGGTAGAAGTTATCCGGCTCCACTCTCACTCCTTTAATTAATCAACAAAAGTATTTGCAAACTCGCTCCATGTAAGAATTTCCCTTACATAAGAATGAGTAGTAATCTTGCAGAAAATAAAGAATATCCCCGATAGTATATTCGGCCATGATCAACTACACTAATCTATGACACGAAGAAAGAACAACCCAGTTGGGGTTGGGGGTTGGAAGCCCGCTTTCTTCGTGTTTTTTTTATGGAATCCTCCGGAAAGAGCGGTCATTGAGATCCGTCCCTGCATGATACGGGCGGATGCAAAAGTCCATCCCTGAGACAATTCCCTCACCCGAACCCTCTCCCAGAGGGAGAGGAAATTATCTACTTTCGGTTCAATTCTCCCCAAGCTTGCGGCCTGGGCTGTACTCATGCCCCGCCGTGGGCGTAAAAAAACCACGCGGAGAATCCGGAAACCGTTACTCGGTGCTTTGACATCCGGCACATCCGAGTCATCACACAGGATTCAACTTGCCCTGTAGGGAGCGAATACCGTACAATGGTTCCTTACCGATAACCCACACTGAACGTGCGAAGACCGGGAGGTCAATTATGAGACCGGGATGGAAAGCGATCATTTCTGGATTGATGGGATTGGGGCTGATAATTCTAGCGATGTCCGGGCAGCAAGCCGGCGGGGCGGAATACGCCTGGAAGGCCGGGGCGGCGAAGGTGGTGATCACGCCCGCGTTCGACATGTGGATGTCGGGCTACGCATCCCGGAACAAGCCCTCCGAAGGCAAGGTCCAGGATTTATATGCCAAGGCGCTGGCGCTGGAAGACGCGGCAGGACGCCGGGCGGTGATCCTGACCACGGACCTGATCGGCCTGCCGGGCGTGTTGAGTGAACGGGCCGCCAAGAAAGTCACCGAGGACACCGGCATTCCCCGCGCGGCGTTGATGCTGACCTCATCGCATACGCATAGCGGGCCGGTGCTGCGAGGCAATTTGGAGACCATGTACGCATTGTCCAAGGAGGAATGGGCCAAGGTCACGCAATATACCGCCGAGCTGGAACAGAAACTGGTCCAGGTGATCGAGGAAGCGGTCCGCAAACTGGAACCCGCCCGGATTTCCCGGGGCGTGGGCACGGCGGGATTCGCCATCAACCGGCGGCAATACAATCTCGAGGGAATCAACATCGGCTTGAATCCCATCGGCCCGGTGGACCATGATGTGCCCGTGCTGAAGGTCACGGATTCGCAAGGAAGACTGAAAGCCATATTGTTCGGATACGCCTGCCATAATACCACCCTGGATTTTTATCAATTCTGCGGCGATTACGCGGGATACGCGCAGGAATATGTGGAAAAGGAAAATCCGGAGGCCGTGGCGATGTTTTATATCGGTTGCGGCGCCGACGCGAATCCCAATCCCCGCCGTGAATTGGATCACGCCAAGGCGCATGGCCGGGAACTGGGTCAAGCCGTGGTCAAGGTTTTGTCCCAAGCCATGCAAGAGGTCACCGGCCCGTTGCGGACCGCTCAGGAAGTGATCGGCCTGCCGCTTTCCCCTCCGCCCTCCCGCGGGCAAATCGAGGAGCAATTGAAGGATCCCGATGTCTATATCCAACGCCGCGCGCAGAGCTTGCTGAAACAATTGGATGAACAGGGCAAACTTCCGGATCGTTATCCATACATTATCCAAGTCTGGTCATTCGGCCCGGATTTCATTTTCACCGCCCTGGCGGGCGAAGTGGTGGTGGATTATGCGCTGCGGCTCAAGCACGAGCTGGGTCAAGACAAAGTCTGGGTGGCCGGTTACGCCAACGATGTCTTCGCGTACATCCCCTCGCTGCGGGTGCTGCGGGAAGGCGGGTATGAAGCGAACGATTCGATGATCTATTACGGCTTGCCCGGTCCCTGGGCGCCTCCGGTCGAGGAAATGATCATCTCCACGGTTCACAAACTGGTCAAACAAAATGATGAGGGACAATCATGATAATAAACCGGAATCTATCATTCTTTCTACAAAGCGCAGCGGCTTTATGTTGTTTGCTCCCGGTCCTCACCCAAGGAGCGGAAGAGCGAATCGACTATTCACCCAAGGCGGATGAGCAGCAGGTTCCCCGGGCGATGCATTCGGCCATGACGGATCCGCCGCGGATCACGGTGGGATTCGCGGACGCCGATTTGATTGGGAAAGACAACCGGGCGTTGCAGGCGGCGGTGGATTACATCGCCGGGCTGGGCGGCGGCGTGGTGGAAATCGGCGAAGGCGTGTACACCATGCGCGATTCCCTGCACCTGCGGCCGTTCGTGACCGTGCGGGGCGTCCCCGGCAAAACCGTGTTGCGCAAGGCGGACAGCGCGGTTTCACCCCTGGGGCTGGACGGCGATTTCGGGGAAGAGCAGCTCACCCTGGTGAATCCGGAGGGATTCGAACCGGGATACGGCATTGCCGTCTGGGATTCGCAGGCCGGCGGTTTTCACGTGACCGTGGGACGGATCACGGGACGGAAGGGGAACACGGTCTCGATCGACATGCCATGTATGGCCGATTACATGGTGGAGAACCAGGCGCAGGCGGCCACCGTGTTTCCCGTGGTCAGCGGATACAACCTGGAGGGCGCGCGGGTGGAGAGCCTGGTGATCGACGGGAACAAGGATCACAACGTTCCTCTGAACGGATGCCGGGGCGCGGGGATATTTCTCTACCGCGGCTTCGGGACGGTGATCCAGAATTGCGCGATACGGAATTACAACGGGGACGGCATCAGTTTTCAGCAATCGAACGATGTCCAGGTGCTCGATTGCGTGAGTGAAAACAACGCCGTTTTGGGGATCCATCCCGGCAGCGGATCGCAGCGCCCCCTGGTGCGGGGCTGCGTGGCCCGGGGGAACGGATCGGACGGCTTGTTCCTGTGCTGGCGGGTGCGTCATGGCCTGTTCGAGGAGAACGTGCTGGAAGAGAACGGGCAGTTTGGCATCTCCATCGGCCACAAGGACAGCGACAACGTGCTGCGCAAGAACATCGTGCGGCTCAACCAGCATGACGGCGTCTTCTTCCGGAACGAATCGTTGGGCATGGCCGGGCACCGCAACCGCCTGGAAGAGAATCTCATCGAAAATAACGGGACGAAGGAAGGCGGCGCGGGCATCCGCATCCGGGGTGAAACCAACGGCCTCGAATTCGTAAAAAACATCATCCGGGACACCCGCCCGGCCGGTAAACAAACCCAGACCGTGGGCATCAAGATCGAGGAAAAAGCGGGAGACGTGAGACTTCAAGACAACGAGTTGGAAGCCCAGGAGGCGATTGCCGATCTGCGGGAGAAGTGAAAAAAAGTACAATTGAGGGAGTGCATCCATTTACCCGATTGCACAGGTTTAGAGGAAGATTTGCGCTCTGCCACGGCTTCCCTCACCCCGGCCCTTTCCCAGGAGGAGAGGGAGCAGTAAGTCTACCGTCATCGCGAACAGAAACGTGAATAGGAAAATGGATCACGAGGCTCCCGCCAAACCAAAAATTGACGTTGGACTCTTCGTTGATATCCGGCTCACCAGGAGGTTCGCCCTACCGGATTGCAAACCCCTCTCCCTCTGGGCGAGGGCCCAGGTGAGGGTATTTTTTATAGGGGCGGCCTGGGTTCCGCCCTCATCCTGTAAGGAATGAAATCGATTTTACCTCATTAGGCACGCTCTTCCCGGATGGTCCTAATTTACTCTTATTTCAACTCCACCATCCCCCACAATCCCAAATTCTCCAACGTGAACAAATACGAACCGCCTTCTTTCTTCAACTCGATCTCCCGGCTTTCCGTTTTCGGCTCGTGCAGGACCGCGGACTGAAGCGCTCTCCCGCCAGTGGCTTTTTTGAACAAATCTTCCCGCAAGTTCAATCGAATCGTGACCGGTGCGGCGGTGTCTTTTTGGACATCGTAATTTTGATTCAGGACATGGCACACGACGGGCGCGTCATTTCGATCCGGATTGTACCGCAGCGACACGGCGATCCGCTCCGCGCCGTCAACCGATACGGATTGTTTGATTTCGGCGGGACACTCGGACAAGCCGTTCCAAGCGAGATAGCGGGTTCTCTCCACTTGGGGGAGATTATCACTTTGGGACGTGATGACGGATTCATAGCGGAACAATTGATGAATCAATTCGTCTTCATTCTCTTGCGTATTCGATACATAGATCAGATCGTGCGGAATATTGGCCCGCGTGAGTTCACCGGCGGCGTCCTCCATGGCGTTGAAACCGGAGTCCGTGCACAAAACGGCCGTATTCGCCAAGGAGTTATAGCCGTCCAGCAAGGCGCGGTTTTCGCGGACGAATTGATACAGATCGGCGAAATCTTCCGGCTTCCCGTTCCACCAGTGAGTGCCCAATTCTTGTGTATAGCACCATTGGCGATGCGGGACCATGAAGACGCTGCCGTGGGCGTAGGCCTGGGCAATCCAGGTACGGACCAGGCCCGGTTTTTCGTGCGCCTTGATCCAGGCCCAATCCTGGCCGGAGGCGGTGGCGGTTTGGCGCCTGCCTGCCGCTTCGACCAACCGGTACACGAACACGGGGCCGCGCGACACTTGTTCCGATGCGGCCTGATGAGACACCTCGCCGCAGAAATAATCGATGATGGGCGCGGGCAGCAGGGTCCGGGGCGAACCGGCATGCGAATTGACGCTGCGCAGCAGCGGCCGTCCGCGCAGCTGCTCGGCGTATTCAAACGTGGCGCGGATGCGTTCCTGCATGCACTCGTTTTGATAATCCTGGAACTCGGTTACCAAAGGGCATTGCCAGTGCTGCCGGCGGTATTGTTCGTTGGTTACGCCCTTGGATTTCAAGAAGGCCTGGTAGTCGAACGAATCGGCATCGCTGATTCCCTTCTCTTTCAACTCTTCGCTGGAAAAACGTTTTTTCAAGTAGCCGCGGAATCCCTCCATGCACACCGGGCAGAAACAGCCTCCGTTGTAATCGGAACAGGCCGACGTTCCGCTGTAGTCGTCGATGTGCAAACCATCGATCGGGGCCAGGCAGGCGCGTTCCACCTGATCGCGGATGTAGGCCTGGTGATCGGGATTATTGGTGCAGAACCAATACGAGGGATGACCCTTGTGCTTGTGATCCCACAGCCAGGGAACGCGCAGGGGATTGCCGTCCAGGCCGCGGCAGACGGCGTCCATGAAGCGTTCAGGATTGAAGTCGATGTATCCCGCGAAATCGACCAGGTAATCCACGCTGCCGCAGTATTTCATCCCGTGGTTATGCGCTTCTTCCACCCGCTTCCGAAAGTTCTCCACGTCTTTCGCATCACGGCTGCGGGAGCGGCCGCCCCAGCCGGTGACGGTGCCTTGATAGGTATCGTACTGGCCGGGATCGTTCGGCACATACATGAAGACCACATCGCTGGCTTGAATCACCGGCCGTTCCTGGGCCAGACCCAACGGCGCGGCCAGACAAAGGCAGAGGCTGATTCGATACAACCACATGACGAGTTTCCTTTCTTCACAAATTCGATCATCGCCTGGCATCGATATTTATCCATAAATCCACCGGGGATGTCATCCCCGCGAAGACGAGCATCGTGGATAAAGATCCCGAAGGGATCTATTGTGATAGCCGTGGGCGACAGCCTACGGTTGCGCGAGGAAAAAAAGGACCAACCCGGCAAGGGTTGAACGTATAATCATTCAACCCCGTTGGGGTTGATCTTCGATTTTACGGTACCGGGGGTTGTCACCCCCGGCTATTCACCTTGGACCCTGCGGGTCGGCTACTTATTTCACTCTCCATTGTTGAACACATTCCACCGGAGATGAAGCGGGAGAATGATCTCACGCATTCTAGTCACGCTAAGAGGGGTGTGGTACAGTGAAAACCATTCCAAGGATGAACGGGGAGGAGACTACATGACCGCTGAGACTCGACGTCATTTTATAAAAAGCACAGTGACAGGACTGCTGGGAGCCGGGCTTGGAATCACAAACCGCCCGGTGCTGGCGCAGATTCCCGGCGAACGGCCGGAACCGGTGAACGGCATAAAAGTCATCAATCCCCGCGCCCGCGTTCCCCTCAGTTTTATCATCGATGATTCGACCTGCCTGGTGAACATGGCGCATTTCGCCATCCCGCAATTCGCCGAAGTGTTCCCGGATCAATATAAACAACCATGGAAATCGCTTCCGCGGGAGATTCCCGACGCGTTCGTGCGGAAATTCGCCGATTGGTGCCGGGACGTGGGAGTGAAGGGCAAGTATAGCGTGGTTCCCTACCCTTCCTGTGTCGGTTGGCTGGACCGGGATTTGCCGGGCTGGTCGAAGCGGGAATTGCTGGACAGCCTTCACCTCGTCCGCGCCGAGCTGCCCTCCAATTGGGATTTCCATCCCGAAATGATCAGCCACACCTGGGTCATCGACACCAAGACCGGCCGCTCGTACCCCGAACGCAACGAAAATTTCATGGAGAACTGGGGCTGGTCGGCGGGGAAATCGGTGGACCAACTGGCTGATTACATGGCCTATGCCCTGCGGATCTTGAAGAACGTGGAAATCCCCTGCGAGGGCATCACCACCCCGGGCGGATTCGGAAGCCGGGCGCGGCCCGAATTGGCGCAGGCCACGCTCGAAGCCTGCCGCGATGTGTTCCAAGCGGAAATCCCTCATTATTTCCGGGACCTGTTCACGGATGAAACATCCGTCGCCCCGCGGGTGGAATACGCCTCCGGCCTGGACGGCCCGGATCCGAAATGCGCCGTGTCGATCATCGGTTGCACGGGCGATTGGTTCGGCGGATGGGACGGTCTGACGCCCGGCTCGGTGGACCTGCTGATCACGCCGGATCTCGAGGGCGGACGGATGCCGGAAGTGATCCGGCGGGGCGAGCCGGCCATCATGGTCTGCCATTGGCCGGGGATTTATTTCAATGGGCTGGAACTGGGATTCAACATCCTTAAGGAAGCCGTGAAGCGGTTGCATGAAGGATACGACAACCTGGTGTGGATGAAACTCAGCGAGATCGCCCGCTACTGGGCCGCCAAGGAACTGACCCGCATCTCGCGCAACGGGAACGAAATCCGGTTCCAGGCCCCCTACGCGTGTCCGGAATTCACGGTGGCTATCCAAGTCACCGCGCCTCAGGTTCCCAAATTGAAAATCCAAGAGCCAATGATTGAATTGAATGAGGTATCCCACTCCCTCCGGTTGAAGCGATCCACCTGGACCCGGCGGGAGAACGAGGTCCTGGTGTGTTTTGATTTGCCCAAGGGGGAATCCACGTTGACGCTGGTTTGATAAAAAAACGACACGTTTTTTTCTTCTTCGCCCATGGGGAGAGGGCTGGGGTGAGGGGCTGTAAATAAACGGCTTTCCTTGACCCTGATCCTGACCCTCACCCGAACCCTCTCCCAAGGGAGAGGGGATTTGCAGATTATTCCTGAACGCACCTTAAATCATTCATGTATCGAAAGGAGACCAATAATGAACCAAGCAAACAACCATCCCGTAACCCGGCGGAGTTTTTTGCAGGATACCACCACGGCCGCGGCGGGCATATCGGCCTTCACGATCTTGAAACCCCATCAAGTGTTCGCGGCCGAGGCCAACTCGATGATCCAGATGGGCATCATCGGGACGGGGGGACGGGGCAGTTTCGATGGGCGGAACCTGGTGCAGACCAACAAGGTGAAAGTGGTGGCGCTGGCCGATTATTTCGATTTTCAGATGAAAGAACCAGCCATCCAGTTCGACGTCAAGCCGGAACGGTGTTTTGCCGGGATCGATGGGTACAAGCCATTGCTGGCTCTCGAGGACGTGGACGCCGTCTTGATTACCGCCGCGCCCTATTTCCGCCCGATGCAGTGCGAGGACGCCATCGAGTCGGGCAAACATGTCTTTGCTGAAAAGCCGATCGCCGTGGACGCTTGGGGATGCCGGAAATTCATGGAAGCCGGCAAAAAGGCAGCGGAGAGGAAACTGACCGTGGGCGCGGGCTTGCAGTCGCGTTACGACGAAGGGCGGCAAAAGATCGCCCGGATGATCCACGAGGGGGCCATCGGCCAGCCGCTGGTGGGGCATTCCACCCGCATGGGTAGTGATTTGTGGCGCAAACCACGGCCGGCGCATTTCACGGAGCGGGATTTCCAGGTCCAGCATTGGCTGTATTACAAATGGGCGTCCGGCGATTTCATCGTCGAGATGCACATCCATAACCTGGATGTGTTCAACTGGTTCACCGGCATGCTGCCGGTCAGCGCCACGGGCACGGGCGGCCGCAAAGTGCGTTTGGATGTAGGAGACATCTTCGATCACATCCAGGTTTTGTATGAATATCCCAACGGATTCAGTTTGTCCCACACGGGAACCCAAATCGATCCGGGCTATCAAGGTTCGGAAAAGCAGATCATAGGCACGCAGGGGTATTACGATGAACGCAAGGGCCTGGTGCGCAAAGGCGAGGAACCGGTGACCCACGGGGACATCCGCGATTCCACGCTCGTGGAGATGCAGCGTTTCACGGCCAGCGTATTAGGAGAAGGACCGTACATCAACAACAGCGATTACGTTTCCACCAGCACATTCACGTGCGTGCTCGGCCGGGAAGCGGCCCTCCGGCGGGAGAAGGTGACCTGGGACGAATTGTGGAATTCCAACTTCCGCATCGAGATGCCGGTGTGAAAATGGAATCCGGAGTTTCACAACCAGGAACCATTCCATCGGGAACAGGCTGGCGGGGCGAGGATCCCGCCAGCCGCGGGGGGCGCGGAGAATGGTTCGAATCCGGATGGTCAAGATGACCAGGATGATCCGGATTGTGATGGATTGCGCACTTCGCGCCAACCCATCCTACGTTTAATGCTCTTCCCTTCCGTAGGCTTTTATTTTCCATATTTCTTCCTGCGAGCCTGAATTATTTCCACGGCCTCGAGGAACGGGCGTTCAAGGTAGGCCAGATGATCCGCTTCGCCATGGTGATGCGTGATCCTGTCCGGAGGATATTGGCGGCAACGGGTCCGGAGGTATTCCAAACCGCCATGAATGAGGGTCAGCATGTATTGCGCCGTCTCCTCGTTGTGCATCCACCATTCGCCGCCCACGGAAACATAGATGGGCGAGGTATGCGCCATGATGCCCCGCCGCCAGCCGTCATGATGCGGCAGGTACTGGGCGAATCCCGGACCGCTGACCCGCGCCGCCAGCCACGAGTGATGATCCACGGACAGCGAGGCCTTCAGCCGCAGCCGGTTCGCTCCCTTGGATTCTTCGGTCGATGCCACCACCCGGCCTTCCTGGACGATTTCGAGGGTGTGAATGGGGAAGATACTGTCGGCTTCCACGGCGGCTTCCACCGTGCCGCCGTGGCCGGGCAAGGCAAGGGTATCGCCCACCATGCGGCCGTTCACCGTGAAGCGCAGGATGGGCCCGCCGCTCAACACCGTCCGGCCCCGGCGCAGATTGAGGCACCAGTTCTCGTAGGTGAATTCCTCCTCGGGCGGGATGTACACATACGTGCGGTAAATGCCAACTGGAACGTCAGCGGACATCTTATCGGTTCCGCCCACGAGGGGCACCCGGCAGCCGGCATTCAGGTAGCGGTAGTATTCGGCATGCACGTACATTTCATGACGGGTCATTTCCAAACCGTCCACACGGGAGGCCGCGATCAACGCGGCGATTTCGCAGTTGGGGGTGGGCATGTGCGGGACCACCACGGTTCCCCCCTGCTGATGGCACGCGTCCGCCCAATGGCTGAGCGTGGTTTCCAGGCTCCCGCCTTGTTCGGCTTCCGCGGGGCCGTCCGTGCACCAGGGCATCACGGGATGCTTCAGCCCCAGCAAGCTCAGGTGGCCCAAGATGTGCTGGCGGTTTTCCTGGGAGGCGTACACCACGGTGCGCCCGTCGTCCGTATAGAGAGGACGGCCGATAAATTCCTCGGTGTTGGTGAAAAGGTGCCCCCATTGGGACTGCAGCAGGTTCACCACATTGAGGTCCTCACCCCGCGCCTCGAGCTGCGCGCCCACGCTGGATAGAAAATGGACATGCGTATCCCCGCTGAACCAACGCTCATGATTCATATTTGTCATCCGCTGGATCCGCAAGGTCAGTTCGCGTTGTCCCGGCTGAATTGTCACTGGGGCGCGCAGGGGCTGGTATTCGAATCCCTTCGCCACGTCCACCAGCACTTCGCCCCGGGGCAGCCATCCCTGGCAGGTCCCGTCGATGTAGGCGTACGTGACATGCCCCAGCCGGAGATCACCGCCGTTGTCGATATGCCAGGTGCCCATATCCGAGAGCAGATGATCGTGATGGCCGTGCGGCTGGTAGGGAACGCCTTCCGGTGAACGGAAATGGACCCGGCAGGGAACAGGCTTCCCGGTTTCCCCGTCCACGACCGTCACATGCACCCAGTTCTTTCCCCGGTCCACCAGTTCCACGCGGACTTTCCCCGTTTCGACCGCCTTTTTCTCCAGAACGTCGTTCCAAGCGAGGGACTCGATTTCCTCTTCCCCATGTTTCAGACGGATCGTGGCGGAGGGCAGCGCCGCAATTTCCACGTAGGCCGGACTGTTGCGGGAATTGTAATCCTGCCCCCAGCCCTTCATGGCGTCATCCTGAAACTCTTGGGCTGATCCGGCGGGCAAGGGATAGGGATAGGTGACCGATCCCCGATCGACTTCAACGGACAGGCCGAACGGTTGAGCGGCCGTCTCCTGATCCTTCAGCGTGATGGTAACCGGCCGTTTGGGCTCCCGGCCGAAGGGATGCTCTTCCAGGGAGCTGACGGTGACGCCGGCGGCCACAAACCGGCGGTCCATGGGCTCGATCCGGAGATGCTCGATCCGCTGCTCGGGCCGGGGATTGGACCACGCCCACAGCACAAACCAGCGCGGCGACGCCTGGATCACCTCGGTTTGCCGTTCGCCGGTATCACCCCAGGGGCCGCTATGCCGGGCCTGCAATCCGTCGTTTTGATCCGCGGCCGCCAGGATGGGCCATTGTCCCCAATCCGAAGGGACGACTGAAATTTCGAGGCGTTCGCGAATGGGGACGGTCACGGTTTGTTGGCCGTCGTATTGAAAAACATAATTGGCGATCAGCCGCCCGGCGGTTTCTCCCGCGTGGATGCGCGATTCCAGCAGCCGGTGCGCGACGATCACCCACCGGGCCTGGCGTTGGATGGGGATCACGACCGGTTCGTGGTAGCCATCCGGTCCAAAATACAACAGGGATGGATCTTCGGGTGTATCGGGACCGATCTGAAACGGCAATCCCCGCAGCAGCCGGCGGCCCCGGGGGAATTTCGCGGGTGGAGCGATCAATTCCGGTTTCCCGTTGCACAGGGTGGACAAATCGAGAGGCGTATAACCATTCACCATACCGCGTTCATTCATAGGTTTCTCATTTCCTGCTTGGATTGATTGAGGTTTATTCAACACCGTGGCAGCCGCGAGCGAAGCGGCGGATTCTCGCAGAAACTCGCGCCGGGTATGTTTCATGAAGATAACTCCCCCCTGATATGCGGGATCCACGGATCGATCCCTGAATGAATCTCAAATCCCGATAAATACCGGATCACAAGGGAACGACGTTCTAGGCCCGGTCCGGACCAGGTCTCCCTTGCTGTGCAGGCCATTGGACATGTCATACGGCCAGGCCCGGCCATACGTGTTGGCGTCGCCGTCCGGACCCGCGCCGACCAGAACCCATTCGGAGCAGCGCATCTTGAAAGTCAAGGACGCATTCTTGCCGTTGTTGATGATGGTCCAGGCGTCCACATAATCATAGGTCACGTAGGCGGGATCGTTCTCCTTGAAAAACTGTTCGCCGTAGATCTGGGCCAGAAACGGATCTTGGGGAACCGTGGACATGTAGGCTACCGGCGTGGTCAACGGTATGAGCCGGCGGTTGACGGGATTGATATTCACACCGTTGGTGTCGATGAAGGGAGGGTATTTATTGCGGTCGATATGGTATGATTCCAGCGCGGTGTCGATGGTTTTCATCTCCGCCACGCTTTTGGCGATCTTGGCCCGCAACTGCGCGTTCAAAAAATTGGGCACGGCAATGGCGGCCAAAATTCCGATAATAGCGACGACGATCAACAATTCGATCAGAGTGAAGGCGGTGGACAAGCCGAGCGTCTTATTCATCATAGGGGATTCCTTTGCTTTTTGTCGATTTCGATGAACCCGGGAGTCGCCGCTCGATGATGGACTATCTTCCCATCGGACATCCCGCTTTGTCAATATGATTTTGGATCGCCGGAATCCACCCCATCCATGCACAGGCCTGCGCGGAGGCACGTAACGACGCGCCCCGGCTTTACAAAAGTCCTTCGTTAATCACACGGAAGAAACGTACGTCCGGGGCGGACACCCTGGTCCGCCCCTAAAAAAAATTCCCTCACCCTGGCGCCGATCCCCTCGGTTGGTTCCTAAAGGCTGGGCGGGAAGAGAATTATTTTCCCTTCAGTTTGGAGTCGGGGAATTGAAATACGATTTTCCCCATCCTGTACGCACTTACCGGTTAATCCACATTTTTTAATAGGGATTGAAAACCGCCTTCTCCATAAAAAACGCTTACGCTTTCTTGAAAATTGTGGTAATTTGGATGCGTGCGGTCATGGGTCTGGGGCTGAATCGTCAAAAAACTCAATCTCCAGCGGACCGCGCAATGGAGAGGTAACAACGAGAGATCCAATAAACCCTCTTTGAATCAATCCCCCCGGGGAAAGGAGTCTTCCCGCCATGAAAATCCATGAACCCCTGCTGAATGATCATCCTTTCTTTCAAAAGGTAAATCCCCGGTTTTTGGATCTCCTGACCGGCTGCGCCTCCCATGTCCGCTTCAACGCGGGGGACTACGTTTTCAAGGAAGGGGAAGAAGCCAAGCAGTTCTATCTCATCCGGCAGGGGAAAGTGTCGATGGAAATGTATTGCCCGCCGAAGGGAATCGTGCTCATTCAGACGATGACGGAGGGCGATGTGCTGGGGTGGTCCTGGCTGATGCCGCCGTACACTTGGCGGTTCAGCGCCCGCGCCACCGAGTTGACCCGCGCCTTCGCGTTGGACGGCGAATGTCTGCGCAACAAATTCGCGCAAGATCATGACCTGGGGTATGAGATGTTCAGTTTGTTCATCCCCGTCATCGTGGAATGCCTGGAAGCCACCCGGGTACAGTTGTTGGATGTGTATAAGTGAGGTTCTTCCGGAATGCGCACATTTCAATAGGGCATTTTGTAAGCCCAGAATTGAATCCCTGGGCTGGTTTGAAGGCGTCCCCTGAAGAAGACCCTGAATCTTGAGGGATTTGTATATATTTGTGTATATTAGAAGGTGTTTGCTTTGCGATGGGTTCTCCCTCACCCCAGCTCTCTTCCAGAGGGGGAGGGAGCAGAGAAGGAGGGGAGGTTCTGATTAAATGGATTGAAACACGGAGGGCACGGAAGACACAGAGAATAGATCATGGGCCAGTATTTCCCAGGATTAAACCCAGCGCTTATGAACAGGGCGGGCACCGCGGTCCGCCCCTGTATAGTTTCCTCACCCTGCACCCCGAGTCATTCTCCAATCAAACCCGGTCCACCATGTCCTGGAAAGGATGTTGGGTGACTTTTTCCTTTTCGCCATCGAAATAGAGATGACGGCCTTTTTTATAAGATTCCACGCTCATGCCGATGGTGCACATCACTTGATAGGCCACCAGGGCGTTGAGTGTGGGTTGTTCGCGCGTGCGCATGCAGGAGAAGAAGTTGCTCATGTGATCTTCCCGCGGTTCCGCCTCGATCACGATTTCTTCCTTCCCGTGTTTCTCCTGGAACTCTTTCATGTAAGGCCCCTGGGGCACGACGCGGATGCCCCGCTGGTCACGTCCCTCCAAGGGATAGAGATCGGCCTTGTGGCCGCGGATCAAGGTCGGCACGCCGGTATCGTTCACCAGTGAGGAGGGAATGTTGACGGAGAGTTTGGCCCAGTAATCGGCGCTGATCGTGAAGGTATCGGGCACCTCGCGGACATCGAGCTGGCCGGTGGTGGTGTCGACCGCTTCCTTGCAATACCAGATGCCGCCCGTGCCCACCACCCGCTTGGGGAATCCCAGTCCCAGGGCGATGTGCAGCGGGGTGAGGCGGTGGTACATCAAGTCGGTGGCGATTCCGCCCGAGTAGTCCCAAAACTTCCGGAAGCGGAAAAAGCGGTCCGCCGACCAGGGACGGGACTTGGCGGGTCCCAGCCAGAATTTCCAATCCACGTAATCCTCTCCCGCAGCGTCCGGTCCCGCGTTGGGATCGATTTCCCAATTCCACTCGCCATGGGGATTGTTGCGCGAGTAGGAGGTTTGGCACCAGACCGGCTTGCCGATCATCCCCTCCGCGATGACCTCCCGCGCTTTCCAACACCACGCGCTGGATGCTCCGCTCGCGCCGCCCTGGTGGATCCGCCCGTATTGTTTGGCCGTCTCATAGACCTGTTTGGCTTGATCGACGGTGAGGGTCATCGGCTTTTCCAGGTACACATCCTTGCCTTTTTTCATGGCGTCGATGGCGATGGTGGAATGCCAATGATCGGGTGTCGCGATGAAGACCGAGTCGATGTCGGAGCGGTCGATGAGTTCGCGGTAATCGTGATAGACTCCGGAATTATCGAGGCTGGCCGCTTCCTTGGCTCGGGTTTTGCGCCGGTTGTAAATATCGCATACCGCGATCACTTTCACATCGCCTTCCTTCTGCTCCCGCTGCACCACACGGCGCAACAGGCCGCTTCCCTGCCCTCCCACGCCGATATGACCGGTATGGATGCGGTCATTGGCGCCCAGGGGCCGGGCGGACGCCGGTCCCCGCATGCCGATCAAGCCGAACGCGGCGCTTCCCGCCGCCGTGAGCAAGAATGAGCGTCTCCGCACAGGTTGTGATGTATCCATGAGCCTTCTCCTTCGGATGGTTCGTTTTGGACGATGGTCGCATGAATCCGCGCCTGGTGTCAACGAATGGTGCTCCAGGCGTCAATCCGTTCTTCCGAAGGGGGATGGAAGGAAGGCTGCCCGAATCCGTTCGGCAGGGCGGCCACGGCCAGAACCACGTTTCGGACTGGGAGAATCACGCTTTGGCCTTGGATTGAAACGATTGGCACTCGAGGCCCGAACTTTCGTAGACGACTTGCGAGGGGATTTTCGCGGATTTGAATCCCAGGGCCTTGCAGCCATAGGGCCTATGGCGGTCCCAGGTGATATAATAATGCCGGCATTGACGGCAGACGGCCCGTTGCTTGGATAGGGTTGGATTCCCAGTCATCGGCACATTGAAGCAAAGAATCGATCCAGGTTTTTGGGACTTCCAGGGTCTCTATCTATGAAAAATACCACAAAACGATTATCCTGGATAGGATCAAATCATCGAATCAGCCGACATCGGGACCGATGGAAGTCCCGGCCGGCGATTGAAGAGGATGATGAATCGTCGATTTGGCATCTTGGTTCTGATGTTGGGAATCCTTGCGGTTCTCATGCTGGATGCGCTGCTGCATCCGTTGGTTGAGGGAAACGGGCCGGGAGAGTTGGCCATCCATCCGGCGGAATTCGCCGAGCTGTATCAGCCTGCCGCCTACGCTTCTCTGCGTCCCGGCCTGGTGTGGGAAAATCCTTCGTCCTCCGGGAATCCCCCCATGCGGGTGGAAACCAACCGGTATGGCATGCGCATGGGCGATGTGTCCCTGGACAAGTCCCCCGGCAAAATCCGGGTGGCGGTCCTCGGGGACAGTCTGCCGTTCGGGTGGGGCGTGCCTCCCGGAGAGGCCTTCCCCGCGGTGTTGGAAACGGCGCTCAATCCGGGGGGCGCGGCGCGGTTTGAGGTTCTCAATTTCGCTGCGCCCGGTTTCACCGTTTATCATGCGCTACAACAATACGAAACTCTGGTCCATAACTTCCAACCCGACATCCTCATTCTCGCCCTGGGGCTATTTGATTCGTTTGAAAGCCGCATGTCCGAAAAGGAATTAGTGACCCGTCTGCGGGAGCATCAGTTGCTGGAAAAACCGGGCGGTTTCCTCCGGTTCTGGCGGGATCACAGCGCCCTGGGCGCATGGTGGCATCAGTTTCGCGCCCGCGCCGGCCGGGAAGCGATCGCGGAGGAAATCCAGGGCCGCGCCGCCCGGGGCGCCTGGGTGG
Organism: bacterium; assembly: GCA_041946805.1. Classification (GTDB taxonomy): domain Bacteria; phylum Hinthialibacterota; class Hinthialibacteria; order Hinthialibacterales; family Hinthialibacteraceae; genus JABLXU01. The sequence continues at coordinate 22,842 of JBHGBC010000031.1, forward strand.
ATAAAGTGCCCGCCGCCGATTTCGTCCAGGCCATCGAAGCGATTCTCGGACATCATCTCGGCCGGGGCGGCCAGGCGGTCCTCGTCAACACCGATCTCCTGAATTTCAAACTCACCCCGGTATTTGAGGATCTGACCCGGCGGCGGGATGTCCCTCTTCTCGATCTGCGGGCTTTGTTCGACCGGCTGGGGCAGTTCGAAGAGCGGCGTAAAAGTTTCGCCCTGTCATTGGCCAAAAACGAAGACTACGAAACCGATGGATTCAACCATTTTTACGCCGAGGCCAATTCCACCTACCTGTTCCGGGTTTTTGTCCCGGACTCCGTCTCCGTGAATTCCGCCGTTTTCATCAGCGGCAACCATCCCTTGTTGGGGGACGGCCGGCCCAACCAGATCCGGATGTACGACGACGGATCCCATGGTGACGAACGCGCTCAGGACCGGATCTGGTCGCTGCGGTTGCATTTCGGCCAGCCGCAAACCCTCTATTTCACCTTCACCACCGGCGGCGTGGAGGGAGATTGGGGAACCGAATCCGGCGCGTACGACAACGCCGCGAAAAACTTTGCCTTTCAGTACCAGGTGACCCCGCCGGATTTCACCGATTCCGTCGAATGGAAATCGCCCGTCTACATCCTGGGCCGCATTCCCTTCGCCCACCTCCTGCTGGACGAGTCCTCCCCTTTCCCCAACGCCCTGGGCCACAAGGCCATCGCCCGCCGCCTGGCGCACATCCTTCTGGAACGAAACGCCGCGCCGGTGATCGGTTTGGGGACGGGCGGGACGAAATGATTCGCATCCCGTGTATTTAAACCCACCTGCTTTTCCACCATAATAGGAAAAACCTTGCCGGGAGAGGATACCGCGCATGTTGAGTCTGGAAGTCCTCCTTTCTCTGATCAACGATCTGGAATCCGACCGGGTGGAACGTACGCGTGCCTCGAAAGACATGGACAAGTTTTGCCAAACGGTGTGTGCCTTCTCCAACGATTTGCCACATCATAATCAGCCAGGATATTTGATTGTCGGGGTGGACGATAAAACGGGAAAGCGGACGGGACTGCGCGTTACGGATGAATTACTGAAGGATCTGGCCTCCATTGCGAACAGCGGCAGTGTGCAGCCTCTCCCCACGATTCATGTCAATTCCTACTCATTTGATGATAACGAGGGAGATGTGGCGGTGGTGGAAGTAATGCCTTCCCTGCTTCCTCCGGTGCGGTATAAAGGCCGGGTTTGGGTACGGATCGGCCCCACGCAGCGATCCGCTACGGAGCAGGAAGAACGGATTTTAACGGAACGGAGAATCTCTCACGAACTCACATATGATGCCCGGCCCTGCCTGGGTTCATCTATTTCTGAACTGAATCGGGAATTGTTTCTCGTTACTTACTTGCCGAACGCGGTATCCAGCGATGTGATTGAGGAAAACAACCGGAACCTGGAAGAACAACTCGCGTCCCTGCGTTTGTACGATCCGCGCCGGCAATGCCCCACGCATGCCGGGATTCTTCTTTTGGGGCAAGATCCACTCCACTGGATCCCGGGCGCGTACATCCAATTCGTCCGGTTTGACGGGGACGACTCCACGAATCCGGTGTTGAATGAAAAACAATTTTCCGGAGATCTGTTGACTCTGCTTCGGAATCTGGATGATTTTATCGAGTTGGAAATCACCCGTTATCCCGTTTTAGAATCCGCGCTCCAGGAACGCATGATTTTGGATTACCCTCTTGTGGCGCTCCGGGAACTCTTGATGAACGCGGTGCTGCACCGGAATTACGAGGGCTCCACCAGCCCCATCCGGTTTTTCTGGTTTTCCGGCCGGATTGAAATTCACAGTCCTGGCGGATTGTACGGCGAAGTGACATCCGAAAATTTTCCCGATCAGACGTCCTACCGGAATCCGGTTCTCGCCGAGGCCTTGAAAGTCATGGGTTATGTCAACCGGTTCGGTGTGGGAGTGCAACGCGCGCAACGGGCCTTGCGGGAAAACGGAAATCCCCCCGCGGATTTTGGATTTGAAACCAATTCGGTGCTGGCGGTGATCCGGAAACGCTCATGAAAACCATCGCGTTTTTCAATAACAAGGGTGGAGTGGGCAAAACCTCGCTGGTCTATCACCTCGCCTGGATGTTCGCCGATCAGGGGCATGATGTCCTCGCCGCGGATCTGGATCCCCAATCCAATTTGACGGCCATGTTTTTGGAAGACGAACAATTGGAAGAGTTGTGGAACGATGACAGCCGCCCCAATACCATCCAGGATGCCGTGGTACCCTTGATCGATATTACAGGAGATATCCAGACTCCCATCGTGCAAAGGATAAATTCCGAACATGATTTTATTACGGGGAAAATCGGCCTGATCGCGGGAAACATGGATCTGTCTAAGTTTGAAGATCCTCTCAGCGAACAATGGCCGAAGTGTCTGGAGAAAAACGCGGGCGCATTCCGGGTCATCTCCGCATTTTACCGCATCCTGGCGGTTTGCGCTGACGAACAAAAAGCGGAACTGGTTTTGATCGATGTGGGGCCGAATCTGGGGGCCATCAACCGCGCCGCGCTGATCGCCTCCGATTATGTCGTCATTCCCCTGTCGCCGGATCTTTACTCGATCCAAGGCCTGCGCAACCTGGGGCCCACGCTCCGCGATTGGCGGAGGGGGTGGAAAAAACGGTTAGGTGAAAAGCCGGAGACGAATTTGAATCTCCCCAAGGGAGAGATGAGCCCCTTGGGTTATGTTGTACTCCAGCACGCGCTCCGCCAGGACCGGCCCGTGAAAGCCTACGATCGATGGATTGCCCGGATTCCGGCGGTCTACCGCGAATCGGTGCTGGCCGAACCGGCGCCAAATCCTCCCTCGATCGCGGAGGATCCTCACTGCCTGACCTTGATCAAGCATTACCGCAGCCTGATGCCCATGGCCATGGAAGCGCGCAAGCCGATGTTTTTTTTGAAGCCGGCGGATGGGGCGATCGGCGCGCATGTCGGCGCGGTGAAACAATGCTACAAGGATTTTGAGTACCTGGCCCAGCAAATTCTGCTTCACATTGAAAAAGCCGAATCCGTCCGGTAAATCTCCCCGTATATCGTTATTTGTGGTTCATCCGGCAAGTGCGTACAGGATGGGGAAAATCGTATTGCCATTCCATTACTCGGAACCGAAGGAAAATCAGTTCCTTCCCGCCCGGCGTATAGGAACCCGCCGAGGGGACCGGCGTCAAGGGAAGGATTTCCCTCACCCTGGCCCTGTCCCAGAGGGAGAGGGGATTTAAGGGGGCTCTCTCCCACCCGCCTAATCGATGTCCGGCCACGCTTTCGGAAAAATGTACGCACTGATCGGATGAACCTTATTTGTTCCATTGTTTCAGATCTATCCTTCTCCCCGGATGGCGGCGCCGCGCTACAATGTCGGCGAAAGGAGCGAGCGATGGGCAATACGTTTGGGCGCGTGTTTCGGATCACCACCTGGGGCGAATCGCATGGCGGGGCGGTGGGCGTGGTGGTGGACGGCTGCCCGCCGCGGATTCCCATCACGCCGGAAGAGATTCAGGCCGAATTGGACCGACGCCGGCCCGGCCAAAGTCTCATCACCTCGCAGCGGAGTGAAAGCGACACCGTACAAATCCTGTCCGGAGTGTTCGAGGGGCAAACCCTGGGGACGCCCATTTCCATGATGGTTCACAATCAGGACGCCCGTTCCCAGGATTATTCGGAAATGCAGAACGCCTACCGGCCGTCGCACGCCGATTACACGTACGACGCCAAATTCGGCATCCGCGATTACCGGGGCGGCGGCCGCGCCAGCGCCCGCGAAACCATCGGCCGCGTCGCGGGGGGAACTATCGCCCGCAAACTTTTGCATAGGCGTCACGGCGTCGAAATCGTGGCTTATGTCCAGCAAATCTACAATCTGGAAGCCAATATCAATCCCCGCCAGGTGACACGGGAACAAGTGGAGGACAATCCCGTCCGCTGCCCCGATCCCGAGATGGCCCGGCAAATGTACGAACTGATCGACCAGGCGCGCCGGGACGGCGACTCCGTCGGCGGCATTATCGAATGTGTGATCCGCCACGCGCCGCCGGGGCTCGGTTGCCCGGTGTTCGACCGGCTGGAAGCCGACCTCGCCAAGGCCATGCTCTCCCTGCCCGCCACCAAGGGATTTGAAATCGGCAGCGGCTTCTCCGGCGTGTTGAGGAAGGGCTCCGAGCACAACGATCTTTTCTACGCTTCCGAGGGCCGGATTCACACCCGCACCAATTTTTCCGGCGGGGTGCAGGGAGGCATCAGCAACGGCGAAGACATCCTGTTCCGCGTGGCTTTCAAACCCACTGCCACCATCTTGCGGGCGCAAGAGACCGTCACGCCGCGGGGAGAAGCGACAATCCTGAAGCCCCGCGGCCGGCACGATCCGTGCGTGGTTCCCCGCGCGGTTCCCATCGTCGAGGCCATGGCCGCCCTGGTGCTCGCCGACCACGACCTGCTTGACCAGGCCATCCAAAATCCGCCGGCGCGCGCGTGAATCGCGTGAATGAAATAAACCGGGACAGTCCGATCCGATCCATCGAACCGCCCCGGTTCCAATACTTGGAGGGAACGTTATTCCTGATTATCCGGTTCTTGCGCCTCCGGCTGTTGCCCCGGTTCATCCTCTTCCGGCGTCATGCCGCCCATGATGGCCATGCGGATGGTGCTGATCTCTTGGGCAGGAATCCGCATCCGGGACACGGCATCTCCCTCTTCAACCCGCATGTCCATGGTTACGCCCGGCGTATTCGCGCTGTCGGGGATTTCCACCATCGCGAGAGGATTGACGCTCCCGCCCGCGGTTTTCGCCAGTTGCTGCTTGATCATACGCAATTGCTCGATCAGGCTGAGGCGCATCGCCAGCATCGCCTTCGGACCGGCTTGTTTGATCCAGGGAAGGCTGTCCGCCGCCGGGGCTTTGCCCGATTGCACCTGATCGATCACGGGGCCGATCTCCTGGGTGGTGAGGATCAAGGCGCGGGGCGCCGTGGCCATGTAGAAGTCCATGTCCATGTCTTTCAACGCTTGGGCTTCCGGCGATTCGGGATCGTCGAATTCGTATTTCATGGATATCTTGGAATAAGGGATCTCCTTGTATTTCCCCGCGTTCTCGTCTTCCGTGATGTTGATCTTGATCCCTTCCCCCGGCGCCGCGACCGCCACCGATTCCTTGAACATCTCCAGAAATTCACTGGTCAAACGGGACGCCTCGGACGACTCCTTGAGGCCCATCACTTCGGTAAACGTGAAAGGCCGCTTTTCCTCGCCGGAGGGATTCATCGTCAAGGCGAGCGTCCCTTCAAACTGGCTGGAGAAAAGATCCCAGAATGTGGCCATCTTTTTCGGGTCTATACCCATCTTGGCGCAATCCTGAATCATCCGGTCCTGGATCAGTTTGTACACTTTGGGATCGAAGTTGGCCACCATGGAAATCCAGCTGTTGGCGGACAGCGCCGGCAGCACGGAATCGAGAGAGGCGAAATTCGCGGTTCGGAAATAGTCCGCCAGCGGTGTACCCGGCACGGTCCGGGTGATTTTCCGCACTTCCACCGCGTCCGCCGAGAAATTCAAGTCAACCTGGACCGTATCCACCTGGGCCGCGAGATCGAATACCCAACCGGACTCGATCCGGAGAATCGGCAGCAGGTTGGCGGGCATTGGTGTAGGCGAATTTTCCGTAATGTCCGCCCAGGAATCGAGAGCGTTTTCCACCACGCCGCGCAACATGGGTATGAGTTTCTGGGTTTGAATCCAAAGGCTCAAATCACCCTGCGAAGAGAACGGCAGGCCATTCAACTGGTTCCAATCGGCATTCTTCACCCAATCCTGGATCGCGGGCAAAGCGGGGCCTTTGCGCATCACCGCGTAGTTCCCCTTCACCACGGCGGAAAGATCATCACTGGAATAGATTCCCGGCGCGGAGGCCGGCATCTCCAACTGCTCCGTGAATTTCGCTGGATCGGAGAGCGGGCACAGGCCGATGAACGGATCGTTCATCTCCTCCCCCTGGGGCAGCAATAAAATCCATATCGGTTTTTGCTTGTCGACTCCGTCCAGGCTTTTGAGGGCGAATATCTCCTGGACGTGGTTTCCTGGTTCCCCACCCAAGCCCCATCCCAAGGCGGGCAGGAGGAAGGCGTCAAGATTCCGCGACGTCTGGCTGATCGACGCCAGGCGGACCACCGCCAGAGTATCGGCGGGCATCAGGGAGAAGACGTTAGGGGAACCGGACTCGGCCGGGAAAACGGAATGGGAAAGGAGTATACCTCCAACCATCCAGAACACCAATGAGCATACTGCGGCCAAGCGCGTTTGAGTGAATCGCATGTTTTGATTACCCCCTCGAGTGAGATGGTTCTAGCGAATTGGTTCATTGTATCATACATAATGAGAATGACCTGATCTATTTCCACGCGAAGAAACATTTTTGAATTGTATCTGATTTTCTAGTGGAATGGGATTAGTCTAGGCAGGGTGGATTGAGCGCAAGGAAATCCGTCATCGCCATATTAGAAGATAAGGTTCATCCGAGAAGTGCGTACCTAATGAGGTCAAATCGATTTCATTCACTCCGGGATGAGGGCGGACACCAAGTTCCGCCCCTATCAAAAAATCCCTCACTCTAACCCTCTCCCAGAGGGAGAGGGAATTTTGGGGGTGGTTTTCATCGATCACTTCGAAGAGATGCGCACCGGCGATTCGAAAAAAATACGCACTGGCCCGATGAACCAAAGATAACAACCTATCAAACGATTTGAATGGGAGAAAAGATCCCCTGTTCGGACATGGTGAAACAGCGCACCACGGGCTCTGGTTCCGCCAGGGAAATAATGAAATAAAACAGGCCGGGATAGTAATTTTGTTCCTGGTCGGTCACGGAGGGAGTGGAAGGGCCTTGGGGGTGGGAATGATAAATGCCGATCATGTTTTCGGATTTTTCCCGCATTTTCCGGGCGGCCTGAAACATCTCCCTGGGATTGGCGAAATACTGGGTAGGGGAAGCCAAGTCGTTGGTCAGGGGATAGACCGATGTGACCACCGATTTTTTCCCGCCCAACACGCCGCAGCATTCCACGGGGAAAGTGGACTGGGCATGGCTGATCATCCGTTCAAGAAAGGAGGGAGCGATCACGACCGAGTCACACATCGTTAACCAGTTGCCTCACTCAGTTTAGGATATCCACACCATTGACATAAAGAATCGGCGTTTCCGGGACGCCGATTCCAAGCAGAGCACTTCGACATATTTATAGTGTACCTGATCCCCGGTCAGACTCCAGTTGTGGAGAGCCGGAGACGATCGAATCCTTCGAAACGGCGTTCCGAAAATCCCTCACAACCATAATCCGCCGTCCATGTTGATCACCGCCCCATTGCAATACGATCCCAGGGGGGAATGAAGAAACAAGACCGCCCCGGCGATGTCCGCGGGAGTTCCCAGCCGGCCCAGGGGAATTTGTTTGAGCAGCGATTCCCGCCGGGCCTCCGTCGCCCAGCCGCCCGCGATGGCGCCGGGATTGATCACGTTGGCCCGGATGCCGTGGCGTCCCTCCTCCCGCGCCAGGGTTTTGGCCAGCAGCACGATTCCGGTTTTGGCGATACCGTAGGGGCAGGCGAGATGGCGCGCCCGCAGCGAATCGGCCTTGATCGATCCGATGAAAACCAGATGGCCGCCCCCCTGCTCCCGCATCCGGGGAAGCGCGAATTTGGCGCAGTAAAAAGCGCTGTGCAGGTTCCCCGCGATCAATCCATGCCACTCCTCGATCGTGGTATCCGCCAGAGGTTTCAAGGCGAACGGCCCCGCGTTGTGCGCCAGCAGGTCGATCCGGCCCCAATGTTGGACCGCCGTTTCAATCAAACGCTGGGCTTCTTCCGGCCGGCTGACATCCGCCTGAACCGTCAGGCACTCGCGCCCAAGAGCATGGATCTTTTCCGCCACCGTCTGGGCCGCCGTTTCACTGGTCCGGTAATTGATCACCACCCGCGCGCCCTGCCGGGCCAGGGTGAGAACGATTTCCTTGCCGATCCCCCGCGCGGAACCGGTTACGACGCAAACCTGATCCTGCAGACTTAGCTCGAGATTCATAGTTCTCTTTCCGTGAATGCGATCCATCTCCGGATGAACTTTTTTCAGCGTATTCCCGTTCACCGTGACGGGGAAGAGTGGCAGGGAGGCCGTACTCCCGCGCTCCCGCGCCGTGTCTTGCATGGAAGGGGAACGCCCGTTATCTTGCTCTTGCACCAGGAGTCAAGTACGTTAAGGTAGATCAAACCGCGTTCGAGGGAGGCACATGGTGAATCTCAATCTGTACGATATCGGCGCCCCGGTCATCGCCAAAACCTTCATGGCGCCTTTGGGAAACAGAACGATTATTCCAGGAATGAAAGGCCTGATCACGGCGCGCCAGGATTGGGACCGCCGCCATCAGGTGAAATTCGAAAATGGACGCGTGGTCTGGGCCACGTCCGACCAGATCAAACTCGACCCTTCCTATGTGCCGAAGGTCCAGCCGCAGGCCGAACCGGAGGTCAAACCCGAGCCGGAATCCAAAGCCGCCGCGCAGCCCGTAGTGAAGCCGGCCCGGCCGGAACCCGCTCCGGCCACGGCGCCTCAGCCTGCCCCGGCCGCGAAGGTCCAGCCCCAACCGGCGGTTGAGCCAAAACCGTCCGTGGAGACGAAACCAGCGGGTGTAGCAAAGCCATCAGCGAAAGCCCATCCCGAAACCGCGGCTCCATCCGTGACCGAAACCAAATCACTCCCCACCGAGCCTCAACCGGCCGCGAAGCCGGCCGAGAAAACCGAATCCGTTCCGGAAGCGAAGCCGCAACCGGCCGCCCCGGCTCCGGCAAAATCCGTTGACCAGCCGATAGCCATCCCTCAGCCGGTTGAAGCCGCCCTAGCGGAGGTTCAGCCCACGGCTCCGGCGGCATCCACGCCGGCGGTAACGCCGCCCAATACCGTGATCGAGGCGAAAGCGGAAGCGAAAGCAACGGCGGCGGGGAAGGAATCCGGATCGGCGGGCCAATCCCCCCAGGCCGCGCCTTCCCCAGCGGTCCAGGCCGCGGACGCGGCCAAGCCAGACGCTCAATCCGGCGAGGCCAAGGCGGCTATTACGAAATCCAATTTTCCATTGGATGCGCAGGCCGCGAAAACCACCCAGAAACAAGCCAGCGTCCCCTCCGCCAAACGCAAATCGGCTTCCGCTCAGAAGAACGCCGCCAAGCGCCAGCGGCGGAAGCACAAGAGATAATTTGTTCACCGAATCCCTCCCGGGAGGATCGAAGGGAGGACGAAGGGAGAGAACGCCCTCCAACACCCTCTCCTTCTGGAAGAGGGTCAGGGGGAGGGAAATTCCCTCGTGGGGCAGGCATCTTGCCTGCGCGTTACCATGAACCTTACTTATCCCTGGCGCCCCTTTCAAGGGGCCGCCTATAGCAGCCCAGGGGGTCAATCCCGGGCATAGGGCATCCGGTATACGCCATTCCCGGATTTTCTATTTCTCGCCTGGGAAACAGGCGGCGGTTGACAATCTTCCCCAGTGCCGCGTCATTCCGAACTCACCGCCTTCAACACCGCCGAATAGCACAAGGTCGGACCCTGGCATTCGCGAAAGTCAAAAAGCCATTCCATCTCGTGGACCGGATATTCGCTTCGCGGTTGAGGGAGGGGTATCTCCACGCGGTTGACCGGCTTTTCGATCCGGTGCTGAACTTGACACTCACGGCCTTGAAAATCTCGTGCGGTCACGGTGACCCGGCGGGGATATTTCAAAATGGAAGCCTCTACTTCAAATTGAAAAACCACGCGGCCGCGGTCCGGGGGAACGTTCAGATACAGTATGCCCCGTTCGCATAATTTGTCGCGGCTCACCAATCCGTAGGCGGCGTCTCCGCTCAGGCTGTCCGCGTTGATTTCCACCGGCGTCCAATCCGCGTATTGCCGCAAATACCCGGCCACGGCGGCCTCGCTGCCACGCTCCTCCTGGTACCGTCTGAATTCCCGGATTATTTCCGTTTCCGCGGCCGGCCAGGTCACCGGGGCAATCCAGGCCCGCGCCGCCATTTCGTTCACGAGCCCCACGGCCATGATCCGGTTGAGCCAGGGCGAAGGATGGAAATCGCCGGGGGCCACCCATCCCCGCTTTTCATCCATTTTGTATTTGTCCGGCAGATACAGGATGGGACAGCGGAATTCCCCATCTTGCTTCATCAAGCCCATGAGCGCGGGATCGATATCAATGGCCATCAGGATGGTGGGAACCGGGTATTTTTGTAGAAACGTTTCGATGAAATGGAGGTTCCGCCGCATCCGGGACCGGATGAACGGCATCGGATAGTTATTCAGCTTTCCCAGTGAATGGAAAGGGGCCTCGTCCGGGGTTTGGGGGCTGAAAAAATCGGCCATCACTCCGGGAGGCGCGGCCCCGCTGGAATCCAGCACATCGTTGGCCATGGCTTCCCACACGAGCAGGTCCGGATCCAGGCGCGCGAGGTGATATTCCAGGAAAGCGGCTTCGCACTGGGTGTTCCAGCCCGGGACCGCCGCCGTGATCACTTGGCAGGGATGCGATCCCCCCTTTTCATCGAGCAATTGCCGCAGGACCGGCGCGAGTTTTTCATCCTCTTTCAAAAACCAGCCGAAAAACCAGGAATCCCCCAAGAGGAGAATTCGTTTGACGCCCGGAGGTTTGGATTCGATGGGTTCCCCGCGCAGTCCCAGCGGATTGATGGCATAGGACGAACCGGCGGGAGCCCACAGGGTTCCTTCTTTCAGGAAAGGATTGAGCACATATCCGATCGCACCGATCCGGTGAGGATAAATCACCAGGTTGGAACCGCTGTCTTTCATCAGTTCTTCCTGAATCCGGTAGGTGTTCAACAGCTGCGTCCGGAGCAGACGGATATCATGGAGACGGAAGAAAAGATACGCGCCCAGAAACACGGTGGCCGTGATGAACACCGAACAGACCGTCAGCAGCACGGTGGCGAAGGTTTTATAGATCCGCGCCTCCCGGGACATGAACTGCCTTCCTCCTCATGGCCGAGTCGTGCAATTTTCCCGCGCGGAGATGAGGATCCCGCGATATCTTCCAATATGCCAGAATGCGGCGGGTGAAGGAGAGGGGTTTCTCGGCGTAAATCCGCCGCGCGAGCGAAACCGCTTCGGCCTGCAACTCGGCGCGGAGCGAAATGATCAAGTCCTGAAGAAACCGGGAATCCGGGGGAGTCAGCCACTCGGTTTGCCTCATCAGAAAACACCCCAATTCGGCCAGATCATGGTCATCGCCCAACAGGATCGAGAGCGTGTGCAGCGAGTTGGAGAGTTCGTCCAGCGCGCTGGGCCAGGCGTTCCGCAACAGGCGCATCTGATACCACAAGTATTTCACTTGTTTGCGGAATTCGTGGAGATGCTCCACCGTTGGTTCATGACGCACCTTCCATAGTTCCCCGCGGCCTTGGCGGTACACATCCCGGACTCCCGTGGAAATGGCGGTATAGCCTTCCCCGGCGGCGGGCCATTCCGAAATCCGGTCCTGGGCGGCGCGTATGCGGGAAGCCAGGGATTCGAGCAACGGGCTGTTTTCAATCAGTCTCCGGGTAATATCCTGGTGATGGCGGAGCAGTTCATCCCGCAGGCGGGACCAGGTTTTTTCTTCCAGGGATAAAGAAAACCGGCGGGTGATTTTGTCGAACGCCTCCACCCACGCGGCGCTGTCCCGTACCGGGGCCAATTGCCGTCCCATGTTGCGGAAAAAAAGATTTTCGCGCCGGTACCGTTTCCGCCCCAAACTTTCGCGCGCCAAACGGAGAATGGCCCGGATTTTCTTGCCCGATTTGCGCGCCTCGTGCACCGCGGCCGGGCGGTCGGAGCAGAAACCGGTCAGATTCAACAGGATCAGGTCGATCTCCTCGCGGGCGGCGCGGCGGATCCCGGTGGCGAAGGGTTCATCAATATTCAATTCATACGTCATGGCGGTTCCCGCCGGGGCGTCAGGATTCGCGCAGCGGTCTTGAGACTTAATCAGACCTGGATGAGACCGGCTTTTTCATAAATCGATACCACGATCCCGCCGGATGTGCAATGCGAGCGTGGAGATTGTAGCGCAATTCCATGAATCGCCTCTCCCCTCGAGAAAAATCCGGAAACGGCAGGGGAAATAGAGCCACGCGAAATCCACCTATTCATCCCCCGCGTCGCCGTGGCCGGCCGCCAGCGCGTCCAGGGCGGATCCGGACAGCCGGTACACGGTCCACTCATCCAGGGGCCGCGCTCCGAGTTTTTTATAGAATCCGATGGCCGGTTCGTTCCAATTCAGCACCGACCATTCCATCCGCCCGCAACGGCGTTCCTTCGCGATTCCCGCCAGGCGGCTCAGCAGGGCCTTTCCGATCCCCATTCCGCGCCAGGCCGGTTTCACGTAAATGTCTTCTAAATAAAGGCCCGGCCGCCCCACGAAGGTGGAAAAGGTGGTGAAAAACAAGGCAAAACCGGCCGGTTGATCCTGAAGAAACGCCAGCAGGCACTCAGCCGCGGGCCGTTCGCCGAAGAGGGCTTCGTGAATGTCCTTCTCCGACGAGGTCACTGCCTGGGACAGCCGCTCATATTCCGCCAATTCCCGGATGAAGGTGTGAATCAAGGGCGCGTCGCCCGGCTTGGCAAAACGGATCTCACAAGGTGAATGGTTTGGCTGGTGCATGATATTCTCGCTGAGCGGATGGTTCTTACGGTCCCAGGAGACCGGCCACCGAATCAAACTATCCCGCGGGCTTTTCTATTTATCGTAAGTTCTCTCGGATCACAAGACTGGCCGGGCTTTTTATCCACCACCGCGGGAACCTGAAGTGACCGCCATAAGCGGGATTTTGCATCATCTGCCAGCCGGAAGGAAAGGATTCGGCGGGATGGGTATGTGACGGATTCCTCCTTTTCCCAGAGCTTATCCGGGGGTGGGGTGAAGAGGGAAAGCAAGGCGGAGGCGGAAAGGAGGCGGAAAGAAGCCGGTTATGGATTCCCCGGCAATGCTTACCTGGTCAGTGACAGGCTGAAGATCGAGTTCGAATGGGGCGCGTCCGCATGGAAGACGGCGCCCGAATCCTGCACGACGCACTTTTGGACCAGCACGTACCGGTCCTCGAGTTTGCCGGTCATTTTCACGTCCATGACGCGCACGCCCGCGAAACCACAGATCTCATATTGGGCATTGTTCCCGTTGCCGGTCAGGTTGCGAAAAAGGGGGATGCAGCGCGGCCGGCCTTTGATCTGTTCCAGTTCGCTTTTGATGGCGCTGCTGACGCCGGTATCGGCTTCCAACCATTTCGTCACAACGCCATCCCCATCCTCGTCGGTGAGGATCAGGAAATCCACCGCCGCCAATTCATCGCGCCGGACGCCCTCCAGAATCTGCCGTTTGAGATCCGCCGTGCTGTTGTTGCCGTATCCGATATCCACGGTGCCAAAGTTGCCCGGCGCGCCCGGCAGGCAACAGGTTCCGGCCTTGTTTGGGTAGAGTTTCATTTCCGGAACGCTGTCCGCGCCGCTTTGCACCGCGCCATTGCTATAAGCGAAATCATCGGGGCAATTGCCCTTGGGGCAGTCGTCCGGCCCCGGACTGTAATCGGGATCGCAACACGCTCTCCAGATTTGGTAATACATGGCGAAGGGGAGGATCATGGCGTTCCGCCCCTCCGGGGCGTCGAAACCGATCACCCGGTCATCCAGGGTGGCGGCCGCCCGCGTGCGGATCGAGACTTCCTCGAGGCCGGTGAAAAAGCCTAAAAAGGTCCGCAAGGGGCCGTTGATTTCCGCCGACCGCCGCGTCTCCACCTGCACGGTGTTGTAGCGGCTCAATGCATCGGTTTGCAAGGAGTCACTCAGATCGAGTGGATTGTCCAGGTACCCGACCACAATCCCGCCGTCGATCTCGTTTTCATTGTTGCGGTCGACCTCGATGGATTCCTTGGCCGCGGTGTTATAGGAGGAAAAATCTTGGGAAAAGTCGCGCGCCAGGTCGAGGTTTCCCTCCGCCAGCTGAGCCGCGCCCGCCAAGGCGGCGGAGTCGGCCGCGGATTGCAGTTCGCTCTTGGTGAGCATGATCCAGCCGATATCCACACTCAAGGCCAGAAATGTGAAAAAAAGGGTCAGCGAGACGGCGAAAAATACCAATATGTTCCCTCTCTGGTTCTCCAGGCGCTTTGACATGATTGTAACCTCTTTTTGCATTATCTCAGGTAATTGTTGTCGCCACCAACTCTGTTAATAAAATAATTCAATGCATGAAATCATATTATTGATCTAATCCATTATAACATAATAAAATTAAATTGTAAATATATTTTTTTCCAATCTAACCACGATTTTCCCCATTTTCATCGATCGGCCGGATCACAGGCCTTCCATTGAGGGGGATCGGGTAAAGCGGCAAAACCTAACTAGCCTGAACAACTTGAGATCTGCTAGTTTTAATATAATTATAAACTTTTCTGTTTAATTAAATATATATAAATTTGGTTTATCCGTTACGTGCGTACTTGTTGCTGAACGCAATTCCGGATACCGATTAGAGGGATGGGAGAGAGCCACACATAATTCCCTCTCCCCCTGGAAGCGGGCCAGGGTGAGGGACTTAGCCCCCTTTTCAAGGGGCCGCCGAATGACTGCCCTAGGTTTCCACCCTGGGCAAACCTGGGCCAAGGTCCTGGATCCCCGCTTTCGCGGGGATGACGTCCTTGTCAGGATTTTGGATAAAGACCAGAGCCGAGTCCCCTTCAGGAGACGGCTTTAATTCAGCCCAGGGCTTTAATCCTGGGATGAAACTTTGATTTCGGAATGCCGTGGGAAGTGAGATCCCGCCAGAGGTCTTTCAAATTTACCTCCAGTTTCTCCCGGGTTTCTCCCTGGGTCCAATAATCCGGATACTCCTCCAGATATCCGAGCCACAGGTCTTCATGTTGCCAATAGACATAACGCATCTTCCCCATGGGCGGACCACCTCCTCGGCCGCGGTTGGCGGTGAATAAAAAATATACCACCCGTTCACGTCTGGCCAACGAATCCACCCCCGCGCGGTAAACCAGACACCGATGGTCAAGCGCAGCCTTATTAGCCGTGTGGATTGTTCTTGTCTCTCCCCCAACTGGCCCAGCCCGCCTCCAGTGTTTTTTTCGGGCTGTCGTGGATGGGGAGCACGCGGCTGCGTCCTTGATCAAAGCCGCAACGGAAGACAAACAAATTACCTTTCCCCGCCCCAAGGCGTGTTGTCATGGTCTTCCCCGTCCAGTAGAATGGATGGACGTTGCATTCAAATTCGTTCCGGCGGATAACCGGTCCGGGAAAAAAGAAGGGATTGCCAATGGTCAAACAATTCACAATCGTGTTGTTGATGGGCTTGCTTTTGGGGGGGACGGCCGGATGGAGCGGAGAGCCGCCGTCCAAGCCTCACGTGGTGTTTGTCACGGGAGACGACGAGTACCGTTCGGAAATCACCATGCCGATGATCGCCAAGATCCTGGAGGAACGGAACGGCTTCCATTGCTCCATCGCCTACGCCGTGGATCCGGAGACCAAACAAAGAAATCCCAAGTATCAGAAGAACATCGAGGGGCTGGAGGCGCTCAAGACGGCGGACCTGATGGTGATTTATACCCGCTTTCGCGCCCTGCCTGATGAACAGCTGAACCTGATTCTCGATTACGTGAATTCCGGCAAACCGGTGATCGGCCTGCGCACCAGCACGCATGCGTTTCTCTACCCGGAAGGTCCCAATCAAAAATGGAACGACCAGTTCGGCATCCAGGTGCTGGGGCAGAAGTGGATCACCCATCACGGGCATCAATCCTCGACGGATGTGTCAATCATTCCCGAAATGGCTTCGCATCCCATCTTGCGCGGCATCACCGAGCCGTTTCATTGCGCCTCGTGGCTGTATCATGTCGCGCCGATGGCGGGCGATTGCCAACCCCTGTTGATCGGGAAGAGCATCAATTCGGACAAGGTGGGCAAAGAGGATCAGTACCCCCTCACCCAACCGGTGGCCTGGACGAAGACCTTTACCGGCACTAGCGGAAAAGCCGCGCGGGTGTTCTATACGTCGCTGGGGCATCCGAAGGATTTCGAAAATGAAGCCATGCGCCGCTTGATCCTCAACGCGGTCTATTGGGCCCTGGGTCTGGAAGACCGGATTCCCGCAGGCGGCACGGACACCAGGCCGGTGGGCGAATTCAAGGCGCCGGACACGCATTGAGGCCGGACACCAATGAGGAAAGGAGAATCACACCATGAAACGGCATGAACTCACGCGGCGGGGCTTCATCCGGGCGTCGGCCGCCACGGCGCTGCCCTTGATCATCCCCGCATCGGTCTTGGGAGACAACGCGCCCAGCCAGCGCATCACCATGGGATTCATCGGCACCGGCAACAACGGCACCGATTGGATGCGGGATTTCATGAAGGACGAGCGCGTCCAGGTGGTGGCGGTCTGCGACGTCAACACGGAAGGCCCCGGGTATTGGGACGGCACGATCCGGGGACGCGAACCGGCGCGCCGGATCGTGGAGGAATTCTACGGCGGAAGAAGTTGCGCGGCCTACGAGGATTTTCGTGATGTAATCGACCGGAAAGACATCGACGCGGTTTATATCGCTACCCCCGATCACTGGCACGCGATCATCGCCATCGCGGCGGCCAACGCCAAGAAGGACATCTTCTGCCAGAAGCCCTTGTCGCTGACCATCGCCGAGGGGCGGGCCATGTCCAACGCGGTCAAGCGCAACAACGTCGTGTTTCAAACGGGCAGCCAGCAGCGGTCAGACGCGAATTTCCGCCGGGCGTGCGAACTGGTGCGCAACGGGCGGATCGGCCAGCTGCAAACCGTGCGCTGTGGTCTCCCGGGCGGCCGGCCGGACTTTGGTCATACGGCCAACCAGACGGATCCCGCGCCGGTCCCGGAGGGATTCAATTACGACCGGTGGTTGGGTCCCGCGCCCTGGGATTACTATTGTCCGGCGCGGGTGGGCGTGAATTTCCGCTGGAACCTGAACTATTCCGGCGGGCAGCTCACCGACTGGGGCGGCCACCACCCGGACATCGCCCAATGGGGCATGAACACCGAATACACCGGCCCCATCGCGGTCAAGAACGCGAAGGGTGTCTTCCCCACCGATCACCCGGTGTACAACACGGCCACGGAGTATTATTTCGAATGTGTGTATGAAAACGGCGTCACGTTGATTATCTCCAACAAGGAACGCGGCGGGGTGACATTCGAGGGCGCCGAAGGCTGGGTATGGGCGGACCGGGGCCGTCATGACGCCAGTTCGAAAGAGATCCTCGAATCCAAGATCGGGGAGAACGAGATCCATCTCTACAAGAGCGACGATCATATCCAGAATTTCATCGAATGCGTGTTTTCTCGCAAGGAGACCATTGCTCCCGTGGAGGTCGCGCATCGGTCCATCACTCTGGCGCACCTGGGGAACATCGCCATGATTCTGGGCCGGGACCTCCGGTGGGATCCGGAAAGGGAGAAGATCCTCGACGATCCCGGCGCGAATTTCCTGTTGAACCGGGCCTACCGCGCGCCCTGGGTGTTGGAGACGTGAGACTATGCAGAAAGAGCGGAAAAGTTTCCCGGACAGACGCCAAGGTCTGCCCTGACGAATTTCCCTCACCCTAATCCTTTCCCAGAGGGAGAGGGAATTTGAAGAGTGGTTCGCCTCGATCAACTAGAAGAGATATCAACAAGCCATCTGGAAAAAAAGTACGCACTTGCCGGATGAGCCTAAAAAATCAACTGAACCTTGGAATCCAGGCATCTTATTCACTAGAATCAGGCAACACATTCATTAGGCAGGAGGAACATCTGATGATAACAAGATTTCAGGCCATGGCGGCCGGCCTCGCGCTGGCCTTGCTGATGCTGGGCGCGGGAATCGGAACCGGGGCGGAGTTCAACGGCCTCAACATGAACATGGGGAACCTCTTCCGGCTCTCGGACGCCAAGACCCGGTCGATCAGCCCGGAGAACTTCACGGGCGAAAAGGGCAAGGGCGGGATGGCCACGGAGGGCACCGGCCAAAACGCGTCGCGGGATCTGGGTCAGGGGTGGAAGGTTTCACCCTCGATCGACGTCAAGAAGAACTCCACCTTCACGCTGGCGGAGATCGAGGGTCCGGGCGCGATCCAGCATATCTGGCTGACGCCCACGGGCAACCTGCGCTATTCGATCCTGCGGATGTATTGGGATGAGGAAGAAAATCCTTCGGTCGAATGTCCCATCGGCGATTTCTTCGCCTGCGGCTGGGGGCAATACGCGCAGATCAATTCGCTGGCGGTGTGCGTCAATCCGGGCAGCGCGTTCAACTGCTACTGGGTGATGCCGTTCCGGAAACAATGCAAGATCACCTTGGAAAACCTCGATGAAAACGACATGCGCCTGTATTACCAGATCGATTACACGCGGACCGAAGTCCCCGAGGACGCCGCGTATTTTCACGCCCAGTTCCGGCGGGTCAATCCCCTGCCCTACAAGGAGGTCTATACCATCCTGGACGGCGTCCAAGGCCAGGGGCACTACGTCGGGACTTACATGTGCTGGGGCGTGAACAACAACGGCTGGTGGGGCGAGGGCGAGATCAAGTTTTTCATGGACGGCGACACCGATTTCCCCACCATCTGCGGCACGGGAACGGAAGACTATTTCTGTGGCTCGTATAATTTCGAGAACAAGGTGGAGGGGAAATACCAGGAATTTTCCACGCCCTATACCGGCCTGGCGCAGGTCATCCGGCCCGATGGCGTGTACAAATCGCAACAGCGTTTCGGATTGTACCGGTGGCACATCATGGATCCCATCCGCTTCCAGGAAGATCTGCGGGTGACGATTCAGGCGCTGGGGTGGCGGTCCGGCGGGCGCTACCTGCCGCTGCAGGATGATATCGCTTCGGTGGCGTACTGGTATCAGACCGAACCACACGCGCAATTCCCTACTCTGCCCAGCAAGGATTATTTGGAAATTCAGTAAGCCGGGATCAATGTCATGAAAATCATGCAGGGGCACGCGGCAACGTGCCCCTGCTTTTTGGGTGACGCGGGTGGATTTCGTCTTTTCCCCCGCCGGTTACAATTTGCGGCTGTCCATCGGAATCCCCTCATTCCCCATTGGGAGGGCGAGGCTCCCGCCGAGCCGCGCAGTATCGATAAGCCTTCGCTTATCCGCGGCTCACCCGGAGGTTCGCCCTCCCAGACTCACGCTAGCCTCCTCCCAGAGGGAAAGGGAAGAGAGTGACACCCCGTTTCGAGAGTAGGGGTACGTTGCAACGTGCCCCTACATGCGTCCGGGATTGGATCCAAACATACCGTAGGGTAAAACCTACGGCTATTCAACTGGATCCCCTTCGGGGATAGCATTCTCCAAACTATTGCCGGTTTTTAACTAACCCAGGGCTTCAGCCCGGGTGAAATCTCCGCGGGATCTCCTATTTTTTTTCCTCAAACCGGAGAGACGCCGAATTGACGCAGTAGCGCAAACCCGTGGGTGCGGGGCCGTCCTCGAAGACATGGCCTAGATGCGCGCCGCAGCGGCCGCACGTCACCTCGGTGCGGATCATTCCATGGCTGGTGTCGGTTGCGGTGGAGACCGCTTTTTCACTGACCGGCTGATAGAAGCTGGGCCAGCCGGTACCTGACTCATATTTCGTTTCCGACGGGAACAGATCCTGGCCGCAACAGACACAGCGGTACATTCCTTCCCGTTTTTCCTGATAATATTCACCCGTGAAGGCCGGTTCGGTTCCCTTTTGGCGGGTGATCCGGTATTGCCCGGCCGTCAATTGTTTCCGCCATTCCTCATCCGTTTTCGTGATTTTTTCAGCCATGAGCGATCTTCCATTCCCATCCGTACGCGTTCTTGAAGATAATTCTCATAGTAAAACGATACCGGAAATCGTCTCCTTTTCCAAATCCTTGTTCAGTGCGGGTTTACGATGAGGCTGGAACAGGTGAAAATTGATCCGCCACCGCCTGCCACCGCCCGTCTTCCTTCACGAAAAAGAACATGTCCCGCCCCTGCGAATCGATGGTCCTCCCACCCATATCGAAGGACATGGCGTACTCGTACGCCACGACCGCCGCGCTGCCATATACGCGAATGACCGGATTCTTTTCCTCCCAATGATGGATTTGGGCCGCCTCCGCGAACGCCTTCCACCCGGCCACGCAGGCCGCCCCGCTCTCCAGCCGGTTCCGTTCCCCAGGGATAATCGCGATCATGCCGCGGTGGAAATAGTGGACCAGATCATCTGGATTCCCGCGGATCCACGCGTCGTTCATCGCGCGCAGGGTGGTCCAGATTTCTTGTTGGATGGGATCGGCAAACGTGGCGCTCATGCGACGCCTTCCTTTCTCCTCTTTTATGGATCATCCGGCAATTGCGTACTTTTTTCAGATCGCCGTATCGCATCTCTTTGAAAGAATCGATGAAAACCACCCCCAAATTCCCTCTCCCTCTGGGAGAGGGCCAGGGTGAGGGTATTTTGGTTGGGGCGGACCTTGGTGTCCGCCCTCATCCCGGAGTGAATGGAATCGATTTTACCTCATGATGCACGCACTGGCCGGATGAACCTCTTTTATGATTCATAAGGCTTATTCATGAATTTCATTGTTGCTTCAATTCTTCCACATATTGATACAGCCGCTGCAGCGCATCCGCAGCCAGTTCGTCGCGAATGGCGGGTGTCAGCCGCGGAAACGCGCAGGCTTCCAGATCGGTGATGGCCTCATCGAGAGGCCCGGCCGGCTCCTGGATTCCGCTATCGAACCGCTGCAGATGCCGCAATTCATGCGCCAGCACCGCCCGCCAGCGCATGGATGAATTGGGATCCGTCCCCTTCCCCGGGTTGATATCGCCACCCACGCGAATTATTCCTTCCGCCTCGTCCAACCGGCACCGGCTGCCGGGGGACCGGTCGATCACCAGCCGCGCCGGATCGCCGCCCATCTCCCTCCACCAACCCTCGATTTTCGCTACCTGCGCATCCGGAATGGGCTCGTACGCCCGGTTTCCCGTAAGCGCGCCTGGAATCGGAACGCGCATGATCAAACCTTTCTGGAACATTTAAGGTTCATCCGGCAAGTGCGTACCTCCTACGCTCTTGGCCCAGGATTAAAACCCTGGGCTGCTGTAAAGCCGTCCCCTGAAGGGGACTCCCATAAAGTCGAGACGCCAACCAATTTCAGAGAGGCCCAGCGGAGCGAGGGGGCTTTCCCATATCCAATCCGCCCGCCCAGAGAGAGGGACTTGGGGGCTGTTCTCTCCAGAC
>JBHGBC010000310.1:0-2371 GCA_041946805.1 bacterium
CGCGTGTCGAGCAGGATCTCCGCGGAATGAACCGGGTTGCCTCGACATTCCCCGTCCGCGGAGGCCGCTTCGACGGTGAGGTGTTTCGTGATCACCGATTCGATCCCATAACCGCCCATCATCGTGTCCGCCACATTCGCCGCCGTCGCCTCCACATGGAGCCAATGGCCTTCCATATCCACGCCGATGTGCCGTTTTCACCCCTTCACCTTTTTTCCCCCGTCGTAGCCCCGCTGGTCTCCGCCGCTGACGGTTTTCACGCTTGGCGAATCAATAATGACGCAGGAGGGATCCGGATTGCGGCCTTGCTGGACCCAGTGTCGGCGTTTGATTTCGTCCAAGATTTTTTCCCAGGTTCCCCGTTTGCACCACCGGGCATAGCCACTGTAAACGCTTTTCCAGATTGGGAAATCATGGTGCAACTGCCGCCATGGGCTTCCCGTCTTGACCCGATACAAGACGGCTTTGATCCTGAGGCGGAGGGGGTGTTGGCGCCGGTTGCCATACCCGTTGGTATAAAACGTTTTTTCCCGCTTAACGGCAGATGTAAAGGGTAATGCGAAGGAAGAATGGATTCTGGCTCTCCGAATCAAAAGCATCACCTATACGGTGAAAGGCATTGTACTCACCGATTGTAATTTAAAGCAACAGCCATATGAAATCACAAATACTTGAACCATCTACAAACCATAAATCCAAGGTATTCGTGCCGAAGCGGGAAAACCATCCTGCGCGATACTTCTGCCCGCCCCGGACCATGACACAAATGCAGTTCCTCCGACAAGTGCGTGCCCGATGGGAATCATCGCGTCTCATTCCCTCACCCTCTCCCGGAAGGAGAGGGAATTAATGGTTGCTCACTCCATCCACATTAGATGTATGAACACACTATTTGAAAAATGTACACACTTACCGGATGAACCGAACATATACGCATGTATCGAAGGAGCCTGGTATCCGTTTCGTGTTCGGCAGTCCAGCTTAGGGTAGAAAGGCGGCCTTGATCGGCCGGCCAATCCAGCAGTCCGGTGTTTTGAATCCCAAGACATAGGCGACGGTGGGCGCGACATCGTATATATTGATGGGAGATTGGATTTCCTGGCCTTTCGCCACGCCCGGCCCAAACGCGATCCATGGAATTTCAATTTCCTCCAATGAATTGCCTCCATGCCCTTTCTCCTTGCCGCCATGATCGGAAATCACGAGCAGCAAGGTACGCCCTGCGATCCCAGCTTTCTTCAAGGAAGTGACGATTCGATCCACCAGGCTGTCCGTTTTTTCGATAACGGTGAGGTATTCATTCGAACCGTACCCGCTGGAATGGCCTGCATGGTCGATAAGGTCCAGATGAATGAATGTGAGGAGAGGTTTCTTTTCTTCGATAAAACGAACGGCGGCATTTACCGTGGCGTCGGCATCAGCGCCATCCATGATTTGATCCACCATTTTCCGTTCGAAAAGCCGTCCAAAACCGTCCCATTCATGAAAAACGCCGGTGATGGCGCTTGGGCGTTGCTCATGAATCAGGCTGAAAATGGTGGGAAACATGCCTCCCGGCCCCATAACGGTGGGGGGAAAATCGAAATCATCCGCTTCCCAGTCATTATCCGTCACGCCGTGCTGTTCGGGGCCGGCTCCCATCAGGGCGGACGCCCAGTTGGGACTGCTGGACGTGGGCATGACGGCGCGCATATGAAAACTGTGCACGCCTTCTTGCATCAGCCGGTCCAGGACGGGCGTATTGGCTTTTTGCAATCCGCTGGAAGACAATCCGTCGCATCCCACGATCACGACATGTTCCACCCCGGTGACACCGGCTTGCGCGAAAAGCGGAACCGGGCGGCAGGCCGCGTAGAAGCCGGCCGTTGCGATCATCAAATACAAGCAACTCTTGCCCAAACGATCCATCGACTGGAATTTCATCATCGCCACCGACTCGCTTTCTAGTTTTTTTCGTCATGCGTTGCGCGAAATCCGCCGGAAGTCATTTCTCTCATCCGCGCATCAATAACATGCAGGTTACATGACAGGAGTATATGTTTTTTGGCTTATCCGGCAAGTGCGTACCTTGGAGGGGGCAAAAAAGCGTGGACATGTCTATACTCAATGAGATGAAAAACCAAGATCCAACTCAGAGATGAGTAGAGCATGTCCACCGCGTTTCTATACCACGGATTCGGACTTCAGCAGGTGGAATACATCAAAACCTCGTATGATGAGGGCGCCGTTCACTTCTTTTTGCGTAACAGGTCACCCATCTGAAGTAAAACCGCTCCCCAACCCCTTCTTTTCCTCGAAGAATCCCACCCCGCAAAAAATAAATTACACCAAGAGTTACTTTCCGGCCGGGTCAGAAGTTTTATGAAGTATG
>JBHGBC010000311.1:0-2306 GCA_041946805.1 bacterium
TCGGCGCCCGCGAAGAGATACCGGCCGTCCGGCGAGAGGCGCGCGGGGAGATGGATGGAATCGAACGTCTGCTCGATCCGTGTGGTTTGGGAATCCCAGATATAAGCGCGGTGATCGTTGTCCGCGCTGAGCACCCGGCGGCCATCCGGGAAGAAGCGGGCATACACCACCCCCGTGGCGTGGCCGACGAAATCGGACACTATCGCGCCCAAGTCCTCGTCCCAGACCTTGGCCGTTCCATCCCGGCTGGCGCTGACGATCCGCCGGCCGTCGGGAGAAAAATCAGCGTGCCAGACGCTGTCCGTGTGGCCGTGGATATCGCGCACGGGATTGAAATTAGCCGTCTCATAAATCCGGATGAGATTATCGATTCCCGGATCGCTTTCCCGGCCCGTGGCCACCAGCAGCCGCGCGCCGTCCGGGCTGAAGGCGGCCTGGTAGCGGTCATCGGTTTCCGATACGGTGAGGGAGTGCAGAATCGTATCCAGCGCGCCGTTCAGGATCTTGATTGATTGATCCGCGATCCCCACGGCCAGGGCGTCATCGGGGGAGAAACAGGCGACGCGGCGGATACGATCGAGATCATTTGGAAATGAAAAGTTACTCACCGATCGTGTATCAAAGTCCCATTGGTGTTCCCATTTCCAATCGTTACCACTATTGGATGATGTAATCAGCTGATTGGATGAGGAAAACACCGCCTCCTTGGCTAATAGTGGCCGGCCGAGTAAAGGAAAGCCTTTTTTATATTGCTTATTCACAACATCGTATTGATATATTTCGAAAATGCCATTCGGTGTTCCATAGAGGTGCAACAATTTCTTTTGGTTTTCATAAACCAAGTAATGGCCGCCGATGGACTCATCCACGATGCCTGTTGCTCTCAGATTGGCGATATTGACGAATATTGGCCATTCATACGCCAACAGCCATTGGTCATCCAGAGAAATATCGACGGGTTCACCGTAATAATCAATCAGATCATTCGGCGTGATCTTGATTTCTTCTCCTGATTGGATATCCCATAGGTTAAACCGATAGGCCGGTTGATATTTATCCGTCTGTCGCGAAACCACGCCGATTATCTCGTTCCGGTCATGAACCGGTCTCAGAAAATTAATAAATAACTTGTCATACCGGTTGTACTGCTCCGCATTTTTCAATAAAACATGTTCCACAACGGTATGGTCGATGTAATTCCAACGATGATAATAGGTTCGCTTGATTTCATACGAATTATCCCAAAGAAACACTTTTTCACCGTAGATTCCCACCGCGCATGATTGTTCTGGCTGAATTTCCAGAACCTGCAATATATTCGTGAAATCCAGGGTGTTTTGAGTGCCTTCTTGCAGGTCGTATAAGATGCCTGAATCGCTATTGCGGTCATGATGCAATAGAAACCGTCCGCCGTTTAAAAAGGAAAGAAAGTACGGTTTCCCCACCCCTTCCAAAATTGTTTTTTGGGTGGCCCAATCGACCACCGAAAAAGCGTAAGACATCCCATAGTAGTCCATGATCAACAATTTGGTCTTGTCTGGGGATAACCGGAAATTCGCGCGGTGGTTCAGATCCATGCTTTTCTCGATCACATGCGTATCGGAATGAATGGTGTAGATAGGCCCCTTGATATGCATGATCAGCGGATTCCCCTGGTGATCGATCTCCAACTTGAAATCGGGAGGGTAGGGCGGATAAAACAAATCCCCGATCAGCCCGATGATGATTTCCCCATGGGGAGAGCGAAGGAATTGAAAGGGCTCATCGGCTGACACGATATCACTCACTCCCGGCCACAAAAGTAACCCCAAAAATCCTACGATGCTCCAAAATCGTTTCATGTGTTATCACCTGACCTGAGTTGTCCCCTATTGGCCGGTTTTTCCCCGGGCAAAATGGAATTAAATATATCTCCCCTCTATATATATTATGCTCTAGAAAAAATATTACATAAAAATAATAATTCGAGAAACATGATTAAACCGGTAATCTATGTCTCCAGAATTTATCGCATGAGTTGAATTTTACGGTTCCGGATGTGAAAGCACCATCCCCGCA
The DNA here is from genome assembly GCA_041946805.1 of bacterium. Lineage (GTDB taxonomy): Bacteria > Hinthialibacterota > Hinthialibacteria > Hinthialibacterales > Hinthialibacteraceae > JABLXU01. The sequence continues at coordinate 2,059 of JBHGBC010000311.1, forward strand.
GGGGTTGAATATCGCATTCGACTCTTGCGGAGTCGCAACCTGTTTGAACCTTCCGGGGATTGTCACCCCCGGCTATTCATATTCAATCCCTGCGGGATTGGCTGCAGGCAAGATTCCCGCATCACCATCAAGTGACTTTTTGCCGCTCCGCCAAATCTGGACATCCCGGTTTCAATACAACTCAAACCGCTCGATCCCCGCGGGCTTGAGGATATGCTCTTGCACGTCCCAGACCTTGGTCATACCGT
>JBHGBC010000312.1:0-1982 GCA_041946805.1 bacterium
AACACCAATCGATAGCGGTCTCCAACATTTTGGATAGGAGAGTTCCCTTCCCAGTCATCCAGGTTTAATAGGACAATAATTCATTTGATTTGAGGGGGGCGTTGTTCCTCAATTGCTTTGGAAATGTTCTGGATTCTTGTTTGGGAGGTTGGGAGATGAAACGCTTCCTATTGTGGAAATGCCTTGGCTGTATCAATATGTACGCTCTCCTTTTAACCGGGGTGATTCCGGGCGCTTATGCACAATCCATTTTTCCGCTTTTGGTTTATGAGTTTGATAAGACGTCGATGCTGGAAAACGGCTGGAGTGAAGCAACCGGGGGATTTTCCGGCCGGCCCGCGGGAACCGCGGTTCCCATCGCTTTGCCTCCCGGGGTATTCGTCTCTTCCTCAGATCAACGAGGACTAGCGATAACGGTGAAACCCAACGAGGTGGCCTTTATTCAAACACTATTTCCACTAAACACGGCGGGCTTTCCCATCCTCCTGCGCCTGACGGTACGAGCCAACGCGCCGGGAGCCTCCATCGCCCTGGCGGCGTTGCGCGGGAATTTGAACGACATGAATGGGGTGGACGGTTCCATCGCCACGCATGTTCCCGCCGGCGCGGCGAGTTTCGTGGCCCAGGAGCGCCGTATCGTGCTGGTCTATGAACCCGACAGCGGCGGCCTGATCACGCCCTTGATCCAAGTGGCGGCGACGGGGCAGACGGGGAACGTGGTGGTGTTCGTGGATCAATTGGAGGTCTTGATACTGGATCCCCTGGAATTCGGGTCCAATTTGATTTCCTCACCCGATCCCACCCCGAATCCCACTCCGACCCCTGCCGCTCCCCAAACCCTAACGATCGGCCTCCCCAACCTTCCCGCCGACGCCAAACCCTTGGAGATGGTTCTGATACCGGCGGGGACGTTTATGATGGGGAGTCCTGCTGACGAGCGGGGGCGAACCGATTCTGAATGGCCTCTCCACCAAGTGGTATTGACCAAGGATTTTTACATCGGCCGGTATGAAGTGACCCAGGCGCAGTACCAGGCAATCATGAATAGCAATCCCTCCTATTTTAGCGGGAAGCCCAATAATCCGGTTGAACAAGTGACTTGGTATGATTGCGCGGCCTTTTGCAACCGGTTGAGCGAAAGGAAAGGATTGACGACGGTATACAATGAATTCACGTGGACCACGAACTGGAACGCCAACGGCTACCGGCTGCCGACCGAGGCGGAATGGGAATACGCCTGCCGGGCGGGAACCACAACCCGGTTTTCCCATGGGGATGTGTTGGAATGTGACGACGGGTGCGGGAGTTGCGCGATCCATGATCAATACATGTGGTGGTGTGGGAACGCAGGGATTCAATTGCACGAAATGGGATTGAAATTGCCGAATCCCTGGGGCTTGTATGACATGCACGGGAACGTATGGGAGTGGTGCAATGACTGGTGGGAGGATCCCTCGAATCGCGGACCTCAGACAGATCCTATAGGTGTAAATTCTGGCTTGGCCCGTGTCGCACGGGGCGGCAGCTGGGGCGACGGTTCCAGCTCCTGCCGGTCGGCGGGCCGTTACTACTGGTGGCCGGACAACAGTCACAGCCTCCTAGGCTTCCGGGTTGTGCTTTTCCGGACTCAGTAAGACTGGGGACTTTATCCCTTTTATCCTTGGTTTTTGGTTTAGATATGTTACTGCGCCGCGGGCGCAGCTCAACCTGAAAAAATCCACGCTCCCCCTTGGAGAAGATCAGGGGGAGGGATTTTGTAAGGGCGGACCGATGCGTCCGCCCGGTTTGCTGGAGTGGATCGAATACCTTTTTCACCCTTTTGGACTCACTTCCTGGATGCCCCCCCTTTCAATCTGAATATCTAAATTTGTGGTATTATTCAAAAAACTGAGTGTTATCTTGTTGGGAGAGGTCATCATGAAGCGAATGACGGTTTCCTTCATTATTCTTTGAGGATCTTTTCTCTTTTCCAATTGGTGCGC
>JBHGBC010000313.1:0-1963 GCA_041946805.1 bacterium
CGAATCATCGAGTGGATGGAATGCCTTTTTTTCTCCAGCAGGTACGCACTTGCCGGATGAACCTTATTGATTCGTGTTTTTTTTTGAGTTCCAACAGCGTGGCATGAGATATATAGTAATATAGGCAAGTAGTATGGGTAGTGCTCCACGCGGAACCTATCCATCGACGTTTGCCTGAAAGGAGTTTTCCATGTCCAGCACGATGAAGACCTCATGGCATGGCCTTGGACTACTGATTGTTTTACTGAGTTCTCCATTTTCTAGCGTTGCGCAGGATACTTATCCTCCCGGCTATCCGGGCATGTTTGGAATCGGCTTGAATTTGAACAATCCCGCGGAAGGGGTTCCCTTCGGCATCGAAGCGAAATTCGACTTGCCGGATTCCAGTTACCAGGTGGAAAGCATCCAGCTGAAAACCGCCGAGGAGAATATCATTCGCATCGAGATCGCGGTGTTGAAAAAAGACATCATTGATCCAGACCCGATGCCGAGCGTCGCACACTTCGTTTTGGCCGTTGAAGGCTTGAAAACCGGATTCTACACGGTTTTGGTGGTAATCAATGGTGAAATCTCGTACAAGGAAGGCTTTTATGTGGGAAACGTTGTCTTACCCACACCGACACCAACCCCTCCTCCCTTGGTATTCGAGCCTCTAGTCGAAATCATTCCCGCGGAGCCGGATGTTAAGGATACGGTAGTGGCGCGTGTCACGGGATTTTTGCCGGACGCATCGTATGCGATCACCGAGACCTCCGTGGAATTCCGCATGGAAATGATTTGGCTCCAGATGCAAGTGGAAACCTCCGGCGCGGGAGATCAAGTGAAGATTCCGTTCACCCGGGAATTCACGCTCGGGCAGTTGCCGGTAAACGGCTACGCCGCCATGCTGGTGGTCAACGGCATCGAGGCGGTCTACACCAAGTTCGTCGTACAGGATAAAGACAATCCTCCCGTGGTGAAGCCCTATTTCAATATTATGAATACCCGGATTCAAGTCATCCCGGACAATCCCAAACCGGACGAGGAATTTACCATGTACCTGGAAGGTGAATTCCCCACCTCGGGATATGCATTTCTCGAGAAAAAAGTGGAAGCGATGGAGGGTCGCATATCCGTGGACGTATCCCTGCAAGAACCCTCCGGGCCGGTGGATGAAGTCATCACGGCTTTTTCGGAAGTAATAGGCACACTGCGGTTGCCGGAGGGCGTTTATAAGATCGAGGCCCGGATCAATGGCGCGTTTTTGGAACCGTACCGGCTGGCCGTGGGAGAAACGAACTCGACGGGCATTCCTTCCGATTTGCTGGCTTACCGCCTGGCGGATAGTTCGAGCGGGGCGTTGGAATGGCTGGTATTGGATGAATCCAACAATTACGAACGGTATAACCAGGCCATCACCACGGGACAAATCGAAAAAGGCGCGGTGCCCGATTCGGATTGGTCCAGGTTGTTGGATTCCCTGAACCGGGCGAATTTCGCCGAGTTGGACGCGGAATATAAACCGGTCCAGCCCGTGGAAAATGGATTGATATACGAGATCTCGTTCAACAACAAAACGGTGAAAGTGCACCAAGGCGCGAATATACCTCCGGCGCTGGGCGAGACCCTGGATATCTTGAATACAATCATGAACCGGCCGGCGCAGTCCAGCACGCCGGGGTGGAATTTGTATTATTGATAATCATTCATGACGGAGCGGCAAAAAGTCAATTTATTGTGGTGCAGACATCTTGTCTGCACCAAATATTGTTGCAGGCGGGGCGACTACACTGCAATAGATGTGATAGATCCGTTTTATGTTCCCTTTTTGCCGCCCCGTCATTTATGGCTCATCCGGCCAGTGCGTCCTTTTTTCAGATGACGGGTTCGTGTCTCTTCTCGGGGATTGATGAAAACAATCCCCCCAAAATTCCCTCTCCCTCTGGGAGAGGGCCAGGGTGAGGGAATTTTTTAGGGGCGGACC
>JBHGBC010000314.1:0-1942 GCA_041946805.1 bacterium
TCTGCGGTTTCGTGAAACGCCCCGCCCCGGACGCGAAGCCGCCGAAATTGGAAGATTCGTTGGAATCCGCGGGTTTTTTGCTTCCGGATAGCCAAACTCCAGGCCCTCTCCCAGAGGGAGAGGGAATTGATTTGTCATACCAAACCGATGTGGAGGGTAGAAGCCATGTCAAAAGCCTCCTCAATCCAATGCTGTATGCGGATTGTTCCCTGGATTCTGGTTTTCATCCTGGCGGGGACCGCGCCGGGAAGGTCCGAACCTTCCCTGAACGAAATCCTCGAAGCGTGCGAATATTTGCATCCTGGAGACATCCCTTTGGGATCGTTTCAACCTCCCTCCACCGCGGTTTATGTGGCGACCACCGGTAACGATGCGAGCGAGGGCACGTCCGTGGAGACTCCCTTCGAACACCTCGAAAAGGCCATCGAGTACGCCAACGGGCGCCCGGAGGTTCCCTTGACCATCTATCTACGGGGCGGGACGTACCTGTTCAAGGACCCAAAAATCCATCCGGACAATCCGTATCTCCGTCTGCAACGGGGGAACTTGTATCTCACTTCCTACCCCGGTGAGGAAGCGGTCATCCGGCCTTATTATTGGCCCGGCAATCCCAGCGAATACGGAGACGAGCGCGCGTTCGAGATCAGCGGATCGTTTGAAAACATCACCTTCGACCGGCTGCGCTTCGAGGGGTGGTCGGTCATCTTCAGCCCCGGTTCCCCCTTGGAGACTCCCTCCCTGAAAAACCTCACGATCCAAAACATCACGGCCGGCCATTTCACCCGCCGGAACGGAGAGCCCTCCTACGGGACGATGTTCATCGAAACCGGTTACTTGGACAACGATGTGTACGGGGAAGGTAAGCAGATATTCGACAATCCCGGGACCGCGCATTATCAAATCGAAGGATTGATTCTTTCCAACATCACCGCCGAAAACCTGGATTTACCTGTCAATATCGGAGATGAAAATGATGCGAACGTGAAGGGATTGCGGATCACGCATTTTGACGTTTTCAATCCGCCGGGCGCGCCGGGCGACAGCGCGTCCGATGCGTTCGCGGTGGTCAATTCGTACAAAATCCTCATCGATCACTGCCGTATCATGAACATCCGTGACGACGGCATCGACACGAAGGGATACGACGTGGCGGTGGTCAATACGTACATCGAGGGGACGGGGCGGAACGCCGTGAAGTTTTGGAAGAACGGCGAGATGATCAATACGATCCTTTACAACTGCACGCAGATCGACGACGGCGCCGTCGTCGTGAAGGACGGCCCGTTCCGCATGATCCATTCCGTGCTGCTGGGGCATCCGGTGGGCTACGCGGGAACCTGCGGGTACGATACCGCATCACCGCTTACGACACGGTTCGAGGTGGTGAATTCCGTCTTCAGCCAGGTCAAGAGCTTTTTCGTCACCACGGACAACATCCAAATCCTGAACAACCGGTATGGCGAAATCCTGGAGGACGCCAATCTCTATAGTGGTTTCTACGAAGTGGAAACCGTGGAGGAACTCAACCGTCTTCCCCTTTGCGGCGGAAACGCGATGTCGCCGCTGCAATTTACCGATCCGGAACATGGCGATTTCTCCCTGGTTTCCGGAAGCAGCTGGATCGATGCCGGCGCGAGCGGAGGGATCCGGCTGCCTTCGTTCGATTTTTATGGGAATCCCCGGACCGCCGGCGGGAATGTGGATATCGGGCCGGTTGAATTCGGTTTCATACCGCCCGCCGGGATGGCTAATTGGATGGCATTTTGAGGCCCATCCGGCCAATCAGAACCTTTGGGGCGGATTCAGCCGGCCAGGGCATGCTCTCTGTTCTGGATGTCCGGCCGGCATTGCGGGGAATGGATCGATGAGATGCACGCCCAATCCCCTCTCCCTCCGGGAGAGGGCCTGGAGTTTGGCTATCCGGAAGCATAAAAAACCGCGG
>JBHGBC010000315.1:0-1646 GCA_041946805.1 bacterium
TAAATAATGGTGACTGAATTGATCGAATTACTGAATAAGTCAAGAATTTAAAACTATATTCATAGGACCAACTGAATCCAATCGGCGGAATTTCTCCTGATACATCCTCGCATTCTTCCCGCGGCGGAAAGAAAAAACTTGCCCGAAATCCCCGGATGGTAGTAGGATAATCCCGAAACGGAGTATAAACGGATCAAGTCCATCAGCATCGTTCCAGTCCAATACGGAGTTGGATGGAATTAACCGGAAATAACCAACACCCGCGTGAGAATCGAGTCCCTTATGAACCGCCGCGGCTTTACCTTGATCGAATTGCTCATCGTGGTGGCCATCATCGGCGTGCTGGCCGCCATCGCCGTTCCCAATTTTCTGAACGCGCAGACCCGCGCGAAGGTGGCGCGGGTGATGGGTGACCACCAGGCGCTGGGCCTGGCCTTGGATACGTACATCCTTGACCACAACGATTACCCCTGGCCGATCGGCAACGGCCAGGGGCATTCCTCCTACTCCGTCTATGTCGAATACCTCCACGAACTGACCACCCCGGTGCCCTACATCGCCTCCGTGGCCTACACCGACATCTTCAAGCCGCAGCGCGAAAAGACCAACTGGTATCCGGACAAGACCATCTACAGTTACCAGTACGTGAGCTACAACGGCAGTTGGGCGCGGCTTTCCAACGTCTCGGCCGCGATGAACGCGCAGTACTACAAGGGCTTTTGCGTCTCCAGTTACGGTCCCGATCACGGGGCGAACGGAGTCGAGTGGTATCCGATCGTGCACGATCCCGGTTCCATATACGATCCCAGCAACGGCCTGGTCAGCAACGGGGACATCGGGCGGTTCGGCGGCGCGGTGCAGTCCGACACCGTGCGGGGCGGATGAAGAATCCGCGAAATCCATCCGGCGTATGAGGAGAGAACATCATGGAACACCCGGGTGCGTTCACGGAAGAGAGCCATCCACCCAGGCTCAAGGAGGTCCACGCGGCGCTGGATTCCCGCCAATGCGCGTGGGAAGAAATAACTCAATTTATCCAAGATCACTTCCGGACCCAAAGCGAATGGAAATATTACGGCAAGAAGGACGGATGGATCTTGCGCTACCGCAAGGGAGGCCGCGCGTTTTTGTCCCTTTTCCCCCAAACCAACGGATTCATCGCGCAGATCGTGCTGAGCGAAATGTACATCGAGCACGCCGCGCGCCTTCGGCTCGGCAAAAAGGTCCGGGAGTTGCTCGCATCCGCCCATCCCTATCCGGACGGCCGCTGGCTGTTCATCGATGTGAAAACCCAGACCGACATCAAAGACATTCAACGGCTCCTGAGCCTCAAAGCCATGTCCCCCAAACGCTTGGCGGAAGGCACGCAGTGATCCGTTCCGAGACTATGCCAAGGGTTTTACCCCTGGCTAAAGCAGGAAAGCGCCCCTACGGGGCTATTGTCTCTCAGCCTGGCCCGTTTCCGGGGGGAAGGGGAATTCAGGGGGTGGTTTTCGCCGATCACTTCGAGGAGACACAAACCGGTCATCTGCAATAAGGTTCATCCGACAAGTGCGTACCTCCGGCGCTATAGGCCCAAGGTTACCCCCCTGGGCTGCTGGAAAGCCGTCCCCTGAAGGGGACTCCCATGAAGGCAAGACGCCAAC
>JBHGBC010000032.1:0-43945 GCA_041946805.1 bacterium
TTGGGTGATATCACCCAACGCCACACCCGGGTTTGGTGGATATTACCCGCTGGAATTATTCATGGTAAAATACGAATAAATGCGTTGAAACGTGAGTCAAAATTCATCATGATAATGAAAATCGGGGATTGAAATGCCGGCGGGAATGTAGTAAAAGATCGTTTGATAAATAGCTATGAAGACAAGGATGAACATCGGGAATCTTCATAAAGAAATCACTGGATATAGTTGAATCCTATGAAACGCTACCCCTGGTTACTCTCTTCTTTGGCAAGCCTGGTGTGGGCCGTGTGGTTTTGTCCAGCGCCGGCCGGAGCGGGGATCGAGGTGCTGGCGGTTTCTCCCCGCCTGATCCTGAAAGATGGAACCGGCTTTCTGGACCAACGGACCACCGGACTGATGAACGTGGGGCTGGGGGATAAGTGCTATCTCTCCGTGCGGCCGGATAATCCCAACGAGGAACTCACCGGCGTCGCGTGGTCGTTCGTGAGCCGGCCCGCCGGTTCGGCCGCCGTGTTCCAATTCGTGGACCAGGCCCAGACCTGGTTCATTCCGGACCGGATTGGGGAGTATCTGGTCCAGGCCACGGCGCAAGGCCCGGGCGGAACGGTGACGTTTCAGCGGCGGATTCTGGGCGCCGTGTTCGTGGGCGTGGGGGGACGGAACCATGACGATCCCCAATTTCCTCAGTGCATGCTCTGCCATGATGCGATTGTGACATTATGGGAAGGAACCCGGCACGCTCATGTGCTGGAGAATCACCTCAATGGGCAACGGTCCGATCAATATGATCCCACCTGCTTTCAATGCCACACGGTGGGTTTCAACGCCAATGCCACGATTGCCAACAATAGCTTCAGTCAGACCGCGAAAGAGCTCAAAGCCGATCTGACCCAGCTGGCGGGACAGATCAACGACGCCTTCCGCAAGAACCACGATTCCAATCCGGGCAACGATGTGCTCTACTACGAAACCCTGGACCCCCCGCTGCGCTCGAAGGCCAATGTGCAATGCGAAAATTGCCACGGGCCGGGCAGCGAACACTTCGGCAATCCCGTCAACATCGGGAAAGCGTGGGACGCCCGGATCTGCGCCCAATGCCACGACTCCATGGGATTCGACGGCTATCCCTATCCCTTCGATTCGTCAAATCATAAAACCTTGACCGCCGCGTTGCGGAACAATCCCGGCTTGTTCAATTCCAGCTGCGCGAAATGCCACACGGCCGAGGGCTTTTACCGCCTGGCGGTGCTGAAGAATCCCAATATTTTACCGGACGATAACCTGGAACCGCACGGCGTTTCTTGCGTGGCCTGTCATGATCCTCACAGCCGCGCCAACCCGGTGCAACTGCGCCTGACCGGGGATGTTACGCTGGAAAGCGGCCAGGTGTACACCGGCGGCGGAATGGGAAGCCTGTGCGCCGAATGTCACCAATCGCGCGTGTCCGGAAGTCTGGAGACGGTGATTCAAACCCAGAGCAACGCGCCCCATTTCGGACCCCAGGCGGACATCATGATGGGCATCAACGCCTGGGATTTCGGCACGGGATTTGTAAATAAAACTTCCGTGCATAAATACGTGGTCCAGGATACCTGCGTGGCCTGCCACATGGCCCGCATCACCGAAAACGGCTGGAGCGTGGACCGGGGAATTCTTCTGGGCGGCCACAGCTTCCGGGTGACCAACACCGCGGACGCGGCGGGCGGCGAGATTTCAAATTACCAAAATTCCTGCCTGCCCTGCCACCTGACCATGACTTCGATCGACCGCCGGATGTCCACCAGCCAGGACTACGACGGCAACGGGATAATCGAGGGGATCCAGACGGAGGTGAAAGGATTGCTGGGCGTCATCGCCGCGCGGATTCAGGAACGGCATCCGGAAATTCAAGTGGCCGAAAACGGGGATCTGGTCATTCCCCCCACCTTGGTTGATCAACTGACGTTTACCGACCGGGCCGTGATCTACAACTACCGCCTGGTGGTGCGGGACGGCAGTTACGGAATTCACAACGCGCGGTTCATCGTCGAGATCCTCCAAAAGACCTACTCGGCTGTCGCGCAACGTTCGTTCAACACGGATTATCCCCGGGCGTACGCGGTGGGAACCTCGTCCATCCCGGGGTGGTCTGAATACTAATCGTTAAGAAGGTAGAAGGAGTCGAGGACATGAAGAAATCGAGCATCATGGGATTGCTGATCGCCTTGGCCGTCTGTCTGGCATTGCCGCTCAAAGGCATGGTCGGCGAGGAAAACAAGGACGCGGACAAGGTCGCGTTCGTGGGCGCGAGCAAATGCAAGATGTGCCACAACCTGAAGAAATTCGGGATGTTCTACGACGACTGGATGCAGGAAAAGCACGCCAAGGCCATGGATGTGCTCAAGGACGAGGAGAAGAAGAATCCCGAATGCTTGAAATGCCATACCACCGGGTACGGCAAGCCGGGCGGATTCGTCAGCCTCGAGAAAACTCCCGCGCTGGCCGGTGTCCAATGCGAAATGTGCCATGGCCCCGGGGCGGAACATATCAAATCGAAGCGCGGCGGCGCCGTGATTCCGCACGTCTGGGAACCCGAGGAGAAAACCTGCGTGAAATGCCACAACAAGGACAATCCCAACTGGAAGGAAGACCGGTACACCGACCCGGCAACGGGGCAAAAATCGGGCTTCATCTACAAGATCGCCGTGCAACAGGTCAACCATGCCAAGGTGCTGGAGCAACTCGGCAAAAAGCCCAAGACCGCCGATCTGAAATAACCGGTGGGATTCCATTCGCGCAAGGGATTTCCTCACGGGAATCGATCGTGACATGACTGACGGACACGTATGGCGTAGGGGTATGAACGGGAAACTTCACATCCTTGTAATTCTCTTCCTGGGAATCATGCGGCTTGCCTGGGCTCCAGCTCTCCCGGCTGGAGCCCAGGAGAGCGCGGAAACCGTTGAAAACGCGGCGCCGGAGACTCCGGCCGCCGCGAGCCCGGCCGCGGGCGCCGCGGAGGTGGAAAGCGCCACCGCCGAAGCGTCCAGTCCGGAAAAAACGGCTTGGTTCGGCTCCCTGAAAGTCTCCGGAACCTTGAACTCCAGTTACCAATTCCGCAATTTCGGCGGGCAGGACGACAGCGATATCTACGAGTATTTCGCTCTGCGCCTGCGCGACATCGTCAAGGACCGGGTCGACGGCGCGTTCTCGATGTTCTGGCATGAGGATCTCGACGGAGGAAGCACGCTCCAGGGATCCCAGCTGTACGATCCCTTCCTGGACATCGACCAGGCGGATGGCAACCGGTTCCGGTTTTACACCGGCTATCTGGATTTCAAAGGCCTAGGTTTCGAAGACAGCCGCCTGCGCGTGGGCCGCCAGTTCCTCGAGGATATCGACTACGCCCACTTCGACGGCGCGTCCTACCGTTTTTCGCCTCTCGATCCACTGGAAGTCACCTTGTTCGGCGGGCGTCCGGTGACTTTCTATTCATCCAGCCAGGGCGACGCCTTCTACGGCGCGGATGTCCGCTACCGGTTCACCCCCCAGACGAAAGTGGGAGCCCGTTATTACCGGTACGACGCCGAACCCTTCAACGACGACTTGGCGGCGGTGGAGGTCTGGCACATGTTCACGCCGGAACTGCAAACCCACGCCGGATTCTCCCTGCTGGACGCCGATCCGTACCTCCTCCAGAACGATTGGTATTACCGCTGGGAGGAATACGACTTCGACATCGTGGCGCAGGTGGTCCGGTTGTTCAGCGAAATCGGCGATCACACCATTAACTTCAATCCTTATTTTTCCACTTTGAATGGCTACGAACCCTTTACCTACGGCTCCATGCTCTTCTCCAAGGGAATCAATGAATACATCAGCCTCAACGCCGGCTTCGATTTCCGGGTGACCGGCGGCGGGCTGGATCCCGCCGAGGAATCCACCAACCGCGATTACGTCCGGGGAACCTTGGGGGCGGAATTTTATCCGGTGAAGCCAGTGACCTTGAGCATCAACGGGGAATATTGGAGCGTGGATTCCGGCGATGAATTCACGGGCGTCACCGGCGAGGTGGAATACAAGCCCTGTAAAGGATGGACGCTAACAGCCGGCGCGGAATACGGGGAATATGTCCAGGAATACATGGATGAGTTTCTCTTGTTCTTCGGCCAGGAGAAGGTCTTCCGCATCACCCCGGATGTCATCACCTACTATACCCGGATCAAATGGCAGCCCACCGGCCGGTTGTATACCGCCGCCCGCTTCGAATTGGAAGACAACAGCTACGATGAAGACGATTGGTACGCATTCCAGCTGCAAGTGGGGGTCAATTTTTAACATGAATCCGATCCGTTTTTCCTTGAGTGGCCTGTTGGCTCCCCTGGCTTTGGCCGTCCTCCTCTCCGGATGCGACCCCAAGGAGGTGGAGAATACCTTTCCCCATAAACCCCATATCGATCAGGGGATTGGCTGTGACACCTGCCACGAGATGAAGGACAATCAGGTGGCCAATCCCCGGCTCGAGACATGCCTCACGTGCCACGAACTAGGTGAAGACCGGTATCAGAAATGCAAGGATTGCCACGATAAAGCAAAGATCGGCTGGAACGAGCAAAGCCTCATCACGCACGATGAATTGATGCGGCCCTTCCTGCCCAAGGATTGGGAGGATGTGTTGTACAAACATGGCGAGCATCTCAAGGATTACGGCCACTGCCTGGATTGCCATAAAGGCGTGGAAAAATCCACCTATGCCTCGGTGGAGAATTTGCCCACCATGAAAACCGCCATGGCCGTTCATGATAAACTGGGATTGTCCAACGACTGCCAGGTCTGCCACCGGGAACTCAATACCCATACGCCTCCCGCCACCCATGACAGCCGGTGGGCGGAAACTCATGGCCGCATGACAGAGTTCACGGGCACGGAAAACTGCCTGATGTGCCATGAGGAAGCAACCTGCCAGTTGTGTCATGCCACTCAAAAGCCCCGCAACCATACCAGCCTGTGGCGGCACAAGACACACGGCCTCCAGGCCTCCTTCGACCGCGCCAAGTGCATGGTGTGCCACCGTGACGACACCTGCCTGGTCTGCCACCAGGCCTCGTCTCCGCCCGTGCCACCCACCGCCTACCATACGCCGGACGCTTCTTGCCTCTCATGCCACAGCCCGCTGGCCGCCCAAGGACCGAAACCTCGCCCGAAGCCCGGCCTCTACAAGCCGATGCCCCACCGCATGATGATGGGTGTCACTTCGCAGAAATGCCTCGAATGCCACATGTTATGACTGCCTGCCGATAACTTGCCCGATGCACGGCGGGATGGCTTTGCGCGCGGCGCGCAATCCTTCAACAAGGCAAATGCCGCATCCGGTTCTGAATTGCAAAGGCGGGCGGCCGCCCTGTTGCTGTGCGAAATGGCTTTGGAGATCTAGATCGTCCTACGATTCGAAATCAAAACTTGCCGAGACTCCAGTCCTGGTGGCATTGATCGCAGGTAAGGCCCGATACGGCCTGGCGCTGAGAAGGATCCTCGTCTGGAGACGTGGAAACCGCGGGACGTTCGAGGATGGGATTTTCCGCCTGGACGATCCAGTAGGCTTGATAGGTACCGACACTGGTTAGTATGAGGAACATGGGAGTAATGCCGATGAAAATGCCCGTGCGCAGCCGGTTGATTTGATCTTCATACTCGTTGATCCCCCCGCCGGCAGGTTGGGCGGCATGCTTCCGGCGCTGGGATTCCAGAAACATGCCAAGGGGCACGAGCAGAAGGTTGGCGATCAGAATAGCGGGTACCACGATATAGATGAAGAACCGGATAGAGGGATTGAAAAATCCGAACAGCAAATCGAGAGGTATCAGCATGGCTTCCACGAAAAGCAGAAGTACGCCGATGATCAGCCCCAGCAAGGAAAATTCATTGCTGCCGAGTGAGGGGTCCAGGGATGTTGAATGTTGATCCATGAGGTTTCGAAGTACGTTTCGATCAGGTTCCAATCCGGTTGGAAGGAAAACATATCCCTGTTTTGATTACGATCTAGGGTGAATCGCTCACTTCTCCTGTTCCGGTTGCTTTTGGGGTTTCTGGCGGGGAAAAACCCCAATCCTTCACCCAAAAGTGGGTTTTTTCACCCAGCCGGTTTCCGGGAAGAACTCCTGGATATGTTCGTGAATCAACCGGGATACCGTTTGGGATCCCCAAGTCATCCACTAATCCAGGGTATTGGATTTTTTTTCAGTAATTCATAGCTAATTATCTATCAAGGAACGATCTTTGCTCCAACAGAAGAGGCAAATCAAATCATTTTTCTCTTAGGAGTAAGGGATTATGCGCTTACGCAGAGGGGTATTTCACCTGACGGCACTCTCGATCGTATTCTGTGGCATGGCTGGATGGAGCGCGGATGGATTGCAGGTCAAAATATTGAGCACGGTCATCAACAATGACCTGAAACCCGAAGTCACGTTCACCGCGCAGGATGGCGTGGGCAATCCCATCGCCCTGGCGGACATGACGATCCGTTTCATGATCGCCCGGCTGGACGTATACGACGCCCAGAAAGGGAGCTCGGCTTATTGGAGCTACAACATCCGGACCCAGACCGTCCCGGAGGGGTACCCCAATGCGGGCGCGACTGCCGATCAAGCCACCTATGACAGCAACGGGGTGGTCAAGCAGCTGGAGCCGGGGAAATACGTCTACACGTTCAATACGGCCTTGCCCGCGGACTATGACAAAACCAAGACACACACGGTGGGCGGGCAAATCCAGCGGAATGTAGAGGACAAAATTTTCTACGCCAATCCCCTCTACCACTTCGTGCCCAACGGCAGCGACGTCGTCACCCTGCGGAAAGTAGCCACCACCGAGGGGTGCAACACCTGCCATGCCGGATTGGCGCTGCACGGCGGCGGCCGGCGGGAGGTCGGCCTGTGCATCCTGTGCCATACTCCCCAAAGCACGGACCCGGACACGGGCAACACGGTTGACATGACCACGATGATCCACAAGATCCACATGGGGGCGGAATTGCCCAGCGTGCAGGCGGGCCAGCATTATGTGATCGTGGGCAACCGCCAGAGCGTGCATGATTACTCGGAGGTGGAGTTCCCCATGGATCACCGGAACTGCGCGGCCTGCCACACGGGAACCCAGGGTTCAGTCTATAAAACCGCCCCGAGCCGCCGGGCCTGCGGTTCCTGCCATGACGATGTGAATTTCCAGACCGGCGAAGGCCATGGCTCGGGCAATTTTCCCCAGCAGGATGATTCCATGTGCACGGCCTGCCATACGGCGGAAGGCCCCGAATTCGGGATTTCCATCACCGGCGCGCATACGATTCCCACGAAATCGCAGAAGCTGCGCGGCTTGATCGCGGAGATCACCGAAGTGGCCAACGCCCTGCCCGGCCAAGCGCCAAAGGTCACCTTTACCCTGAAGCAGAATGACGGCAGCCCGGTCGATCCCGTGGAACTTTCCACCTTCGCCATCACCTACGCGGGACCGGCCAAGGAATATACCGCCTATATCCGGGAGGACGCCTCGAAAACCTCCAGTAAGGTGGGAGAGGGCGTCTATGCCTATACCTTCACCAAGCCTCTGCCGGCCGATGCTCAAGGAACTTACGGATTCGCGATCGAAGGGCGGCGGGATGTGGTATTGGAGGATAAACCGGAAGGCATGGAAGATGTGACCACCCGGGAAGCGCTGAACAATCCCGTCAAACTGGTGGCCGTCACCGGAGACACAGCGGCGCCGAGAAGAGCCATTGTGGACTTGGCGAAATGCAACGTTTGCCATGACAAGTTGTCGCTGCATGGCTCCCTGCGCAACAATATCGATTACTGCGTCATGTGCCATAATCCCAAGGTCAGCGACATCAGCCAGCGCGGGGAGGGCGTGGGAGGCGGTGAGTCCATCGCCTTTGACTATATGATTCACAAGATCCATACCGGCGAGGAACTGGAGCAGGATTACACAATCTACGGACGCGGTGGCAGCGCCAATAACTTCAACCAAATCTTGTTCCCAGGTTCCCGGCAGAAATGTGATATATGCCACGTGTCATCCGTTCCGGCCCTGCCGCTCTCTTCGGACGCCCAGCCGATCGACTTCGTGAACAAGGACAACAAGAACGTGCATATCGCGCCCACCACGGCGGCCTGCACTTCGTGCCATGACAACGATTCCGCTCTCGCCCACGCGGAACTCAACACCACATCGGAGGGCTTCGAATCCTGCGCCGTGTGCCACCGCGAAGGCCGTGACGCGAGCATCGCGGAGGCGCATGCCGTCAAGCAGTTCCTGAACGTCATCGAGACGATGGGACCGCCTCCCACCGCCGTGGAACATTGGAGCATGTTCTTGCAGCAATAGTCGCGGAACCGGATCCGACGAAACCAGGTTTATCCCAGAACTTGTATCTCTCAAAAAACCCTACTATGCGATGGGGGCGTCGAAAGACGCCCCCGGTTTTTTTAATAATCTCGGTTTTGATCCATGGAATGGCAGGCAGGATGCCTGCATCACAACGATTTCCCTCACCCCGGCCCTTTCCCGGAGGGTGAGGGGGGTGGTTCTACGGGAGGTGGTAGTATCCGGATATGCATCTGGAAAATGTCCCACCATTGCGCGTATGAAGTGAGCATTTCTGAGCGCCAACGGCGCGTAAGAAGTTGGCCCAGGGCAACGCCCTGGGATTGTGGAGAAAAGTATTCCATCCCCTCTCTCTCTGGGAGAGGGCCAGGGTGAGGGAAAGTCTGCCATTTTGCAAAGCTCCACCCATTTAACCACATGCACTTCGGGGGCACGCGGCAACGTGCTCCTACATTGAGACTTCACTCCGGATAGGCATCCAATTCCCGGGGAGGGGTGATCTGGTATTTCTTCATCCGGTAGCGCAGGGTGTCGCGGGAGATGCGCAGCAGGCGGGAGGCCTTGCTCTGGTTCCATCCGGCATGATCCAAGGCTTCGAGGATCATCCGTTTTTCCTGCTCCTCGAGTGGTGATTGAAGGCGGGCAAGCGTGTCTTGTGTGAGACGGTTTTTGCGGCTTTGACGCACGATCTCGGCGGGGAGGGAATCGACGGTGATCAATCCCTCGCGGCCCAGCAGCACGGCGCGTTCCAGGCAATTGCGCAGTTCGCGGACATTGCCCGGCCAGGAGTAGTGGATCAAGAGATCCACGGCTTCGGGGGTGATCTCCAGGTGGGGCTTGGAGAATTCGGAGCGGAATTGTTCAAGGAAATGCTCGATGAGGGCGGGGATGTCTTCCATCCGCTGGTGCAGGGGAGGGACCTCGATGGGGATCACGTTCAGCCGGTAGAAGAGGTCGCGGCGGAACTGGCCGTCCTCCACCGCCTTTTCGAGATCTTTGTTGGTGGCCGTGATCACACGCACATCCACCATCCGTTCCCGGGTCGAACCGATCCGGCGGAACACCTTGTTTTCCAGGAACTGCAACAACTTGGCTTGCACGGAGGCTTCGATGTCCCCGATTTCGTTGAGGAAGACGGAACCCTTGTGAGCGATCTCCAGCAGGCCTTCCTTGCGGGTGCGGGCGTCGGTGAACGCGCCGCGCTCATGGCCGAACAGTTCGTTTTCCAACAGGTGGGCGGGAAACGAGGGACAGTTGATTTCGACGAACGGGCCGCCGGACCGGGGGCTGAGCGCGTGGATCGCCCGGGCCAGCAGGTCCTTGCCGACGCCGGTTTCACCCCGGATGAGGACGGTGCTGTGCCCCTGCGCCGCCACCCGGGTAATGATCTCCAGAATCTCCTGCATGCGCCGGCTGACCGCCACGATGTTCTGCAGACCCTGGTTCGTGGTTTGCTGGCTCCGGTAGCGGTACACCTCCTGCTCCAGGCCGCGCTGGTTCAGGGCTTTGTCAATGCGGAGGATGATGTCGTCCAGGTCGAAGGGTTTGGGAATGTAATCGCACGCGCCGGCGCGCACCGCTTCCACCGCGTGTTGCACGTCGGTGAAGGCGGAGAGCATCACCACCATGCAAGTAACACCCATTTTCCGCAATTCGCGCAGCACTTGGATGCCATCGATGTCGGGCAGTTTGATGTCCAGCAGCACCAGATCGGGCTCCTGGGACTTGATCATCGCGAGGGCCTCCGCGCCCGCCGCGGCGGAACTGACCTGAAAACCCGCCCGCCGCAGATCGTTTTCGAGCGACCAGCGCACGAGCTGCTCATCGTCGACGACCAATATGGTGGCGCCCGGGTGATCGGTCATCAAGCATCCATTCGGGAGTGGAAAATCGGTCATTCGCCTGAATCCTTGCGGTTCGGGGACTCGCCCAGTCAACTTGGACGCCTTACCCGAACAGCAAGTTACAGGCCGGAATGAATCCGGAACATCATTTCACCGATTTTCCACGGGCCAATTATTTACGGCTCATCCGGCAATTGCGTTCTTTTTTTCAGATCGCCGGTTCGGATCTCTTCGCAATGATCGATGAAAACCACCCCCACAATTCCCTCTCCCTCTGGGAGAGGGCTAGGGGGAGGGTTTTTCGGCCGGGGCGGACCTTGGCGTCAGCCCTCATCCCGGCGTGAATGGAATCGATTTTACCTCATTAGGTACCCCCTTACCGGATGTTTTATTTGCGAACGAAATTCATCTCTGCCGCCATCCGGAGAAAGCCGGCTTGAAGTGACTGGGGTGCAAGAAATCCTGTTGCGATAACCATCGATCATCATAACTTCCCTTGGGATTTTTTCAACTTGCTCCTCTCTCGCCATGCCCTGGAACAAGGAAGGAGGCAATTCGTCCGGGGAATTTTATGTCTCCGCCCATTCGTTTCCGCGGCCGGTTGTATTTCGAGTAGTCAAGGCGGGTGATTTCATCCAGCGGCCTGAGATGAAACACCGCCAGGCGGCGCTCCCGGATGCGGGGATATGCCGATTGAATCTCCCATTGGTTTTTGATACGATGCCCTGATTCGAGCCGGCCTTTTTCATGTATATCATTCGAAATGGAAAGATCACCTATGAAATCCCGAGAACGCTTGTTGACTACGCTGAATCACCAGGTGCCCGACAAAGTCCCGTTGGATTGGGGGGGGAACCAAACCGGCATTCATCATTTGGCCTACCGGAAAATCCTGGATTATTTCTCGCTGGATGAAGACATCGTGATCATGGACGTTGTCCAGCAACTGGCCGCTCCCAGCGAAACCGTTTTGAAACGGTTTGAAATCGATACCCGCTATATCCGGCCGGGCATGTTCTCTCCTCCCCCCGAACTGCGCGAAGTGAAGCCCGGTTATTGGGGATTCACGGATGGATTCGGCGTCACCTGGGCCATGCCCGGAAAGCAGCCGGGAGAAGGGCTGTATTGCGATATCGTGCACAATCCGCTGGCCCGTCTGTCCTACGAGGACCTTGATTTCTACGACTGGCCGGACGGAACCGATCCCGCCCCGTTTCAGGGACTGCGCGAGTATGCCCGGAAACTGCGCGCGGAAACCGATTACGCGCTGGTCAGCGGCATCACCGGTGTGGTGTTCGAATATTGCTGGTACATGCGGGGATTCGAAAACCTGTACCTGGACATGGTGGACAATCCCCGGTACGTGGAAAAACTCCTGGACCACACCCTGAAGTTTTGGACGGATTTTCTAGGCGCGTTTTTGGATGAAGTGGGCGATTGCCTGGACGTGATCTGCGTGGGTGACGATATCGGCATGCAATCCGGACCCCTCTTTTCCCCCGCCCTCTATCGGAAATTGATCAAGCCCTATCAGAAATCGTTGTACGAGTTCATCCATTGGAAAACCCAGGCCAAGCTGTGGTACCATTCGTGCGGATCGGTGATTCAATATCTGCCGGATTTCATCGATAACCGGGTGGATATCCTCAATCCCGTGCAGGTCAGCGCCAAAGGCATGGATCCCCGGACCTTGAAACAAGAGTGGGGCCGGGACCTGGTCTTCTGGGGCGGGGGCAATGATCCCCAAGGCGTTTTCAGCCGGGGAACTCCCGAGCAGGTGCGGGACCAGGTGCGCGAGCGTATGGAGATTTTCAAACCCGGCGGTGGATACGTTTTCAACACCGTGCACAACATCCAGGCGGAGGTCCCGGCGGAAAACATCATCGCCCTCTGGAACGCCGCCAAGGAATTTCGGGATTATTGATACTTTCAAGCGCCAACGGCGCGCAAGAAGATAGCCCAGGGCAACGCCCTGGGATAAGTTGATAAAAGTCATTATTCCCTCTCCCTCTGGGAGAGGGCCAGGGTGAGGGAATCTTGTAGGGATTGGCCCAAGAATCTCCTCATATATTCTGCTTCACCCAATCTTCGAAAACCACGAGGTGTTCCATGAAACGGTACTCTATCTGGCCCATAGGAATAGCGTTGTTGATGCTGCTGCTGACAAGCGGCAACGCGGGTGGTCAAAATCCCGCTGAGTTGCCAATCCATTCCCTGGCCGATGTGCAGCGGCAGTTCGCCGATCCGCCCGCCGCGTACCGCCCCGCTCCCCTCTATGTCTGGAACGACGACATGCAAGAGCAGGAAATCGCCTTCCAGCTGGATGAGTTCAAAAAACAGGGCTACGGCGGCGTCTTTGTCCATCCCCGGCCCGGGCTGGTGACGCCGTACCTTTCCGAGCGCTGGTTGAACCTGTGGCGTTTCACCGCCGAGGAAGCCCAAAAGCGGGGGATGGTCACCTACATTTACGACGAAAACAGCTACCCCTCGGGATTCGCCGGCGGTTTCGTGCCCGACCAGATGCCCGAAACGCGGCAGGTTTTCCTGCGGCATAACGAGTTCACGCCGGACAATTACAAGGAAATCGTGGTCACGCCGGAAACCATCGGGCTGTACCGGATTGACAGCGCCCACGGCACTTATGAACGGATCGAATTGCCGGAAATCGGGGCGGGCCAGAAAATCACCGCGGAGGAATTGAAACTGCAGCCTGGCAATTACCTTCACGCCTTCCAACGCGATGGGGAAACCTCGCCCTGGTACGGCGGCAAGACCTACGTGGATCTCATGAATCCGCGTGTCACCGAGGCGTTTCTGGATATTACCTTCGGGGCGTACGACAAAGTTCTCTCGGATCTCTATGGCAAGAACGTGCTTGCCTGCTTCACGGATGAGCCCCAGGTGGAGGGAGATTGGTCGCCCCTGCTGCCCCGGGCTTTCTCGGACCGCTGGGGGTATGAAATCACGGAAGTACTGCCCTCGCTTTTCACCCCGGTGGGCGATTGGCGGAAAGTCCGGCATGATTTCGCGGTCACGATTCTGGAGCTGTTCATGAATAACTTCGCCCGCCCCTATTATGAAGCCTGCGAGGAACGCGGCATCCCGGCAACCGGCCACGTGTGGGAGCATGGATGGCCGAACATGACCCACAATCCCGACGTCATGAGCTTCAACGCCTGGCAGCACTGGCCGGGAATCGATTGCCTCATGAACCAATACGACGAAGGGCCCAACGCCCAGTTCGGCAACTATCGCTCCAACAAGGAAATCGACAGCATCGCCAATCAGTTCGGCCGGATCCGCAAATTGTGCGAAACCTACGGGGCCGCCGGCTGGGATCTGAACTTCGAGGACATGAAGCGGATCGGGGATCACCTCTACGCCGGGGGCATCAACCTGATGAATCCCCATCTCAGCTTTTACACGATCCGCGGCGCGCGCAAGCGGGATCATCCCCAGTCCTTCTCGTATCACGCTCCCTATTGGGAAGCGTATCACCTCTCCACCGATTACTTCGGCCGGTTGTCCTGGGCCTTGGCCGCCGGGAAAGAGCTCAATCCCATCCTGGTTATCGAGCCGACCACCACGATGTGGATGTACAACTGGAGTCCTTCGGAGTCCGAAAAACTGAACGAACTCGGCCGGGCATTCCAACGGTACATCACCGAGTTGGGCGGCGCGCATGTCTCTTTCGATCTGGGCAGTGAACCGGTCATGGTGAAACATGCCCGGATCATCGATGGCTTGTGGGTGGTCGGCCGCTGCGGGTACTCGGCGGTGATCCTGCCTCCCGGACTCGAAAACCTGGAAAAAAACACTGTCGATTTATTGGATGAATTTATCGAACAAGGCGGAACCGTCATCAGCCAGACGGATATCCCGGCCTATGTGGACGGCCGTCCGAACAACCAGGTCCAGCGCGTAAAGCAAAAGGCCGGCGGGCGGTGGGTGGAAAAAGACCTCTCGCCCGTGGAACTGGAAAAAACCTGGGGCCACGCCAACGTGAATGTCCGCTCCAGGCCGGTGGCGGACGGGCGGGTCTTTCATTATTTGCGCGATCTGGATGACGGTTACCTGCTGTTCATCGCCAACAGCAGCCCGGCGGAATCCTCGCGCGTCGAGGTGACCGCCCGGGGCGCTTGGGTGGAAGCGTGGAATCCCGTGAACGGCCGGATCGAAGCGGTGTCCTGCACGTCCAGCGCCGATGGCGGACTGCAATGGAACACCGAACTGTCCCCCGCGGGCAGCGTTTTATACGCGATCTATCAGGACAAGCCAAGCCGGCCGGAAAGCCCCGCGCCTGACCCCATTCGCCAATTTTCGCAGACCCAATCTGTGCCGCCGGCGGGTGAATTGGCCGTGGAAGCCCGCGAACCAAACGTCCTGTTGCTGGATTACGTCGACCTGGTCTTGAAGGGTGAGGTCACGGAAGGGCTGTATTTCTATGACGCCCAGACCCGCGTCTACAAGGCCCATGGTTTCGGCAAGAATCCCTGGGACAACTCCGTGCAATTCAAGGATGAGCTGATCAAGAAAGATAACTTCCCCGCCGATTCCGGCTTCGAACTGCGGTATCCCTTCCTCTTGGGTGAATTCGGCGCCTTGCCCGCTTTGCAGTTGGCCGTCGAGCGGGGTGATCGGTACACGGTGAAGATCAATGACCAGGTGGTGAAGCCGGAGGAAGGGAAATGGTGGCTGGACCGGTCGTTCAAGGTCTTCAACATCAAACCCGAATGGCTCAAGCCCGGCCGCAACGTGATCTCCACCGCCGCCCAGCCGTTCTCCATCCACCTCGAGCCGGAAGCGGTCTATCTGCTGGGGGATTTCAATCTGACCAGTGTGGAGAAAGGTTTCCAGATCGATCCTCCCAAACCGTTGCTGCTCGGATCCTGGGCGAAGCAGGGACGGCCCCTGTACCCGGGGAAAGTGGCCTACACCCGGAAATTCAATTGCCAAAAGGCTGAATCCACCGCGTTCTTTGTGGAACTCGCGGATTGGCAGGGCACCGTGGCCCGGGTGGACGTCAACGGGAAACTGGCGGGATACATCGGCTGGCGGCCCTGGCGCCTGGAGATCAGCGACGCCATCCAGGACGGGGAAAATATTGTCACGGTGACGGTCTTCGGCAGCCTGAAGAATCTGCTAGGCCCGCATCATCACGGGAAAACGCGCGGTTCCGCCTGGCCGGGAATGTTCCAGCACGGGGCCAAGGATGGTCAGCCCGCCGGGGAGCAATACGACGTCCTCGACTACGGGATGAACCAACCGTTCACCGTGATCCAAGCCAAGTATGCCATCCAGGGATGAGGGATCGTGGAGAAATACATTCACGGGAAGGCGAAGTCCGCGCCGCCTCCTCCGCCTTCCTTGTAAGTTCGCGTCTCTTCGCAATGACCGATGAAAACCTCCTCCAACATTCCCTCTCCCCCTGCGAGAAAGCCGCTCTACATTCCCTCTCCCTCTGCCAGGGTGAGGGCACTCGCGCCCCTTTCAAGGGGCCGCCGAATAGCCGCCCAGGGTTTCTAACCCTGGGCGGATGAATCCTGCGTGAAAATGCTCCCTCAACGGTTTGTCGCTTTTCGCCGCTCCATCTTCACCGGAACAAGGACCAATTGGCGATATGAGAAGCTGCGCCGGCCGGCTCCTTGGGATCGAGAATCACGCCGTTCCCGGTCCGGAAATAGTCGATCGTGTATTGTCCCCGGGTATTGCCTTGGAATCCGATCTGCATGACTCCGTCCGCGTCCACTTCCGTGGTGTTGCCCCAGCCGTTCCAACCGCTACCCGGCATATTCTCCAAGACGGGTTTCGTGAAGTCGCGATCGACATATAAAGTCCATGGCGAATGGTCGCCCAGCGCCCGTTCCGGCCAATCGTCACCTTCGAAGGCCTCGCCGAAATTGATGTCGGGTTGGGTTTCTACTTTCTCCTTGTATAAGTCGTAATCGATCGAGCAAACGAAGGTCAACACGTGAAATTGCGTGAAATCGACCTGGGCCGTGGGCAGATAGGCATTGAGGAAATAGCGGCTGCCGATGGTGGTCTGGTCGAAGCTGCACAGCCAGGTCCGGCCGTTGGAATACGTTTCCACCTCGCCATCCGGACGGTTTTTCAAGGGGTAAAATGAAACACGGTCGCCATGCTCGTCCGGGTTGCCGCTGTTCGGGCCGCCGATCTTGTCCGCCCGGATACGTACTTCGTAAGTGAACGACCAGGTTTTCACGGTGCTGGTGTCGGCCGGCTCTACCCATTGGACATCGTGCATCAGGTATATAGTATCGCTGACTTCCCCCAGGCGGGAAACGGTCACCGTGCCATCGGCATTTTGCGTGACCTCCGTCCCCGCCCGCGGAGCGCGAAAAATGAACCACCCCTCCTTCACGTAATCGTCGAAGGTGGAGACGATGTCCCAGGTCTGCGCCAGGGCTCCAACGGGCATGAAACAAACGAACGCGATCCATAAGTTTTTTTTCAGCATTCTATTTCCCCTTTCGTTAACGGTATTTTATTGAAATCGTAGTCATATAGGGAACACAGGGGAAGATAACTCCCATTAATTGGCGAAGTGAGTTTGGACGATTCCGCTCGGATCGCGGCCTGATGTATCATGAAAAACAGTTTACTAGCGGTCCATTTCCCCATCTAAGGAGTTGGCTTTTTGATCGGTGAATCCTGGTTTTCAATCGATCCAGCCCAATCGGCGCACCTGGCGGCGAACCGCGATTGTTTCGCGAAACGCTATCCCGCCCAGGCCGCCGGTGTGCTTGCCGCGCTGCCGCGGCTGCCCGCGTATGAATTTCTGGAAATTGGGCGTCAACAATTCGCTGTCCGCCACAAGGAGGATGGGTGTTTCCTCTATGATCCCGCCGATTTTCAAACCCGATTGCAAAACGCCTTGGACCGGGCCTTGACTTTCTACCAACGGGGCGCGGAACTCCTCATCATCGCCGGGGCTGGATTGGGGTATCTCGCCGCTCATTTGGAACCTCATATCCAGGGGCGGAATCAGGCCGGGCTGTTGTTGTTGGAACCGGCTCCCGAATTGATGATCGCCCAATGGTGTCTCTTCGATTGCCGTCCGTTGATCGAATCCCCTCGGATCATCTGGGCGGCCGGCCGGCCGTTGCTTTCCGTGACGCGTCCGCTGATCGAGGAAGAAAGACTCGATCTCGTTCCCGGAAACAGGCTGGCTTTCGTCCCCGAACGGATCCTGTCCGAAGAGGAAAAACAGGAACTGCAAGCATTGGCGTCCTGGTTTGGTGAGCGGGGCCGCGCGCGGAAAGCGGAGATGGTTCAAAAGCAAGCTTCGTATCGGCGCTGCATGGCCCGGCCCGCGGATCTCGCTTCCGGCCGGGTTTGGTCCGCCGCCACGCCCGAAGCGTACGCCCACACTCCGTTGTTGCGGTCCCTGCTCGCTGGCTTCGAAGCCGCGGGCTGGCGATCCCGGTTGTTGGAAATCCGGGATGGCTTCGCGACACGATACCGGGTGAGCGAGGACCTGATGGAAACCGCTCCTGATCTGATCGTGGTATGCAACAGCGCCTCCGGCGCCTTTTTTTCCAAGGACATCCGCCGCCCCCGCATTTCTTGGATTCTCGATCATCCCCGGTATTATGGATCGGATGCTCTTGTCCGCGATTTGTCCTGGCGCGATCACGTTTTTGTCATCGACCGGAAATACCTGGATTTTTTCGCGGAATCTCCGGCAGGCGCCTGCCAGTTTCTTCCCGCCACCTCTTGCCTGACCACACCGGGCATCCACCGGAACGAGTTGGCGTATCCCATTCTTTTCGCTGGATCTTACCAGGAAGTGACGCCGGTATTACGCCGGTTTTCGGGGGAGCGGGGCGAGGAACTGCAGGCCGTGATTCAATATCTGATCGACCATCCCACCGTGAGCGGCGGTCAGGCTCTGGAGATCCTGGCGGTTTCGGAGGCCGCACGAGAGCAACTCGCGCGCGAAGCCCGGCCGCGTTCCGCCCATCTCCTGGCCCGGCTGCCCGATACAACCCGGCAAGTGGATTATTGGCTCTATTCGCTGGCGAACAGTTTCAAGCGCGAACGGACCGTGCGGATTTTGCTTGAACTCGGCGTGGTCGTTTATGGTCCTCCCGCCTGGTTGTCCGTTCTCGGCCCGCGGTACGCTTCGCGGTACAAAGGATGGCTGGCCGCCGAAGACCTGCCGGACGCGTACGCCTCCGCGCAGGTGTCTCTGAATATCCACAGCCTGCAGTGTCCCACCTGCCTCAATCCCCGGGATTTCGATATCCTGGCGGCGGGCGGGTGCCTGGTGACTGACTGGGTGAAAGATCTGGACGCGGGCTTGATCCGCCCCGGTGAAGATTGCCTGGCTTACCATTCGGAGAATGATCTGCTGCCCCAGGTGGATGGTCTCTTGCACGACGAGGAACGGCGGGACGCGATGGCGCGCCGGGGCCGCTCCACCTGGGAAAACCGGCATACGCCGGCACACCGGGCCGGCGCCATGTTGGACGTGATCCGCCGGAAATACCGGGAAGAATGAATAGGATTCAGGTGTGCTTGTACACCGAGACGATGGGCAGCCCCGTTTTCTCTTGCAGATGGGTTTCGATCGCGGTGGCTTCTTCCAGCGAAATGGTCCGCAAGGGAGTGGCCGCGTAAGGGCGCAGCGCCTCGGTGTGGCCTCCCCGGGAGGCCACATGCCAGCGCCGCGGATAGGGGCGGGTGGGGGTGTTCAATTGGACTTCATCCGGGTGGATCTCGCTCAGGATATCCGCCAGCCGGTCCGCCTCGTTGCGGTTGAGGGGCATGAACATGACCTGGATCCCCAGCATGCCCCCGTATTCCTTCTTGAACCGCTTCACGTGTTCCACAATCGACGCCAGGGTGATGCCGTTGACCGGCCGGTTGATTCGCTGAAACATTTCTTCGCCGGCGGCGTCCAATTTGACATACACCCGCTGCACGGCCTGCAAATCTTGAATGACGTCAGGATCATCCAACCGGGTGCCGTTGGTCAATACCAGCTGGGGGATGTCCGTAATTTTGCCGATCTCCCGCGCCGCCTCGCCCAGGTTCAGGGCCAGGGTGGGCTCGCCGCTGCCACTGTAGGTGATGATGTCCGATTCCCGCCACCGGCTGGCCAGAAAATCCCGCACCACGTGTGCCGTGGCGACGAACAATTTCCGTTGGCTGGTTACCACTTGAATGTTCCCCAATTGGCAGTACACGCAGTTGAACGAACAGACCGAAGTCTCGCGGATCAGATCGATTCCCAAGGACATCCCCACCCGCCAGGAGCGCACCGGGCCATAGACGGTTGAGACAGGTTTTCGATTTGTGATTTCCATTGGACCGTGATTCCTGTTATTGGGTATCCATTATGGTATCCGGTTTTGTTATCCCGGGTAGGCATGAAGTGGGGATGAGAGGGTAAAGGGAGGGAAAGTCTTGAATGGAAATCGAATCCGAATGGAACGAAAAGCCGCAAAAGCGGGAAAAAATGATCCGAATCATGTCAGGTATTCTCGCTTGTCACCGGTATATACTTGCTATTCTGCACCGCCTCTCCTGGATGCGGGTGTGGATGTGATCGCGGGTGAGTGCAAGCCCTACTGTTCGGCGACCGGTGAACTGGAATCGGTCACGGCGTGTCCACTCAGATTTTACAGATTCCATAAATTATAAAATTTGTGGAATACCATCACTATATCCTATCCAATGAATCCCTTGGCCAGGGGAATGGTATTGGATTGAGTGAAACACATTGCCATGAATATAGTTGGCATCGACATATTTTATAAACAAAATAATCCGTATTATTGTTTTAATCCCGGTAATGGAATGTTATCAGGCAATCCATTACATCAAACCAGTAGGAAAAAGAGCCGGAGCCGGTTGGATTGAAAAGATAGTTTAGTTTCTTGATCATATTTAATTTAACCGATAGCCCCAAGAACGGGACCGGAAGAACTCCGCGGAAGGGCGTGTTAAATTTTGAAAAAAATCTCTTGACGATTCGTTGAAGTTGTATAAACTCCTTTAGTATAATCCATTTCAAGAAATTACCATCAAGAGGACGATGTATCACCTGGAGTTTTGGAGCGGCAGCAGGGCGGGGAGGGGTAGAAGCCAAGTCCTGCTATTGTTGTGGCCATAGCTATCAAGGAAAGGACATCTCAGACCGGCTGTCAAGTGCATACCCTTTATCAAAGTAAAGGAACAATGAGTTGCCACATGCTGTGTTGAAGGGGGAATTGGGAGGGATCCCGTTAGGGGAGATCCTCAAACCCTTGGTGGAAGAGAGCGAAGAGTGGCTGATTAAGGTCGAGGAAGTGTATGTGGAACGGCAAGGCCGCAAAGCCCTGTTGTGGACTATCGTGGTGGAAGAAGGGCATTCGCAATCGTTCTACATACGTCTCACGAAAAGCGAGGCGGACCACAAACTGACCGTCCACCTCGATCCTTCCACGGATCCAATCAAAACTCGCGGGGTAAAACGCGCGGTCGCCCGGGTGGCGGAATCCCTCCTGGGGAGTGGCATATCGTTGGCGGTCGAACGTGACAACCTGTCTGGTTTTCTCGTGACGCGGGATTGATCTTGCCGATACGCATCCTTGACATGTCCGTCGTGAATTTTTGACGGAGACTAGTTGGCGGTTCAAACGTTAGTACATCAAATTGGTTGATGAATACCCCGCCGGTGTTCCTCTTTCTGGTTGTCTGGATGGAAGAACTCGGGGTGCCAATATTCCTGGAATGAAGATCCAGGTAAGAAAGGAGTATCTTTCAAGTTCCCGGCCGGTCCCGGTTGGATACGGCCGCCGGAAACAAGAAAGGTTGTGTTGCAGTCGATGGAATCCGCACAAAAGAAAATCGAGAACTCCTCCCGTGGCAATCGCGAAGCGATTGAAAATCATTTAGTCCAGGAATGGGGCATGTCGCCCGAAAGCGCCCGGCGGTTTGTCAACCGTCAGCCCAGCCTCACGTTGAATGAAGCTGTGGAGTACATGCGCGCGGTGACCAAAGGGTACCGCCTCCTGTATCGCCGCACGCACGGCCAGCGGATCAGTCCGTTGTTGCTGCGCCGGGCCACCGAAATGGCCTTGGAACGGACCGCGCGGCGCCGCCAGGCGCTGACCGAAAAGGACCTGCAGTACCTTATGCAGCAGGCGCGGGACGCCACCGACGCGGATATCGCCCGCAAGAGCGATCCCGCCACCACCGAAGGCCGCATCCAATATCTCCGGCCGCTGCGGGAAGCGGTGATGTGCGAGGAAGACGCGGTCACGCGCAACCGGCTGCTGGGCGTGGCGGAAGTCTTCATTATGAGCGGGTATGTACTCAACAAGCAGGCCTTGATCAAGCAATGCCTGCAGCAGGAAGAGATCTTCCCCAACCGGCGCACGGTGGACGAGACCTTGGAAATTCTCCGCACCTCCTACGAAGCGCTGGGTTTTTCCAAGGATGACGTATTCATTGCCTCGGCGTACCTCGACGTTCCCTATGGCAAAGTGGATACGCGCACCCATCGCAAGAAGGCCGGTTCCAACAATTTGCCTCATTTTATTTATGAATAAGTTATATGACCTCGACTTGACCGGGCCGCGCCCTTCCCCGCGCGGCTTTTTTATTTTTTCAAACATTTTTCTGGTTCATCCGATATGTGCGTACATTTTTCGGGAACGTGACCGGATATCGATGCGACGGGTTGGAGAGCGCCACCCGAAATCCCCTCTCCCTCTGGAAGAGGGCCAGGGTGAGGGGAAGCCTTTCCTGGGCGCTGATCCCCTCGGCGGATTCCTAAAACGCGGAGGGGGAAGGAAATTATTTTCCTTCGGTTCAGAGTCAGGGTATTGAAATACGATTTTTCCCATCCTGTACGCACTTGTCGGATAAACCTTTTTTCTCAACCATTATTCTTATGGCTGAATCCGATCGCTCCCAGCTGTTCTCTCCTTCCTCCATGCGGACCGGACTGGCCCTCGCCGGGGTGTTTCTCTTCGCCTTCTGGCTGCGGGTGGATGGCTATCGCTGGGGATTGCCTTTCCGCTTGCATCCGGACGAATGGAAATATGTATCCGCCGCCGCCGAATGCCACCGCGGCCAGTGGAATCCCAAGTATTTCCGCAATCCGCCGGGATTTTCGTATCTCACCGCGGCCTGGTATCCCTTGTGGCTTCCGTTCCGCTCCCCGGTTGAGATTCCTGCTTGGCTGAATATCGATCCCCTCTGGTTGAAGCCGTCCCGGAACGTGGAGGCCACGTATCTCTACCGGCCGTTCGACCTGGCGGCCGGGGCGCGGGTGTTGTCCGCGCTGCTGGGGGCGTTGACCGCCGTGGCGGTGTTTTTCCTGGCCCGGGAAGTGCTTCCAGCGCATTTTGCCTTAGGAGCCGCGTCGCTGGCGGCGATTTCCTTCGCCAATGTCCGTGAAAGCCATTTCGCCGTGAACGATCCCGCCATGGCGTTCTTCACCACAACTGTCCTGGTGCTGGGATTGCTTTGGCATCGATGTGGGAGATTATGGCTTCTAGGAGCGGCCGCGGCCTGCGGCGGGGTGGCCGTGGCGGTGAAATACAATGCTTTTCCGGCCGTGCTGTCGTTATTGATTTTGCGGGCGTCGTGCTATTGGCCCCGAAAAAACGAGGAATCCCTCCGGATTCTCGCGCGGGATTTGCTGTTGCTTGTCGCGTTGTCCGTGTTTTTCTTTCTCGTGGTTTGCCCGTTTCCCCTGATCGATACTCCAACCTTCCTGCATGAGATGACCTTGCTGCGCGAAGCCGCGGCCCAACCCTGGGCCGGGCAGGACACCCGCTGGTCGCTGATCCAATTCCTCGAAGCGGCGTGGATCAGCGAGGGCGCCTTGGCCATGGTATTGGCCGCCATCGGGCTCGCGGCCGCGCTGCGGGAGAGAAAAGGCATCCTGTTGGTGTTCCCGGGTTTGTATGGGATTCTGGTCGCGGTTCATCCCTTGTTTTTTGTCCGCTTTTCCTTGCCGGTGTTGCCGTGGATTTCCCTCTTCGCCGCCTATGGCGTTTCTGTCCCGGTGACCCGATTGATCCGCAAAGAGCGCATGGGTTTGTGGATTACAGTGGCGCTGTTTCTGACCGCCGGGACCGAGCCGCTGCTCAAGGACCGGCGGAGCAATTTTCTTCTCAAGCAAACCGATACCCGGATTGAATGCCTGCGGTGGTTCCTGACCGAGGAACGGTCTCCGGTTTTGATCGGAACCGACCAGTTTGCCGTTCCCCTGGTGTACCGCGGGATCGCCGATGTGTGGACGAAACCGCTCGATCCCCGGATGGTTTCCATCGATGGGCTGCCCTCCGGTCAATTGCAGCAGCTGGACACATTGGCCCAGGTCCCCGCGGGTTATCTGGTGTATAGCAATTTCGCGCCGTTTACAGCCCGGTATCCGGATACCGGCGAGGAGCGCCGCGCGGCCATACAGAAGTTCGTGGGTCACAATCGCCCCGATCGAGTCTTTCAACCCTTTACCCGGCCTTGGACTCCCCAGCCCGCGGACGTGGAAGACACCTACAGTCCATTCCGGAATTTGTGGGGCAGGGATCGGCCGGGCGCGGTGATTGAGGTTTACAAGAGAGAGACGGTGGGGCGGGCGCCGGAGACGCCGCCGTAAGTTGAAACTTATGGCTACTCAAATGAAACCCCTTCGGGGATTTTACGAATCCGATCATTCATCAACCATTTTCACTCCCTCTCCCTCTGGGAGAGGGCCGGGGTGAGGGAAATGTATATCATTGTTTTTTCAATTGCTCTTCCAACTCGCGGGCCTTTCGTTCCAGATCGGCAATGCTATCCGCGCGTCCCGCTTTTTTCAGCCGATCGATTAGTTCATGATACCGCCCGGGGAAGACCGGATTGAGCTCGATCACCCGTTCGAGTTGCTGAATGGCGGAGGGCAGATCGTTTTGGCGTAGGAAGATCTGCGCCAGCTGTTGATGCGCCAGGATGTCCTCTTGCAGCCGGATGGCGGTTTTGAAAGCACTCACCGCCTTATTGTCCCACCCCAGCGACGCGTAATAGACTCCCAGCATGTAATGAGTCGGCTGAACAAAGGGATCCAGGGAGCGGGAGGCTTCCAGGTTCGTGACCGCTTCGAATCCCCGGCTTTCGATTCCCTTGCGCAGGAATTGGCTTGCCCGGAATTGCAGGATCGCGGCCATGCCCACCAGGAGAGTGAAGAAAAAACACAATCCGATCAACCAAGGGGGAAGGTACCGGGCGGGTGTTTCCCTGGGCTTCCGAGGCGTGACGAGATAGGAACCCAGCAACGCGATCTGCAACGAACTGGCGGGCAGGTGAAACGGGAAGTCCGAAAACGTATGGATCAGCGCCACCCACACGCCCGCGTAGGCTCCCCACGCGAACCAATCCGCATCCGTGGTTTGTTTGAACCGCCTCCAGGCCGCGAGGTTCCATGCCGCCGTCAACCACAAGAGCGCCAGTACGCCCAAGGGGCCGATTTCGCTGGCGGTTTCGAGCAATTGAAAATGAGGTTGATCGACGGGGATCACGTAATCCCGGTCGTGCGCGTGCCATTGTTTCGCGTAGTTGATCCCCTGGTAATGCTCATGCACCGTCAGGTAATTACCGAAACCGATGCCGGTGAGGGGAGACTCGTCGATCATCACTCGCGTGGTTTTCCAGTTGAACCGCCGCGCGCCCATCCCCGACCACCAATGGGGTGATGCCCAGGCTTCCTTATATAACGAGCGCCCGTGGCTGTTGTAGGGATTGTCGGCCAGATACCAGATCACGGGCAACGCCGCCAACACAATCAGAATGAACGTCCGCGCAAGGGGCAGGCAGATTTTGCGGTGGATGACCAAGGCTGTCGCCAGAGTGACGATCAAACTTCCCATCAGGCTGGTGGTGGTTCCCACGCTGAAGGTGACCGTATGACATGCGGCGCAGATCATCACCGCCAGCCCCGCTCCCGCAAAATGGTAAATCCGCGCGCCGTTCTGTAATCCGTAGGCCACGATCACCGGCAAGGTGATGCCCAAATAGCCCGCCAGAAAGTTGGGATTGCCCAGGGTGGATATCACCTTGGCCCGCCAGTCCCGCACGCCGCCCACGGGGGTCATGAAATCGATCCCGTAATCCTGCAGGATTCCATAAAGGGCCGCCAGGACCGCCGTAATCATCAGCACCGGGACCACTCGCGCGGGGACCTCGATTCTTCGCCAAAACCTTCGAAAACAATAAAAGAGGGCGATGAACAGCGCCAGGTTAAACAGCGCCTTGATCTGCAGCGGCGTGCGGTAGTGAATCAGTGTGGAAATCAGCGACAGGATGAACAAAGTGGCCAGGGGCGCGTCCAGGGGAGTTGGCGCGATTTTGCGGGAGACCGGCTGCGCCGCGATCAGAAAAAGCCACAAGGCGGTAAAGCAGGAAAGCCAAACGAGCTTGGGCAACAGGTAGGAATCGGCGGTGGCGGGGGTGATGAACAACGGCGTAAAGGCGATGACCAGGCAGGCGATCCACCGCTCCCATTTCAGATACAAGTATGGAGATCGCGTCTCATCCACCATTCCCGCTCCGTTCCGGCTTGGGAAACATATATAGGAATCCTTCGGGAAGATAAGGTTGATAGGAGGGTGATACGCGTGTCCGGTCGATGGGGATCCACTGATCGATTTTCGGCGGCCCCTGCTCTTTCCATGGAGCCGGCAAGGGTTCTTTGGGATACGACGCGGCGTACACGGTTCCTTTTTCCCGGAGCGGAGTGATCAGGTTTTGCCAGACATCCTCCAGCCACTCATCGCGGTTTTGGTGCTTTTGATCTTCCCGGGGAGGCAGGGAAATACGGCGCGCGCGCGCGATCTGGCTGCGGTACCAATCCAGGTAGAGGAATCCCGCGCCGATCACCGTGACCCGCCGTCCCCGCTTTTCCACGATTTGTTGATACAACAACGGATAGAGTTCGTTGTCCGACGAGTTTTCATGCAGTCCCGTAATGAGCGGGACCCCGGCCGGAACGCGCCGCCACACCCGCCGGGCATAGTCTGCCGCCGAGAAATCCGAAGCATAATTCAAGCGCGAAGCCAGGCCGCCATCCCACCGGGAGAAGTTCAACGGAGTGCGTTGTCTCCGCGCCAGCAGGTCGTCCAGGTCCATCCGGATTTGCAAGGGCGACAACACGGCGCACAAGGCCACGGCGGCCAGAATCAACCCATTCACCGGGCGGGAGAAGTTGGCTCTCGCGATCAACGCCAACAATCCCGCGAGACCAAACGCCAGGGGGATGGAGAGAACCAGCAGGGTGGGGAAGAGGAACACGGAGCGGTCGCCCACGGGGTAAATCCATAGAAAAGCCAGGTGGGCGAGATAGAGATACACAGCCAGACCTCCCAGCCAGGGCATTCGGCGAAAAAGGACGATCCACCCGGCGGCGGCCACGGCGCCCAAGAGGCCATAGCTGGCATGGGAAATGAAAACCAGGAACAGGAAATCCAAAACAGCCCGCCCCAGGCCGAAGGTCGCATACATTCTACCCAGCTGTTCGAGGCCTTGACGGGGCAGGTCCGTGTACAAGTGACCACTGATCAACTGATACCAGCGTTGGAACGTTTCGGGATCATACCAGTTGACCGCCGGATTGCGCGCCGCCCGCAAGGGGAAATAGGCCAGCAAGACAAGGGGGATCAGGAGAAACAGACCTTGCGGGATCATCCGAAAACAGGAGAAGGGTGGTTCCCAGGTTTCCGCCGGATTACCATCAATCCAGAATGATCTTTTGCTGGTGAACCGCAATATCATAAGTACCAAGACAACCGCAATCAGAAACACCGACAGCCGGTGATGGGTAGCCATCCAGCCCAGAAGAAAGAGCAGGGGAGCGAGGGCGGCCGCGGGAGAGCGCAGAAAATGAAACAGCAGCCAGAGGGTCAGCGTGAACTGCAATCCGAAGAACGCGTAGACCTCGGTGATCACCGACTGGGACCAAGTCCCGTGGGTTATCGGGAAAGCCGTGGCGGCGGCGAAGGCGGGCAGGATGGATAATGCTCGTTTTTTTTCGTAGACCGATTCCAGACATAATTCCAAAAAGCGATACAATATCCCGCATGCCAAGGCGGTACAAACGGCGGAGAAGAGATGGCCGCGGAAGATCACTGTCCCGAACGGCAGCGATTGAAACAAGCGCAGGGCCAGCATGTAAAAGGAATATCCGGTGGGATGGGGGACGCCCAGGATCCACGCGCCGGCCGCCAACTCGGGGGAATCCCCCCACACCAGGTCCTGGGGCAGGGTCCAGATGGAAAACGCCAGCGAAATCAAGATCACGCACGCTCCGGCTCCGGGGTGGAACCGGTGGGGCCGGAGCGATTCGGTCGTGTTTCTGCTGATTTTCACTGGTATCACAGCGCTCGCCTGTTACCCGGTGGCGCTTCATCCCACGGAGCATCTGGGCAGCGGGCCGGCCGGGGACAAGGGCACCAATCTTTGGAATCTCTGGTGGGTGTATTATGCCCTTTTCGAACGGCATAGTTCACCCCTGCATTGCGATCTGATCTTCATCCCCTGGGGATGTGACCTTCGGTATCATACCTTATCCCTGGCCAATGGCCTTTTGGCTGCTCCCCTGACGGGGGGGGCCGGGCCTTCGGTGGCGTACAACGTCTTGTTTTGTCTCTGGACAATCCTGACCGGCGTCTTCGCCGCGATGTGGGCGCGGTGTTTCGGGATCAACCGGCCCCTTGCCATTCTGCTGGGCATGCTAGCCGCCTTCAGTCCCTACCGCTGGGCGCACCAAATCCATTTGAACCTGTTTTCCACCCCCTGGCTGTTTCTGTTTTTTTATTGTCTCGAAAAACGATTCCAAGGCCGGGAGACGGCCGGTTCGGAGAGTCCCGCGATATGGATTCATGAGGCGGGCCTGATTCTCGCCTGGCCGCTGGCGTTGTTTTCGGATTGGTATTACGGCCTCTATGCGGGGATCTACCTGATAGTCCGGTTAGCGGTTTTTGGGTATGGTCCAGGCCGGGAGACATGGCGTTGGGGAATCCGGACCGTCTTGCCGCCCATAATGGCCGTGGGATTGTTATCGGCCGCCTACTTTTATCAACCGAACGCGGCTTCCTACGAAACCCAGTTTGTCGATTCCGTGCCCATGATGTATTCCGCCTATTGGTCTCTCGACCTGCTGCACCTAGTGCTTCCCATCTGGATGATTCCCTGGATTACTCATGTGCAGTACGCCGATGAGTTCATGTTTCACCCGGGGATTCTGTACCTGGTATTCCCCTGGTTGTGGTTCGGTTGCCGGCCGCCGGACGCGGGTCTCCGGTGGCGCGTGGGATTTCTCGTTTTATTAAGCTTGCTTTTTTTAGGATCATCCTTGGGGCCGATCCTTGTCTTTCGCAGTCAACCCTTGTCCTGTTTGGGGATTCCCCTGTTTTTACCGGCCGCCTTGTTGGAATGGATTCCCCTGTTGACGGTCATCCGCGTCTTCAGCCGGTTCGCTTATATCGGTTTCATCGCCCTATCCCTGCTGGGACTCATGGGATTGGAGCGATGGATTCATATGCGGGGATACCGGATACCCTGGGTTCTTGTATGCTTGGGACTAGGGATCCTGTTCGTGCTCGAAACCCGCTGGCAGCCCCCGCGCATGGTTCCCTACACGGTTCCGGAAGGGATCCGCCAGCCGGAGATCAAGCCGTATCTCGAATTGCCCTTTACCCCCTCGGTCACCAGCGGACGGCATCTGTATCATCAAACCGTGCATCACCAGCCGGTCTTCGTGGCGGAATTCTCCCGCCTCGGTTCCTACCGGCAAAAATACGAAGCCGCGTTTCCCGTCTTGGGTATGTTGGACCGCATGGCCCGGGGACTCGAAACCCCCGGTGCAACGAGTTTCGACCTGGATACGTTTTGCGCCGAGTTGAAACGGCTGGGACCGGTGCGCTTCGTTCTGGCGCCCGAAGCCGGCGGGGAAGAGCGAATCCGGATTTTGCGGAGTTTCCATCAAATCCTCGAACAATGCCATACGCTGGTCAATTACGAGGGGCCGGACCTGAAATCCCAGGAGAAAGAAAACCGTTGAAACAGGCCCAGGCGGGATGGGTCTTTTGCTTGACACACTGGTTAATTGATTTACTATTATAGGTTATCAAAGAATCAGATACAATAAAAAGGGCGTCCGCGCCGCATGCCATCATCACCCGGTCCACGGGAGTGTCGCGCGATGATTTTTTACATAAAACCAGGGGTTACAGGCCCTCCCAAGGGGATTCTCGAAATTGTTTAACAAAACAGTTATTTTCTACGGTTTACTGCTCATTATCATTATCTTGGTTGTGAGTGGGATCCAGACCGAGCAGGCTTCGACTTTTACACTCGATCAGTTCTATGGAATCCTGGACGGGGAGATCATCGACAAGCAACTCAGCACGGCGGTGATTTCCGCGTCCAAAATCGAGGGCGAGTACATCGACCTCAACGCTCCTCAGACCAAGAAGGCCTATGAGGTCACGCTGGCGTCCGAACAGCTGACTCCGGACGTAGTCAAAAAGTGCGGGGATTATAAAAAGAAGAATCCCGCCTTCTCCTTCAAGGGGCAGTCCGACAGCAATTGGATGTTCAGCGTCATGACCAGCCTGTTGCCCATTCTATTGCTGATCGGCGTATGGTTTTTCATTCTCCGCCAGATGCAGATCGGGGGCAGCAAGGCCATGTCCTTCGGGAAAAGCCGCGCCCGCCTGAGCAGCGAGAACCAGCAGAAAGTCACGTTCGACGATGTGGCCGGTTGTGACGAGGCCAAGGAAGAACTCCGGGAGATCGTCGAGTTCCTGAAGGACCCCAAAAAATTCCAAAAACTGGGCGGCAAGATCCCCCACGGGGTTCTGCTGCATGGCTCGCCGGGAACCGGTAAGACGCTTTTGGCCCGGGCCGTGGCCGGCGAGGCCAACGTGCCTTTTTTCAGCATCAGCGGTTCCGACTTCGTGGAGATGTTCGTCGGCGTGGGAGCCTCCCGGGTCCGGGATCTGTTCGAACAAGGTAAAAAACATTCACCCTGCATCATTTTCATGGACGAAATCGACGCCGTGGGCCGCCAGCGGTTCGCCGGGGTGGGCGGCGGCCACGATGAGCGCGAACAGACTCTCAACCAACTGCTGGTGGAGATGGACGGCTTCAACACCAACGAAGAGGTGATCCTCATCGCCGCCACCAACCGGCCGGACGTCCTCGATCCCGCCCTGCTGCGGCCGGGGCGCTTCGACCGTCAGATCGTCATCGATCTGCCCGACCTGAACGGCCGCAAGGGCATCATCGCCGTCCACACCCGCAACGTGGTGCTGGCCAAGAATGTTGACTTCGACATCCTCGCCCGGCGCACCCCCGGCTTCTCGGGCGCGGACATCCACAGCATGGTCAACGAAGCCGCCCTGCTGGCCGCCCGCCGCAACAAGGACGTGGTGGACATGCAGGACTTCGAAGACGCCATCGAGCGTGTCACCGCCGGGCCGGAGCGCAAAAGCCGCGCCATCTCCGACCGCGAGAAACGCATCGTGGCCTATCACGAAGCCGGCCACGCGGTGGTTGGCTGGTTCCTGGACGAAATCGATCCCGTGCACAAGGTGTCGATCCTGCCCCGCGGCCGTGCGTTGGGATACACGATGCACCTGCCGATAGAGGACCGTTACCTGACCACCAAGAAGGAACTGCAGGCCCGCATGACCACCCTGCTGGGTGGACGCGTGGCGGAAGACATCATCTTCGGGGATGTCACCACCGGCGCGCAGAATGATCTGGAGCGTGTAACCGATATCGCCCATAAAATGATCTGCAATTTCGGCATGAGCGAAAAACTGGGGCCGTTGACCTTCGGACTCAACGAAAATCAGGTTTTCCTGGGCCGGGACTTCTACAAGGACCGCGAATACAGCGAGGAAATTCAGTTCGAGATCGATAAGGAAATCCGGCAATTGGTGGATGAATGTTATCACCGCGCCAAGAGTATCCTGGAAACGAACCACGACATTCTCGACGGCCTGGCCCAGGCCCTCCTCGAACGGGAAGTGCTCTCCGCCGAAGCGGTGAAGGAACTGGTCAGCCGCATCGAAGACGCCCGGAAAGAA
This sequence comes from bacterium, assembly GCA_041946805.1. Taxonomy (GTDB): domain Bacteria; phylum Hinthialibacterota; class Hinthialibacteria; order Hinthialibacterales; family Hinthialibacteraceae; genus JABLXU01. The sequence goes on from JBHGBC010000032.1 coordinate 31,295, forward strand.
AAAGCCGAGTCCCAAGAACTCACGCCGGAAATCCTGGAGCCGGCCGGGAACGATGTTCCTGTAAATTCCGGGGAAACAGCTTCCGGGGCAGTTTCTCCCGGCGAAGCGGGGGAACGGGAACAACCCGTTGGTGAATCCTTGTAGCCGGTGGGGCCATGGCTTCCCCCCGCGCGTTGGATCCCTGACGATCCGGCAAAAAGTGAAAATGCAACTGAAATGGTCTATATATTGTGGTGCAGGCATCCTGCCTGCTGCCATATGTTGCGCAGACATGATGTCTACACCACTATGAGGAGACTTTTTGCCGTTCCGTCATCCCTGACCGGATTCCGGGATTTTTTACGATTCTAGTGGGAGAGAGCCACTCCCGGCGGTTTCCGGCCGCGGGGCTATCCGCTTCCGCCGCCGCGACAAACCGGCCGGCGCCGTGACCCCCGTATTACGCGATCGTCATTTCGAGAGACCAACCGCATGGAAAAGACTCCCCAGTGGCGGTGCCGCCATACGTCCCTCGTCTGGGGACACCGGACGCTGCTCATGGGGGTGGTCAACGTAACCCCCGATTCGTTCAGCGATGGCGGCCTCTATTTCGAACCGGGCCGGGCCATCGCCCAGGCCTACCGCTTGCAGGAAGAGGGAGCCGATCTGCTCGACGTGGGGGGCGCTTCCTCGCGGCCGGGGGCGGATCCGGTGCCGGTGGAGGAAGAATTACGCCGCGTGTCGCCGGTGGTGGAGGAAGTGGCGGGCCGGGGCGGGTGCGTGGTTTCGGTGGATACCGTATCGTATGAAGTGGCCGCCCGTTGCCTCGAGGCCGGGGCGTCCGTTCTGAACGATATCAGCGGGCTGCAACGGGAACCCCGGCTGGCCCGGCTGGCCGCGGAATCGGGCGCGGGACTCATTATAATGCACATGCGGGGTGACCCGCGCACCATGCAATCGTTAACAGAATACGCCGATCTGGAGGGCGAGATCCGCCGCTTTTTCGCACGGCAGGCGGCGTTCGCCCACTCCGAGGGGATTCAGGAAGATCAGCTGGTTCTCGATCCGGGCATCGGCTTCAGCAAGACCGCCGGACAGAATCTGTACTTGCTGAAACACCTGGGCCGGATCCGGCTCGGCGGATACCCGCTTCTGCTGGGCGTATCGCGGAAATCATTTATTGGAAAAATCACGGGGACGGAAGCCGGCGAGCGGTTGATGGGAACCGCGGGCGCCGTGGCCGCCGCCGTTCTGAATGGGGCCGACATCGTGCGGGTGCATGACATCAAGTCCCTGCGGGATGTCGTGGCCGTGGCGGACGCGGTCCGGCGGGCGGCTCTCCCCTGACTGAGGCCGGGAGGTTGGACCATCAACTCGTTTTGGATTCGAACGTTTGGACAGGACGCGCCGCACACGCTCGCGGAAATTTTGATCCTGTGGGCGCTTTTTTATGCTGTGTTCAAAGCCGTCCAGGGAACACGGGCGGTTCAGGTCATTCAATTTCTGGTCCTGCTGATCGTGCTGTCCTACCTCAGCAAATTGTTGAACCTGATCACGGTGAACTGGGTGTTGACCACGGCGCAAATGCCCATCTTCGTGGGCCTGGTGGTGCTTTATGCCTCTGAATTGCGCCGGGCGGTCTCCGAACTCACCCGCGCGCGGTTTTTTCGCCGCCGCGGCGGCACGATCGATCCGGTGGTCAACGAAGTGACTCAAACCGCCCAGGTGCTTTCCCGCCGCCACATCGGCGCGTTGATCGTGTTCGAAATGTCGACCAACCTGCAGGGATTCATCGACACCGGCATCAAGATGGACAGCCAGGTGACCTCCGAACTGCTGGTGACCCTCTTTTCCCCGTTGACTCCCTTGCATGACGGGGCGGTCATTATCCGCAACAACCGCATCGCCGCCGCCGCCTGCCTCCTGCCTCTCAGCGAGCGGGAAGAAATCGACTCCAGCTGGGGTACCCGCCACCGCGCGGCCTTGGGGTTGGTGGAAGAGACCGATGCCGTCATCGTCATCGTGTCCGAGGAAACCGGCGCGATTTCCCTGGCGATCGGCGGCCGCATCACCCGGGACCTCGACGCTTCCAAGTTCCAATCCATCTTGTGGAATGTGATCCGGAAAGGAAGCCGTTCATGATCCGCTGGAAATCCAACGATGCCGGAGTGCTGTTCTTGTCGGTTCTTCTAGCGGTGGGTCTTGTGTGGATCAAGGGGCAGGAACGCATCGACCGCCGCACGCTGAACGGCATTCCCATCAGTCTCGAAAATATGCCCGACAACCTGGTCCTCCCCGATACCTGGGTTACACCCAACACCGTGGTCACCGTGCAGGGGCCCCGGAATACCATCGACCTGATCCGCCAGTCGCAGTCGGGTTTTTATGTGGACATGTCCAAGATCGCCTTGTCCGAGGGCGAAACGCCCGCGAGTGTCATCCTGACCGGCGAAATGTTTCTCACCAACATGGTTGACGAGAGCGACCGGAGCCGCATTTCCGTTGTGGAAGAGAGCATCGTGCCCCGCCAGCTCTCCTTCTATCTTATCCCGTGGGACATCACGCAGCCTCAGCCCTCCTACGAGAATCTCGAGGCGGGCGCCAACCAACTGGCGGTCCCCCTGCTGCGCATCGAGAAGAACGTGCAGGTGACCATCCCCCTCCAGGGCGACCCCCCGGGTGTCCTCAAACTCAACCGGGTGAAAATCGAGCCGCCGGAAATCACTATCACCGGACCGCGCCAGGCGGTGGATAAAATCAAATCCGTGTCGACCCCGCTGCTCGACCTGGAATTCATCTCATTGGATAATCCCTTGTACCTCATGCCGCTGCCGGACCTCGAGCACGAATTCGGCGTCCGGCCGGTTGAGAAATCCATCCGGGGTGTTACAGTGACACTTATCTTGACGAAAAAGGGAAGTTAGACCGATGCCGCCCCAATTGTCCGTGAACATCGATCACGTGGCCACCTTGCGGCAGTCCCGGCGGACGCCGTATCCCGATCCGGTGGACATCGCCGTGCTGGCCCAGCTGGGTGGAACCGATGGCATTACCGTCCACCCGCGGGAAGACCGGCGGCATATCCAGGACCGGGACGTCCGGTTGTTGAAAGATATTCTCCAGGTCCCCCTGACCCTGGAAATGGCGTTGACCCGCCCCATGGTCGATTTCGCTCTGCAAATCCAACCCTTTGCCTGCACCCTGGTTCCGGAAGCGCGGGAGGAACAGACTACGGAAAGCGGCCTGCGTGTCGCGGGACGGGAAAAGGAACTCGAACCGGGCATCCGGCGGCTGCTGGACGCCGGCATCCGTGTCAGCATCTTCATCGACGCCGTGGAGGAGCACATCGCGGCGGCCTGTTCGCTGGGCGCGCAATTTGTCGAGATACACACCGGCCCTTACGCCCTGGCCTCCACTCCGGAAGACCGGGAGCGGGAACTGAAAATCGTGGCCCGGGCCGCTGAATTCGCCCAGGAACAAGGCCTCGGGGTTAACGCCGGTCATGGCCTGCATTACCGCAACACCAAGCCGGTCGCCGCCTTGTCGCCGATCCAATGGATCCACACCGGCCACAGCATCGTCTCCCACGCCCTGCTGGTGGGGATGGAACGGGCGGTCCGGGAAATGCAGGAAATCCTCCGGCAATCACGCGAGGATCTCCGCTAGATCCCTGCGCGCCCATGGCTTTCCACCCCGGTGGATTGACATAAAGTCCCTTGGTTCTGTTGAGATTTCGTGTCCAATGAATAGTTATATTTTGCGCGCCTAAAGCGCGATCTGAGCATAGCCCAGGTCGTAAGCCTTGGAATAGCAGCGAAGAATGTAATTTATTCCCTCTCCCCCTGGGAGAGGGCTAGGGTGAGGGTTTTTAGACAGGACGGACTTTGGCGTCAGCCCTCATCCCGGCGTGAATGGAATCGATTTTACCTCATTAGGTACGCACTTACCGGATGATCCTTATTTTCTGACGTAGCGGCAAATAGCGTAAATAATACTGTGATGTTCCATATATTGTGGTGCAGGCATCTTGCCTGCTACCATAATTAGTTCAGACAAGATGTCTGCGCCACCATCAGGTGACTTTTTACCGCTCCGTCATACTCTGATTCGACTACATTATCATCGATTACTGAACTATTTACTTTTGATAAAACTCATCCGAACCTGACGCATTATCGATTTAGATTCTTTTCGAGAACCATTCCTGCTTGCTATGCGCCCGAATTCCCTGGTCATGCCCTCATTGTTGTCGGCCCCTTACACCCATCTGGAGCGTTCCATCCGCGAGCTCGAGGAAGCGGGGGCGCGCCTGTTTCATTACGATGTGATGGACGGCCATTTCGTTCCCAACCTGTCCGGCGGGCCGAATATCATCAAAAGCCTGGAAGCTGTCATCCACAGCCGGTTCGATGTCCACCTGATGGTCTCCAATCCGGGACGTGTGATTCCCTGGTTCGATTTTCCCGCGGTCCGCAGCATCACGATCCATATCGAAACCGAAGAAGATCTGTTCCGGAATTTCGCCGAGATCCGCCTCCGGGGAAAACGGGTGGGAGTCGCGATCAATCCCGCCACGCCGGCCGCGGCCTTGGATCCTGTTTTGGGGGCGGTGGATCAAATTCTGGTCATGACCGTCCATCCCGGCCAGGGCGGGCAGGAACTGATCGTGGATACCTTGGCCAAGGCGCGGGCGTTGGCCCGCCGGCGGGATGAGAGGGGCTATCGCTACACGATCCAGGCCGATGGGGGGATCCGGGAAGAGAATATCCACGTAGTCCACGCGGCCGGCGCGGAGGAACTGGTAGCCGGTGCGGCGATTTTCGAGAATCCCGGCCCCGCCGGGGCATACCGGCGGCTGGAGCGGATTGTCCAAGGGCGATCGGTATCCCGTTAACTTGATGTTTCCGCCTGCGGCGGCTCATACGGAAGAGGCTGGTTATATTGTGTTTTCAACAGGTATGAGATATTGAAATGCGGGAGGGCCTCGTCGGTGCCAATGGCGCTTCAAACCTGACCCGGAACATCAGCCCTGCGATATGGCCGGGACCAATATAACCAATTCCCTCTCCCTCTGGGAGAAGGCCAGGGTGAGGGAAGTCCTGAAAGCGCGCCATATTGGCGTTTCTCGCAATCGATGGACCCGTACCTTTTGTGTAATTTGATCAACGTTGGAAAAAATCCACAAAACCTGGCAATGTCATCATCGTAGATATTGTGATGAATATCAAATATCTATAAGCATTTAAACTAGCCCAGGGCTTTAGCCCTGGGACGGCCTCAACAGAACCTAGGAAATCATCACAACCGGACTGGCATGGAGGTGGATATGCAACGGAGTTTCACCTTGATCGAATTGCTAATCGTGGTGGCGATCATCGGCATCCTGGCCGCCATCGCCGTGCCGAATTTTTTAAATGCCCAGATCCGCGCCAAGGTCAGCCGCGTCTATTCGGACATGCGCTCGTTGTCCAACGCCATTGAAATGTACCGCATCGACAACAACGCCGTCCCCTATCCCATCCTGCCCGAAGGGAACACCGACTGGTATATGCGGCAAGTGCGGATGACCACTCCCATCGCCTACATGGCCAGCCTGCCCCTGGATCCCTTCTTTCTGCAACAACGCCGCATCGACACGGCCAACCATGACCGCAAGGGCGTTTACGATTATGTCGGGAAAGTCTACGCGGGACCGGTATGGGGATTCGCGGTGGGGAGCCTGGCCGAGCACGCCGACTATTTCATCCGCAGCCCCGGGCCGGACGGCGGCAGCTCACCCACTCCGTGGACCAGCGGCAGTGTGTATGATACGAGCAACGGCCTGGTCACCGCGGGAGATATTTTCTACGTGAATTTCCGCCCCAGCCGATGACGGCGCGCGGCGGCGTGACTTGCGCCCGCGATGGGTATGTTTCACTCCATTATTTTGTATAATATTTACATTCCATAACATAAACTGTATAAAAAAGGTTCATCCGGTAAGGGCGTACTTTGTATCAAACATGTCGGGCCGCTCTTTCATCGGGCTGGCTGGGGAGATCAACCTCCTAATCCCCTCTCCCTCTGGGAGAGGGCTGGGGTGAGGGGATTTTGGTTGGGGCGGACCTGGGTGTCCGCCCGGATTAGCGAGTGGATGAAAGGCCTTTTGCACTCGCAGGTACGCACTGGCCGGATGAACCATAAAAAAATTCCATTATGACTTTTTACCCGGCTATACATCTTTCTCAGTACTCGATTCGCATTATGAGGATTGATGGGAACATTTAACAATCCCCTCTCCCACTGGGAGAGGGCCAGGGTGAGGGAAAGCTTTTTTGCGATGTTGTACCTCTAATTATTGCGTATATCCTTTTGCTTCTTGGTAAAAGGAGTCCCCTTCCGGGGACGACTTTGCAGCCGCCCAGGGTTTCAACCCGGGGCCTTTCAACCCGGGGCCCAGCGCTTGTCGGATGATCCTGAATTTCATTATTTCTACGCTTTTCCCGCGTGCATCGCCAATCCTGTCCAAGTCATTGAATTTGTATGGATTATAAGCGAAATTCCATTTGTCAGTGCATGGAAAATAACAAATATTTTACTAGATTTACTTGACTTAGTAAAAATAAATACGTTAAAATAAAAGCTAATGGACGCTTGAGCGTCTCATATTTTCAATCCCCTTTCGAGAAAGGATCAAGGTTATGCACAGTAAGTTTGCCGCTTTATGCCTGTTACTCACCGTTTTTGTGGGAGCCGGAGTTACGCAAGACGCACCACCGTACAGCTTGGAGACCGCCAAACTGTCCCGGATTGTTCCCGACACGATCATCTATAATACGGGAACCCCCAACCTCGATAATTGGGAGCCGTACACCAGTGTTCTGGGGAACAGCGTGTTTTTGATCGAGACGAATACATTCGCTGATGGATCGACAACCGATCAGCGGTATGCGTTGGCCTTCCAACCGGTGGCCGGCGGCAACCCGGCGTTCGGCGAAGTCTTCTTCGCGGATGACGGAATCCCGTACAAGGGGAAGGTCAACAATTACCGCCAGAACGGCAACCCCGGCCGGGTGGCGGGAGACAAACGGCCCGGCGCGGTCAATTTCATCGCCGGCGGGGAAGCCTCACCGGATGAATTCGACGCCTTCCAGTCCGACAACCGCTGGGATACCGGCGTGATCCGCAAGGGCCGGTACGGCGCGGTGCAGATTTATTCCCTGAATCCCACCACGCTCGTTCAGACCCCGTTGACCAAGGCCTTCGACGCGATCAACGGCCGCCTGACCTCCGGCAATCCCAACACCGACCAGATCAGCCGGTTCGGCGGAGAACTGGCGGTCCTGGATGACGGCAACATGCTGGTGGTGGTGGAAGACCGGTCCAAACTGTTTTACGACGCCGGCAACGCGGCCGTGGCAGCCATCTTCAAACCGGACGGTACGGTGGTGAAGGATTCGTTCGTGGTGGCTCCGGGCGATCTCTGGTCAAACGTGGCCGCCTACAAGGGCGGATTCTGCGTGCGGGTGGCTGGAGTATTGTATTTCTACGACAACGCCGGCAACGTGAAGGGCCAAGTGCAACAGAATACCGAATACGTGACCGACACGGGGCGCGGGGATGGCGTCCGTATTGCCTCCCATATCAATTCCCCCTTTGTGTTTCTGGCGGGTTTTGATGGCGCCGAGGCGGTCCGCGTGGTGGTGTATGATTCCCGCACCCAGCAATTTGTGACTGAAACTCACGTGAACGAGATCGCCAAGCAGTTCGGCGGCCAAGACGACGTGGATTTCCTCGGCACCTTTGACCGTGTGGGGATCGCCGTGGACGCGTTGAACCGCATTTTTGTCGGGTGGGAACTCACCGACATCTTCGCGCAAGCTCAGATCGTGGGCCGCGTGCTGAAGTTCGACGACAACGCCAAGACGCTGACGCATCTGACCCCCTCGTTCATTCCATTCTTGAACACCACCGACAACGCGACGCACCGGACGCTGCGCGTGAACGTGTCCATGACCACCAAGCAGCTGTTGGTCGCGGCCAAGGGTGAGATCAACAGCCAGAACGATGGCGCGGCGGACGCGGATGTGCCCGCCCAGACCACCTTCTACACTGTGCTCACGCATCCGGATCCCCAGGATGATCCGACAACCCCGGCAAGCGGCACGCATGTGGTGGAGTGGTCCTTGTATTAATCCGGTTTGTTTCAGTAATAATCAGAAGAAAAGCCCATGGAAACATTCATGGGCTTTTTTTTGTTCTTCCCGGATTGTGGTCCCTGCCGGACGGATAGGACGTTAGGAGTATTGAGTATTGTGAATCAAGCGCCAACGGCGCACAAGAAATTAATCCGGGGCAACGCCCGGGGAAAAGGACGATAATAGGATTAATCCCCTCCCTCCGGGCGAGGGCCAGGGTGAGGGTTTTTCCGATAGGTTGTCCTCCAACCCGGCATGCAACCGAAATGGTTGTTACATCGACTTGTTTTATATCAACTAGTAAAAAACTTTACCGAACCCATGAGAAGATGAAGATCAGAGAATCCCTGCGGGGCGTCACACCCGATTCCCCTTGCACGCCTCCACATAGCTCCGCAACACCGCGTTGATGCGGGATTGATAGCCGGGGCCTTCCTTCTTGAAAAATTCCACGATGTCCGGATCGAGCCGCATGTGGATATCCACTTTATTCCGGGGTTTCACGATCTTCGCGCGCTTCCAGAAATCCTGGTCCAGCAGGGGTGCGGCGTCGGGATCGCCGCGCACGGCCTCCTCGATCTCCTCGTCCGTCAACGCCTCCACGCGTTTCCAGTCGGTTTTGCCATAATCGCCGCGTTGATGCGCTTGTTTGATTTCTGCCAGTGTCATCCGGACAAGTTTACTCTTTTTATTACTCATTTTTTCTCGCTCTCCTCGCGGATATAATCCGAATCCTGCCCTGACGAATGGTAAATACTACAGTCATTCTCAATCCCTTTACGATTCCCGTGGCGAGCCATCGGTCTTCCAATGGATTGGAGGATTTCCGGATCGCGTGATCTTCATAAAATACCCCTGCGGCTGTTTTGAAATCGATTCCATGCTTCGCGATGTTGATCTCGTTCTTCTTCTCGTCCCATTCGAATTCAATCATGATAGTGTACACGAAAGATGTTCATCGTACAAGAAAATGGGATCAGCCAATAAGTATGTACCTATTTCCAGCAATTCAGGGTTTCAACCCTGAGCGAAAGGGCCTTCCACCATGGCCTGCCGGATTTTGCAGTAACTTCACGAATCCAGTTGAGTCCCCTTCAGGGGACGTCTTTAAAATAGCCCTGGGGTTCAATCCTGGGCGTATTGATCCTGGGCGTATTGACTCTCATCCTGGATAAACCTGAAAAATCCCCGAAATCCTCATACTCCCAACCAATCACACCGGACCTTGACCACTACCTTCTTGATCCGCTCCGGCGCGTTGCCGGCCATGAGTTGCGGCATGTGGGCGTCTTGAGGGAGAAAGAGGGCAAAGAATCCCGGCCGCGCGAGGATCCGGCAAGGCGCGTCCGGCGTATGCTGGAAAAAGAGAACGTCTTTCTCTTCTTTGTAGGGAGTTGTGATGCTGGCGGAATCGGTTGGAAACCACTCCATGATCTCCGTCCCCGCCAGCATGATCTGGATGTCCGCGTATAAGCGATGGGCCTCCAACTTCGCTTCCGCGGGAGGCCGGGTGTCATAACTCATGACCCGCGCGAAAATTTCCTTGCCTTGGATAGGGTATTCTTTTTCCTCGGTACTGGAGTCGATCTCCTTCAAAAATGTAAAGATCTTCTCCCACGCTGGGCCATAGGGATATTTGTTCCAATATTGGATCTCGTCGAATATCATGGTGGTCTCCAAAAATATAAAAAATAGATTGTCTCCGCGATTTCTGCATTTCCGCGGTGAAATATCATATTCCCGGAAATAACCGGGCAAGAAAAGGGAGGGAAATCGTAACGAAGAGGTTTTACGACGCGAGGCGGGCGGCTTCCAGTATTGGAAAAGACGCTTCCCGGCGGGCTAAAGTTTTCCAGGAGAGGTCTTCACATATTCCTTCTGGAACGCGTGAGCCTTGGCGCGTTCTCCGGCGCGCGAATTCCTGGTCGATTTTTTGATAGATCATGCTCCGTTCCAAGCACCAGGCCGGGGCGACGAGCACGCTCGGGGGCGCGTCCGCGGTCAATCGTTGGACACTGATATCGGAAGGGATACGCTCGAGGAAATCACATACGGTCTGAACATAATCGTCCATTGTGAAGATCTTGATCTCCCCCCGCAGGTATTCTTGTTCCATGGGGGTGTTTTTCATGATGTGCAACAGATGGACCTTGATGCTGTGAAAGGGCAGGGGGGCCAGGCGCTCGGCGGTTTTCATCATGTCTTCATGGGTTTCGCCCGGCAATCCCAGGATCACGTGGACGCAGATTTTGAGATTGCGGTTCGAGGTCATGTCCATGGCCCACAAAAACCGCTCATAGGTGTCGCAGCGGTTGATCCGCGCCAGGGTGTGATTATGGCTGGTCTGCAATCCGTATTCCACCCAAACTTCAAACCGGTCTGAATACGATTCAAGCAAGTCCAATGTTTTCAGTGAAATGGAATCTGGTCTAGTTCCCACCGCAAAAGCCACAATTTCCTCAAACGGCAGGATCTCGTCATAGATGGCCTTCAGTTGGTTTACCGGAGCGAAGGTGTTGGTATGGGCCTGGAAATAGGCTAGAAACCTGTCCGCCTTGAAACGTTTCTGCGAGAAAGCGATGCCCTTTTCGATCTGCTCCCGGACCGGACGGATTTCAATCCGGGAATTGTAACTGAAACCCTCGTTGTTGCAGTAGGTGCACCCGCCCACACCTTTGGTGCCGTCGATATTGGGACACGTAAATCCCGCGTCGATGGATATTTTCTGCACCCGGCCGCCGAACTTTTCTTTCAAATAGTGCCCAAAGGTCAAATAGGGTTTATCCATTATCGCCATCGCCGCGTTCGAAATATGAGATAAATCCCATCCCGGTCTCTTCGGTTTTGTACGTATATTCGGCGTGAAAGCGCGCTTGGTTCCACAGGTCGATCTGGGCCGGATAGGTGATCATTTCTTCCAACTTCTCTTTAGGATACGGTTGGGACAGGAAAAAAAGAAGGGGAAACAGTTGGATGAACCGGGGCTTCTCAGCCAGAACATATTCCGCGTTGCTTTTTTCGTGTCCGGGGTGACATAAATTCAAGTATCGCGCCGGAGTATGGGCGATGGTCACATCGTTCAGCCCCAGCATGTCAATGCAATTCAATTCACAGAAGTAGGGAATCGCGCCGGCGTTGATGACCGCGATCTTCGTTCCGGATGGGTATTTCTCCTGCAGCCACAAGCCTACCTTGGCCCAGCTGCGTGTCCATTTCACCACGGAAAGATGATACTGCGCTCCCTGCGCGAAGTTGCAGCGTGTATCTTTTTTGAAATCAAATAGTTGTATCGCATGGGCGGGCAGCAGAAGCAATACGCCGAAACCCAAGACGCACCAGGCGGTCCGCGTTCGCGACCGTTCAGCCGGATTGATTTTCCCGATCACCAGCCGCCGGGCGCACAAGACAAATCCGCGGATTCCCAGAATGGAAAAAAAGGGAATGGCGGGTACCAAAAAGCGGTGCAGGGTGAAATGGTCCCCTCCCTCGGCGGTCACCAGCGCGATTTGGAGCAGGGCAAAACCGGCGATCAGCCCGGTCCCTTTGCGGGCCGCCCGCTCTTCTAATAACAAGGCGAATAATCCAAACAAAAAGAAGGGCCGCGGCCGGAAATAATAGGTCACGTATTCAAATCCCCGGCCCAAAAGATACATGCCCCCGAAATCATGTTTGGCGTAGAACGTATTCGGAAAGGGATACCCAAAATACGCCATCCGGAAAGCCAGGAACAAGCTGACGGGCAACGCCACGATGAGCGCGAGCCGCCAGAGCGAGGCTCTCGTGATCAATCCGCTCCCATACCAAGCCGCCACAACCATCAGGACAAAAGCCAACCCTTCGGGCCGGATCAGCGATACCAGGAGCAACAGCAGGCAGGCCGGCCATACCGGCCACGGTTTGATCAACGCGTAGGCTAGTCCGAGCAACAAAAACGCGTAGGCGGTGGTTTCCATCCCCGAGGCCGACCAGGCCGCGTAGGATACATCGCACACGGCCGCCAGCCCGGCCATACAAGGCCAAAACAAACTGCCGACCGCCAAAGATGTGTCAGGGTGATAGGCTTGACGGTATAAAAACACGGCGAGCCCGATGCCCGCCATGCCCATCGCCAGGCTGGTCCAATACGCGGCCTGAGTGAGTGGAATATGAAGGCCATAGGCCAGTGTGAGAAACACCAGCCATAAAAAACTGGTATAACCTTCCACCCGTTCTCCCCCGGGATGGAAAACGATCCCATGCCCGCTGGCCAGGTTTCGGGCGTAGACCATGGGGATATACGAGTCGTCCACCAGGTCGAAATCGGCCAGAACCAGCCAGACTGGCAACAACAGGGAAGGCAGGAGCAAAAGCCAGAAGCCTCCGGTCCAGTGTGGCCAGGAGAGTGTACGGTCATTCATCATAAGGGAGATTATCCTTTTTGGTTCATCCGGTAAGTGAGTACTTTTTATCAACCATGCCGGGCCGCTTTTCCATCGGGCTGGTCGGGGAAATCAAT
>JBHGBC010000033.1:0-43780 GCA_041946805.1 bacterium
ATCACCTCCGGGCTGAGATCGGATTCATCCAGCGCCCGCAGGGCCAGCGAAACCGCCGATCCCTGGAACAGCAGCGCACTCAAGTACCGGATCAATTCCCCCTGCACCTGGTGCCGCTTGAGGTTGGAGGTGTAGATGAACGTCCGGTGCTCGACGGTATGGGAGATGGCGCCTTTGTCTTCCATGCCCCGCAGGATCTTGCGGATGGCCGAGTCGCTGCGCTTGAGGCCCTCGGCGCGCAAGGCTTCCCGGATGTCGTCGGCGGTGGCATGGCCGCGGTCCCAGATGTAGTGCATCAGTTTGGTTTCCCACCCGGTGAGTTTTGGTTTATTGGGGTGTGCCATGAGATAACTCCTTTTACCGTTACTGTGGTAACAATATCAAGAGCGATTCAGTCTGTCAAGAGGTTTTTTCGATTTTTTTGAGCAAGGACCCAGGGATGAATCCCGGAGCAGTTGGAAAACCGGTTCCGAAAGGAGACTCATCCCTCAGATTGGATGGGAGTGTGAACATCATCCGGCAAGCGAATGCGCGGAACAAGGATTTTTCTCTCGCCCTGGTCCTCTCCGGGGGGAGAGGGATGTCTGTCCGAATCAGAATGGCCAGGATGTACAAGATATCCAAGATTGCGATGGATTACTCGCCGGGCTGATCCATTTCCAGTTTTTTTTAAGGAAATCATCCCCACGCAAGCGTGGATCCAGGGCATTTGTTCAGCAGCAGGGGCGCGTCGCGGCGCGCCCCAGCGAGATTGAGCGAAGGTTGTAAAAGCAGGAAGGATTAGACAGGAAGGATTAGAGTGAAACCGCGTAAACCATCAATTCTTGATCCTGATCATCCGAGGTAACATGTCCATTCTGATTCAGACACCAATCAAACCGGCCGCTCCCCTATTCAATCCCCAGTTCGAGTTTGGCGGCTTCCGACATCACGTCGGGAGTCCAGGGCGGCTCCCACACCAGGTCCACCTGCACGCAGTTGACTCCCGGGATGGATTTCACCCGTTCCTGCACCTCGATGGGCAGGGAACCAGCCACGGGGCACATGGGCGAGGTCAAGGTCATCTGAATGCCCACGGAGCCGTTGTCCTGGATGTCGATGTCGTACACCAGCCCCATGTCATAGATATTGACCGGGATTTCCGGATCGTAGCATTCGCGCAGCTGCTGGATGACTTTTTCCCGCAAATCCTGAAGGTCCAGGTTGGTTTCATCCATGTTCATTTTCATCCACCATGCCGTCTGGGGGTTCTGCCGGGGCCGCCCTCGCTCCATTCCCTCACCCTAACCCACTCCCGGAGGGAGGTGGAACGCGTGAGTATGTTATTCCGTGGACACCGGGGTTTCTTCGTCCTTCAAGGCGGCGTTGAGGGTATGCCAAGCCAGCGTGGCGCACTTGACCCGCATGGGAAACTCCCGCACACCAGCCAGGGCCTGTAGTTTGCCCAATCCGGCTTTTAACTCATCGAGTTCTTCCTGGCCGGTGACCAGGTCATGAAAACGTTCGAAGAGGTCATTCACTTCGTCAATGGTCTTGCCCTTGATGATTTCGGTCATCAGGGAGGCCGAGGCGGTGGAAATGGCACAGCCGTTGCCTTCGAATTTGCATTCCTTCACCCGGCCGTCCTCGATTTGCAAATAAATCGTGATTTTGTCCCCGCACAGGGGATTATACCCATTGGCCTGGCACGTGGCGCAGTCCAGTTTGCCGCAATTTCTCGGCCGCTTGTTGTGGTCCAGGATCACTTCCTGGTAGAGCTCTTGAAGATAGGACATCAGCGGAACACCTCGAGAACTTTCTTGATACTTTGACCCAGAATGTCGATCTCTTCCTTCGTGTTGTAGAAGGCGAACGACGCCCGGGCGGTCGCCGGAATCCCCAGGCGGTCCATCACCGGCTGCGCGCAGTGATGCCCCGTGCGGATCGCGACGCCCTCCTGATCTAGTATAGTGCCAATATCATGCGGGTGAATCTCTCCAATGAGAAACGACAACACGCCTGCTTTGTTTTTCGCCGTCCCCACGATGCGCACTTCCGGGTATTGCGACATCACCTGGGTGGCGTATTCGAGCAACTCGTGCTCATGGGCGGCGATGGCGTCCATCCCGATGGCGCGGAGGTAATCGATGGCCGCGCCCAGGCCGATGGCCCCGGCGATATGCGGCGTCCCCGCCTCGAATTTATAGGGAATCTCGTTGAAGTAGGTCTTTTCGAACGAAACGTAGCGGATCATGTCCCCGCCGCCCTGGTAGGGAGGCATGAGGTCGAGCCACTTCGCTTTTCCGTACAGGACGCCGATGCCGGTGGGTCCGAAGAGTTTATGTCCGGAGAAGACGAAAAAGTCGCAATCCAGGTCGCGCACGTCCACCTTGAGATGGGGCGCACTCTGGGCGCCATCCACCAGCACGGGAATGCCCCGTTCATGCGCCAGGCGGATCATCTCCTTGACGGGATTGATCGTCCCCAGGGCGTTGGAGAGATGGGATAGCGCCACGAACATGGTCTTCCCGGAGAGCATCCGGGGATATTCGTCCAACAGTAGTTCGCCGGCGCCGTTCATGGGGATGACGCGCAGTTTCAGGCCTTTTTCCTCACAGAGCAGCTGCCAGGGCACGATGTTGGCATGGTGCTCAAGGGCGCTGATGAGCAATTCATCCCCTTCGCGGAGGAAGGCGCGGCCGTAACTGGCGGCCACCAGGTTGATCGATTCCGTGGCGTTACGAGTGAAGACGATCTCCTGCTCTTCCCGGGCGTTTAGAAATTCCTTGACTTTCCGGCGGGCCTGTTCGTGCGCCGTGGTCGATAATTGACTGAGCAAATGCACGCCCCGGTGGATATTGGAGTAATAGCCGCTGTACGCTTCCATCAGGGCATCCAGTACCGCCTGGGGTTTTTGGGTCGTCGCCGCGTTGTCCAGGTAGACCAGCGGTTTTCCGTGCGCTTCCCGCGTCAGGATGGGGAAGTCCGCGCGGATCCGGTCCACGTCCAAAGGCGGGACCTTGGTCTCCAGTCCCGGGGCGGCCAGCGCGGATTCAGAAGGAACCATTAGAGAGACTCCTCACTCGTATGGCTGAAGGACAGCCGCTTGTGCAGCACATGATCCAGTTCACCGCGAACCGCGTCCATCGGGATTTGATCCACGATCTCGCTGGCGAACGCGTAGGTCAACAATTCACGGGCGTCTTCCGGATTGATACCCCGCGCCCGCAAGTAAAAGAGAGCCTCGTCATCCAATTTGCCGGTCGTCGCGCCGTGCGTGCATTTTACGTCGTCGGCGTAGATTTCCAGCTGGGGCATGGTGGTGTTTTCCGCGCCGTTGGACAACAGCAAGGCTTGATTGGTTTGTTTCGAATCGGTCTTCTGGGCGTCCTTGGCCACGAGGATCCGGCCGCGGAACACGGCGCGCGCCTGTTCGTCCAGGATTCCCTTATACACCTCGTGGCTTTCGCAGCGCGGCTTGGCATGCACCAACAGGGTATGGTTGTCCACCAGCCGCTGCCCGTCCACCAGGTACAAACCGTTCAGCGTGCAGTGGATCTCTTCCCCGTTCAGCCACGTGTTCAACTCGTTGCGCACTAGTCCCCCGCCGAGGGTGATGGAATGATGCGCGTAGCGGCTGGCCCGGTCCAGATCCAGGCGCGAGAAGGAGACATGAAACGCCTCACGCCCCTCGCGCTGCAGCTGGCAATGGCTGATTGCCGATCCTTCCCCGGCGGCCACTTCGGTCACGCCGTTGGTGAAATAGGCCGCGCCGTCCGGCCCGGCGTAACTTTCGAGAATCACCGCCCGCGAAGCGCTCCCCGCCACAATCACGTTGCGCGGGTGCGAGGCCGCCGGTATTTCCAACCGGGCGGAATAATAAAGCAAGTGGATGGGTTTATCGAGGACCGCGCCGGCCGGAATGAGCACAAACGCCCCGTCCCGCATGAAGGCCGTGTTCAGCGCCGCGAAGACGAAATCCTCATAACTCCCCTGCCGCGCCAGATAAGGCTCCAGGCTGGCCGGATCCGACCGCAGAACCGCGGCGATACTTTCCACCCGCGTTCCCGGCGGCAAGCCATCCAGCGTGGAGAGTTGCGGAGCGAAATGCCCGTTCACGAAGACGATTTGATACGCGTCCAATCCGGTCACCGGCGGATGGACTGGAATCTCCGGAACGGGTTGTCCATTCGCCTCCGCCAGATGGAAGGCCTGTTCCCGCAGGGGATTGATGTTCGTGAACCGCCAGGCTTCCTCCCGGGTGGTGGGAAAGCCGAGAGCCTCGAAGCGGGCCAGGGCTTCCGTGCGGATTTCATGCAGCCAAGCCGGTTCGGAGCCCGCCACGGTCTTTTTCAATTCCGCGAAGGCGGAACGGTAATGATCCTTGATATCCACTGCGATCGTCATCGGCTCGCGTCTCCCCTTACACCCCCACGGTCTCTTCGGAGGGAATCTCGTCCTTCAGCCAATCGTATCCCTTCGCCTCGACCTCGTGCGCCAGGCGGCTGCCGCCCGATTTCACGATCTTGCCCTGGGCCAGGATGTGGACGAAATCCGGCTCCAGGTAATTGAGGATCCGCTGATAATGGGTAATGACGACGATGGCCCGCTTGGGGTTCCGCAACTGGTTAACTCCGCCGGCCACGATCCGCAGGGCGTCCACGTCGAGACCCGAATCGGTCTCGTCCAGGATCGCCAGTTTGGGATCGAGCACCGCCATCTGAAAGATTTCGTTGCGCTTCTTCTCGCCGCCCGAGAAGCCTTCGTTCACCGACCGCTTCAGCAGGGAGTCATCGAGTTCGACCAGCTTGACCTTCTCGCGCACGATCTCCAGAAAATCGATCGCGTCCAACTCGGGCAGGCCGTGGTACTTCCGCTTGGAATTCAGAGCGGCCTTCAGGAAATACGTGTTGGTCACGCCCGGGATCTCCACGGGATATTGAAACGCCATGAAGAGGCCCTCGCAGGCCCGGACATCCGGTTCCATTTCCAACAGGTTCTTGCCATCGAACCAGACTTCCCCCTCCGTCACCTCAAACGCCTCGTTGCCCGCCAGCACTTGGGCGAGGGTGCTTTTACCCGACCCGTTCGGCCCCATGATGGCGTGCACTTCGCCGGCGTTCACTTTCAGGTCGATCCCCTTCAGGATCTTCTTCCCTTCCACGGAAACATGCAGATTCTTGATATCCAGCATTGTTTTATTTCTCCCGGGCGTTCGATCAGAAATTGATGTCTTGATTTTGAGATAGCCAGGCGGACACCTAGATCAGCTCCTACTCGATTCCCTCACCCTATCCCTCTCCCGGGGGGAGAGGGAATGTTATAAGCGAGGAAATATGGAATGGCTACGTGCCTGGGTAAATCATGCGTTTCTATAAGTCCTGCTTAAAGAAATAAATATGTCGGATTACGAATCCAGTCCCCCTTTCTGCTCCCTCTCCCTCCGGGAGAGGGCCGGGGTGAGGGAAAGCCTTGGTTATGCCTTCACCTCCCAGATGGCGCATATCCCCTTGCGAGTCATCAACTTGAGTCCCCTTCAGGGGACGGCTTTAAGGTAGCCCAGGGGGTTAACCCTGGGCAAAGCGCCGACAGTGTTTGCTTACCCCACACTTCCCTCGAGGCTGATGCTGAGCAGTTTCTGGGCCTCGACCGCGAACTCCATGGGCAGTTCCCGGAACACTTCCTTGCAAAAACCATTGACGATCATGCCCACCGCGTCCTCTTCCGAAATGCCCCGCTGCAGGCAGTAGAAGATCTGGTCCTCGCCGATTTTCGAGGTGGTCGCCTCGTGCTCCACTTTGGCGCTGTTGTTTTTCACTTCAATATAGGGAAACGTGTGCGCGCCGCACTTGTCGCCCATCAGCATGGAGTCGCACTGGGTGTAGTTGCGCGCGTTTTCGGCGCCCTGGAGAACTTTCACCAAACCGCGGTAGGTGTTCTGCCCGAATCCCGCCGATATCCCCTTGGAAATCACCGTGCTGTGCGTGTTCTTGCCGATGTGGATCATCTTGGTGCCCGTGTCGGCCTGCTGATAGTGGTTGGTCAGGGCCACCGAGTAGAATTCGCCGGTCGAATTGTCTCCCAGCAGGATACAACTCGGATATTTCCAGGTAATGGCCGAGCCGGTTTCCACCTGCGTCCACGATATTTTTGAATTGACGCCCAGACATTTGCCCCGTTTGGTCACGAAATTGTAAATGCCGCCCCGGCCCTCGGCATCGCCCGGATACCAGTTCTGCACCGTCGAATACTTGATCGTCGCGTTGTCCAGCGCCACCAGTTCGACAACCGCCGCATGCAGCTGGTTCTCGTCGCGCATCGGGGCCGTGCAGCCTTCGAGATAACTAACGTAGGCCCCTTCGTCGGCAATGATCAACGTGCGTTCGAATTGACCGGTATTGGCGGCGTTGATGCGGAAATAGGTCGAGAGTTCCATGGGGCAGCGCACCCCCTTGGGGACATACACGAACGACCCATCGCTGAACACCGCCGAGTTGAGCGTGGCGAAGAAATTGTCGGTGTAGGGGACCACGGAGCCGAGGTATTTCATCACCAGCTCGGGATGCTCCCGCACCGCTTCCGAAAAAGAACAAAAGATGATCCCCAATTCGGATAGTTTTTTCTTGAAGGTGGTTCCCACCGACACACTGTCAAACACGGCGTCCACCGCCACCCCGGCCAGGACCTCTTGTTCTTTCAAGGGGATACCTAACTTTTCATAGGTCGCCAGGATTTCCGGGGCCACCTCGTCCAGGCTTTTGGGGCGGCTGGAAATGTCCTTGGGGGCGGCGTAATAGCTGATTGCCTGGTAATCGACAGGGGCGATTTTCAGCTGGGCCCAGTTGGGTTCCTCCATTTTGGTCCAATGGCGGTAGGCCTTAAGCCGCCATTCCAGCATGAATTCCGGTTCGTGCTTCTTGGAGGAAATGAGCCGGATGATATCTTCGTTCAGCCCCTTGGGGATAATGACCTGCTCGACATCGGTGGTGAATCCGTACTTGTAATCCTTCAACGCTTCCTGGATGGGATCCGTCGCCTTGACCATATTCACTCCCTGGAATTCCTCTGGAGATCGAGACCGGACAGATACGTTTCTCCTCCGCCGCCGGTCCTCCTGACGCCTCCTGGTTGCACAACCGATTGCTATTTTAGTAAGGAGACCGCCATATCTGAACAAGCCCGTAAATAGGGGCAACAATTACTTGACATTGTCAAGTATACCCGATTTAGTTGACGTTGTCAACTAATCACATGGATTTAAGCAAGTTTTTTCTTCTTTTAATGATTCGTCATCTCAATAATCAGGCGGGCCGGGAGAAAGATACTCCAAAAGGAGTGCGGGGGGACGTGGCAACGTGGTCCTACAACCGCAAATCCCATCTACTTTTACAACCTCCTCCTAACCTTCACCGATCTTCGGGGGATGAATCGAATTAAGACATTTCCCTCATCCTGGCCCTCCCCGGGGGGAGAGGGGATTGGTGGTTGATCTCCCTCACCAGCCCGATGAAAGAGCAGCCCAACATACTCCATAATAAGCACGCATTTGCTGGATGAACCATAACAGATATCAATAAAAAAACAGGGGCTGAAAAACCCCTGGATGACACATAACGTCTTATTTTCCAGTCTATTTCACTTCACTACCGCGGACGGGAAACATTGGTTTCCACACGTTCGGACTTGATTTCCTTCGCCGTTCGTGTGTTTTCCATGCTCATCGTGGTGACTGACTGGGTCCGGACGCGCCCCTCCGCATCCGTGACGGACACCGGCCGGGTCACCGCCATCAGCGTGTTGGTGTTCATTAAAATCGAAACCCCAAAGATATCTTTGTATTGCCCGGTGACGCCGTCCCAAACCGACAATCCCGTATTCGCGCCGCCCACCGCCAAGCCGGTCCGTTCCAAGCCTTCGACTCCCTCGACCAGGGGCACGTCATCCGTCAATAAGGCGTTTTGGACTGAATCATACACGCAGCCTAGCATTTGTTTGGTTCCTTCATCATGCCACGTAATCAGGAAACGGCCGTCTCCCCAAGCGGCCACGGAGGGCGCCATGGCTTTCCCTAATCCCATATCCACCTGGAACTCGGGCACCAGGATCTGACCCAGGGCGTTGAATACCGCCCCCCGGATGGAGGAAACCGCCTGCGCATGGGTATTCCGCCATACGGCGAGGAACACACCCTTCGCGAAAGCAATTACCGGATCCTTGGCTTGCTCCTCCTTGTCATCCAGTGTGTTGATCTGAATCTCCGGCACGCTCTCCGGCAACTGGCGGATTTCAACCGTCTCCGTGGTTATTACCTCCGGCTGGGTGGAGGAATTAAAGAACCGCGCGTAGATATCATTGCGCTTTTTCCCTCCCTCTTTCAGCAGCACCCGGTCATCCGACCAGATGACCACGATATTGTTCTGATCGTCCACCGCCACATCCGGATGGGAAACATTGGTGTTGTCATAGGGGATATTGACCTGATAATCCTTCGCGTCGATGGTCTGCAGCGCGCTTCCCGTCCAGCGCATCCGGCGGACGAAAACATCCATCAGAAAATTGCGGTCGTCACGCCAGCAGACCGTGATTTCCCCATTGCCTCGTACCGCCAAGGCCGGTTCCGCCGTGTTGGTGTTCTCATAAAGGTTGTTTACTTCAAAGTCGTTCTCCGCCAGTTTGCGGCCGGAGGCGTTCAGTTCCGCCAGATAGATGCTGAAAAGTTTGGGATTCCTGCTGCGGTTGTCCGACCATACCACGTGGCGGATGCCGCCGGCGTCGATTTCGATATCCGGCGTTTGAGCCACGGTGTCTTCATATCCCTGGTTAACCGCGATGGGGTTGCTTACCGTGTTATTGCCGATGTCGACCTGGCGCAGGAGGATGTCCTGGAATCCCTCGGTCAGGTCCGAGGCCACCACCGCGAAGAGGTTTTCTCGGTCATACGCCGCCTTGGGCGAGAACGCCTCCTTCAGGTCCGACGTGGGGGAAATGGAATACACTTCGCCTGGTTCAAGCCCCCCCGTGGCCGGCGGGAGGGTGGGCGTCACCGTGGGCGTCATGGTGGGCGTCGCGCCGGGGGGCGGGGTGGGGGTAGGTGTGGGCGTGCCGATTCCGCCAAAGCCGAATATAAACCGCCACGCCGGATCGGTAACGGTCTGCGCGTTCAGCGGATACACCTCGAAATTGTCGAACATGGCGGTCACCGCGGAAGGCATCCCGGGATTCACCGCCAGCTGGAAGAAGGGGACGATCGCCTGGCCCTGCGGCCGGTATACGGCGAACACGAACTCGTAATCCGCCGTGAAACGCTCCGTGCCGGCCTCGAGGGCGTAATTGGCGCTGCCGTCCGCGTTCGCCAAGGTGCCGCCCGGGGTGACGTTCAACGCCCCCATGGCGATGCTTCCCCCGCCCGAGAGGGCATGCACCGACAGCCGCAACAACACCAGGTCCGTGCCCACGGTCACGGCGGGACCGTACACGAACGATCCCTGCCCCGGCGCGGCGGAGATGATGACGCCCCGCCCGTTCGAATAAGCCGGCAACGTGGGGCTGGTGGGAATCAGGCCGATGCTGACCGCGGCGGGCTGGAATTGCCCCGCTCCGCTGGGCATGGCCGTCCAGCCGGTCAGTGGGAAGGCGGCCTCGTCGAAGGTTGCGCCGTAAAGAGGGGTGAGATATTGACAGTATCCAGGGATGGGCAGCACCAAGCCGAGGAACACCGACCACCACACGGCCGGGAGGCGGCGGCACGCTTTTTGCTCTATCGTTTGGAATGGAGATAACATGGATTTTTGCCTTTCCTCGTTTTTGGAGTCATCAATCAACCTATCTAATCAATCGAAACAAGACGGATTCAGGCTAGGGAAAGTATCTCCCCTCCGGAACCCGGCGGCAGGGAGACCATCCCGGCACGCCTGCGCTTCAATGATCGGGCATCGAACAAAACCATTTGATTTTATGAAGATTATAGCACAAGAGGGCGGGGATGTCGTTGCCGCTGGCTGGTGATACTGCTCAGATTTGTAACATGGGATTGATCGAGGAAAAATATTTTGATATATAAAAAATACCAAACCATGGGAAGGATGAGACGGATTCATGAATTATTACTGGTTGAAATGCGAAACCGGGGAAGGATTGTTCGGTGACGAAAGCGCCATTCAGGCCCATACCGCCGATGGTGTTCAATTCACATTGTATGCGGAGAAACGCCTTTTGAAATCACCCAATACCTATGGGCCGAATCATCTGCGAGTATTGGGCGCCGATCTGGGCGACGGCCGGTATAATATTCTGCTGCCGGTGGATCCCTTCGTCACCGGCCGCGCTGTCTACGTGAAACCTAATCAAATCGGGGGCATGGCCGCATGATTCTATCCAACACCGAGATCAAATCCGCCTTGGAGGAAAAAAGAACAAGGCTATTTCTTCTTTTCTTTATTGAAAAAACATCTCACACTCCTTCTGGGTTTGAGTTTTCTTATTCCATGGCATTGCCCTGAGATATCCTTTAACGTGCCTTCCGTACGAAAAAAAAGCGCTTCAAACGGATTAAATGATTACCGTCCCGATTCCTTACAATTCTTTCCGGGAGGAGAGGGCCATGGCGAGGGTGGCCTCATCGGTGTATTCGAGGTCGCTGCCGGTGGGAAGTCCGCGGGCGAGGCGGGTCACCTTGATGGGGAGGGATTTCATCAGGTCCTGCAGGTAAATGGCGGTCGCGTCGCCCTCCATGGTGGGATTGGTGGCGAGGATCACCTCGCTG
Organism: bacterium; assembly: GCA_041946805.1. Classification (GTDB taxonomy): domain Bacteria; phylum Hinthialibacterota; class Hinthialibacteria; order Hinthialibacterales; family Hinthialibacteraceae; genus JABLXU01. The sequence continues at coordinate 10,742 of JBHGBC010000033.1, forward strand.
ATCGGCTCCTGCAGCCGCCGCAGCAGTTTGGGGACGCCCAATTCTTCCGGACCGATGCCATCGATGGGTGAGAGCGCGCCGCCCAGGATGTGGTACAGCCCGTTGTACTTGCCCGTGCGTTCGATGGCCAGCAGGTCCTGGGGCTGTTCGATCACGCATAGGACCGTGGGATCGCGGCCCTCGCCGCGGCAGATCGGGCAGGGATCGGACTGGGCGTAGTTGCCGCACGACGAGCAGCGCCGCACTTCGGTGGCCAGTTGCTGGAGGGCGGCGGCCAGTTCCTCGATGTCCCGCTTGCCGCGCTTGAGCAACGCAAAGGTCAACCGTTGGCCCATGCGCGGGCCGATGCCCGGCAGTTTGGCCAGTTGCCGGGCCACTTCATCCACGGCGGGAATCCAGGAAAGGGGGCGGGACCGCCCGGCGGTTTTTTCGGTCATAACGTGATTCCAGGAATGGAAATCCCCCCGGTCAGGGCGCTCATCCGCTCTTTGACCATTTCCTGCACCCGGTCCTGCGCCTCGTTGACGGCCACCAGGACCAGATCTTCCAGCAGGGAGGCGTCCTCGGCCCTGATCACGGCTGGATCGATGCGGAGAGAGCGGATTTTCTGTTTGCCGTTCATGATGACCGTGACCATCCCCCCGCCAGAACTGGCGGTCACTTCGAGCTGCTCGAGCTCTTCCTGCATATCCGCCAGTTTTTTCTGGATCTGCTGGGCTTGTTTGACCATGTTGGCGATATTCCCCAGGTTTCCAAGTCCCTTCATGCGTTACGCTCCTATGGGGGGGGTAAGGATAGTTTTGTTCAGAATTTTGTTGGGCTGCGCTGCGCTTTGAGCCTAGCTTGTTGTTAGTCTGATCACCCTTCATAACATATATTGCTTATCAGAATGTCTGTTCCCTGTCAAAGTAGGGGCACGTTGCAACGTGCTCCCTCCGATCCTATCGCGATGTCACTTCTTTCCCTCACCCCGGCCCTCTCCCAGAGGGAGAGGGAGATGAAGAAAGCCATTGTGGATTTCGTGGATTTCGCGTCGCGGGAACCCATCCTGTGAGGTCCTTTATTGGGCTGCGCTGCGCTTTGAGCCCATCTTGCTAATCTCCTACGGTTCGGCCGGGGGATTGGCCGGTTTGATCTGGATGATCCGGCCGGGCAGTTCCTCCATCAATTTGTTGAAGATCTTGTTTTGTTGAATCTTGTCTAACAACTTTTCCCGGGAAACCGGGGGAGCCGCCGGTTTGGAGACGGATTCAGCCTCGGCGGGAAGCTGCAAATCCTCCCGGGCCTCGACGCGCAAGGTGTATTTCTTGCCGAATGATTCGTAAATCAGGTTGGAGAGTATTTCACGGTTGCGGGATTGTTCCAGCATCCGGCCATAATAGGCGTTGGCCGCCGGGATGGCGATACGCAGGGTATCCCCGGTGATATCCAGGGGAACGCTATGCTGCAACACCGCGGCGAGCAGGGGATCGATGTGATTGTCGATCTCCTTCAAAAAGTGGTTCCACATCGTGGCGAGTGAATCCGCGCCGGCCGCCGGAGCCCCGGGAGTGCTGGAGGAACTTCCCGCTTCCGGTTTGGATTCCCGGGGTGGTTCACCGGCGGGGGATCCCGGTCCAGAAGCGGAATGCCGGTCCTGGGACGGCTGATCTCCCGATCCTTTCGCCGGAGGGGCGTTATTTTCGTCGAACAGCGCTCCGTCCGGCCGGGATTCGGATTTGGAGACGGGATGGGCGGAGGAGGCCGGAGGAGGCGGTGTCCGGGGCGCATCGAGCGCGATTCCGGCGCCGCCGGCGGTGAGGCGCTTGAGCAGATCCTCCACCTTCACCGCCTGGCCCGCCTTGGCCGCCTTGATCGAAGCCAGTTCGAAGACCAGCCGCGCCATGGGAGACGTGCGCATGCGGTACTCGGTCTCCCAAAACTGGTCGGTGATATACAAAATTTGCTCGAGGGTGGTCATCGCGGCGGTTTCCAGCAGTTGCCAGCAGTACTCTTCGGGGAGGTCCAGCAAATCGACATTGGAGGAGGCGACCTTGACCACCGCAAGGTCGCGCAGATGCTGCATGCATTCCTTGAAAAACAGGCCGATTTCGCGGCCCTTCTGGCTCAGCGATTCGATCACGTCCAGGATGACCGGCAAATCGTGCTGGATCAGGGCGCGGACATAACGGTCCACCTGGTCGTATTCGATCGCCCCGAGAACTTCCTTGACTTCCGCCAGGGTCAGGCGGCCCGAACAGAAGGCCAGCATCTGGTCGAGCGAGAACAAGGCGTCGCGCAGCCCGCCTTCCGCCGAGCGCGCGATGAGGTAGAGAACCGTGTCCAGTTCAGCCGGGTCCGCCGCCACGGTTTCGTCCTGTTGGCGCAGGACTTTTTTGAGATGCTCGACGATCACCGAGGCGGGAATGCGCCGGAACGGGTAGCGCTGGCACCGCGACAGGATGGTGGGCATTATTTTGTGAATTTCCGTCGTGGCGAAGATGAAACAACAGTGGGATGGCGGCTCTTCCAGAATTTTGAGCAGTGCGTTGTTCGCCTGGTTGGAGAGCATGTGCGATTCATCGATCACGTAGATCTTGTAACGCCCCAGGCTGGGCGTGAACCGCGCGTTTTCCCGCAACTCCCGGATGTTCTCGACACCCGTGTTGGAGGCGGCGTCAACTTCCAGCACGTCGGGGTGGGTGCCGTGGATGATCATGCGGCACGAATCGCATTCGTTGCAGGGCTCGCTGTCCTGGAGGTTTTCGCAGTTCAGCGCCTTGGCCAGAATCCGGGCGGTCGTGGTCTTGCCGGTGCCGCGGGGGCCGGAGAAGAGGTAGGCGTTGGCGATCTTTCCACGCCGGAGGCTGTTCTGCAGCGTCCGGGTGACATGTTCCTGGGCGAGGACATCGGCGAAAGTGGCGGGCCGGTGTTTCAGCGCGGAAACAATGTAGGGATTGGACGCCATGGGAGAGATCTCAAGGGGGTGTGCACCCTTTCTTTGAGAAAACGCTTCCGAGCGCCACCGCGCAGGTGGCTCCAGACGGGCGCTCCCGCGGCACATGCCGGTATTCTCTTAAGGCTGCTTCCTTTCGGACCTGACCTGGTTCGAGAGCCGGCATTGCGCGGGACCTGTCCTTCAACGCTCCTTACGCGGCGCTGCCTCACAAGCGCATCCCGGGGAAAGGGAATTCGGCCCTGCTGGAGCGGGTTGCAGGTTCAGGGCACCGCTACCTCCCCGCTTAGCACACCCCAAGATGGATTTGTTTTTCCACCTCTCCACCCGATTGTACTTTATTCCGGTTGCGGGGTGGAGGTTTTGTACGCCTCGTATTCGGCGGGGGACATGATCAACGCCCGCTTGATCTCCACCGGCATCACCGGCAGGCTGCGGTTTCCGCCGGGATCGCTCTTCACCGGGGCGGTGGCGATCTTGTCCACCACATCCATGCCGTCCATCACTTCCCCGAAGACCGTGTATTTATTAGGCAGCCGGTCCAGGTTCGGAGCGTCCGCGTGGCAGATAAAGAACTGCGATCCGGCGCTGTCCGGATGGGCTGCGCGCGCCATCGACAACGTGCCCCGCTTGTGGAGACGATTGTTGAATTCCGCCTTGATCGTATAACCGGGCCCGCCGGTTCCCCATTTCGCCACATCATCCTTTTTGGTATTCGGGTCGCCGCCCTGGATCATGAATCCCTTGATCACGCGGTGAAACTTGGTCCCGTCATAGAATTTTTCCCGGGCCAGTTTCTTGAAATTGTCCACATGGTTGGGAGCCACATCGGGGAAAAAGCGCAATACGATCCTTCCGGCGCTGGTTTCCAACACCGCGATTTCTTCCTGGACTCCCGCGCTTTCCGGCTGCTTCACATCTGATGCTTGACCGCTCACAGGTTTCTCTTCTCCGCCGGAAGGGGCTGGCCAGAGTCCCACGGGATCCGCGGACACATACGCCGGGCCAATCAGGCCTCCCGCGAAAACCGCGATCCCCAAGGCCAAAGCGAGTAGAAGAAAGGCACATCTCTGATTCATTGGTATTCCTCTATCTTTTTAGCGTTGAATGGGCGGAACCGGTTGCCGGGGGAACAGAATTCCCTTCCGAAAATGGCTATGCCGTAAGTAATCACTCTACCCATTTGAAACCACTCAGGCAAGGGGAAAGAAAAGCGGCGCGCCGGGCCCCTTTTGAAGGATACCTGCATCAAAATGTTACAAACATTCTTACAATGCGAATCGACCGGGGGGAGGATTATCAAAAAGAAAGAGAAAGCGGGTGGGCGAACCTCCAGGTGAGCCGTTTCACCCCACTGATTTCATGTCCAAGAACGGCCCGGCGGGATCCTCGCCCTCCCATACCCCCCCGGGTTCGATTGTTAGTCTGAATCAGAATGGTCAGGATGCCCAGGATGACCCGGATTGAGGATAGGTTACGCTTTGCTAACCCATCCTATCATTCTTACCCAGGGCGTTACCATGGGCTAGCATCATACGCGCCGTTGGCGCTGGAAACAAAACCTGAATGCCGTAAATAAATCAAGAAATTATACGGTTCTTTATCAAATCAATGTCTTTCTGGATTCATTCGTTTATCCGGCACGCCTTTGGCTATAGAATAAAGGAGACATGGCAGGTTCGGATATCGCAGACGGGAAATGGGCAAGGCCGTGAGAATCCTCAGAACTCTATGGCTGTCGGTGATCCTGTCGGGCATGATGAGGGCGGGATTGGCGGATGAGATCGTCCGGATTCGCCATGCCTCTCCCCAGGATTACCTAGGGTCGTGGGGCGCGGGATTCACCGTACCTCCCGCGGAAGCTCTGTTCCAGGAGGCTTCCAAACGTCCCGTTCTCGAAGCGTTGACTCCCGCATGGGAATTTTATGTGGATTCCGCCCAGGAAACGCCGGCCATCCACCGCCGAAGCCGCCTCAATCCCGCCGATACTCCCAAAATGTGGGGCAAATTCCCGAAAGGCGATGCTTTCTCCAATCCGCTGGCCGCCCATGGCCGGATCTGGCTGTTCGCGAGAAACCAGGGGAAATGGGTCCTCTGCCAGGCAGCCTTCGACCGGGCGTCACCGCAGTGGATATCCGCCGGATTAGGACCAAGTGGGATCGTGCAGTTTTTCCTGGATGAGGACAGCGATCCCATACTGGTCTACATGGACAACGACCGCCGCTGGCGGTTCCAGCGGGGGAAATTCACCGGCGGCGGGCAGTCGCTGGTTTGGGAACCCGAAGAGAAGATCACGCGCCTGGAAGCGCAGGTGTTGTTGCAAACCGCGCGCGAGGCGGTCACCCGGCTGGGCATGACTGGAGAGTTTGACATCGGGGGGGAGGGTGTGTTTCTGTCTCTTTCCTGCCAAGCGCCCCGTGACATCTTGTTTCGCTACCGCAGCAGTCCCGAGGCGGGTCAGCCCTACGGTCCCTGGAGCGATCCGCAATCCCGGGAGACGATTCAACTGAATCAACGCGGGAGGTACTTTCAGTATCAACTGCTTCCCGGAGGTCAAACCGTACCATCTGACCCGGTTAGTCCCCAAATCACCTTGTGTTTCACCCACGCCAAAGACAGTGCTTCCGGCAGGGGAACCAGCGTGGCGCGAGCCGGGAGCAGCTTGGCGGGAGTCACGGCAAATGACGGCGGATTCGGGAAAAACCTCGCTTCGGTGGTGGAAGGGATGGCGTTTGGCGATCAATTGTCCCAAGCGGCGGCGGCGCTCGATCCCGAAGCGCTCACGTCGTTGGAGAATTCATCCCGGGAAGAGATGAATAATCCGCAACCAAATCCGGCATCAAGTGAAATTACCAATCCCCAAAAACCGGAGAGCGGCCGGGCATCGGTCATAAATCCAAGATTATCAGAAGGATCGGATAAGACGAAATCCAATCCGGCGGATTCGGCCTCCACGGCGGAGAAACCTTCGACTGCGGGAAGATCAAACGGCGGCCGGACTCAACCGTCCGGTTCCTCCCCCTATCCTGAAAAACAAAAATTCGCAACACCCTCCGAAACGGAAAAGTCTGGAACAAACGATACCGGTTCCTCCCCATCTGACAAACCCGGTCCGCAAAATCAGACAATCCAGGATCCAAAGGATACGTCTCCGGAAAAGCCACCTGGAGACGAGGCGAAGCAGCCAGGGGAAGAGAATCCTGTTTCGCCGGATTCCAAACCTTCGTCTTCCAGAGATTCTTCTCCCTCCAAAATCCAATCACCCGCGGGAACCAAGCAGACTCAAGGCAAGCCTTCCAGTTCCGGGACACCAGCGCAAACAGCGGATGATTCCCCAAAATCCAATGATTCCCCTAATCCGGCGCCGGCTTCTCCCGGTCCGGGGGGAGAAGATGGTAAAACGGCGAGCCCTCCCGAAAAGCAGGCGGGCCAGGCGCCGTCCGCCCAGAAAACGGAGGGCGAGCCAACTTCCGCCCGGGTTTTCAATTACGGAATCGAGAATCCGGCCAGCCCCAACTCGGCTTCTTCGGCGGAAGATCAGGGAAAAGCCGGAAAGACAAGCGCCTCCCAAAAGCCACGCGAAGCCCGGAGTGAAAATCAGGCCAATCAAGGTCCGGAAGCCCGGGGTGAACAATCGGGACAGGCGGAATCCTCCAGTACCGGAGATCCGGATGCGCAAAACCTGCCATCCGCCGGGCCGAACACGCCGGGTGGGGAGGCCAACTCCGAGCCTTCATCCCAGCCCAACGAAAACAAACCAAAATCTGAAGGCGGATCACCCCAGAAGGTATCCGTTCTAAAGCCGGACGGGCCGCCAGGGGAGAGCACGGCCGGCGGCCATCCGGGTGGCGGCGGGGATTCTTCCTTTCCATCTTCATCCCCCGCGAGTCCGGATTCATCCGGGGCGGAAAAGCAGCCGGCCGGTCCCGCGTCTGGCGAAGACTCTCACACAGGAGAAAGTCCTGAAGGAGACTCATCTTCTCCCCAAGCATCCCACCCGGAAAACGCCGAAGGTGATGCCACCAATCCCAACGCCGAGAGACCGTCCAAAGGCCCGGCTGGAGAAGTACTTCCCCCGGGATTCGTGGGTGGCGCGGGAAACGCCTCCGGTCCAGGCCCGCGGGTTTTCGCCGCGACCGAGAATATCGATGCGGCCACGCGGTATGTCCTGGACGTGGCGGGCATCGTGGATTCCGTCCGCGGCCATCCCGGCTGGTGGGGACTGGCATTGCTGGTGATCCTCTCTCCGTTCCTCCATCGTGGAATTCAGCGCTGGATCGCATCGCGGACGGTGGAAGGCGCCATCGAGAGGTTTCCTCCCGTTCAAAGCGCCCGGGAACGAACCGAAGCCTGGATCCAACGGATTAACGAAAAGGTATTCAACTGGAACTATGTCATCCGGTTTCAGCCCTGGGTGACCGCCGCCGATTTGTCCAATGAGTCGCTGATCTTGATGAACGAGGAGGGGAAGATCGCCGGCGTGTCTCTCGAGACCTTTACGGGAACCGGCCGGGCGGTCGATTCCGCGATTCTTTTCAAGCATCTGGCTTCGCTTTCGATTTCACTTTGGAACGTCCGGTTCGCGCAAGACAATGAGGAACTTTTGCTGCTGGGCCGCGACGCCAAGGGCAAGATCAAAGGCAAGCGGTTCCGGGTTCCCACGTTCGACAAGGGCCGCCGCCTGTCCGGTCCCCGGGCGCTGTACCGGGTCGTGCGCCTTTTTTCCCGGGGACGCCGGGATTGGACGGTGGGGGATTCAGAAGGCGGCCGGATGCTGATGACCCGCCAGCAGAACCGCATACTGCCTTCACAGTGGCGGGAGGAACGTCCCGCCGAGTTGGAGGGCGGTGCGGTCATCACGCTGTCCGGCGGATATGAACCCATCCTGGCGGGAGTGCCCGCGGAGGATCCGGACCATTTGTGGATGTTCCGGCGGGAACACAACGGGCGGAAAGAGGCAGTCTGGAAACCCATCGCCAAAACCGATTACAGCGGCCAGGAGTGTTTGATGCACGTCACCGCGCGGCGGGGATTCATCATCGAGACCTCGGAAAAAAGCCGCCGCCTCGGCGTGCATCTCTTCGCCCGGGACGCCAAAGGGAGTTTCAACGTCCGGTTCAGCAACACGGTTTCCGTTCCCTGCGCCGCGCGGTATTTCGCCGTCAGCCTGGCCAAGGATTTTCTCTTTGTTTTGGGGCGGGAGGACACGCCGGGCAGCGGATCGTTGTCGTCCTTCGTTTTGCTGGTGGCGTACACCGGAGACTTGTTGCGGTTGCCCGGCCAAGCGGAAGAGTGAGGAGATTATTTGGGGGGTATATTTTTCGGGGTTTTGGGATTCCCGGGAGAGCGGACGCCGGGCGTGAGAGGTTGGCCCCGCCGCACGGCTTCCTGCAGTTTCATGTATTCCTCCCGCATCACTTCATCCAGGGGAGGAAGCCAGTTGGCGTCCAATTTGAGCGTGGTCGATGCCAGGACATGATATGGATAGGCGGAAGCGTCGAGGGAAGGATAGTCCGGCGTGGGCCGCAGGTTCGTGGCGAGGGCGCCCTTCGCCAGGGTGAATAGAAGCAAAAACTGCGGAGGAATAGCGGTTGGAATCAATTGTTCGAAGCATTTGAAGCGGCCTTCGTTGTCCACCGGCCCGTAATTCTGCCATAACACCGAGCCATCGTTTCCGACCACCGCGGCGCCCACCCAATACGTCAGCGCGCCGCCGGGAACGGTCACGGATTCCCGGGGCGAGATGGTTCCCGTCACCGCGAAGTACCGGTTCTCCGAGTTTTGAGGATTCGCCGTTGGGGGAGCGATTCCCAATTCCTTGAGACGCTGTTCTTCGGCATGCAACAGGCGGCCGATCAGGTTGGGATCGATCATCCCGAATGAAATTTCGCTGAATACAAAGGGCTCGGGGTGGATCATCACCTTCGCGGCGTCCACCCGTTCGTTACCCGGAACCTGTAATTGCTGCGTCCCTTCGGAGGTGAGTTGCACGAAAGGATACAGGACCAGTTCCGGATAAAAATACACCAATCCGGTCGCGCCTTGCACTTTCCCCGCGGGTTGACTGGCGGCCGCGGCCGGCTGTGTGGCCGGGGAAACCGGACCGGAGGCAGGGAGTTGCTTCCCGCGGTATTGTTGGAGGACTTTCTTGGCGGTTTCCAGGTCCTTGAACGATCCCTTGTATTCCGCGTCCACCTTGACCCAGTAGCGGCCCCGGAATTCGAACAGCTGGACGCCGCTTTCCCGCGCCTTCTTCACGTCCTCGAGCGACCGGCAATGCACCACGCCGTCCGGAGATACGGCCGGCTGGGAAAGCGCGGACGCTACGGCGGCGCAGCCCCAAGCGGCAACCAGCAGTAATATTGCGCATCGTTTCATGGACATACTTCTTTCGGGGAATCATGAATTGTTTGTGGTGGACTACGCTGCGCTGTGAGCCCACCTTGCCTCACTGCGCGTAAACGGAGCACGTGGCAACACGCCCCTTTTTTGCGGCCAAGACGGCTTGGCCTTCCTTCACCCTGGTCCTCTATCCGGAAGGCCCAATGGATTACGCGCTTGGGCGCTAATCCTTCCTATTGTACAACAGGACCACCCATCTTCGGATTCCAGGGTTCTTTTGGTATTTTAAAAAACGCTTCCGGGGAGGATGTCCAAGCACGCCGCCCCGGATACCCAGGTCTTCCTGTGCATGCCGTATATAGTAATAGCGAAATCGCCAATTTGGCATAGGATAAGAATCCTTCCGTGAATACACCCATCCGGTTTGAACTGTATCAGCGGAACCTTGGCTTGCTGTTGCGCATCTATCCCCAGTACCAATCCTTGTTCGAAAACGGGATTCCCGATTCCACCCGGTTTGACATTCAGCCCCTCGGGTCTCAATCTTATACCTGTAGCATGAAAACCGCGCCGTGTCCGGCGGATGGTCAGGGGCAATCCGAAATTCGCTGGATTCACGGGCCGGGCGATCCGTGGGCCTGGGCGGAGGAACGGATCCGGGAGGCCGGTTTGGACACGCACCGCACGTTCGTGACCGTGCGTCCGGGCCTGGGGTATCTTCCCTTTCTGTTGTATCCCCGGCTGCGCAAGGGACGCCATGCCCAGCGCCTGCTGCTGGCGGAAGACCGGATCGATCTGTTCCGTCTCGCGCTGCAGTTGTTCGATTGGACCGACCTTCTCCGTTCCGACCGTGTCATCCTGCTGTTGACGGATAATCCAGTGGCGGCCGTGGTGCAATTCTTCTCCATCAATCCGGTGGCCATCCTGCCGCCGCTGCGGGTGCAAACGGGCATCGTGGAGGGCGGCGAAGAGCACACCCTGATGGCCGCCTTACGCCAACAGCTCACGGAGCTGGCGCGAACCGTCAACGGCGCCGCCCGGCAATATCTACAAGAACTGCGGGATCATTATCGAACCGCGTCTCCAGCGAAAAGCCGGTCCCGGCGCGTTCTGCTGGTCGAGCCGGAGCATGAGTACCTCGCCCGGCCCCTCGCCGGCGCCTTCGAACAGGAGGGCTGCCAGGTGAGCCTTTTTCAGGGCAATCCCCGCATGATTCACTTTCTCAATCCTTACATCTGGCTGGCCTACACGCGGGAGCATTTCCCCGACATCTTGTTCTGGATGAACCGCAACACCCTCTCGCCGGAAGGGGCCGAGGCCCTAGCCACCCTGCCCATTCAGAAGATCCTGTGGTTTCTCGACAGTCCCAAGCGGGTGCAGACCAGCCGTGAGGAGCTGCAAGCCACCGACGTCTGTTTTTCGTTCGATCCCACCTATGTTCCCTATCTGCGCGTGCTGGGCGGCGGAATGGTCCAGCCGTTGGCCACCGCCGCGGGAATCCTCCCGTTGCCGGAATGCGTTCCGGGCAATACCTGGCCTACGCGGGAAGGCGCACCCATTGGTTTCGTGGGAGCCTTGGCGGCGGACCGTTTTCAGGAGGTGCGGGAGTTTTGGTACCGTCGTGATCCGGATTTTGTGCGGATTCTGGATGATTTGGTGGATGAGTACATGGGCGATCCCGCCATTTCGTTGGAGGAACGTTACGAACGTTCCCCCGGGCGGGAGCGGCTGCCCTATCAAGGCTTCGTGGTCTTGTACCTGGAAGAACGGGCGACCTGGCTGCGGCGGCTGCGGTTTCTGCTGGCCGTCCACGATTTGGGATTGACGACCTACGGCGCGCCCGAGTGGGGCAACCCGGATTGGGCGCGCGGCCTGGTTCCGTGTTTTTCGGGCGTGGCGCCCCAGTACACGGAGCTGTCACGGGTATACTACCACACGCGGATCAACGTCAATGTTTTTCACGTCCAATGCGTCGACTCCTGCAATCCCCGCGTGTACGATGTCCTGGCGGCCGGCGGCTTTCTGCTGACGGAATACCGTCCCGCCCTCGAGCGGGAATTCCGCTCCGGCGAACACTTGGTGTGTTTCCATACGCCCGAGGAGTTGCGCGAGAAAGCCGAATATTACACGGCCCATCCGGACGAGCGGGATGCCATCGCCCGCGCGGGACAGGCATTCGTCCTGAACCACGCCACCTACCGCCATCGCGTGCGGGATATTCTATCGGCGATTGGGTGAGGCCTGGATGAATGTATTTTCACCGATCATTTCCATCCGTTTGTGATATAGTGATGATACGATTGATTTCATTTGTGTTGCGGAATTCGATAGGGACGAAGCGCGGCCCCCAACTTCTGGCGGGCGCGGTGTTGTCGCTGGCCTGTGTTTCATGCGGGGAGCGGTCCGGTGTTTCGTCCCGGCCTTCGGGCGCGCTGGGACCTTTGCCCACGGTGACCTTTCAACTGGGAGGGGCCGAGGTGGCAGCGGAAATCGCTTCGTCCCCGGCCGAGCAGCAGCAGGGCCTCATGTACCGCGAATCGATGCCGGAAAACCACGGCATGCTGTTTATTTACCGCAAGCCATCGTTCATGCGGTTCTGGATGAAGAATACGTGGATTCCGCTCGCCATCGCGTTTATCCGGGAGGACGGCGTCATCAGCAATATCGAGGAAATGGCGCCGGAGCCGGGGCCGCTCGATCCGGTGAAGTTCTACACTTCCCGGCAACGCTGCCTGTACGCCCTGGAGATGAACGCGGGTTGGTTCGAGAAACACGGCGTCAAGCCGGGAGACCGGATTGAGTTGCCGATGGAGGCGATCCAGCGGATCGCGCGGAGAGGGGAATAGAGTGCTTTCCCCCGAGGGACGAAAAAGAAGAAGGGATTCCAAGGTTGACGGGTAAATTAGGACTCAAAGCCGTAGGCATGCTTCCATGTTGATCCATAAAAAATAACGAAACCGGCCTGGGAGGTTGAATGATGCGGTTCAAACACTTGTTTCCGCTGTTCTGGCTCGGAGTGTTGGCGGTCCCGGCGCCGGGCCAGGACCGGATCGACGCGGAGAAACGGCTGGATGACGTCTCCTCGATCTGCTTGTATCTCGACGGGACCACCCTGTTCGTGGGCGGCACGGACCAGCTGCGGATCTATGATGTCAGCGACAGTTCCAATCCGTTCTTTCGGGGCAGCGTGGATCTGCCGGCTTCCGCGGCGAGCATCACCACGGCGGGCAACGTGGCCATGGTGGCCCTCGACCGGCCGAACGATCCCAACCTGCTGGTCGTGGATATTTCCGACCTGACTCAGCCCAAAATCCTCTTCGAACGGCGCGCCGGTTCGCCCGGAAAGTTGCTTTCCTCGGTGCGCTCATCCGGCCGGACGATTTTTTTGGGGGTGGACGACGAAGCCTTCCAGTCGGCCATCCTGACCGATGACAACGATCTCAAGTCGATTTCCAGTTCCATCCCCCTGGATGGCTCGCCCATCACCGATATCGAGATTTACGGCGCGCGGGCGTTTGTCTCCACGTGGTTCGGCATCGCGGTGGTGGACATCAGCGATCCGGCCGATCTCAAGCAGGTCAACTACATCGAATCGCTCGAGATTATCAACGGCCTTTCCGTCGAAGGGAATGTGCTGGCGGCGGCGGAAAGCATTTTGGGCATCAATTTCTACAACATCACCAATCCCGACGCCCCGAAACTCATCACCCAACTCCCCGCCGCCTATTGGGGCACCAACGAAGTCTACCGGGTCTGGCTGCGGGAGAAATTCTGTTACGCCGCCGTGCTCTTCAAGCCTTCGATGGATGTCACGGCGCCCTCCATCCAAGGCGGCCTGCGCATCATCGACATCGAACAACCCACCAATCCCCGGGTTATCTACCGCACCTGGGACAAACCTTTCGAGGATATCACCGGCCTGGATGTCATCGCCTATGATGGCTATGTCTACCTGGCCGAGAACACCGACCTGGGGATTTACCGCCACGGTCCCTTCGGCACGCGGCCGACATCCACCCCCACACCGACCGCCTCGCCCACGCCCGGCCCCACGAACACCCCGACGCCGACCAACACGCCGCCCGTGCTGTTCACGCCGACCCCCAAGCCCGGCGGTCCGACCAACACCCCGACGAACACGCCCGTGATTCCGCCGACCAACACACCGGTCAACGCGCCGACCAACACGCCCGTGGTCCCGCCCACCGCCACGCCCACGGTTCCCGCCGCCGCGACGCCCACGCCGCCTTCGGGAACGCTGCAACCGCTTTATCACAACGGCCTGGACGGGGCGGACCTGGCCTCGAACGACGCGCTGGAAATCCCGGGGACCTTCTCCAGTCTCGCGCCGGCCGCCTGGCTGGTGACCGATGTGGTTCCCGGCGGTGGAGAGAACCTGGGCGTACAGGGCAACGCGCTGCGGATTACCGTGCAGCCGGGCGCAGGCTCGCTGTATCTCTTCAGCAACGCCCGCGCGCAAGAGGTTCCCGGAAAAGCGCTGGTGCGGGTGGCGGCGTGGACCAGCAATCCGGCCGCGCAGGTGTTCGCCGGCGTGATCGACACCGACGCCAACGGCAACCTGGTGGGAACCGATCTGGGGATGAACCAGTTGACTTCCACGCCGGTATTGACCAAAACCTGGCGGATCGTCACCGCCCTGCACGAGTCGCAGACGGGTTACGTCAAGCCCTTCGTGCAGGTGGCGGGCGGCACCGCGGGCAGCGATGTGTATATCGACAACATCCAGATCTATCACCTCCTGCCTGGACAATCGTATCCGGCGGAACTGCTGGGCGTGACCCGGTAAACGCTACCCCTTTGTGGACGCGCCGGGACCGCTCCCGGCGCGTCCGCTTGCCGCTTTTCCCGATCTGCTTGATCTTCCCCCGTGAATCAAGTTAAATACCCGGACAGCTGGCGGGAGTGATGAATTTTTTGAGGCTTACCCCGGATTGGTTTTCCCCGGGAGTAATGAGGGCGGAGATGTAATCATAGCCCTGTATAAAGGTTCATCCAGGCATTGAAATTCGATGGGGGAATAGAATTCGATTCATACCGGATATTTCGGGCGGAGACATAGGTCCCTGTGCCAAATTCCCTCACCCTAATCCTCTCCCGGGGGGAGAGGGGATTTTCAGTGGGGCTGACCGGCGAGACGAATTGATTATGGATCGGATCTTCTTGATACAGGTATAAACGTGCCGGATAGACTTAAAAAACTTCAATGAAAATACTCTACTTCGACGTTTTCGCCGGAATCAGCGGGGATATGTGCCTGGGAGCGCTGGCGGACCTGGGCTGCCCCACCGGAGAGATCCTGGAAGTGCTGCGGAAAATGGAGATCCCCGGTTTCGGCCTGCGCTGGGAACCGTCGCGGCGCGGCCCGCTGACCGGCACTCAGGCGCGCGTGACGGTGCAAGAGGAACATCACGTGCACCGCACGCTGGCCGGCGTGCTGGCCATCGTGGACCGCACGGCCTGGCCGGGGAACGTGCGGGACCGCATCGAAGCGGTCTTCACCGCGCTGGCCAAGGCCGAAGGGCGCATTCACGGCAAACCCTACGACCAGATCCATTTCCACGAAGTCGGCAGTTTCGACGCCATCGTCGACATCAGCGGAACCCTGCTGGCCTTGCACCTTTTGGGCGTGGAGCGCTGCGCCGCCTCCAAAATCCACGTGGGGGAAGGGTTTGTGGAATCCCGGCACGGAAAATTGCCGCTGCCGGTGCCCGCCACGGCGGCGTTGCTGACGGGTTTTGAAATCTATTCGACGGGGCGGCCCATGGAGATGGTGACCCCCACCGGCGCGGCCCTGCTGCATGTGCTGGCGGGGGGATCGTCATCCCTGCCTTCCATGCGACTGGAGCAGGTGGGGTACGGGGCCGGATCGCGTGAGGCGAATGATCTGCCCAATATGCTGCGTGTGTTTTTGGGCAGCACACCGTACGCGTCCACGGACGTGGTCACGGTGATCGAGACCAATATCGACGACATGAATCCCGAGTTCTACGCGCCGCTGTTGGAAGGGCTGTTCCAGGCGGGCGCGCTGGACGTGAGTCTGACGCCGCAGATGATGAAAAAAAGCCGGCCGGGGACGCTGCTGAGCGTGATCGCCCCCCCGGCGCTGCGGGAACCTCTCGCGCAGATGATCCTGGCCAACAGTTCGTCCATCGGCCTGCGGATGCACGATTGCGAACGGCGCATGCTGCAGCGCCAGGCGGCCGAGGCGCCAACCCCCTGGGGACCGGTGCGGGGCAAGGTGTGCTGGGGGCCGGGCGTGCCTCAACGGTTCACTCCCGAATACGAAGATTGCCGGCGGATTCACGAGGAGCGCCAAGTCCCCATCGCGTCCGTGTACCAGGAAGCCGTGCGCTCGTATCTCCAGCAGGTGAAGCCATAGATACGAGACGGTTCCCATACAGGAGATCGAATTTCCGCGGTCACGACAAGGAACAGGCAGGATGAAATCCAGAAAAATCCAGGTGTTGACCGCCTTCGCGATCGGCGCCGTGTGCTTATATCTCTTTGCGCGGAAAGTGGAAAACTGGCCGGCAGTGTGGTCGGCCATGCTCGAGACCCATTACGGTTACTTCTTCCTGGCCGTAGTGCTCAGCGCCAATTCGATCCTGATCCGCGCGTTTCGGTGGCAGTGGCTGTTGGGCGAGCCGTACGTGCCGGTCAACCGGTTGTTCCTCATCGCCAACATCGGCTTCATGGGCAATGGCGTCTTTCCCGCCCGCATGGGGGAGCTGATCCGCCCCTTCCTGGTCTGGCGGTTCACGCCCCATGCCTTCCCGACCGCCCTGGCGACCATCGTGGTCGAGCGGATCTACGATCTTCTGGGCCTGCTGCTGATCCTGGCCTACGTGTTTTACGTGTTCCCGTTTCCCGCCGCGGCCGATCCGGCCGGCGACAATCCGCGTGACACCATTCAATATTTCGCGCAGCTGGGCGTAATGGTTTTCCTCGTCCTCTTTGGGGCCATCGCGGTGATGACCTACGCGCCGGAATGGAGCCTGAAGGCCGCGCGCCGGATCTTTCAGCCCCTGCCCAAGGTGATCTCCGAAAAACTGCTGCAGGCGGTCGAATCATTCGAACAAGGCGCCAACACGTTCCGGAAACCGAAGGCGTTTCTGTACTGCCTGGCATGGACCCTGGCGTTGTGGCTCTCCATCGCCTTCAGCGAGCTCGTGATCCTGTGGGCGATGGGCATCACCCAGGTGGGCCTGGCGGGCGCGTTGTTTTTGATGGTGGGATTGTGCTTCGCGGTGATGTTTCCCCAGGCCCCCGGCTACCTGGGCCCCTACCAATTCGCCGTGCAGCTGATTCTGGCCAAGACCTTCCTGGTGGATTCCGGCCAGGCCACGGCGGCGGCGTGGATCATGTGGCTGTCCCAGGTGCCCCCGGTGATCCTGCTGGGATTCGTGTCGCTGCTGGTCCTGGGCGTGTCGTTCCAGGAAATCGCGCGCGTCCAGGAGGAGATCCCCCGCGGCGCACCGGCGTCCCCCGCGCCGCCCGGCGGGAGTTGAAATGGACCGGCCGCGGGACGAAGAGTGGCTCACCCCCGAAAGCCTGACCGAGTGGATCCGGCGGTTGGGAATCCACCTCGACCTGCGGGAGTTGAACGCGCTCCCGGCGCGCCCGCTGGTCTTCTCGGAATACCGCCTGGAGCCGCCCACCATCGTGATCTACCGTTACAAACCACTGGAGGAATGGCTGAACCTGATATGCCAGCGCCACGTGGGGTATTACGGCCCGTGGTATTATCTGCACGCCGCCTACCGGCTGTATTTTCACCTGGAGCTGAACGGGCTGTACGAGATCGAGCGGAAATGGTATCACCGCTGCTTCCACCGTCTGGGAACCCTCGAGGAGCGGGCCTGCCGCTTCACGCGGGAAATCCTGGGCACGCAATACGACCCCGCGCGCTTCGACCGGGAGGTGGAGAAAGGCTTCCAGCCGGGGTGAGGGTGGATCTATCCAACGCGCGGTATGTGAAATCGGCTTGAATGATACGCTTTATTTATTTATAATATATTCGTTATCTCGTCCTGTCGAAGGACGAACATACATGTGATGAGGCATGAGGTCTCCAATGTCAAACGTCGCCACATACCTGGATTTTTTTGCGGGTAGCGGCCTAGTTTGCGAAGGTTTGAAAGATTTTTTTGTTCCGGTTTGGGCAAATGATATTTGTGAAAAAAAAGCCGAAGTGTTTCTTGCGAACCACCCATCGGAAATTTTTCATCTAGGACCAATTGAAAAAGTGAAAGGATGGCATGTACCTGTTGCGTGCTTGTCATGGGGTAGCTTTCCTTGCCAGGATTTATCGTTAGCAGGAAAAATCAAAGGCATTTCACACACAAGGAGCGGTTTGGTATGGCATTGGCTTCGTGTGATGGACGAGATGAAACATCGGCCTTATATAGCTGTAGCCGAAAATGTGGTAGGACTAGTTTCAGCTGATCATGGAAAACATTATAAATTGCTGCATGAATCTCTTGTAGATCGCAATTATAAAGTAGGTTCTATCATTCTTGACGCAGCATACTGGGTTCCTCAATCGAGGAAAAGAGTTTTCGTTATTGCTGTGAAACACGATTTGCCTACGAAGGAACTTGAAACCGATCATCCAACATGGTGCCATCCCGACTCAATAGTACATATTGCCCAAAATGTTCGTGACTGGATTTGGTGGAAATTGCCTGAACCTGTATTTGAGAGAAAGCGAATTGAGGAAATCATAGATTTAGACGCGCCGTTTGTGGACGCTTCGAAGCAGTCCCATTTGCTTTTCATGATCCCACCGAAGCATCGTCAACAGATGGAGGATGCTTTTCAAAATGGATATAATGTTTTCCCTGGATATAAGCGGGTTAGAAATGGTAAACAAGTCTTGGAACTTCGATTCGACGGATTGGCGGGATGCTTAAGAACCCCAGGGGGAGGTAGCAGCCGACAGTTTGTAGTAATACGAAAAAATGGTTCTTTAAATATCCGACTATTAACAGTAAAGGAAGCCGCGTTGCTTATGGGTGTTCCCAGCCATTACAAGATCCCAGGTTCATATAATGATGGTTACAAAGCGATGGGTGACGCGGTTGCTGTTCCGGTCACGCGTTATCTTGCGAAATATCTATTGCACCCTCTCGCGCAAAAATTCATGAATGCATGAAAAGATGAAATCAATAATTGAGGCATTGTCGGAGTTTCATCGAAAATACCAAATGAAAGGCAAGGGACCATTATGCGTTGCCCTTGTAGTAACAAGATACGCTAAAAAACATGGCTTGCCTCTTCGACCAGAAGATCTGTTGACAGAGGGAGGAGGTCAAGTCGTGGGATTAGGGAAATTCTCGGTTCAGTCAATATTGAAAGATCATGGAATCAACCGTGTTTTAGCGGAAGAGGGAGGCAGAACGAGCCGCGGCAGCATTGGAAAAATGAAAATATATGCTGCTTTTCTAAATCAACTTAACGAGCATGGACCTTTGAACCTGGATGAAATTGAATCCTGGTGGATTGATAAGGTAAAAGATTTTTTTGCGCAAAAACCGTTTGTATTTCGTTACGATCCCTCAAAATCCCTGAGAGCCGTAATACGGGATTTGTTAAATCAGGCGGAAAAACGGCAAGCACAATTCAAAGGCTCTATGTTCATGGGAGCAATGCTTCAGCATTTGGTCGGAGCTAAGCTCAATCTGCTTATGGATACTCCCCTCACACACCACGGCGCATCCGTGGCGGATGAGGTTTCAGGCAGACAAGGCGATTTCATAATCGAAGATGTAGCCATACACGTTACGGTGTCGCCATCCGAAGCGTTAATGCGAAAGTGCCGTGTCAATATAGATAGCGGTTTAAGACCTGTCATTATTACAATTTCCAAAAGGATAATGCTAGCATCAGGACTTGCGGAAGATGCGGACCTTGTGGATAGATTGGACATTTTTGAGGTCGAGCAATTCTTGGCGGGAAATCTTTATGAATTGGGGAAGTTTGCACGATTTGGGAGACAAGCCACGGCGGAACAGTTGATACAGGAATATAACTCAATTGTAACAGAATGTGAAACGGATCCAAGTTTACGCATTGAAATGGGAAAATGACTGACTTTTTTTCAAAGAACAAACGTAGTTGGATAATGAGGCAAGTATGCAGCAAGGATACAACGCCAGAAAAAACCGTCCGTTCTTTTCTCCATCACCTTGGTTACCGTTATAGACTCCATGGTAACAAACTTCCAGGAAAACCTGACTTGGTGTTTCCATCGAGAAAAAAAGTGATTTTTGTACATGGGTGTTTCTGGCATGGCCATAATTGCAAAAGAGGGAATCGAATCCCGAAGACAAATACCGAATATTGGGTGCAAAAAATTCGGAGAAATATTTTAAGACATGAAATACAAAAAAAGCGATTGACTCAATTGGGATGGAAATATTTAGTTGTGTGGGAATGTCAGATTGCTAATAATAAAATGCTTCATGATCGGCTAATTTCTTTTCTTGAATAGATCGATTGTTTCTTTTCCACTCCGATTCTGAAGACTTGATAAGGTATTAGCAAGCGCGAAGTTCCGGTCAAAGAATTCATCGTTTCGAGATACATTCATATCCTATTATAAATAAGAGAATTCCATCAGAATAAAGAGATGCATTTCACTATTACTGGTTCATCCGGCCAGTACGTGCTTTTTCCTGACTGCCAGATTGCGTATCTTCGAAAGGATCGTTGAAAACCAATACCCCATAATCCCCTCTCCTCCTGGGAGAGGATCAGGGTGAGGGAAGCCCGGGAAGGGCGGCATTCATCATGTTTTCTGCAATTGAGTAAACAGTTACATGAAAGCACCATGCCCGCACAAGATATGGGCGCAGGCGGTTCACCGTCTCGTCTTAAAGCGAGATATAATAATGCCTTATTTTTCGGGCCATAAGTTGCCGGCGTTCCTTGAGAAACGCGTCATAGTTTTCATCCGGGGCATCCAGCAACGATTCGGGCACGCAATTCATGGCGAAATTCTGCCGCAACTGCGCGAGATCCGTGATTCCACCGTACTGGGTTGGCCCGCCTTGGCATTGATGCATGAGTTCCTGCATATAGATTCGAGGTGCTTTGCTGCCGATGGCGATGTTGATTTCCGATTGCATGTAGACATAGTTGGCAATCTGATTGTATTGCCCTTTTTTGAATCCCTGCCTTTTCAAGTAATCCCGCGGGAACACGTGATGCACATCCCCTTTGATTTCGATCAAGTCGTGGACTGTGATGTCCCGGGAAAGGAAGCCTTTGTCCTTGCTTTTCACCTGGGCCGCCAGGAATACATTGAAATAGGGACTGCTGTAAACCGAGGAGTTCAAATTCTCGACCAGCTCGACATTCCAAAAAGCATCCGATAATTCCCCTTCCTCCACCGTGGCAAGATGCTGGAAAAACTCCTCTTCGGCGATCCGCCGGATATCCAGATCGAACTGCGATTCGGGTGCGGACGAATATCTCCCCGTCAAGACCGACATGACATACCAGCGGCGCACGCCTCGCTCAATATCGGCGGATTTGTATCCTGCGGATTTCAGCTTCAGGTATACGATATAGGCGAAATTGAGTGTGTTCCGCGAGCGAATCAGGCTGGAGGATATGAAACCGGCCGATCGAATGATCATCAAAAAGCGCTTAAAATCATATTCATTGATGAATCGCAGCACTCCCTTTTCTAGTTTGGCGAATGACTCCCGAGCGATTTCTTCTTCATAGGTTTTCGTCACAAAATTTCTGCCAGACAACAGGCTGACCAGGTCAGAAAGGCGGCCCCGGCCAAATTCACTGGTGAAGGCGACTCGTAACATGTCTGTGTAGTCTGGATCATAGATGTCATCGGTCTCATTTTTAAGCCAGGAGATTTTTTGAAAAAAATCGGTTTGGGCGAATTTCTGGTCCACCTCGTTGATGGTGTTATAAAACTCAGGTGCGGCCGCCATGTGACAAAAATAATCGATGCATTTCCGTAAGGTGGAACCGCCGTACGATTCGTTCGCGGCGATCTTCGACATGGCGAAATCCGCCTGGCTGAGGACCACGCCTTGCGAATTGATGCGAATGAAGATTTCCGTCACCATTTCGATATACAAGTCGGAATTTAGCTCGATCAATCCGACTTGTTTGTTAGAAATATTCCATAGGTTTTCGATTTGCTTCGCGATATGGCGTCTATCACATCCTGGATTTTTTGTACAATATTCCTCGACATATTCAAAAATACTGAAATTTCCGGAGAAAATCACCGCAATATCGGGAATCCAAAGCGGGTCGCACGCTATCGCAGTGTTGGAAACTTCAAATTTCCCCTCAAGCGGTTGAAATGCGATCCGGATCTTTATTTTCTTGTAATCTTTATTAATGACCTGATCGCCCAGGAGGGCGGTTTTCAGGGCGGTCACTCGCTGCTGACCATCGATCAGGATCTTTTTCCCCTTCGACAGGGTTCCATCTTTCATCCGGATCGTGGGATTTTGCCAGGCAATCAAGTAACCGATGGGGAATCCCTGGTAGAGTGAATCCATCAGATCCCGTACTTTGGTGGATTCCCAAACAAAGGGCCGTTGGATTTCCGGTATGGCGATTTCGCCCGATTTGACCCAGGCGAGCACCGTCGATATGAAATGTTGGTTTACTGTATATTTATGATTGTCCATTGATCCATCACTCCAGAATGACAGGCAAAGAGAAACGATTCTTTTTGAATAGTATGAACAGTCCAGTAGCCATATTTTATATTCGTGATAATGGATTAGAAGTGATCTTATCGTCAAAAGAAAACTCAGGAAGGGAAATCGGAGCGGCGGAAAAAGAAAACCACTCCTACACCGCCGGGTCCAGTGGCGGGGGATTGACAATCTTCACCCGCCGCCCCTCGATCCGCAGGCGGTTGGCGGCAAAGAGCCGGATGGCCTCGGGATAGATTTCCCGCTCCGCCGCCTGAACCCGCGCCGCCAGGGTGCCGGGCGTGTCGTCGTCGTACACCTCCACGGCTTTCTGCAGGATGATCGGGCCGGTGTCGTAGCCTTCGTCCACGAAATGCACCGTCGCTCCGGTGACCTTCACCCCGGATTCCAGCACCGCCTCGTGCACGTGATGCCCGTACATCCCCTTGCCGCAAAACGCCGGGATCAGCGCGGGATGCACGTTCATGATCCGCCCATGATATTCGGGGCTGGGCCGGAACAGGAACATGAAGCCCGCCAGCAGGATGAGGTCGGGCTTGACCTCCTCCACAGC
This sequence comes from bacterium, assembly GCA_041946805.1. Classification (GTDB taxonomy): domain Bacteria; phylum Hinthialibacterota; class Hinthialibacteria; order Hinthialibacterales; family Hinthialibacteraceae; genus JABLXU01. Next base: position 33,294 of record JBHGBC010000033.1, read on the forward strand.
CTGGACGATCTCCCGGTTGAACTCGTCCCACGTGGCGTAGCCTTTCCGGTGGATGGCGCGCGCGGGGAGGTTGTGCTTGCGCGCCCGTTCGAGGCCGAAGGCCTCTTGGTGGCTGCTGATGACCAGCACGATATCGATCGGGCACTTCTCTTGTTCCTGCTGGTCGATAAGGTTCTGCAGCGTGGTTCCGCTTCCCGACAACAACACCACGCACCGCAAGGGTTTGGTGGCCGTCATGGGATTTGTTCTCCCATCCCGAAGAGTTGGTTCAAAAAGGCTTTCGACCGCCCGGCGGTCTCCCGGGGCGTTTCGCGTCCGGCGTCAAACACCACCGTGATCCAGCCGCGGTAATCGATCTCCTCCAACAGGCGCCGGATCGCCGGGAAATTCATCGTTCCCTGTCCCAGCCCGCCATAGGACGGCGGCTCATCCCCCCGCGGACGTACTTCCTCGACTTCCCGAACGGGATCGCTGAAATGCAGATGCCGGACGCATTCGCCATAAGTCTTCAATATGTCCGCGGGATCTTCCTCGCTCCTCGCAAAATGCCCCGTGTCCATACCCAGAAAAACGGCGTCCAGGTCCACCCGGTTCATGAGCCGGTCGATTTCATCCCCATTCTCGATCCGGCTGCCCCGGCGCGGCATGACGCACAAATAGACATCATGATAATCCAGGCACCGCTTGCCGAGTTCATCCAGCGTGGCGGCCATCACCTTGAAATCCTGGGAAATCGATTCGACGACCGCCCGTGGCCCGGTCTCCACCACCAGGTGATGGGAATCCAGTTTTTGCAGAAATGCGGCCAGCGCGCTGATCCGCCGCAGAATCTCTTCCCGCCGGTCCGGATGGGTGAACTCGCCTTCCCCGGCCAGGGCGGCCAGTTTCACATTCCGCTCCTGGAGATGCTTTCTCGCCATCTCGGTTTTGTCCGCGTACAATTCAAACAGGGCCGGCACTCCCTCGGCCCCCGCATAACCCAATCCGGCGATTTCCTCCAGGGCCTCTTCCCATCGTTCCGTTTTCCAGGCGCGCGTGTGACAAGCGAATGAATACGGCGGCATCGTGTTTTTCCGTCATTCCGCGGGCGGGATCGAAGATCCCTCCCGCCAGCCTTGGATTTTGGGATGGATTGTAGATGAATTGTCACTCGGTTGGAGGGGTTCTACGATTTCTTCGTCATCCGGGCATATGGCGTGCGCCTCCCCTCTCCTTATCTAGGTTGACCTGTATCCAAAAGTCTTGCCAGGATGTCATCCGCACGAAGGCGGGGATCCAGCACGGGCGGACCGTCGTGTCCGTCCAAGGTTCTGTTGAGTTTTTATGACGAAGCATTGACCGAAATGGAGTATTGTTTTTGAGTGCCAAAGGCGTGTTTAAACTAGCCCAGGGCTTCAGCCCTGGGAAGGTTGCGGCATCATCCCTCTCCCTATGGGAGCTGATCTTTTCCCATGAGGATCCTAGATGGATTGGCGCGCAGCGCGTAACCCATCAACTACTCTAAACCACATGAGTATACGTGGATGAGTTAGCCCGAAGGATGTAATCCGTCAACCCCGCCCCCTCACTTCCCAGCTCCCTCTCCCCCCGGGAGAGGGCCGGGGGTGAGGGAAAGCCTATCATCCAGCATCCTTCTGACGGATTGCGCCCACACCCTCATTAGAGGAGTGTCCCCTTCCGAGGACGGCCATACCCCATTCCAGGATTGCAACCGCTGGCGGCGCCTCCGCCCCATGGGGGCAATCTTAGCTCAACCAGGGGCATTGGCCCGGCCCAATCCCTGGCTAACTATGGCTAAACCCTTTTTCTAAATCCTGCTTTAATACTTCTAAAGAACATGAAAAAAGACTCCCCCCGTTCCCGGAAAAAGGCCGTGGCCTTGCGCTACCGGCCGGATGAAGATCACGCTCCCGTGGTGGTGGCCAAGGGTGCGGGGGTCCTGGCGGATAAAATCCTGGAAATCGCGGAACAGCACCGGATTCCACTCTACGAAGATCCGGATTTAGTGGAATTATTGAGCACCATCGACCGGGGACAGGTGATACCACCCCAGTTATACAAGGCCGTGGCGGAAATTCTGGTGTTCGTCTACCGGATGAATGGGAAATTCCCGCCCAACCCGTAATTTCGGTTTACGAATTCCTGTGTCCGTGTTATACTCCGTTTCGAGATGAAAAATCCAAAGATTTTTTTGGATGGGCTTCCTTGACAACTCGAACCGGTTCATGGTACATGTAGCACCACGATGCGGATTGTGCTGCGATGTAGCGTGGGCCTTGCGGGTCTCGCTGCGAAACGCTTCTGGTTGCGGATTTATTATACCCGGTTTCATTTATTCTTATTTTTATTTATCCCAAAACCGGAATCAGGAGCGACCCCTGGGATCTCCGGGGCGTAGCATCCCATATACCCAAGCAGAAAGGTGGTGAAAAGGATGAAGAGACTGCAAGGATTCACGCTGATCGAGCTGTTGATCGTTGTGGCCATTATCGGGATTTTGGCGGCCATCGCCGTGCCGAACTTTTTGAACGCACAGGTGAGAGCCAAAGTCGCGCGCGCGGAATCGGAAATCCGGAGTTTGAAGAACGCGTTGGAGTCGTTCTTTATCGACAACAACCAGTATCCTCCGATGAACTCCGACCGTACGCTGGTCAACCGCCAGTACCGGGGTATTGATGGTGAAAAGGCGACGATTAATATCGCCCACATCATGATCGGAACCTCCCGGAACGCTCGCCGGTTGTACCTGACGACCCCCGTGGCCTACATCACGTCCGTTCCCTTCGATCCGTTCCGGGGCAGTGGCACGGAATTCGGATATGGCTATGGATCGGATGGTCAGAGCTACTACATCATGACCAGCTTTGGTCCCGACAGTACGGATGGCCTGGGCTTCAAGCAGGGTGCGCTGAACGAGCTGGATTACACGGGCGCCCGTCTCAACGATCTGCGGAGGGCGGGTATCCGCAAAGGCACGTACGCATTGTCTCAACTGATGTACCAGGCTTCAAATGGTACTTCCAGCAGCGGCGACATTCTCCAAATCGGACCATGAGACCGATTGCCGGTTAGGATCATCAAGATGGGGGAAACCAATTTTCCCCCATTTTTTTATCTTTTTGATATTATATAGTAAATATTTACATCTATTTGATCATTACTTGCTTCATAAAGGACCACACCTCTTTACCACCCCTCCCTCTATTCCCCGCCCGGGGGATAAAGGGGACTCACTCTCTCGCTTGGATCTACGCATTGGTCCATCCGGTCCCATCCGGCCTGGAATCCGGATGGAGAAGATCCCGGCCGCGGCTGACTTGGCCGGCCGGTCTTCAGTCTGGAGCAACCGGACGGAAAAAGGAATGCACCGCTGATTCTGGATCTTGGAAGACTTCGAGAATCTGATCGATGCGGGTGGCCTCGAAGGTTTGTTTCACGCGAGGCTGCAGCCGGAGAAACTTCAAATCCCCCTGGTGCTCGCGCAAATCGCGGGCGAAAGCCACGAAGACGCCCACGGTATACGATGAAATCAATACCACGTCCTGCAGGTCCAAAACGATCTTGTAACGCTGTTGCTTGAGCAAGTCGTTCAATTCGCCGCGCAGCCACACCGTGTTTTCAAAATCAAGATCGCCCTCCAGACGCAAAAGGGTGACATCCCCGGCGTCGTCCCTCTGCACAGGTATCATTCCTCCACTCCTTTCAGGGAAAGGCGGTCGTAGTCCAGCAGTTCGCCGGCTTCTTCCGCGGTCAAGATTCCCTTGGCTTCCAGGCTTTTGATGAGCGTCGCCAACATGCAACTGTTGGCGTAGAGGATTTCGCCGGTTTCAAAGCGGGATTTCAAGGCCGGATCCGGTGCGTCGGCCTCCCGGCTGTCTGGGAAGGAAAGTTCGCCGGAAAGAACGCCGGGGCGGGAGGGCGCCGCCGCATCCCGGACCGGAGGCGATGGTTCAGCCGCGGCGCCTTGCACGAACGCGGCCAAGGCTTCCGAGCGGGTGGAGAAAATGGTGAACAGTTCGATGACGCGGTTCTGTTTGAGGTACTGGAGGAGGCCCCGCTGGGGGCTGAGCAGTTTGATATCGCCCCGGTTGCTCCGGAATTCCTTGAGATGCGAGAGAAGGAGGCTGATGGTCTGGTTGCCCAGAAAACGGACGGACGACAGATCGAGAATGATCTTGAAACGTCCCTGTTGGACCGCCTCCAGCAGGACTTTGTCCAGTTGCTGATTGCCGCGGCTGTCCACTTCACCCTGGAGGGATAAAATCACCACATCGCCGAACGTGCGGGAGTCGATTTTCATGATTAATCCCCGGGTGAGCCCGCCGGGGCAGGACCCGGGGCAGGACCGGATTTCCGCGCGGACCGGCTCACTCCGTTTCACTATGCTCCTTTGGCGGCCTCTCCCAGCCTGACATTCAGCAAAAGGCGAGCGGCCCGGCAGAGGGGATTATTTCTCCCGGTTATCCTCGATTTTCTCTCCACGGGCGGGTTTTTCATCCTCTTCATCGATGGCCGAAATGGATTTCTTGAATTCGCGGATTCCGCTGCCCAGGGATTTACCCATTTCCGGCAACCGTTTGGCGCCGAACAACAACATCACAATAAATAGGATGATCATGAGTTCCCAGGGTCCGATATTCCACATCGCGATATCTCCTTCAGGCGGGAGGAAATTAGGTGCAGCGACCACCTTCCCGGTGATTGGAATCATACTCAGGCAGAGGCCGTAGTCAAGGATTTTATCCCGAAGACAGATTGAGCCCTCGCCGTGAGACTTACAACCTATATAATAACGTGTTTAATGTTGGTGAGTGACTGTCGAGTCCCATTTTCTGAAAAATAACCCATGGAATCCAGCACCCGTCCAGGTGTCCGCAGCCGGCTGTTAGGCATCGATATCGATTCTCTGACCGCGGAGGAGTTTCTTGCCCGCATCGACGCCTACGTTGCCTCCCGGACTCCCCATCAGGTCGCGTACCTGAACGCGGATTGCCTCAACCAATGTTGGTCCAACCGCGCCTACCGCGAGGTGATCGCCGCCAGCGACCTGGTCTATGCCGACGGGATGGGCGTGGTGTGGGCCTCGCGCCTCTTCGGCCATCCCCTGCCCGAACGGTTGAACGCCAACGACCTGCTGCCCCAGTTCTGCCAACGGGCCGAGGCCAAGGGACACCGCATCTTCTTGCTCGGGGGTGAAAACGGCGTGGCGGAAAAGGCCGCCCGCGACTTGAAAAGCAAATATCCCCAATTGCAGATCGCCGGCTGCCATCACGGGTATTTTCCCGAGGAGGAAACGCCGGCGATCATCGGCCAGATCCGGGCGGCCCAGCCGGACATCCTGATCGTGGGCATGGGGGCCCCCAAGCAGGAAACGTGGATCCACCGGCATTTGCAGGAACTGGGCATCCCGGTGGCCTGGGGCGTGGGGGGACTCCTGGATTACTCGGCCAAGGGATTGAAACGGGCGCCGGTGTGGATGCGTCAGGCGGGATTCGAATGGCTGTGGCGCCTGTGCCTGGAACCGCGGCGGCTGTGGAAACGCTACCTGCTGGGCAATATCCTGTTCACCTTCCGAGTGGGATTCCTGGTCATCGCCGACATGCTGTCCGCGGCCATCGCCTGGTTCGCCGCGTACGGCATCCGCTCTTCGTACATCCCGGAGATGGAGTTTCTGCACGAGTACCTGCGCAAACCGATCAATCCGATCCACAGTTATATCCTGGCGTTGCCGATCATCATCTTCACCTGGATCGTCATCTGCGCCTCGCTGGACCTGTACCGCCGGCAATACCTGCGCACGGCCATCGACGAGCTGGGGGCCATCGTCAAAATGTGCTTCCTGTTTCTCATCACCTCCATGGCCGTGGCCTTTTTGCTCAAGGACCTGCAACTGGGGCGGTCCGTGCTCATCCTCTCCTCCTTCCTGGCCTTCTTTTTCATGGTGATCACGCGGCTGCTGTGGGCGCGGATCGAAAAGAGCATGTTCCAGGAAGGTATCGGGCGGGTGCGCACGCTGATCGTGGGCACGGGGCAATACGCCCAACAAGCCATCGAACGGCTGTTGACGGATCCGGTGAAAAAATACGACATCCTCGGCGTGCTGGACAATCACCACGAATCCGGCGAGAGCGTGTACGGCCAGCCGGTGCTCGACAAGGTCGACAATCTGGCCGAGTGGGCCAAAACCCTGGCCGTGGACGAGATCATCTTCGCCGATCCCTCCCTGGAAAAGCGGCAGTTGTTGAACCTGGTCGCCTCCTGCGGCGAGCAGACGGCCGTGCGGCAGTTCAACATCATGACCGACCTCTTCGGCGTGATCACCGACCGGGCCTTTTTCAACTCCGAAGATGACATTTCCTTCAAGGTGCTGCGCCAGGGGGGGTTGTCGCCGTTCGAAAAAACCTGCAAACGGGCGCTGGACATCGTCATCGCCGCCTCCATGCTGATCGTGGCCCTGCCCTTTTTTCCCATCATCTGCTTGATGATCCGGTTCAGTTCGCCCGGCCGGACCATCTTCCGGCACACGCGCATCGGCTTGAACGGCAAGCCGTTCATCATGTACAAGTTCCGGACCATGTACAAGGACGTGAACGAATACCAGGAAGCGCCCATCCAGAAAGACGATCCGCGGGTGATTCCCATCGGGCGCTGGCTGCGCCGCACCAGCCTGGATGAGCTGCCGCAGCTGTTCAATGTCCTCAAGGGGGAGATGAGCATGGTGGGCCCGCGGCCGGAAATGCCCTTCATCGTCGATTCCTACGAGCCCTGGCAGCGGCGGCGGCTCACGGTGCTGCCGGGCATCACGGGCCTGTGGCAGATCAGCGGCCGCAAGGATCTGCCCCTCCATTCCAACCTGGAGTACGACTTCTATTACATTCAGAACCAGTCGCTGCTGTTCGATCTGATCATCCTGCTGAAGACCATTCCCGTCGTCCTGTTTGGCAAGGGCGCGTACTGATCCCGTCTCCGGCCGATGGTAGACAAGCCTTTCTTCAAACGATAAGATGAAGCGAACTCCCCGTGCGAGGCCCGATCATGGTGACCATCAACCTATCCTCCGCCGCCGGCCCCGGGACCTGGAGTTTGTTGCTGGCTGCCGGCCTATGGGTGTTTTGCATGCTGGTGGTGCTCTTTCACCGGGCGGGGATCCAAGTGCTGGGAACGGGGATCGCCTGCATCGGTTTCCTATCTCTCTTGTTTCATAACAGCCTGTTTTTGGCGTTGAGCCTGTTCGTGTTCGGGGTGGTGTTGCACGGCTGCGGGCGTTTGCTGTTTCATTTGCGGCGGCGGGACTGAAGAGAAACGCGCGGGGCGGGAAGCGGAAACCATCATGGGATTCGTCGAAATACTGGAAACCTTGATCAGCGGGCAATCCTTGACCGAAGAGACCGCGGGCGCGGCCATCGCCTCGGTGATGTCGGGGGAATGGACCGCGGCCCAGGTATCCGCGCTGCTGACCGCGCTCCGTTGCAAGGGCGAAACGGCGGACGAAATCGTCGGGGCGGCGCGGGCCATGCGCGCCTGCGCGGTGAAGATCCACCCGCGGCATCCCGGGACGATCGACACCTGCGGCACGGGGGGCGACCGCAGCGGCTCGTTCAACATCTCCACGACCAGCGCCTTCGTGGTGGCGGGCGCGGGAGTGCCGGTGGCCAAGCACGGCAACCGCACCGCCTCCAGCCTGTGCGGCAGCATCGACTTGTTCGAAAAACTGGGCGTCAATGTCATGGCTCCGCCGGAACGGATCGGCGATTGCATAGGCCGGGTGGGTTTGGGCGTGCTCTTCGCCCGCACGGTGCATCCGGCCATGAAATACGCCGCGCCGGTGCGGTCGGAACTCGGCATCCGCACCATATTCAATTTTCTGGGCCCGCTGACCAATCCCGCGTTTCCCGATTACCAACTAGTGGGAATCAGCGATGCGCGCCGGCTCGAAACATACGCGTTGTGCCTGCAAAAGCTAGGCATCCAACGCGCCTGGGTGGTCACGGGCGGCGACGGCCTGGACGAACTGACCCTGACCGGCCCCTCCCAATGCCTCGAAGTGACGCCGGACGCGGTCACCCGCCACGACCTGACCCCCGAAGACGCGGGATTGGAGCGCTGCGTCTACGGGGATCTCAAGGGCGGATCGCCGGACGACAACGCGGCCATCACCCGCGCCATCCTCGAAGGCCGCGAAACCGGCCCGAAACTGCGGGCGGTGCTGCTTAACGCCGGCGCGGCGATCCATGTGGCTGGAAAAGCGGCAAACCTGAAGGAAGGCGTGGCCAAGGCGCGGGAGAGCATCGTCTCCGGCCAGGCGTTGAATATTCTGCGGAAACTGGTGGCATTCACGAACCCGTAGAAAATGCCGAATGGCTTGAGCGCGGCGAACCCCACCACCTCCTGGCCATCTTGCCCATCCTGGCCATCCTGCTACCGACAATACCCCCCTCACCCCAGCCGCACCGAATAAATCGGGGGAAAATTGTTCCCCAAACACCGCCAATGATCGCCCCGGTCGCGCGAATAATACACATTGCCCGTGGTCGTGCCGAACACCAGCGTGCCATCGTGGTAATCCAGTGCGTGCCGGAGGGTGATATCATAGCACTGATCCTGCGGCAATCCCGTGCGTAGGGTCTTCCAGGTCTGGCCGCCATCCTCCGTCCGGCAGACGCACACCGCTTGATTGTACGCCGCCCGCACCTGGTCGGATTGCGCCGGGACCACCCACGCGGTGTTTTCGTCCTCCGGATCGGCGGCGATGGCGAATCCGAAATGCGCCGGCCCGTCCTTCTCGGAAACCTTGGTCCAATTCCGCGCGCCATCCACGGTGCGGAAAATCCCGCAATGGTTCTGCTGCCACATCACATCGGGATTCGCCTGGCATTGGGACACTAGATGCGGATCATGCCCCACTTCCACGTTCGGATCGGGCAGATAATCGTTGGTCATCCCCCGGTTGCGCGGCTCCCAACTCTGGCCGCCGTCCGTGGTCTCGAAGACGCCCGCGCAACTGACCGCTACCCACAGCCGCCGGCTGTCGCGCGGATCAATCAGGATGGAGTGAATGCCTGGATTGTCACGGCCGCCGCCGAACCAGCTGGTCATGCGGGTGGGATGGTTCCACAACGGCTCCACCAGCGTAAACTGCCCGTCCCCGTTTTCGCTGTAAAACAAACCTCCCGGCTCGGTTCCCATATACACGCGATGCGGCTGATCCAGACCGCCCGGCTGGGCCACCCAGAGGTATTTCAGCGTGGCGGGACGCGGCCCGGTCGCCGGTTCCGGCGGCTCCATGCCGGGAAACGTGGCCCCCAATATCGCCCCCGCGGGATATTTCGGCGCTTCCACTTCCTTCCAGGTGGTTCCCAAATCGTCCGAGCATTGCAATTTGGCGCCCCAATGCCCGTGATCCAGGCAGCACCACAGCGTGCCATGGCGGGCGTCGATCATGGCATACGAAACGGCCGCCCCGGCATGAGAGATATTACAGAATTCCCATTTCCCCTTGCGGCGTTCAAAAATGATCAAGCCTTTACGGGTGCCCAGCAACAGGTTTTTTTTCTTCATGGTTATTTCACCCTCCTGAAAGCGCTTGCAGAATATGGATTTCCTGCGTCTCGTCCACGGGGTCGCTCAATCCGGCCCGGTCGCGAATCATCTCGTGGCCGATGAAGATGTTGACGTGTTTGCGCAACCGGCCGCGCTCGTCGAGAATATAATCGGTCAAGCCGGGGTATCCCTGCTCCAGCCGCGCCAGCAGTTCCTTGACCGTCCGCCCAGCCGCCTGGCAAGTCCGGGGCACGGCAAAATGCCGGCGCAGGTGCTCGGGAAAATAAATATTCACCATTGTCATACACTCACGTATCCCAGGGAGTCTGGTGGATTTCCTTAGCAAGAGTTGGAATGGAGGAAAGCGGCGAGAAGAAATGGCTGTGTAGAAAATATCCCCATCCGGTTTTTTTCCCAGGGTGGAACGAAAAAAAACGGGCCGCATGAACATTTGTCCACGCAGCTCGGATTGTTGTTAGATTTTTTACATAGAATCCGTCATGTGTATATCTTTTCAGGCCAACGCGGAATTGGCTGCAGGCAAGATGCCTGCACCACAACCTCCTGGATCTCCGCATTTGCGGGGATGCCTTCCTTGCCTGTATTCATTTACCCGGTTGTGTAGAGGGAGATATTGAGGATGAATTGCGCATTTCCACGGCTTCCCTCTCCCTGGCCCTCTCCCGGGGAGAGAGGGAATCGTTGCCTGTTCACGTCCCTGCCCATACCGCGGATCAAGCACCGAGAAAGTTTTGCATTCGGGTAAATAGTTTCAAGTTAAGTCTAATTCAGCAAGCTAGTTTGGTCAAAAAAAACCAACATTTAAGATGACATTTTTTGAGGCTCATCCGGTAAGTGCGTACTTTTTCTCCGTGGTTTGCTATGCCCTCCCATCAAACCGTCTGGAGAGAACAACCCCCAAGTCTCTCTCTGGGTGAGTGGATTGG
>JBHGBC010000034.1:0-43775 GCA_041946805.1 bacterium
CACCCAGGTCCGCCCCTACAAAAATTCCCTCACCCTGGCCCTCTCCCAGAGGGAGAGGGAGATTTTCATCGATCCTTTCGAAGAGACGCGCACCGGCGATCTGAAAAAAAGTACGCCCTGGCCGGATAAGCCTGAATTCATATTACCAATGAAAGGCCGCCGAACGGATTCATCCCGATCCATGAGCCGGCCGGGAATGCGACCTGATTCAACCGGACTGGCAGGAGGCGGCCGCCAGGGTGCGAATCCTGTTTCACGATTTCACTTGGCCATTCCCGGGGATCCAGGCCGTGCGCTTCTCGAAATCCCTTCCACCGATTACAATCTCCTATATCTTGCGTAGGTAATATCAGGGACGCAGCCGGAATCGGGACACCGATGGAACAATTCCTGTCGATCGGCTTGGTTTTGGGACTCCTGGCGCTGACCCTCACGGGGAGGGCATGGTTTTCTTCATCCAAAAAACGCTCCCTGCGAAAGCGGTTTCCCGTGCCGGAACAGGGCTGGTCCAACACCGCGATCCGCAAGCAAGGGAAAGCGGGCAAGGGAATTCGCTGACCAGTGGAGGATTCAGCCATGCGATTTTCGAAAACCACGGATTACGCGTTACGGATCATGGTGGCGTTGGCTCTCAGCCAGGAGGACCGGTTGAGCTTGCAAACCCTGGCCAGCCGGGAACAGATCCCGCGGAAGTTCCTCGAGCATGTGGTGCGCAGTCTCAAGGAAGCCAACCTGGTGCACAGCACCCCCGGTCCCAAGGGGGGATACCAGCTCAGCATGCCCGCCACGCTGATCAGCGTCGCCCAGATCATCCAAGCCATCCAAGGCCCGCTGTTGCCGGGCGAGCGGCTGAATCCCGACACCCAGCCCAATCACCTCAAGGAACCGATCAAACGCCTGCAGTTGGTCATCAACGATGTCCGCGCCTTCGCCCGCCAGCGCCTCGAGGCGTTGACCCTGGCCGACCTGGCCGAAGTCCACGCGGCGGGCGCTCATGAAGTGCTCATGTACTACATTTGACGAGGGGAGGGGAGATGGAAAGGACTCAAGGGACATTCAGGACATCAAGGACTTCCAAAACATACAATTCCGATGACCTTTTGAAATAGGGGATACTTGGCCGGAACCGGCATCGTTTGATGGACGGTTTCATGACTCCTCGAAAATCCACATCACTTGTGTAATCTTATCATGGAACTTTGGAAAATCATGGTCATCGCCGTGGGATTGGGAGGAGACGCCTTTTCCGTCGCGTTGGGGATCGGTTCCAAGCCCCGCTTCTCCGGCCAGGCCTTCCGCCTGGGATTTCATTTCGGATTGTTCCAGACCGTCATGCCGTTGATCGGCTGGGGGATCGGGTGGACCATGCTGAGCTGGGTGCAGGCATGGGACCATTGGATCGCGTCGATCATGGTGGGGGGTGTCGCAGTCCACGCGCTGGTGGAGGCCTTCCGCGGGGAAGAGAAGGAACACATCACCGATTATTCCCGCGGCTGGTACCTGGTGTCCTTGTCGGTGGCCACCAGCATCGATGCGCTGGCGGTCGGCTTCGCGTTCGGCGTGCTGAACATCGCGCCCTGGAGGCCCAGTGTGATCATCGGCATCACGGCCGGCCTGATGACGCTCGGCGGGTTGTTTTTAGGCCGTTGGCTGCGGAGTTGTTTTGGAAAAGCGATCCAAGTGATGGGGGGGATTCTGCTGCTCTTCATCGCGTTCAAACTGAGCCAGATTTGATGGGGGGAGGTCCGCAGGTTTTATCCCAGGGTTGAATACAACCTTCAACCCCTTCGGGATGGGGCGCAGGGATCGATTTAGGGGTTCATCCGGCAAGTGCGTTCCCGCTGGAGAAGAAGGCATTCCATCCACTCGATGATTCGGGCGGACACCCAGGTCCGCCCCTACAAAAATTCCCTCACCCTAGCCCTCTCCCAGGGGGAGAGGGGATTTAGGGGTTAATCTCCCCGGCCAGCCCGATTGAAAAGCGGACGGACATGCTTGAAAAAAAAGTACGCACTTATCGAATGAGCCAATTTAAAGAATTCCGGTGAATCCTGTATTACGATAGTTCAACCAATCGAATCCATCTTACGTGTACTGACAACCCCCTCCTAACCTCCCCCAAACTTTGGGGGAGGAAACTTGCAGGCTGGATGCCCGTGCCACAACGATCTGAATCCCCGCTTTTGCGGGGATGACATCCACGGGAAAACGTTGGGGGAAAGATCCGGGGAACAAAAAACGAAGATGAATCCCACCCGCATCGAAATTTTCCCGCACCTGTTTCAATTCCCCCTCCTGGAATAGAATGTAAGCGGCGGACGGAACGCCGTACCCAAAGAAAAGGAGCCGTGGGCATCCATGCGTGGAAACCTGTTTTCGATCATGGGGTTGCTGATCGCGGTGTGGATCGCGGTGTGGATCGCGCCGGCCGTCCAGTCCGCGGAAGAGAAAAAGGCGGAGGCGGTTCCGGAGCCGGCGGCGAAACCGGTGGTGTATGTCATCCCCTTCGAGGGCGAGGTGGAGCGGGGATTGTACAACATCCTGCGCCGGGGCTTCGAGGAAGCGGACGAGGCGCGGGCCACGTATATCCTGATGGAGATGAATACGCCGGGCGGCCGGGTGGACGCGGCGTTGGACATCGTGGACCTGATCCTGGATTCGAGAATCCCCGTGGCGATTTACGTGAAGGGAGGAGCGACGTCAGCGGGGGCGATCATCAGTTTGGCGGCGGAGAAAGTGTACATGAACGAAAGTTCCACCATCGGAACCGCCGCGCCGGTGATGCTGGGGGGGGGCGAGAGCGATTCGATGGAATCGAAGGCGCTGTCGTACGTGCTGGCCCAGGTCCGGCGGATCTGCGAAAAGAAAGGATACAATTGGCTCAAGACGCAGATGGCGCTGGCCATGGTGGACAAGGACATGGAAGTGCCGGATCCGAAAAATCCCGGCCGTTTCATCAGCGAGAAGGGAAAGTTGTTGACGCTCACGGCGCGCGAGGCGGCGCAATACAATTTCATCAACGGCCTCGCGAAGAGCCGGGAGGAGGCCTTGGAGAAGATGGGATTGAACGGCGCGGAAATCCTGTTCCGCCCGGAGTACGTTTCCGAACAGTTGGCGCGGTTTTTCTCCAGCACCATTGTATCCAGCCTGTTGTTGACCATCGCGTTCATCGGCTTGTATCTTGAATTCCAGGCGCCGGGATTCGGCCTGCCGGGGGTGGTGGGGATTCTCGCGCTGGTCCTGTTTTTCTGGGGGCATGCCATCGCGGGGCTGGCGGGTTGGGAAGGCCCGTTGCTGTTTTTGCTGGGAATCCTGCTGCTGGCCATCGAACTGTTCTTGATCCCGGGCTTCGGCCTCACGGGGCTCCTGGGGCTGGTGTGCGTCTTCGCGTCGGTGGTCCTCACGCTCATGAACCAGCCGGTGCACAGCCCGCATTTCGCGCCCACCTTCAATTGGAACAATCTCACCCGCGCGTTGTTCATCGCGGTGATGACCATGACCGCCGGGATCACCCTCGCCATGGCGGTTCCCTTCGTGTTTCCGTTCGCGGGGAGAACCCGTTTCGGCAGTTGGATGTTTCTTCATTCCAAGGAAGACCGGGAACGGGGATTTCAATCCGCTCCGGCGGGCTTGGAACAGCTGGCCGGCCAAATAGGCATCGCCCGGTCGACGCTGCGTCCGGCGGGGATCGCGGAGATCGAAGGCCAACGGGTGGACGTGGTCAGCGAAGGGGGATATGTTAAACTCAACACTCCCGTCCGGGTGATCAAAGTGGAAGGCCGGCGGGTGGTGGTCAAGCCGGCATGAACCGGCGCGAACGGTCCACGGCCGGCACAATCCCGGAAGTGAAAGCCGAGGGAGAGGAAAGCCATGTTGTTTTATATCATCCTGTTTTTGTTCCTGGGACTGGTGTTCTTGTTCCTGGAGATGTTCGTGCCCGGCGGCGTGATCGGCTTCACGGGCGTGTGCCTGATGGGCGTGGCGGTGTACCTCTGTTTCCAGGAATATGGCTACAACACCGGCATCGCCATGTTTCTGTTGTGTTGTTTCATCACCCTGGGCGCCGTGGTGATGGCGTTCAAGTACCTGCCCCACACCGCGATGGGCGGCTGGTTCATCCTGAAGCACGCGGAAGACAAGGGGAAGGGATTCCATTCGGATGTGTACGAAAACCTGAACCTGGTGGGGCGGGAGGGGGTCGCGGAGAGCGAATTGCGGCCGGCGGGGATCGCCCTCATCGGCGACAACCGTTACGACGTGGTGACCGACGGGGAGTTCATGCGTCCTCATACCCGCGTCCGGGTAATCCGTGTGGACGGCAACCGGATCGTGGTGGAGCGGGCGTAAGGGCGGGTTTCGCGGCTTACGCTCCCGGTATCTGGGAGAAGCACAGGCCAGCGCCCTGGTATCATGGAATCTATGTACGTTTATGTTAAACTGTGAGACCTTCGCCCGGTCCGTCCGGCGCCGGGGGAAAGGGAGAAGGGCACAAGGAAAGCCGGCCGAATGCGCACGGATATCGCGATAAGGAGAAAATCATGGGTGGCGATTATTTGGTGTTTTTGATTTTGATCCTGCTGTTCCTGATCTTGTTCGTCTTCGTTTATTTCATTCCAGTCCGGTTGTGGATCGCGGCGTTGACGGCGGGCGTGCACGTTTCCCTGCCCTCGCTGATCGGCATGCGGCTGCGGCGGGTGCCGCCCAGCGTGATCGTCAATCCCTTGATCAACGCGACCAAGGCGGGATTGTCGCTGACCACCAACGATTTGGAGGCGCATTACCTGGCGGGCGGCAACGTGTTCCAGGTGGTGCAGGCCCTGATCTCGGCCGACAAGGCGAACATTCCCTTGACCTTCGAACGGGCGGCGGCCATCGACCTGGCGGGGCGGGACGTGTTCGAGGCGGTGCAGATGTCGGTGCGGCCCAAGGTCATCGACGCGCCGGATCCCAACAAGGGTTCGGACACGGTGGCGGCGGTGGCCATGGACGGCATTCAGTTGCGGGCCAAGGCCAAGGTCACGGTGAAGGCCAATCTCGACCGGCTGGTGGGCGGGGCGACGGAAGAGACCATCATCGCGCGGGTGGGCGAAGGCATCGTCACCACCATCGGTTCGTCGACCTCGCACAAGAAGGTGCTGGAAAATCCGGATCTGATCTCGAAGACGGTGCTGGAGAAGGGCCTGGATTCGGGAACCGGCTTCGAGATTCTGTCCATCGACGTGGCGGACGTGGACGTGGGCGAGAACATCGGCGCGAAGTTGCAGATCGACCAGGCCAACGCGGACAAGCAGATCGCCCAGGCCAAGGCGGAAGAGCGCAAGGCCATGGCCATCGCCCTGGAGCAGGAGATGCGCGCGCGGGTGGAAGAGATGCGCGCCCGCGTGGTGGAAGCCGAGGCCCAGGTGCCCCTGGCGATCGCCGAGGCGTTCCGCGCCGGGCGGTTGGGCGTGATGGACTATTACACGATGAAGAACATCATGGCCGACACGGATATGCGGCAGTCGATCGCCAAACCCCAGCCGGGGAGCAAGGAAGGCTGAGGGGCGCGAGTTACAATTCCCGAAGGTGATAATCCCCCGCACGTATATGGGAGGGAGTCATGTTTCTTCACATTGCCGATGTGGCCTATAGGGGGGGGCATCGCCTCGAATTGCACTTCAACGATGGCGCCGTGAAAGAGGTGGATTTGCAAAACGAACTCCACGGTGACGTGTTTGAACCACTGCAAAAAATCGATCTCTTTCGGCAAGTGGCCATCCATCCCGATACTCAAACCATTGAATGGCCCAACGACGCCGATTTCGCCCCCGAGTTTCTGCACCGAATTGGAAAGACGGTCCGCCAAAGCGCGTAGATGAAACGAAGAACGTCAACGGCGCGTGAGAAGATAGCCCAGGGCAACGCCCTGGGAATTGTTAATATGAACTCTCCAACCCCTGAAAGGGTGAAAGAAATGGATGGCGCATCCGGGAAAGGATTACATAATGGAGTACAACGTATTCGATTCTATTCTATTTTCCGGAGGGAAACCTAGGACCGCCCCCAGAAAACTCCCTCACCCACACCCTCTCCCAGAGGGTGAGGGGATTTTGGGGTGGTTCCCTAAATCCGATAGAAAAAGGGAACTCCTCCCGCAATCCGTGAAATAAGTTCGCACTTTCCGGATGCATCGAAAAGATCAGTATTTACCCGCGGGCAGAATTTTCTCGGTACTTTATTCATGGCATGAGTATAGATGGGAACTCTAAACGATTCCCTCTCCCTCTGGGAGAGGGTTAGGGTGAGGGAAGCCCTGAAAGGGCGAAACTCTTCCTTTCTCTGCAATGGAGCATATAGTTGCAGTCAATCCTATATTCCGCCTGTACAGGGCTGGATCATCTTACATATGCAATCCCCAGGGCTACCGCCTTGGGCTAGCTTTTCACGCGCCGTGGGCGCTCGAAAAATTCCACCAATGACCAGCAATTTATCCTAATCCAGGATGAAAACCATGCGTAAGGACCTTCTCGCCGTTGCGCTGGCCGGGGCGGTGATACTGCTGTTCGGACGGGAAATCCTGCTGGAGCACGCGTCGCCGTTCCGGGGGGATATTCCCGTGCAATTTTATCCCTGGAAAGAATACACGCGGGACATGCTCGCGTCCGGCGAGATTCCCTATTGGAATCCTTACGCCTATGGGGGCGCGCCGTTTCTGGCCAACATGCAATCGGCGGTGTTTTACCCGTTGGATTTGGCCCTGTTTGTGTTTCCCCAGGAATGGTTTTTCGGATTGTCCTTGCTGCTGCATTGGCTCGTGGCGGCGTTGGGCGCGTTTTGGCTGGCGAGAATTTGCGGAGCCGGTTCGTTCCCGGCCGCACTCGCCGCCCTCGCCTACAGCCTGAACGGTTTCAACATGATCCACATCCCGGCGGGCAACCACCTGACTTACGCGGGGGCGGCCTGGGCCCCATGGATGTTCGGATCGGTGGCCGGCTTCGTGCTGACCCGGGGAAGCCGGCTCCCCTGGGCGCTGGCCACGGCGGGAATCGTGACGCTGCACTTTTTGTGCGGGCACCCGCAGATGATGTTCTATTCACTGGTGTTTTCGTTTTTGTTTTGTCTCATACTGGGGATTTTCGTGGAACGGACCCGGGAACAGCCCAATCCGGTGGTCCCCATGTTGCGGACGGGCGCGTGGTCGATGTTCACCCTGCTGGGATTGGCCCTGGCGGGGATGCAACTGGTTCCCACGCTGCAATACCTGGGCGAGGCGAACCGGGCCGCGGGCTTGGATCTGGCGATGGCCACCGAGTTCTCGTTCGCGCCGCACCGGTTGATCACGCTGTTCTGCCCCGAATATTACGGCACGTTCATCGCGGGAAACCATTACGACAGTTTCGTGTACTGGTCGTGCGCTTACGCGGGGGTGATCGTGCCGGTGCTGGCGGCCGTCGCGTTCACGGCGCGGAAACGCTTCCCGGCCGTGATCCCGCTGATGATCGTGGGGGGGTTGGGATTGTTCCTGGCGTGGGGGCGGGGCAATCCGGTGTACGCGGCGTTGTTTCAGCTGCCGGGTTTCGGCCATTTCCGCGCCCCGGCCAAGTTTTTGCCGTACTACCTCGTCCCGGTATGCGTCCTGGCGGCGCTGGCGGTGGAATGGATCAGCGGGCGGGCCTTCGATGAGCAACAAGCCCCAAAAGAAGCCACCCCCCATTATTTTTATATTTTCAGTCTGGCGGTCATGGCGGTACTATTCCTGGCGTATGGTATCCCCGCGTTGGCACGGCTGACGGAGCTTCTTCACCAGACGGACGGGTCAGAGCCGAAGGGGATCCGTTCTTACGCCATCGCCCGGTCGGGCTTGATCGCGGTGGCCGGACTGGCGGCCTGCTTACTCGCCCGCCGGATTCCCCGCTATCCCCGGCTGGCGGTATCGCTGGCGTTGACGATGGTATTGGCGGTGGATTTGATCTCGTACGGACGGCCCTACCTGTTGGCGTCGTTGCGGCGGCCGGACGCGATCCGGAAGAGCATCGCGCCGCCCCAGGAGATCGGATGGATCCGTTCCCAAACGCAAGGCCGACCGGAACGGGTGGCCACGTTGGCGGAGATCGGCTATCCCAACCTGTTGATGCTGTGGAAGACGTCCAACCTCGCGGGATACGATCCCCTCAGTCTGCGATCGTACAACCGGCTCGTGGGGGCCATGGAGGGGTGGGAGGAAGGCGCGTTTCACGACAACATTCAACTGCGGAAAACGGACGGCTCCGCGTTGGATTTGCTGAATGTCCGGTACATCCTGACATTACAATCCCTGACCGGCTCTGGTTTGAAGCAAGCCTTCGCGGGGAACGATTTTCAAGTCTATGAACGCCAAAGCGAAAAGCGGGCGTGGGCGTCCCTCCGGGCGCCGGATGATCCCGCTTCCGCGGAAGAAACCTGGAAGCCCGTGGATTCCGAGATCGAGATCCATCGATACAGCCCACACGAAATCGTGTTCCACTTCACCAGCGAAAAGCCGGTGGATCTGCGGGTGGCGGAATGGCATTATCCCGGATGGCGGGCGGAAGCGCGGCTCAAGGACGGGCAGCGGATACCTGTGACCATGGAACCTTCTCCGGAGGGATTGCGGGTGCTGCGGCTGCCGGCGGATGGATCCCAGGTGCGGATGTTTTACCGCGCGCCATGGCGGGGGTGGATAGTTTCGGCCGCCGCGGCGGTCCTGTTCACGCTGCTGGCGGTGTGGGTGCTGATCACACGCACGGACCGGCATTTGGCTTGGTTGCAACGGGTGATGGGGAGGTATTACTGAGTAAAGTGCCCCCATTGTCAAGACAAAAAAACGGGAAAATTAAGGCGGGACCGGGCCTGTATGAATCGGGACGTTTCAAATCCCGACCCCGGGGGGCCGGTGTGGGACAAAGGAAGGAGGGCGTGGCCCGGCTGCAGTTGAATCCCGCCGCTTGAACTCTTTTCGCCACCGGCCTCTTTTCCCCAGTCCGGAGATTACGCCGCCGGCCGGCTCCGGAGGGAATATGCGGCGCGCGCTAAACCCTTTTATGTGACTGGATTACAATGAATCCCTCTATAGTGAAGCCTCTCGAAAAAAGGGAAACCATGTGGTCATCCTGGAGACGGTTTTGGACGGTGGAAGATTCCCGGTCGCAGGGAGCCCGGCTGGTCCTCAAGGGGGCGGTGGAAGGCCTGCGGCTGAACGGCAAGGAAGTCCGGGAGTTTCTGATTCAGACTGATGATCCGGAATTACCCCGGCGCATCCGCGAGGACATCGCGCGTTACCAGCCGGATGTGCTGCTGCTGGCCAATCACCCCGCCGCGCTTTTTTTGAAACAGGCTGGTATTTCCGAACCTCCTTGCCCATGTCTGGTCTGGCTTTTCGACGATCCCGCCATCATGGGCGCGGAACGGTTCGGCGGGGATGAGATCGTCCTGGCCTCCGATCCGGGATTCATCGAAGGGGCGCGGAAACGGGGCGCGCGGCGGATATATTTTGTGCCCGTGGCCGCCCCCGATACGGCAGCCGTGGAGAGGAGAGAGGTTTATGCCGCTCCCCTGGCCTATGTAGGATCGGCTTCCATGCATGACCGCGCCCGGAAGTCCATGACTCCCGAAATCGAGCGCTACTTGGATGAGATCATCCGGCGGAAAGTGGAAAATCCGGAAAGGAATTTCACAAAGCTGATGGAGGAACACCCTCTGGCCCCCAACAAGCAAATCCGCTTGACAGGGCCGCTCTCTTATTTTTTATACACCGATGCCAACCGCTTGTACCGCCTACGCTTTCTGGAAGCCTTGGCCCCCTTGGGATTGCGCCTGTATGGCGGCGCTTCCTGGATTCCCCAGATTCATGGAACCGAGTTGGAGCCTTGTTTTCAAGGCGGAATCGATTCCCTTACCGAATACCCGCATGTGATTCACTCGGTGGACATCAATTTGAATATACGGAGCCTGCAAGGCTTTACGGCCCCGGTGCACCGGGATTTTCTGGTTCCAAGGCTGGGGGGATTTCTATTGTCCACCGCACCGCAAAAATCCTCATTCCAGTGGAAATGGGCCGATCCCCGGAATTGGTTTCATCTCGATCAATTGGTTTGGTCTCCCGCATGCGGCGATCCGCAGTCCATGGTGGAAACCGTCCGGCGGTATCTCGAAAATCCGGCCCTGCGGACAGAATGGACCGAGCGCGCCTCGCGGACCATCGCCGAGCATCATACGTACGCGAACCGGATGCAGCAGTTGGGGGCATTGCTCGACGCGGCGGGATGAGCGAAGTCATCGGCAGAGAAGGGGACGAAAGAGCCATGGAGGTGAAATATCCTCATCACCTTTGATTACAACCAACCTTTGTGAAAGAATAATCCCTGATGGATTGGTAACCAAGCAGGGGATTCTGTTTCCGGATTCACTCGATCGGATTGAACGCAAGGAGAATCGTGATGATGAGCCGCGTATGCGTGTGTATTGGTCTGTTACTCATGTTGGGATCTTGTTCGTGGTTCGATTTTTCTCCTTCCCGCGTCACGGTGAACGACCTCCAGGCGAAATATGTCAACCTCTTCAACGGCGGGAATTTGAACAACTGGGTCATTATGGGCAAACCGGAGGGATGGAGCGTCGTGAACGGCGTGATCCGCAGCGAGGGGGGAAAAGAAGGCAATTGGTTGCGCTCGGTCAAGGAATACGAGAATTTCATTCTTAATCTGGAATACAAAGTGTCGCCCGGGGGCAACAGCGGGGTATTCATCCGTTGCGCGCAGGAGGGAAATCCGTGGGAAACCGGGTACGAGTGCCAGATCTCCAACGAGCAGCCGCCCCGCGACGCCCTGCATTGCACCGGTTCGCTGTATGGCGATGTGGCGGCCGATCCCCGGCCGGATGAAGCGCCTGACGTGTGGCACCGTTACGAAATTCTCTGCAAAAACCACCGCCTCCTCGTCATGGTGGACGGCAAGAAAACGGTGGATGTGGATCAACGTCAGGTCGAGGCCATTAAAAACAAGCCGCTCCGGGGCTACATCGGCCTGCAGGATTCGCACACCGGCGAGGGGATGTACGTGGAGTTCCGGAACATCCGCATCCGGGAACTGCCGCCGGTTGAGCCGGAGAATAAGGAACCCAAGAACGAATAAAACTACAAACTGAACTAGGTTCTGTCGAGGTTCTTCCTGGCCGTGCGTACATGATGGTGAAAAGGTTTTCCATTCATGTGATGACAGGGGCGGACACCAAGGTCCGCCCCTACTAAAAATTCCCTCACCCTGGCCCTCTCCCGGAGGGAGAGGGGATTAGAGGTTGAACTCCGAAGCCGGGCGGAGGAAAGAACGATCACGCTTTCTGGATAAAAAGTATCTGGATAAAATGTACGCACTTACCGGATGAACAATGAATTATGGGGCCAGCTATATCCAACTTCTTCTAAAAGACATGGGGAAAGGAGTCTGATCATGCGAAGGCAACAATGTGTAGTGGGGATGATTATGTTGTGCCTGATGCCGCCGCTGGCGGTGGCCGACGTGCTGCTGGACGGATTCGAGAACGACCGCTCCGTTTTGAACGGCCCGGGAACGGACGCGTACTGGAATCAACCGCCCGCGGCCGCATTCCAGGTCGCGGTGGAAAAGCAAACCGTGTATGCCGGCGCCGCCGCCCTGAAAGTCACCTGGGAAAACAAGGACCTCTGGCCGAATTTCGTTTTGGGTCAGTTGGATAAAAACGCCAACGTGGGGAACCGTTTCAACGACGCGGACGCCCTGCGCATGGCCATCGCCGGCCCGGGGGGCAACATCATCCTTAAACTGGTGGACACAAACGGCACGACGACCGGAGACCTGGCGAGTGTCACCGTTTCCGGCGGCGATGATTACCAGGTGTATGAGTTCCCTTATTTCAGCGCGGCCGAGAATTTTCCCATCGATCTCACCAAGATCGCCGAAATCTGGCTGCTGGTGGACGCAGGGAAAAGCAAGACCAGCGGGACCATTTATATCGACTCCATCGAACTGATCGCCGGAACCGGCGCGGACGCGCAGGTGGTGGCGGTGGTCGATGATTTCGACAACGACGGTTCGATCGAGGACGATCCCAACGCCCCCGATTCCCAGCCGTCCGGCTATTCGCTGATGCCCGGCCCGTATGTGACCAGCGTGGTGGACGATCCCGCGGGCACGGGAGACGCGGCGCTGAAGGTGGATTACAACACCAGCCCGTGGAACGTGCTATGGGTGGGTGAGTTGGACATGACCGACTGGAGCTGGGCGGAAGCAGTTTCCATCGACATCTACGGCACGGCGGGCGGGATCCTGCTGAAACTCAAGGACGCCGATGGAGCGGAGCAGGAACCCTCGGGGGGTACGGTCCGGCATGACGTCAACCAATGGGATACATTCACCTGGGGGTTGGAAAATGTCACCGCGGTGGACCTGACGCGCATGGGCCGGCTGATCGTCTTTGTGGAAGGCCCCACGGGCGGAAGCGGGACGGTTTATTTCGACAATCTCCAACTAATCGGCCCGGTCACCCGTCTGAAACAATGGGAACTGTATTGACAGCCCCGGCGGGAAAGATGCGCCATTTTCGCGCTGGCCTCATTTCACTTCGGCCTAACGTAAAATCCAAATTCCCTCTCCCTTTGGGAGAGGGGCAGGGTGAGGGAGGGCTTTTGGGCACCATGACGCTCCTGCTGAGCGCGTAAAGGATTCGGAATGACCCAACCCATACGCATCGGTTTCGTCGGCGCGGGCGGCATCGTGCATTCCCGCCATGCGCCGAATCTGCAAAACATCGAGGGTGTGGAACTGGTTTCGGTGTGCAACCGGAGCCGGGATTCCAGCGAACGGACCGCCCAGGCCTTCGGCCTGCGCAAGGTGTTCACGGATTGGCGCGAGCTGGTTCATGATCCGGACATCGACGTGGTCTGGATCGGCGCCTGGCCGTATCTGCATTGCCCGGTCACCCTGGAGGCGCTGGCGGCAGGGAAACACGTGTTCTGCCAGGCGCGCATGGCGATGAATGTGAAGGAAGCCCGCCTGATGCGCGATGCGGCGAAATCGTCCGGCCGCGTAACCATGCTCTGCCCCCCGCCCATGGGCATGAAGGGCGATCGGATGATAAGGAAAATTCTCCAGGACGGCGTGTTGGGAGAGTTGTACACCGTCCATTTCCGGGACGTCTCGGGCATCTATCTCGATCCCAGCGCGCCGCTGTCGTGGCGGCAACGCGAAGACCTGTCCGGTTTCAACACCCTGACCGTGGGCATTGGCGCCGAAGTGGTGCACCGCTGGCTGGGCTGCGCGCGGAACGTGACCGCCCAGGCCAAGACCTTCATCCCCGAACGTCCCAGCCTGGAAGGCGGTCCGAGGCCGGTCACCCGCCCCGACGTGGTCATGGCCCTCAGTGAGATGGAAAATGGCGCGTTGACGCGCTGGGAATGGAGTGCGCTCGCCTCGCCCGATCCCATCTGCTGCCTCACGGTGTACGGCCGGGACGGGGCGTTGCATTACGATTTCAAGACGGACGAAATCACTCTCTCCAAGCAGGGCGGCGTGTGGGAATCCGTAACCATTCCCCCGGACATGATTCAATCGTGGACCGTGGAGCCGGATTTCATCGCCGCGATTCGTGAGGGCAAAGAAGTTCATCCCGATTTCGAAGACGGGGTTAAATACATGGAATTCACCGAGGCGGTTTTCCGCTCGGCGGAAAGCGGCCGGCGGATCGATTTGCCGCTGGAGGATTGATGGAGAATGTCTTATGAAAAGTTGGATGGATTAGCGCGCAACGCGTACCCTATCAAAATCCCTGGTGTACAGACCTTTGTGGTGCAACCCCTTGAACCAATCCTTCACGCTCATTGAATTGCTCATCGTAGTGGCGGTCATCGGCATCCTGGCGGCGATCGCGGTTCCGAATTTTCTCCAGGCCCAGATCCGCGCCAAGGTGGCCCGCGCGGCCGGCAACATGCGGACCGTGGAGACCGGGCTGGAAGCCTACCGCATCGATAAGGGGACCTATCCCCGTTGGGCCTGGGATGGCTGGGGAAATCCCGATCTGCACTACACGGGATTCCGCGACCTGACCACGCCCGTGGCTTACGTCTTCAGCGCGGACGCGTTCAGCAATCCCTTCCGCGCTCCGGTTCAAAAGCAGCATCAGGTCGCGGACGGGCGGGAACTCGATCCCTATTTCGAACTGGGCACGTTTCAATACAAGACTGGGAATAAATACGATTACAATGTATTTCCCCGCAATGTATGGCTGCTGGAGAGTTCCGGCCCGGATTCGGCGGACGATTACGACGGCCAATCGTTTCCCGTTCCCGCCCTCATTTATCAGCCGAGCAATGGCGTGCTCAGCCGGGGCGATATTTTCCGCGGCGGAGGCTCCCATGTTCCCTCCTGGGCCACGGCGTTGACTTACTGAATCGGTATATTGAGCCGGCCGCGCGTAGCCCTTGGAGATCGTATCCCTTCGGCGCGTCAGAATTTAAGATATATTTCTGCCAAATAACCATTTACCGGTTGGCAACACAGTTTTTAAGCGCCCACGATGCGCGAGAAGCGAGTCCCAACGCCCAGGGAATCGGTTACCGATGAAACCCTAGCCCTGTAAGAGCGAAATAGATATTTTCCTTGCGAAGGTGTGAACAGATACGTATTGTCAATCCTCGTGATTTCCCTAATCCCGGCCCTCTCCCAGAGGGAGAGGGAGAGGTAAAGTGGCCTTTTCAGGATACCGATGCGCATCTTGTGACAATGAGGTTTTCATTTTTTGTGATGATTTACTGATACCAAGAACCGTTTCTCGCAACGACGGCGCAGTAGAAGATATCTTAGGGCCATGTTCTGGGAAAATAGCCTGAAAAGTAATCAATTCCCTCTCCCTCTGGGAGAGGGTTAGGGTGAGGGAAGCCCTCTAAGGGCGCCATATATTCATTATATTCGTGCATCCGGGAAACCTGCTGCAATCCTGAAAAAAAATACAATGCCGATGCCCATGACCAACGATCCCAAGCCGGTTTTTTTTCATAATACCGAAACCAACCGCAAGGAGCCATTTCAAAGCATCGAGCCGGGGCATGTCCGCATGTACACCTGCGGCCCGACGATCTATGACTACGCCCATATCGGCAATTACCGGGCGTATCTGTTCGAAGACATCCTGCGGCGCTATCTCCAATACCGGGGATTCCGGGTCACGCAGGTCATGAACCTGACCGACGTGGAAGACAAGATCATCCGCAAGGCCCGGGAGCGGTCGGTTTCGATTTTCGAAATCACGAAACCGTTCGAGCAGGCGTTCTTCGAGGATCTCGACACCCTCGGCGTCGAACGGGCGGAATATTATCCCAAGGCCACGGATCATATTCCCGAAATGGTGGAATTGATCAAGTCCTTGCGGGACAAGGGGCTGACGTACGAGAAAGAAGGCTCCATTTATTTCCGCGTAAGCGCGTTCAAGGATTACGGGCGCTTGTCCGGCAACCGTCCCGATTCGCTCAAGCCCGGCGCGCGCGTCGACACGGACGAATACGAGAAGGAAGAGGTCTCCGATTTCGTCCTCTGGAAAGCCCGCAAGGAAGGCGAGCATTTTTGGGAGACGGAGCTGGGGCCGGGACGGCCGGGATGGCATATTGAATGCTCGGCCATGTCGATGAAATACCTGGGGCCGCATTTCGACATCCACACCGGCGGGGAAGACAACATTTTCCCGCATCATGAGAATGAAATCGCGCAAAGCGAAGGCGCGACGGGCGGGCGGTTCGTCAACTACTGGCTGCATTGCCGCCATCTGCTGGTGGGCGGCGAGAAGATGGCCAAGTCGAAGGGCAATTTCTTTACCCTGCGCGATTTGATCCAGCAGGGAAATCACCCGATGGCCTTGCGTTATTTCATCATCTCCAGCCATTACCGCAGCCCGATCAACCTGACCCCGGAAGGGCTGAAGGCGGCGCACGCAGCCTGGAGCCGGATCATGGATTTCCACACCCGCCTGCGCGAAGGGATCCAGACGGGCCAGGGAGGGGTATACTCCTCCGGATTGGAAACGGAGCGGCAAACCTGCGTTCAGCGTTTTGAGGAACACATGAACGACGACCTCGACATGCCCCGGGCGGTGGCGGCGTTGTTCGATTTCATCCGCGAAGCCAACAAGATCCTGGACGCCGGCCCGGTCGAGCGCGGCCAGCTGCAATCCGTGATGGACACCCTGCGGCGGATCGACACGGTGCTGGGCGTGATCCGCGAGGATGAGCCGATGCTGGATGAAGAGATCGAGCGGCTGATCCAAGACCGGCAGCAAGCCCGGAAACGGCGCGATTTCACCGCCGCAGACGCGATCCGGGACCAGCTGGCCGCCCGGGGGATCGTTTTGGAAGATACGCGCGAGGGCGTGCGCTGGAAACGCCGGTGAATTCCCGTCGATGATTCAGCACGGCGTCCACTCGATGGTAGGGGTGGGAGGACCATGAAACAAACGAAAACCAATCCGTATTACACCCGGAAAATCGAACCGGCCGGGATCCGCAAGAACATGCCGGTCATGGAGTTGATCGATGAATGCTTCACGGCGTTCAACGCCCGCAATCTTCGCAACGCCTGCCGGTTGTTCGTGGACCGGGTTCTCTCCGAGAACACGGCCATCGGCCTGAGCGTCTCAGGCGCTTTGACGCCCGCTGGATTGGGCCGGTCCTGCCTGGCGCCGCTTATCCAATCCGGCTACGTGGATTGGATCGTCAGCACCGGGGCCAACCTGTATCACGACATGCACGCCAGCCTGGGATACGCCATGTATGAAGGATCGCCCACGGTGGATGACCGGGAGTTGCGGAAAAACGAGGTGATCCGGATTCACGATATTTACTTCAAGGCGGACGCCCTGTTCGACACGGACCGCTTCATCCGGGACCTCTTCCGGTCCATCCCCTTCGAGCAACCGGTCTCCAGCGCGGAAGTGCATTCCATCCTGGGCCATGAGTTGCTCAAGCGCTGGCCGGACAGCCACAATTACAGCGTGCTGGCCGCCGCCGCCAAGATGGATGTGCCCGTGCATACCTCCAGCCCCGGCGATTCGAGCATCGGCATGAATCTCGCCGGCCTGGCGCTCGAGGGCAAGGGGCCGCGGATCGATCCCTGCCTGGATGTCAACCTCACCGCGGCCTGGGTCTATCACGCCAAAAAGAACAAGGGCCGGACCGCGGCGGTCATCCTGGGCGGCGGCAGCCCCAAGAATTTTCTGCTGCAGACCGAACCGCAAATCCAAGAAGTGTTGGGCCTCAAGGAAGCGGGGCAGGATTATTTCATCCAATTCACCGACGCGCGGGTCGACACCGGCGGGCTGAGCGGAGCGACGCCTTCCGAAGCGGTCACGTGGGGGAAGATCGATCCCGCCATGCTGCCCCATTCGCTGGTGTGTTACGGGGATTGCTCGGTGTATCTTCCGCTCTTCACGGCCTACGCGATGAACTCGGGAATCAAGCGGAAGCCGCGGCGGTTGTGGAAATCCTGGCGGGAGACGTTGGAGTTTCTGGAAAAAGCCTACCGCCGCTCGGCCACGTGGGGGAAATAGGATTAATCAAAACATTCCCTCGAAATAAATGCGCTGCTGGTGAGATGGAAGCGAAACGAAAAGCACTCCCCTCCCTATGAGTCGATCGGATCCTTCCTGTTTTTGTCGGATGTGATCTCCTTTTGGCGGAACGTTATCCTCATCTGATGGATGGCAACTGTTTACCGGAATCCAGTACTTTCTCACTGCACGATTCGTGACAAGAGGATGGATGGAAATGCTTAACCAACCCTCTCCCTCTGGGAGAAGGTTGGAGTGAGAGAAGCCCGGAAAGAACGGAATTCATCCTTTCCCTGCAATGAGTCAACAGTTACAGCGCTTCAAAACAACCGCTCAAAGTGCTTGGGATTGTCCGGCTCGTGGGACCGGTCGATCCAGTACGAGTCCTGGTTGCCCGGGAATTGGAGCGCCAGCAGGTCGCGGCCGATCAGTTTTTGAATCAAAGAGACTGCGGTGAAAATGAGATAGAAGATCGCGCACAAAATCGCGTTGGATATGATCCAACTAAGCACTCCGGCGATTTTCATCCAAATCCGGAAAACCGGCCGCAAACCGGCGGGGTAAAGCAGACCGGGAGCGAGAAAGACCAGGAACGCGGCCATCCACAATCCATAGGCGGTGGGCGCGTGGCCTTTCCACCACACCAGCCCGCCAATCACCAGGAAGAAAAGTGTCATCCCGAAGCCAAAATTCCGGAGGTCCCTCGGTGTCGCGTTTTCGGGAGTCATTTTTTTAGTCAAGGGTGAACTCCTTCCGCCAATCGTGTGTTTCCTTCCATTCCGGTTGATTCCGTTTGTCGAGCAGACAGCGGCCCATGACCAGGTAATCCATATCGGTGCGCATGAAGCAGCGGTAGGCGTCTTCGGGCGTGCAGACGATCGGTTCTCCCCGGACGTTGAACGAAGTATTCACCAGCACCGCGCAGCCGGTTTTCTCCTCGAAGCAGCGGATCACATCATAGTACCGGGGATTATCCTCGCGGGCGACGGTCTGCACGCGCGCGGAATAATCCACATGGGTGATGGCCGGAATGTCCGACCGGGGAACGTTGAGCTTGTCGATGCCCCAGAGTTTTTGCTGTTCCTCGGACATGGGCAGGCGGCGGTTTTCCTTCACGGCCGCCACTAGCAGCATGTAGGGTGAAGCGCAATCCATCTCGAAATACTCCTGCACTTTCTCCCGCAGCACCACCGGGGCGAAGGGGCGGAAGGATTCGCGGAACTTGATTTTCAAATTCATCTTGGACTGCATGGTTTTCGACCGGGCGTCACCCAGGATGCTTCTCGCTCCCAGCGCGCGCGGCCCGAACTCCATGCGGCCCTGGAACCACCCGATCACGTGGTCTTGGGTCAACAAATCGGCGGTGACGCGGGGCAGTTCGTCCTCGGTCAGTTCCTGGGAAGGAATCCCGGATTGGTTCAAATAATCCTTCACTTCCTGATCGGTGTATTCCGGCCCGAGGAGGGCGGCCTTCATGCAATCGGCCCCGTTTTTGGGCGGCAGGGGATTTTGCAGGTAGCGGTGATAGATACTTAACGCGACGCCCAGCGCGCCGCCCGCGTCGCCGGCCGCCGGTTGGATCCAGATCGATTCGTACGGGCCTTCGCGCAGGATCCGGCCGTTGGCCACACAGTTGAGGGCCACGCCGCCCGCCAGGCAGAAATTTTTTTGTCCCGTGCTTTTGTGGATGTGGCGCGCCATCCGCAGCAGGATTTCCTCGGTCACGTCCTGCACGGACCGGGCCAGGTCCATCTCCTTTTGGGTCAGCAGGGTTTCGGGTTGCCGGGGCGGGCCGCCGAAGAGTTCATCGAAGCGGGAATTGGTCATCGTCAATCCGCTCAAGTAGTTGAAATACTCCATGTTGAGCCGGAACGAGCCGTCCGGTTTGAGATCGACCAGGTGTTCATAAATGGTTTGCACATACTTGGGTTCCCCGTAGGGAGCGAGGCCCATCACCTTGTATTCCCCGGAATTCACCTTGAATCCGGTGTAGTAGGTGAAGGCGGAATACAGCAGGCCCAGGGAATGGGGAAACCGGGTCTCGGCCAGGATCTTGATGTCCTTATCTTTCCCATACCCATACGTGGTGGTGGACCACTCACCCACGCCGTCCACGGTCAGGAAGGCGGCTTCGTTGTACGGCGAGGGATAAAACGCGCTGGCGGCGTGGCTTTCGTGGTGATCGCCGAAGAGGATCGGGCCCTCGTATTCCGGCAGGAAATCCCGGATCAGTTTACGCATGAACAGCTTTTCCTGCAGCCACAAGGGGATGGCCATCAGGAACGAACGCAAACCTTGAGGCGCAACGGCGAGATAGGTTTCCAGAATCCGCTCGAATTTGACGAGCGGTTTGTCATAGAACGCGACATAATCCAGCTGGTCCGCCCGGACGCCCCCGATTTGGAGGCAGGCGCGGATGGCATGGATGGGGAAGGAGGAATCGTGTTTCTTGCGGGTGAAACGTTCCTCCTGGGCGGCGGCCACGATCACGCCGTCCTGAACCAGGCAGGCCGCGCTGTCGTGGTAAAAGGCGGATATTCCGAGAATTCGCATAGGCTGAATCGCACCCGGCCGTAGTGGAATCGATCCCCGGGGATCAAGTGGGTATCATATTCGGAAAATGCCAGAAATCCATGGATTCATGCGTCTTACGGGATCCGGCCCGGCTATTCTTTCTGGCTCATCCGGCATGTGCATACTTTTTTTCAGAACGCCGGTTCGCATCTCTTCACAATGATCGGCGAAAACCACCCCCAAATTCCCTCTCCCTCGGAGAGAGGGCTAGGGTAAGGATTTTTTAGCCGGGGCGGACCTTGGCGTCAGCCCTCATCCCGGCGTGCATGGAATCAATTTTACCTCATTCGGTACGCACTTACCGGATGATCCTTCTTTCTTCCCTGCTGACTAGAACCATTGGGGATTGTTATGTATATTGCATTCATCCAATCGGGATGGACTAACCTATATTCGGGTTTGACCCAGTAAAATCAGTATCAAGTATTCAATCGACGCCTATGGATGAAAACGTCAAGTCCAAGCCGCCCCAGCTGAGCGAAGCCACGCTGTTTCGCATGTCCCGCTATCTCAATGTACTGGAAGAATTTTCGCAAAAAGGCATCCAATACATCTCCACCAGCAAACTGGCCTTCTTGCTGGGGGTTAATCCCGCGGTCGTGAAGCAGGATTTCTTGCCTCTGAAGGTGAAGGGTCAGACGGGAGTTGGGTATGAGGTTCCCCAACTGCTGCAGACCATCCGCGAAGTCTTCCTGTCCCGCCGGACGTTGACCTTCGCCATCGTCGGATTCGGCAACATCGGCCAGGCATTGGCCAGCTATCAGGGATTTGAACGGGACGGATTCAAAGTCGTTGGCATTTTCGATTCCAATCCCAAGTTTCAGAACTATTCCGTCCGGGGAGTGAAGATCGAGGATGTGGAAAATCTGACCCGCATTTGCCGGGAACGGCAGATCGACATCGGCGTGATCTGCACACCCGCCAGCGTCGCGCAGGAAGTCGCCGATCAACTCGTGCTGGGGGGAGTCAAGGGCATCTGGAATTTCGCGCCCACCGAACTCATCGTCCCCGAGCATGTGATTCTCGTGCATGAACATCTGACCCGGGGCCTGCTCACGATTTCGTATCACATCACCCAGCGCTATGGAGTGGATCAGAATCCCGAAATGGCCTCCCATCCGGAAACCGCCGCAACGCCGGCGCCAACGGAGGAGGAAGGTGATTGATCGGGAAGGCGGAAGGATCGGGTGGTCCCGCAATGCCGCGCCACCTTCCAACGGCAGCCTTCCGTATCGGCTCCCTCTCCCTCTGTGCTGATCTCTACCCACCAGTCATACAAGGATGTCATCCCCGCGAAAGCGGGGATTCAGGGAGGGCGAGGCTCCTGCCGAGTCAAAGATTTTTGGTTCATCCGAGAAATACGTTCCTGGTGAAGTAAAATAGATTTTATCCGCCTCAGGATGAGGGCGGACAGCCAGGTCTGCCCCTATAAAAATTCCCTCACCCTTCCCCTTTCCCAGAGGGAGAGGGGATTTTGGGGTGGTTTTCAACGGTCACTTCACAGAGACGCGGATCGGCCATCTGAAAAGAGGTACGCACCTACCGGACGCTCCCCCCCATTTTGCACAAATTCCCCCAATCGGTTGATGATTTCCCCTAATCCCATATATCCTTTATGGTAGTCTGGCTCTTGTTTATAATTCAAATTTCGACAAAACAAGAGGATTTCAACACAAAGTCAAACCAGGGTTCTTTTGAATTTTCGTCAGGAATGAGTTACGGAATTGCGGGATGACCCTGCCAGCGCCACCGTCGCTTTTCAATTTGGCCCAGGGTTCCAGGTCTGCGATCGAGTCGGAACCCATCTCACCAATTCCCTCTCCCTCTGGGAGAGGGCCAGGGTGAGGGAAGTCCGGAAAGGGCGCCATTTAGGCGTTTCGGCCAATCGATTCAACAGTTCTGCTTGGGTGATTTGTTCTACGTTGGAAACGCTCAACAGAACGTATTCACAACTATTCTTGATCAAGGAGGTCCTGAATGAATTCACGTATTCATAGTTTGGTGTTGGGGATTCTCATCTTATCCGCCGGCACCCTGGCCGGGCAGGACGCGGCGGCGCAGCCTCTCGGAAGCCCCATCGAACTGCTGAACGACACCCCCGCGTACGATGAAATCGGTTTGCAGGCGGTCACCGCGGGCGGGACCGTGGCCCTGGCCTCGTCGGCGGCGGATGAACGCGAACCGAAGGTCTCCATTCTGGCGAATGGCTCCACGGCGGTTTTTTGGGTCAACCGGAGCGGCAGCCATCATGTCAGCGGCGTGGATGCGGCCGGCAACCGCCTGTTGCCGGTGTTTGACATGGCTATCGACATTGACATCCTGGCGGGCGTGAATACCGGAACCAATACCAACTGGACGTTGAACAAGGCCAACCCGGCCGGGAACGTCTTCATGGCCGGGGCGACGTTCCTGGCCGACACGCTGACCGGATCGCAGGCCGTTATCCCGGAGGCGGTTATCGACACGGACGGGATCAAGGAAGACAACCAGGAAGGCCATGGATTTTTCCGGTTATTCAATGATCAGCTGCAACCTCTCACGCCTCCCATTTCCGTGGCGGGATTCAGCGCGGGCCACCGGGAATGGGACGCCTGCTGGCTGAACGACGGGAAACTGGTCATCGGTACGGTGGCGCGGGGACATCATTACGCCGCGGATCCCGACTGGCCCCAGGGCGGGAGCCAAGCCGCGACACTGAACCTCTTCAATTCCGACGGCACCCGGTTCAAGGAGGAATTCTTTGTGGACGATTTGACCGGCCAGCAGGGGAACGTCTGGCTGGGCGCGCTCCAGAATGGATTTGTCTGTGTATACCAGGACGACGATTCGCGGATCAACGGATCCATTCTCTACAAGGGAATCATTTTCAATTTGGACGGTGAGCCTCGGAAAATGTTTACCGTGACCGACGAAGCGCTCGGGCTTCACCCCGCATGGATGGCGGCCGGCGGCGGCGGGACCTTCGTGACCGTGTATGAGACCGTGGGCCCGGCGGGGATCGGCCTTCCCGAGGAGTTGGTCAACATGCCGGTGGTCCTGGCCCAGTTGTGGAATGAACAAGGGGAGCGGATCGGCCCGTATATTTTGGTGAGCCAGCACAGCGACGGGAGGTCCGTCTCCCGCACGCGCTGCGCCATGGCCCGCAATGGGACTTTCGCCGTGTCGTGGATCGATAACGCGGCGAATGACGTGCAATTCACCGAAAGCGTGGTGGGCCGGGTGTTCAACGCGGACGGCCTGCCCGCCACCAAGGCGTTCGTTGTGCATCCCCTGCCGGAATTCCCCGAGACGGACGGCGGCAACGCCAGCGAGTCCATGCCGGCGGCCGTGAACGGCGGCGTCGCCTTCACCTGGGCCTCGCGGGCGGTTCCCGGCGGCGAGGGACGGGATATCGCGTTGATGGTTTTTGGAAATCCGGGTACAATGGTTCCGGCGTGGGAAGTGTATTGAACATCGAAGAATGAATTACGGCCCCCGGATTCCCACCGCCGGCGGCCGTATTTTATTTTGTGAGCATTTCATCCATTTCCATGAAAGAGGTAAAGCGCATGCAAAGGCCGAGCCAAGGGTTTACGTTGATCGAATTGTTAATCGTGGTGGCGATCATCGGCATCCTGGCCGCGATAGCCGTTCCCAATTTTTTGAACGCCCAGGTGAGAGCCAAGGTTGCGCGAGTGAAAACCGACATCCGGGCGCTCGCCCAGGCGCATGAAATGTACTTTCTGGACAACAACTCCTATCCCCCGGAATCCGAAGATAATATTTTCGTCGGCCGGCGGCCCCGCAGCGAATCCGGTTTGTTTTTTTTGACCTCCCCCATCCCCTATATCAGTTCCTTGCCGCACGATCCCTTCCAGGATACCACCCAACGGCGTTTTGACCGCACTCAGGCCGCGTATGAAACCGGTGTCGCCCGCAAGGGATTGGGAAAAAACAACGTGGCCTACAACATCTTCTCGCAAGGTCCGGACATGTCGGAAAACGGGCTTTATTCCGCCAATCCATTTTTCGGCATCCAGCGCAACGACGGCCAGGGCAACAGCTACCATCCTTCCAATGGCCTGCTCAGCAACGGGGATATTTTCTGGTATGGGGGCGATTCCAGCGTGGTCGTCAACCTGATGGTGGACGGCAAGGTGTACAATGGCAGTTTCCCGCCCAACTTCGGGAACTGAGAGATCCGCGTTTCCAGGTACTCCTCACCAAGCGCGTTTCCGGGCGAAATACTTCTTCCATATTTCGAAGGCGGACCGCGCGGTTCCCTTTTCATCCAGAAATCCACAATCCTTCCAAACGGCGAAGGCTTCGGGCGAGGACGCCTTGATCTTCTCCCACAGCGCGTCGTAATCCCGGTGCAGAAACGCGACGACGAACCGGTAATGATCCTGGTTGGCCCTTTCCAACAAGGTCTCCCAATAAGCGGTTTGTTTTTGGGGATCGCTGGGAATCGTGAGGTTGTACGAAGGCAGGAAAATAGTCTCGGCGGGATAACCAGTCTCGGTGACCGCCAGGGGCTTGTCCGTGAACGCTCGGAGCCAATCCAGCATCTCCACGGGTTTTTCCGGATGCCCGGCCATGAAGGGATAATAGCTGATACCCACGATGTCGTTCTGCGGGAGGAACGCGCGGATCTGTTCCTGCTGGCGCTTCAGGTCCGCCCAGCCGGGATTCTGCAAATTGTGCAGCGTGAAGGTGGAGAAAATGGGCAAGTCTGGTTGCTCTTTCTTCAAGGCTGTGTAGACGTGTGTATAGAGTTCCCCGTACGCGGGCCACTCGCCGGGGGCGTTGTGGATGAGTTCGTTCACTTCGATGCCGATGGCCAGGTAATCCGGGCGCAGCGTCTCCACCGCGCGCCGGCAGTATTGCAAATAGGCTTGCATGACCGCGGGATCGTTCAGTTTTTTATTTTCAAACTCCTGGGGCAGGGGCATGTTTTCCTTTTCGCCCCGGTACAGCGCCAAGCCGCTCCGTGCGCCGTTCAACGGAGTCACCGATACCAGCACCCGGCGGCCTTCGGATTGTTGCCGGCGTTGCCGCCAGTCGTTCTCCAAGGCGGCGGAGAACGGCCGGCCGGCCAGCGCTTCGGTCCAGGGAACGCCGTCGTCGATGTGATGCGCGATCAAGTCCCCGTTTTCGCGGATGAACCGGTAACTGCCCGACACCGCCTCCTCGGTGAAATCCCAGGGGAAAGGAGTAAATCCCATGGCAAATGAGCGGGTGGGAGCCGGTGAACCCGCTCCGTCCGGCGCCCATTCCGGCGCGAAGGATACGAAAACGGCGGGAATCAGCAATAGCGGAAACAACATATTCGAGATGTACCAGAACCGGACTTTAGGAACAGACATGAGCTTTACCATGGACCTCCCGTCTCCTGGGATTGGGATAACCAGGATTGAAACTGTTCAATATCCGCGTGGATTTGCCGGATCAGTTCCGCCGGCCCCGGGAATTTCCGCTCTTCCCGCAGCGGGTGAATGATCTCCGCGATGAGGTATTGATCGTAAATATCCTGGTCGAAATTCAGGATATGGACTTCGGTGTGGCGGGTGGATTCGTTTTTGAACGTGGGCACGGTCCCGATGTTCATAACGCCCCAACCGGTTTGGCTGCCGAGGCCGCCGATATGCACCCGCACGCCATATACACCGTTGGGGGGAAGCGCTTGATTCTCGATGGCCAGGTTGGCGGTGGGCACGCCGATGGAACGGCCCCGCCCGTCTCCCCGGATCACACGGCCGGCCTGCGGATACGGCCGCCCCAGCATGGCTTCCGCCTCCTGGAGATTCCCTCCGAGGATCAATTCGCGGATGGCGCTGCTGCTGATGGGGATATCGTCGTGGAATTGCTGCTCGATGACGGTGACCGCCTCAAAAATTTCCGGAACCCGCTGCTTGAGTGTTTCCGCCGATCCCCGGCGCTTGTGCCCGAAGCGGAAATTGAAACCGATGACCACTTCCCGCGCGCGCAGCCGGTCACGCAACACCGTGGCGATGAACGCCTCCGCGGAGGTGTGGCACAGCGCCCAATCGAAGGGAACCGCCACCACCGCGTCCACGTCCAGGACCTTCAACCATTCCCGCTTCAAGGGATAAGGGGAAAGCAGGGGGACCGGCGCGCCGGGGTTCAGCACCTGGCTGGGATGGTTTTGAAAGGTGAAGACACTCAGCAAGCCCCCACGGGCGCGCGCCCGTTGCCGGGCCTCCGCGATGAGACGCTGATGGGCCCGGTGCAGGCCGTCGAAAAAGCCCAGGGCGACGACAACCTGGTCCTCCGGGCGAAACGCGCATGCATCGAGGGAGAGGATTTCGATCATCGGTTCATGCCGCGCATGGATTTTGGTCTCCATGGAAGAAGGGAGCGGTCACCGGGGGGGATCCTTGGATCAAAAATCCGGCCGTAATAAGGCCATGTCCGCTTCATATTGTGATTTCACCAACTGGACGATCTCATCCGGCCGGATCAGGGATTTTTCCAGGGTTTTGCGTGGCACGTATTCCACCACGCCTTCATGCAACGATTTCTCACCCACAACCACCCGGTAGGGCAGGCCGAGGAGGTCGGCGTCCTTGAACTTGATCCCGGGCCGCTCGTCGCGGTCATCGAGCAATACTTCGAGGCCCGCCTGTTGGAACGATTGGTACAATTCCTCCGCGACGCGGGTCACTTCGGGATTCCGCACCGACAAGTTGAGCAAGTGCACGTGATACGGCGCGACGGAAACCGGCCAGATGATGCCCTTGTCGTCGGCGTTCTCTTCCACCACGGCGGCCATGGTCCGGCTCACGCCGATGCCATAGCACCCCATGATCATGGGCCGCCGCTGGCTGTCCTCGCCGGTGTAATACGCTTGCAGCGCCTCACTGTACTTGGCGCCCAGCACGAAGACATGGCCCACTTCGATCCCGAAACGCATGGACAGCGTGCCCGTGCCGCACCGGGGACAGGCATCGCCCTCGTCCACGGCCCGGAAATCGCCCCATTCATCGGGTTGAAAATCCCGGCCGGGCGCGACGTGTTGGATATGATAGTCTTTCTTGTTCGCCCCCGTGACTCCGGCCACGATGGTCCGGATGTAATGATCGGCGAAAATTTTCACGCCCCGCAGGCCCACCGGACCGGCGAAACCCACGGGCGCTTGGGTGACTTCGGCGATCATCTCGGGAGACGCCATATCCACCGGTCCTTTGACGGCCTTGATGACCTTGGCCTCGTTGACCGTATGGTCCCCCCGGATGAGAACCACAAATGGCTCTCCGTGTGACACATAGATCAACGTTTTGATCATGCTCGCAGGCGTGATCTTCAAAAATTCCGCCACTTCCTCCACCGTGCGCAAGTCAGGCGTGTGCACTTCCTCCATGGGCGGAACCGGGGCGCCCGCCGGGGGATCTCCCGGCGCGCGGGACTCGGTCAATTCGCGGTTGGCCCGGTAGCCGCAATGGGAGCAGGAGACGATTTCCGCCTCGCCGATCTCCGCCGGAACCATGAACTCGTGGGACAAGTTGCCGCCCATGACGCCCGTGTCCGCCTCCACAGGGATGGTGGTCAAGCCGCAGCGGTGGAACGTCCGCTTATACGCGTCGTACATGAGCTGGTACGACCGGGCGGCGCCGGCTTCATCCACATCGAAGGAATAACCGTCCTTCATGATGAATTCCCGCGCCCGCACGATGCCGAACCGCGGCCGGATTTCATCGCGGAACTTGGTTTGGATCTGATAGAGATTCTTGGGCAAGTCCCGATAGGAGCGGATTTCGCCCGCCACCAGGCTGGTGATGACTTCCTCGTGCGTGGGACCCAGAACGAACTGGCGTTCGTTGCGGTCCAGCAGGCGCATCATTTCCGGTCCCATAGCTTCCCAGCGGCCGGTTTTTTTCCATAACTCATCGGGCTGAAGAGTAGGTAGCAGCACTTCGATCGCGCCGGAAGCGTCCATTTCCTCCCGTACGATCTGCTCGACTTTGCGCAACGTCCGCCAGCCCAGCGGCAGATAGATGTATAATCCGGCAGCCAGCTGGCGTATCAAGCCCGCCCGGAGCATCAAAATGTGGCTTTTGGCCTCAGCCTCTTTGGGAACTTCGCGAAGTGTCGGGAAAAATCCGGCCGATTGTCTCATGCGTTTTACTCATCCCCGCGTTTCAGATCAGGAATTCTACGAATTTTGTAACGGCGCAACGGGATCCGGCTCTAATGCGCCAACCACCGCAGCCCCGTGGACTGTCTCCGTGAATGGTATAGTATGGCATGACCCGCTGGGGGACGAAGGCGCGTGAAGAGCGGCCGGCTGTTTTTATGACGCTTTCGCGGTTTTTTGTACTGGTATGCCCCTTACTTTTATATGCGAATGAATCATGGTTGGATTGGTCATCCCGTCAGGGAAAAGATGAATCGTCCTGTAATACCTCCCCCCAACCCTCTCCCGGAAGGCTGATCCTTACCCAGAAGTCCTGATTATGCCTTTGAATTTCATCCCCGCAGGCGCGGGGAAGACATCCGGATATTGGGAAGATATCAGATTGATGGAATGACAATGGATTTACGAGATGACATCCCATCGGGGGAATGAGACCGGATGTAGAAAGAAGTGATGGCCAACACGGGGTCGTGGGATGGGGCTTATTCAAATCCCTCCCCGGAATGGTCGGGAAGAATATCCTGCAAGGGAGAGGGCAGCGGGGCGTTGCCGGTGGTATGGCTCAACACACCGTCCCGCGAAATGACATCCAGCAAAGGCACCAGCCGCTGGGCCGAACGGTTCGTCTTGGCCTCGTTGAACAAGTGCAAACGCTTCATCAGCACAGGGTCGGCCTTGTAGGGAACCCGCATCCGGACATTGCCGTCGTAGCTGAAGACCTTGGTCATGAAGCCCTTCTCCACAATCGTGGAAGCCATCTGATCCTTGCCCAGTTTTTCCACGGAGACTTGGCCGGTCCGCACCACCACGGTGGTTTCCTTCATGGGGCCGGAATTGATGCTGATATAGAACTGCGTCCCGAAAACCATGGTCCGGGAATTGGAACACAAAACGCTGAAACCTTCCTTGGCCGGACGCACGTCGATGTACAATTCGCCGGAATTCAAACTCAGCCGCCGGTCGGTGCCCACGTTGGACGTGCCTCCCTCATCCTGGTAGGCGTTCACCGAAAACCACGTGTCATAGGTCGCGTACGCCAGGGAGCCGTCCGGGAATTCGATGAATTCCCCTTCCGGCCGGGAAATGTAGATGGGCTCGAAGGGGGTGATCCGCATCAGGGTTCCATTCCGCTTGATGTGGACAAAATGCTCATCTTCCACGTTGCCGACCCGCATGGTCAGGAGCACGCCGACCACACAGATCAACATGGAAGCCGCCAAGGCGTAATGCCGCCGGTTGCGGTCCAGACAATACGCGGCCGCCGCCCACACCTGTTCCGAAATCCGTTGGCTCCAGGTGATCGGCTGAAGAGAGGGGATCACATCCATGACCTGGTCGGCGATCAGGTCGGGCACGGCGCCCATGGCCATTTTCTGGCGCAGCCGGCCGCTCATCAATTGTTCTTCGCGCTCGACCACGCGGTAGAAACGCGCGCAATCCTCGCATTTGTCCAAATGCCGGCGCACGCGTTCGCAACCCGCCGGGAAGAGTTCTCCGTCGATGAACAACAAAATCTCTTGTTCCCACTCGGTGCAACAACCGGTATAGCAATAACGCCCTTCACTGGCCATTTTCAACTCTCCGAATTCGATCCACGCCTTCTCGCAACAGCCGCCGTCCCTCGAACAAACGGGATCGAACCAGGTCCACGGGCAAATCCAACATTTCCGCGATCTCTTGATACGAGTAATCTTCCAGATATTTCAGCCGGAGCAGCACCTGGTATTTCTCCGGCAGCTGATCCAACTTGGCAAGCAGAATCTCCACGATATCCAATCCGTCTTCCCCCGGCGGACGCATCGGCACCACATTGGAAATTTCCGCAACGGGCAAGGAATCCAGATTTTCCGGCTGGACTTTCATCCGGCGCAACGCGGCATAACACAAGTTCCGTGTGATGCCGAAGAGCCAGGCGCCGAATTTTTCCCGCTCCTTGAGCGTATGTAGATTTTTATAGGCTTGCAGGAACGCTTCTTGGGATACATCCTGGGCTTCCGTGGCGTTTCGTACCATACTGCAGGCCAGGAGAAAAACCTTCCGCTGATATTTTTCCACCAACGGCCGGTAACATTCCCTCCGCCCATTCAAGACTTGATCGATCAACGTCACTTCCGCGTTCTGAACCATATTGACATCTTTCCGCAACCATTCCATGTTGAGATATATCACAAATTGGCGGAACTGTCCGATCCACCATGAAAGAACATCTCCCGGCCTGACTATAATTAATGGCCGAAAAGCACCATAATTCAAGCGGGAATGAGCCTTAACCATCAATTT
Source organism: bacterium (assembly GCA_041946805.1). GTDB lineage: Bacteria > Hinthialibacterota > Hinthialibacteria > Hinthialibacterales > Hinthialibacteraceae > JABLXU01. Next base: position 30,548 of record JBHGBC010000034.1, read on the forward strand.
TTAAGATGAATCACTCGATTTCAAGGCGCACCCCCGTGACCTATGAGTATCTGGAAATCCTGCTTGACCCGCACCTGGCAGTTTTCCGCCCGGGAAACCTCCCGAGTCGAGACCTGTTCCATTGATATTCCAGGAGATATAACCACATTACGCATCCGTTGCCATCATGCTCCCCGGGAAGTGGCGATCGATCCGGCCTGGACCGATTACCTTTTTTCTCTTTATTCCCGGCACCCTGAAATCACTCCCGATCAACACGATCTTCCCCGTAAAGCCTTTGATCACGCCTTACGCGTAAAAACCAACCGGGTTCCCCTCTTCTACCTTTATGATTCGCAAAACTCATTCCGGGGCCGTTGGGATCCCTCCTTCTCCGGTTGGAAAATCATCGGCCCGTCATGGGCTTCCGATGGCTTTGTTCCCGGTTTCCTGCCACCCGGTCCCCTCCGGGTGGAACTCCATGTGCCGGGCAGTCTCCCCGAACCGGTCTCCATTCACCTTCAGGTGGAAGGCTCGCCGGATTCGGGAGAATCCAACATCGTGACCAATTTATTCCATCCCCCGGACGATAAAAGTCCGGAGATGCAAACTCGATGGTATATCGGGGAACTCCACGAACATACAACCCGCAGCAACGGGCGTCTTTCTCCGGACGATACGATCGCGGCCTATCATTCCGCCGGCTACGAGTTTCTCGCTCTGAGTGATCACGGGGTTCCTCCCCTGGACTCTCTTCCCTTCCTCCCTCCTCTCACCCTCATCCGGGGCCAGGAAGTTGAAACTCCGTGCGGCCATGCCGTGCTGTTAGGTGTCCACGGCTATACACGGGTCTACCCGGAGGAGGGTCCGGAAAGTCTGCCCGGATTGATTTACAACACGCATCTCCAGGGCGGATTGTGGTGCGTGGTCCACCCCTTCGGCCTGGACGCCTTCTCGCCGGATCCTTCCTGGAACATCCGGGACATGGATTGGAAAGGAGTGGATTTGCTTGAAGTCTGGCCAGGACGCTGGAGCGAGCGTTTTCCGGAAATTTTGAAATCCCTGGATTTATGGGACCATCTGCTGAACCGGGGGCACAGGATATTTGGAACCAGCGGGAAAGGATCAGGAATCTCACTGGATTCCTCAACCGTGGAACATCTCCCCAAAACGCTGGTGTTGAGCGAAGGGTCCACGGAAACGCAGCTGCTTGCGGCCCTCAAGCAAGGTCATTTTTATTCAACCGTCGAGCCGGCCCTCTCCCTGAGGCTGGAATCGGAGTATGGGGACGCCCTCATGGGGGATGAGATCAAAATCCCCGTTCAACAACCATATACCCTCCAGGTAGAAGTCTCCCCGATGGAACGGGGATTTCTCAAAATCAAAACCAACCAGGGCGTCTACTGTCAGATGCCGGTTTCCTCCACGCGCGGCACTCATTTGAAACTTTACGAACGCGCCCGCCCCGGCGTCCAATGGCACCGGTTGGAATTGTACCGCTACGGCCGGCCCCTCGATGAGTTGCTGGCCTTGGGCAATCCCGTCTTCGTCCGGGGATTTCACCGCCTGTGATGCGTCCGCCCCGGTCAGGTGGGAAGTGACCAAGGTTTCCGGTAGGGCTTCTGGCACAGGGCGTCCGCCTCGGGATCGCCGATCACCCTTTCGGTCTCCACATCCCAACGGATTTTCCGGCCCACCCGGTACGAGATGTTCGCCAGTTCGCCCGGAACGCTTGAGCGGTGGCCGGTCAAAATATCCGCCGAGGGCAGTTTTCGGGATTTGACGCAATCCAGAAACTCCCGGACATGTGGATGCACGATTTCTTCCCCGTCGGCGTGCATCGGTTCCATGGCGTCGCCTTCGGGGACCACGTCGAATCCGCCCCGGTCCAGGAACAGCGTACCCTTGGTCCCATAGAAAATATTCCCGTAATTGTGCCCATGGATCCGCCGGAGGTTGCCGTTCGAGAAGCGCAACCGGTAAATCAGCATGAAACCCGGATATTCGTAGGTAGCCTCCAGGGTATCCGGCATTTCGGTGCTGTCCTCGATCCAAAATTTCCCGCCCATGGCGCAGCAGCTCAGCGGGCCGTCCACCTTCATGGCCCAATGCACCACATCGTTGTGATGCACCGCCCAGTCGGATTGCCACCCCCCGGCGTAATCCCAGTAAAAGTAATGCCCCTGGATCCGGTTGACGTTATACGGGACCTTGGGCGAGGGCCCCAGCCACAGATCCCAATCCAGTTCCGGCGGGGGCGTGGAGTCGGGCTGGAATCCCAAACCTTCCTTCGGCCGGTTTTCCAGGTTGAAAGTCTCGACCATGTTGATGGTGCCGAGTTGACCGCTCTGGATGATCTCCACCGCCTGCTGGTAATGAGGGATGTTGCGCTGCTGGGTTCCCACCTGGACGATCCGGTGGTTTTCGCGGGCTGCCTTGACCACCGCGCCGCCTTCCCGGGGTGTGATCGAAACCGGCTTTTCCAGGTACACATCCTTCCCCGCCTGGCAAGCGTAGATGGCGGGCAGCGGGTGCCAATGGCCGTTGGGGGCGACGATCACCACGTCGATATCCTTGATTTCCAGCAACTTACGGAAATCCTGGACGATTTGGGCCTCGCCGCCCGCCGCTTCCCGGCCCTCTTCGGCGATCTTCCGATTGACATCGCACACGCACTCGATCACCGTGTCATCGAACCGGCGGAACATGCTCATGACATACCGCCCGCGTCCCCCCGTGCCGATGCATCCCACCACGATCTTTTCATTGGCGCCCAGCACGTTCGCCGCTGGAGCGGCCGCCAGGGCCGCCGCCGCTCCCGAGCGTTTCAAAAATTCCCGCCGTGGAATCTTGGATTCAGTCATTCTCTTGGTCTCCCCTCGATGCGGAAAATATTGGTTCATCCGGCAAGTGCGTTCTACATGGTGAAAAAGGCATTCCATCCACTCGATGATGCGGGCGGACATCAAAGTCCACCCCTACAAAAAATCCTTCACGCTACCCCTCTCCCAGAGGGAGAGGGAATTCATTGTTTGGGTCCCAATCGTCCCAGGGCTTGCGCCCTGGGCGATGCTCATGCCGCGCCGTTGGCGCTGGAAAGGCAACAACGCTTTTCAGATCAGGTTGGTGGGCTACATTGCGCTTGGAGCCCATCCTGCAACTTAACTTATATGGAAGTCATCCCCGTGAAATCGGGGATCCAGGAAGTTGTAGCGCAGGCGGCTCGCCTGCACACAATCCCGGATTGATTGAATATGAACAGCCGGGGGTGACAATCCCCGGTATCGTTACCATGGTAAACGACCCCGCCGGGGTCGAACAATACTCATTTCAACCCCTGCGGGGTTGGTTCTTTTTTCCCCCAACCGTAGGCTATCGCCTACGGCTATTCACGTTGATCCCCTCTAGGGATCAAATTCCCATGCAGGATCAGGACTTCCAGGCAAAGACCATTAAATGTAGGGCGGGATGAGCAACGCGAAATCCACCAAAAGAAACTCTCCCCTTCTTCCTGGCTCCCTTCTTCCTGGCTGGCTTGCCGCCTGATTCTACCATACCGTCCGTTACACCGATACCCGGATCCGGGGAAATCCATCCGGCTTACGGTTGCCGCTTCTCTTTCCGGAGTACGATCCGCTGGTTGGCTTGGATAGCTTTCGATTCGTTCCGGGAACCATCCGGCCAGCGCACCGTGATCGCGTCCACCGTCTCCGCCTTCCCCAATCCAAAATGCAGCACGGCGCTGCCTTGCGAGAGAAAACTATCGCTGGAATACAGTTCGGCTGTCTGCCGGCGTCCCCCGGCAGTGATCCAGACTCGCGCTCCATAAGCGGGCATGCCCCGTTCCTCCTGGAGGGCCACATCCACCCAGTTTCCGGACGGGCTTCGATTCTCCAGAAAAAACGGCCGGCCGTCCAAGTTGCTGATCACGATATCCATATCCCCGTCGCGATCGAAATCGGCCGCCGCGCTGCCCCGCGAGACTCCCTTGATTTGCAATCCCGGCCCGCTTGACTCCGTCACTCGTTTGAAAATCCCCTGGCCCTGGTTGTGATAGATCAATCCCGTCTGCGCGTAACCTTCCAGACTGGGGATATCATCGGCCACCGGGTACACGTGGCCGCAGGCGGCGTGCAGATCCGGCCAGGAATCGTTATCGAAGTCTTCCAGCAATACACCAAAACTCAGTTTCGGAATGCTTCCCTCCCCCGCCCCGGAAGCATAAGCCGCGTCGGTGAAACGCAGGTTTCCCTCGTTGCGGTATAGGATGTTGTACTCTCCCTCAAAATTGGTCACCACGATGTCTTGATCCAGATCACCATCGGTGTCCCGAACCGCCACGCCCATGCCGCTTTGCGCCGAGCCATCCTCACTCAAGGCCGCTCCGGACAGAAGGGAGACATCCGTAAAAAAACCACCGCCCTGGTTCTCATATAAATGGTTGTAATTGGCGTCGTTGGCCACGTAGATATCCAAATCCCCGTCGTCATCCAGGTCGGAAAAATGGACCGTGAACGCGCGGCCCGCCTGGAACGAATTGATCCCCCGCGCCTTCGTTTCATCCCGGAACGTGCCATCACCGTTGTTGATGAACAGGTTGTCCTCCGCCGGTTGAAACGAGGCCGGGCCGATGAACACCAAGCGCCCATAATACGAACCGAATTTCCCCAACCGGTCCGCCAGCGCAAAGGTGAATTGCGCGTAATTCCCCACGTACAGGTCCAGAAATCCATCCCCGTTGACATCTCCAAAGGCCGCGCCGGTGCTCCAGCCGGTATTTTGCGCTCCACCCGCGTTCTCCACCGGAACAAACCGGCCGGCCCCCTCGTTCCGGTAAAGCCGGTTCGGCCCGAATTGAGTCAGGTAGCAATCCAGGTCTCCATCATTATCCACATCCGCGAAATACGCCCCCGCCCCATAGCCGGTATCGCCCAGGCCGCTTTCTTCCGTGGCATCCCGGAACGTCCCATCTTTCCGGTTGAGAAACAACCGGTGGCGGGGAGGAGATGCCGAGGCCTTTCCCTGGAGCGGTGCTCCATTGACAAAATAAATATCATCCCATCCGTCTCCATTCACATCCGCCACCGCCAGGCCCGCCCCCTTGGCCTCAATGATGTAGTTTTTCTCCCGGGATCCGGAATCATGGGTGAAAGTCAGTCCCCGTTCCCAGGCGTTCTCCACAAAATCAAATTGCGTGATCAGGGCCAATGGAACCAACACCGAAACGGGAAGCATAATGCTTGAATCCTCTCAGGTCATATCATAAACCGATTGAATATCTATTTTTAAACAACCAGCAAGTATGTACTAGAGCAGCGTTCAGGAACCCGCCGAGGGGGATGGGCGCGAAGTAAAGGCTTTCCCTCACCCTAACCCTCTCCCAGAGGGAGAGGGAATTTTGGGTGTTACTTTCCCAGAGGGAGAGGGGATTTCGGGTGAATCTCTTCCACCCGTCGAATCGAGGTACGGACACCCGTTCGGAAAAAGGGGCGCCCTGATCGGATGAACGAGAAATCATTGCCTTGCCCGCTCAATCCGGCCTGCTACCATTCCCTCCATAACTATTAGGAACAAGGAGAGATACCGCATGTATCCGGTTCCCGGACACGTGGCGCTGGCAATGTTGGGAAATCGTTATGGGAAGGCGGATTGGATTCCGGTGTTGATCGGCGGATTGTTGCCGGACCTCATCGACAAGCCGTTAAACGACATCCTGCAGTGGACGCCCCATGGCCGGTACGCCATGCACAGCTTGACAGCCGTGGTGGCGCTCACGCTGGCGATTCACTTTTTCACCCATTGGCAAACGGCATATTCGTACATGATCGGCCATCTCTCTCATTTGCTGGGAGACTCCGATTTCAATCCTTGGTTCTGGCCGTTTGTCCACTACCGGTATCCACCCGGAATCGACATATTAGAGATACTCTCCGCGCCGGGGACCATCTTTTTCCCCGGCTGGATTTTGCTGGAAACCATCATTCTGGGGCTGGTGATCTTCCTGTATACCCGGTACGCGGAGAAACGCTCCGTGCAGGCGGCGGCGTTGATCATGATTGCCGCGTTAACTATCTACCGCCTTACCTGCCAACGCCCGGCCTGACAGACGGCATGGTGGGGGAGGGAATCACACGAAAAAAACGGGAGCACGTAACCACGCGCCGCCGCAAAAATCGTCAAGGGAACTGTTTGTATTTCATTCATCCATTTCCGGGCTGTCGATTGCCGGCAGTTCAATCGGTGGGATTACCGGTCCGGGAAGGGCGGCGGGATAGGCCGCCTTGCCGGAGGAGACGCCGGCGGTGAAGAACGTCCAAGTCTTCGAGAACGATCCTCCGCCGATGGTCGCCTCGATATGCGCCTCGTATTCCGTGCCCGCCGACAGCGGCTCAACCGCCGACATGGCGAAGATGTACGGGTAGGAAGCATCCGGCATGAAGGTCACCAGGCTCAGATTGCTCCCGCCCGCCGGTTTGAGATAGTACGAATGAATGCTGATGGACGCGCTGCGCGGCGAGAACAAAGTGACCGCATACCCCACCGGATAGGACGCGCCGGGATAGGGATTGGGAGATTCGCCTCCCCCGAATGCGACCGGCACATCGGTTTGGTTTACGCCCGGATAAACCGTGATGGTAGCGTCCTGAGAGTTCAGCGCCCCGTAATTGATCGTATAGTAGCGGTCTTCCTGACCGTATCCCATGAGGGTCAATCCGGCGTGCAGCACCGGATAGCGGTGGAATGGCCCGCTGACCTGGACATCGATGCTATCCGAGGCGCTTTCCGACAGATATTTCGAGCCAATGCCTTCCCAGACATTGCCCGTCGGGAATCCGAAATGCTGGGCGCGGTCCCAGGCCCGCGCGCCGGTGAATCCCGGCAGGCTGGGATCCTCGGCGTGTGATACCAGCCGGTTCAAATACATATAATGGCTGTGAGCCTCGGAGGACTGAATCAAGGAGGAATTCAAGTCCACCGGGGCGATAACGGCCTGGGCGCGGTGGTAGTTGACGCGGGCCAGGGCTTCTTCCGCCACCGAGGGGTACTCGATCTCGGGCGTGGGCGTGGGCGTCGGCGGTGTGGCGGGAGTCGGCGTGACGATCACATCCGGTCCTTCGAAAACCGAGAGGTTGTCCAGAGTGACGGTGGCGCTCCCGTCAGGTCCACCGGCGGACAGAATGAAGGGATTGGCCGCGTTGATGTCTTTCAATATGTATTCATGGTCCCCCACGGCGGTATTCAGATAATAAAGACCGAAACAACTCTTGCTCGACAGGGCCAGGATGTTGTGATCCGACGAGGCCTCGATAACGGTGTAGCGGATATAATAATTCTTCCCCTTGACATCCCCGTCCAGCGGTTGCTGCAACGTGCTCCAGCCGCTCTTGCCGCCATTGTACTGAGCCTGGCCGTTTTGGATTGACCACCCCGTGTCCAAGGTCCAATCCATGTCGGCATCGAATCCCCCGTTTTTGAGCAGTTCCACGAAACCCTGCTCGTTGGGAGTCATGGTGGGCGTGGGAGTCAGGGTTGGCGTCAACGTATTCGTCGGACTCGGCGTGGGCGTCTCCGTGGGCGTCAACGTCGGAGTCTTGCTCGGCGTGGGCGTCTTGGTGGCCGTCGGTGTCGATGTTTCCGTCGGGGTCCAGGTTGGAGTTTTCGTCGGCGTCGGCGTTTTCGTGCTGGTGGGCGTGTTCGACGGCTTGGGAGTAAAGGTGGCAGTCGGCGTCCGCGTGGGCGTGGGAACCGGCGTGGGCGTTTTCGTGCTGGTGGGCGTGTTCGACGGCTTCGGTGTGTCGGTGACGGCCGGTTCCGGTGTGGATTCCGGCTCCGGCGTGGCTGTCCACGTGGGAGCCGGTTCGGATGACGGGGTGGGAGTCGGCGTGGTCACCGGTTCTCCCGCGGGTTTCAATATCAGGTTATCCAACACCACTGTGCCGTGTCCGATATTGCCTCCCGCCGTGATGATGAACGGGGCGGCATCGTTGGCGACGGTCACTTCGACCTCGTGGATTCCCAGGGCCGAGTTCAAGTATAACAGGCCAAAATTGCCCTTACTGGAAAGCGCGAGAATATTGCTCTCGGCCGACGACTCGACCACCGTGTACCAGAAGGTATAAGTTTGCCCGCCGCGGTCATCCGGCAAATCCTGCTGCAGGGCGCTCCAGGCGCTGCTGGTTCCGGTGTACCGGGCGTTCCCGTCCATGATCATCCAGCCGGCGCCCTTGGTCCATTCGCTGTCCATCCGGAAATCGCCGTTCTTCAGTACACCCGTATCCATCGGCGTCGGAGTATCCACGGGTACGCTCGTCGCGGTGGGACTGGGCGGTAGTCCCGGCGTGGGAGTCGTCACCGGCGCCGTAGTCGCGGTGGGAACCGGGATGGGAGTCGCCGTGGGCTTGGCCCCCGCCGGCAGGAAAGAGATATCGTCAAGCACGATTTTCCCCGATCCGCTGGTCCCGCCCGCCGAGAGGATGAGCGGCGCGGAGGGATTGGTGACTGTCACTTCAATTTCATGCCAGCCGACCGCGGAACTCAAGTACATGACGCCGCAATTCCCCCGGCTCGACAGGGCGAGAATCAGGCTCGGCATCGAGGCTTCGACCACCGTGTAGCCCAGTGTATACGCCTGTCCCTTCACATCGCCAATCAGGTCTTGTTCCAGATAACTCCACGCGCCGCCGGTTCCGTCATACCGGGCCACGCCATCGGCGATCCTCCAGCCGGATTGCATGTTCCACACGCTGGAATCGTTGAAACCGCCGTTGCGCACGAGCTCCAATTCCGGTTCCGGAGTGGAAGTGGGCGCCGGAGTTTCCGTGGCCGTGGGAGTGAAGGTGGAAGTGGGGGTGGGAACCGGCGTCGCGGTCGGCTCGGGTTCCAGGGTAGGCGTGGAGGAAGGCGGAGGCGTTGGAGTCGCTGTCGGTGTGAAGGAGGGTGTAGGACTTGGTTCCACGACTGGAGATGAAACATAAAACGAAAGATCATCCACCAAGACGTCCATTCCCGCGGACTGGAGAACCAAATACGACGCCCCCTGATTGATCTTGCCGAACACCTCGACTTCCATCCACGCGTCGGCGGGGATCCGGGAGCCGGGAACAAATGCGGCAAACTGGGTATCGGATCCGTTTGTGATCAAAAAAACGAAGGTGCTGTTGGGGTCCGCGGGGCTGATGCGCTTGATAAAAATCCCCCCGCGCGCCGAACCCATCTGTTCCTCGGTGATTTTGAGGGAGATAAACGCGTTGGACACCGCCCCCCCGGCGGGCAGCCACATGCAGCCGGTTCCCCCCGGCGAGTCATAATGATTGTCTCCATTGGTTTTGGGCCTTTGAGCGCCTGACAACAGGATGTCGAATCCCCACCCCGTCAGGGAAGAAAAACCGGGATCGATGGGGAGAGGCAATTCAATATCCCCGGGATAATCGGCTCCCACCGCGCGCGGAGTGGGGTTGAACAGGGCCGTATCCTGGACGCTCGTCACGGACAAGCGGGTGATCGTGACATGGGCGGTGGATTTCCCCCGGTTGAAAACCTGAATGGCGGGAAAAACCGAACCCGTGGCGCTGCGGAAAAAAAGCGTGTACGGAGAGATCCGCGCAGCCACCAGATTCGCTCCGGAAGGATTGTCATAAGCCACACAGGTATGGTTGACCTCACCATCGAACACGATGCTCGCGAGGTTCACCTGGTCCGAATCGGTATAATACTCGAGCGTCAGATAGCCGCCGGATTCGACGGTCACCGGATTGGGATGAATCACCAACACCCCCTCATCCGGCTGAGCGGTCACCTCCACTCGGCCTTCCACGAAGGCCAGCGTGGCCGGCCGGCTCGAACCGACAGGCACTTGGAAAAAATTAGAGGGGATCAGCTCAATGGATTGGGATTGATCGGCCGGAGTACCGGCGGCGGCGGGAATTGGATCGCCCGGCACGCCCAAGGCAAACACCCCCATCAGGCCGATTTCCAGGAGAATTACTTGCCATGGTAAGCAAAACAATGGGTTATAAAAAAAAAGAAACCCACGGGATGATAGACCGAATGCCGAATGGCCGAAGCGAGGTGAATCCTTCATGGACGTCATCCCACATTGATGATTATAAATCTATAAGATAAGACAATCCTGCTCAGTTATTTGTATCGGCCGGGGATGCTTTTTCCTGTAACCGCCCGCTCCCGCCGCCCCTAGCGCGTCAACGACAGGGCAAACACCAGGTTGGAATGCGGCGCATCGGGATGGAAAACGGCTTTGTCGTCCACCACGCAGGCCGGCTGGACCGTCACGTGGCGTTTTTCCAGCGCCCCGGTCATTTTGACATCCACGATCCGGACTCCCACGAACCGGACGATCTTGAAATACGCCGTGTCACCAGTTCCGACTACCTCGCTGTGCAGGGGCAGGATACGCGCTTGCCCCTTGATGCTTTCCAACGCCGCCTTGATCGTGGCGCTGACTCCGGTATCCCCGTTCAGCCATTTGGACCATTTCCCGCTGACGTCCTGTTCCAACATCATGTTTCCGACCAGGGCCAGCTCATCCGTCCGGCACCCGGACCGGATCTGACGGTCCAGATCGTCGGCGCTGTTGTTTTCATACCCCACGTCCAGCGTGCCGAAATTGCCCGGGGCGTCGGGATATTTGCAGGAATCCGCCTTGTTGGGATAGAGATGAATTTCAAAAACGCCATCGTTGCCACTCGTGACGGCCTTGGTACTCTCGTCGTAATTGAAGAGATCCCCCCCATTGGAAATGGGGCAAGGAGCATCCGCCGGCACGTAGGATTTGTCGTAGGCCGCGTCCCAAGCCTTTTCATACACCGTGAACGGCAGCATTCCCAGGACTTCACCCGGATTCATGTCGAATCCGATGACCCGGTCATCCAGGGTCGCGGCCGACCGGGTTTGAACCGAAACCTCATCCATATTGGTGAAAAAACCCAGAAACATCTGCAGGGGCCCGTTGATTTCAGGCGTCCGCCGGGTCACGACCTGGACGGTGTTGAATTGACTCACCCCCGAAGTTTCCAGGGGGCTGCTGAGATCCAGGGGATTGTCGACATAGCCCACGACCACGCCACCACCGGTTTCGTTGGCGTCGTTGCGGTCGAGTCCGATGCTTTCCTTGGCCGCGGTGTTGATGGACGAAAAGGTTTGTGAATAATCGCGCGCCGATGCAATATCGTCACTTTGGTTGGGCGCGCCCGTGAGGAAGTCCTCATCCGTCAGTTGCGCCGCCCCCGCCAGCGCCGCCGAATCGGCCGCCGCCTGCAACTCGCTTTTGGTGAGCATGATCCAGCCGATGTCCACACTCATGGCCAGAAAGCAAAAGAACAGCGTAAGGCTCACCGCGAACATCACCAACACGTTCCCTCTTTGCTTTTCCTGATGGTTTTTCATGGTTCTCATCACCCCTTCCGAGATCCCCTCAATCCCTTATAACATAAAAATGCAAAAAATCAAGTATAATTACATTTTGTTACATTATATAATCATATACCAATTCGTTCCAAAAAAAAAGAGATTTTTTGGAAAGAAGCGAGAAACCACTCAGAGATACGGTGGAAGGAGAGGAGATGGTGATGGGTTGATTGTCTGAATCAGGATGGTCAGGATGTACAAGATAAACAGGATGTGATGGTTTCCGCACGAAACGCCAACTCATCCTACTTTTACAACTAGGTCTTAATGAAGGATTTCCCATAGACTCGTGAACCGTTACCGAATAATATTGCATCCCATCCATTCCACGGTGGAACCGGCATGGAAAACATCCCCGATATTCCTAGCGGAAAACCCCAACACCCTTTCGCGGAGTTTTTTCTTCATCCTGACACGTTGAAAAGAAAGAGGATACGATCATTTATCCTGGGCGCCGCCCTTGCGTTTGGGTTGCTCTCGTTGTTGATCCAACAACGCTGGATCTGGAAAACCGATTACAAAAAGGATTTCCTGGCGGTATACGTTCTGGCGCGGGCAGTGGCTTATGGAGAAGATATCTCCTTGACTGTCAACGATTTAGCGCGAAAACAGGGCATCGTGCTCCCCAGCACGGTTTTTGACCATGCCTCCCCCCATCCTCCCACCATGGGATTTCTGCTCATGCCGCTGGCGTGCTTCGGGTACCGGACCGCCAAGGCGATCTGGTTCGGCGTGGAGATAACATCCTTGATTTTCTCGATTTACCTGATTTCGTCGATCTTCCGTAAACCTCTTGCCTGGAAATGGGTGTTGGGCATCGCCCTGGCCTTGCAGGCATGGTATCCCGTCATCCTCGAACTCTCCAACGGCCAGGTGCATGGTTTTCTCTTGCTTTGCCTTTCGGGGACTTGGTATGCCGGCGGGCGGGGGCGTCCGGCGCTCGCGGGAGCGCTGTTCGGCTTGGGGCTGTTGATCAAGCCAATCGCCTGGCCGGTGGGCTTCGTCTTTCTGGCGCGCAAGGACTGGCGGGCGCTGGGGGCGGCGGCGCTTACGGTGCTGGCCGGGTATGGCGTGGTGGCCTTGTGGATCGGGTGCGCCCCCCTTTACGCCTACCTGACCCAAGCCCTGCCGGCGGTTTCCAACCTGTACCAGAACCATCCGTTGAACCTCTCGCTGTGGACGATCGGCCACCGGCTCTTTCAGGGCACCCCGGCCGCCGATTTTGTGGGAGACCGGATCACCATCGTTCCACTGGTGGTCTCTCCCTGGGTCGGCCGCATCGTCTCGGCGGGGATTCCCGCGCTGGTCCTCCTGATCTCATGGCGGGCACTGCGCCGGACACGGGACCTCGGCGGCCAGATCTCCTTGGCGGTCTGTCTGGGCGTGCTGCTCAATCCCTTTTCCTGGCCGCATTATTATATATTGGCCCTGCTGCCTCTGGCCCAGGCGGTCCACCAACTGGCCGGGGAGCGTTTCCCCAAGCGGGAAACCATTTACTTTCTAGTGATCGCCTTTCTCCTGGTCCCGACGCCGTTCGATTGGAAGAACCTGGCGTTTTTATTGTCCGGGATGCGCTATGATCCCGGGCAGGTCATGGTGATCCACGCCCTGCCCTCGCTGGTGATCCTGATCCCGGCGTTCGCGGTGGCAGGGTTGGGGTGCTGGTGGCTACGAGATCGCGGACTGCATGATGACCCTAATTCATCCGTTCCAGCCTCTCTTGCGCCTTGTCCAGGCGGCCCCGCTCGATCAGGCCCCAGATGGGGTCCAGGGGCGGGAGGGGATGCCGCCGCAAAGCCTGGAGGCCGAACTTGAGTTTGGGACC
>JBHGBC010000035.1:0-43660 GCA_041946805.1 bacterium
AAAGCCCTTTCGCCCCGCTGGGCTTCTCTGGAATTGGTTGGAGTCTTGCCTTCATGGGAATCCCCTTCAGGGGACGGCTTTCCAGCAGCCCAGGGTTTTAACCCTGGGCCAAGAGCGTCGTAGGTACGCACTTCCCGGATGAACCTTTTTTTATTTTTCCATCCGGGGATTTTGCGCGGATGGGACAACTTGGTTCTGGTGAGTTTCCGGCCTGAATATGGAAATGCGGGATGGCCAGGCCGGCGCCAACAGCGCTTTTAAACTAGCCCAGGGTTTCAGCCCTGGGAGATTGCTTCTCTATGCCTTTGAAAGAGAGGGGGGGCGCATGACTCGGGGATCCCGAGCCGGTTTTATCCCGGCCGGATCACATGACCGAGGCCAGGTTGGGATGCACCTTGACCGATTCCGGCAGTTCATATTCGAAGAATCCCTTGCCGGTTTTGACGCCCAAACGGCCCGCGCGGATCATTTTCTTCAAGAGCGGGCAGGGGCGGTACTTGATATCCCCCAGTTCATGGAACAGGTGTTCCATTTGAAACACCACGGTATCCAGGCCCATCGCGTCCGCCAGATGCAAGGGGCCCATCTCCAGGCCGCAACCGAGAACCATGGCCTTGTCAATATCCTCCGCCGAGGCCACACCCTCCATCAGGGCGAACACGGCTTCGTTGATCATGGGAACCATGACCCGGGTGGTGACATAGCCCGGCCACTCGAAGACCTCGATCGCGGTCTTGTGCAGGGTGATGGCGAATTCGCGCACCGCCTGGTAGGTTTGGTTGCTGGTCGAAAGTCCCCGCACGATTTCCACCAGCGGCTTTTTCGGCACCGGCGGCTGGAAATGCATTCCGATGAACTGCTCCGGCCGGCCGGAATAAAAGCCCAGATTACTCACCGAAAGCGTGGAAGTATTGGTGGCGAAGATCACATCCATGCGGCAAATTTTACTTAAAATGTCATAAATCGCTTTCTTTCTTTCAATGTCCTCGTCCACCGCCTCGATCACCAGGTCGACTTCATTGAATTTCTCGTACGCCGTGGTGGTGCCGATCCGGGAGAGAATGATGCTCTTTTCCTTCTCCGTGATCCCCCACTTCGCCACCTCGATATCCAGCGACGCCGAAATCCCCGCCAGCGCCCGGCCGATCGCCTCCTGATCCACTTCCTGAAAAATGACGGCAATACCGGCCTCGGCGGTGACTTGAATGATCCCCTGGCCCATCGTACCGGCTCCCACGACTCCCACGCGTCGAATCGGCATGATTCATTCCTTTCTTGTTTTCGTGAATCCAGTCTTCATTTCTTGACCTCGGACGCGGGCGCTTCCTCCCCGCACGCGTCCGGCTCTTTCACTATACCCAATCCTTGAGTTTATATCCATCCGGTTCAATGGACCGGATGAGGAGGCACGGATGGTTTCCGGTCATGATATCCCGCCGTTTTCAATAATTTTCGCGCCAGGGCCAGCAGCGTGTCCTTGCGGAACGGCTTCACCAGGCAGTCCAGGGGGGGATTCCACATAGACCGGTGATCGGATTCCGGACAGGCCGTTATCACAATGATGGGCAACGCGGGATACCGGTTCCGTAATACTTGGATGAGGGAATGGCCGTCCATGCGGGGCATCTGCAAATCGGTAATGACCAAGTCGAAGCGGCCCTGTTCGATCAGATCCAGGGCGGCTTCTCCATCCATGGCGGTGGCCACGTGGTATTCACCGGTGGGAAAACAGGTCCGTAAGGTAGACCGGAAGGCCAGATCGTCGTCCACTATCAAAATCGAGAATTTCAACCCGCTGGAACCCGTCATGATGCATTCTCAACTGAACCGCTGGGACGATGTTATGGATCTCCCCCACCCCGGAACTGCCGGAGGGACAGGTTGGACGCCTTCGAAATATCAATTTCATTATAGCACAGGTATGGAGAGATGACCAACCCGCGGTATCTCAATCCGTGGGCGGGAGACCCCATCACGGGGAAGAGGATTGCCGCACGGCATGCGTTGTGTCGGCCGCCAGGGATCGGGGATCCGGCAGCGATTGGCAGGTTCCGTCCGGCCATGTGATCTCCACGGATTGGATGGCCGGCGTTTCTCCCAGGCCGAAGGTCAGGGTCAACTCGCTTTGGCTGAGATAGGATGAGCCGGTACGCACCCAGGCGGATTGCGTTCTTCCGTTTGACCGCAACGCCACCCGCGCCCCGATGGCGCCGATGTTGGGCGGCCGGCCGGTCAGATGAAAGCGGATGAAGTGGTTCCGCGCACCCGCGGTGGTATTGCGCAGCAGGCGGGGGGCTTCGCCGCAAGCGGTGATCAGCAGGTCAAGGTCACCGTCTCCGTCGATATCGCCATAGGCTAGGCCCCGTCCCACCATCGGCCGCGAAAAATCCTCCCCGGCCGCTTGGGTATACTCCTCGAAACGATGGCCTTCCCCATGGCGAAAGAGTTGCGGAGGCTGAGCGAAGGCCACCTCTTTTTCCACTTTCTGGATTTCCGGTTCGATATGCCCATTGGCCAGGGCCAGATCCAGGAATCCATCGAGATCGAAATCGAAGAACGCGAGGCCGAAGGTCAGGGAGAGCAGCGTGGGGCGGCTGATCCGCGCGCGTCCGGCGGCGTCCACGAAAAACAGGGGGCGCTCCAGGTAGTACAGGGAAACCGGCTCGTGGCTGAAATTGCCGATCGCCAGAGTCAGGCGGTCCTGGTAAACGGGAGCCGCGTCGATGCCCATGCCCGCCCGCGCGCGGCCGTTTTCGTCGAAGGCGATGCCGGCTGACAGGCCCTTTTCCACGAAAGTCCCATCGCCTTGGTTCATGTACAAAAAATTCGGCTGACTGTCGTTGGCGATGGCGGCGTCCAGATACCCGTTGCCGTCGGCATCGGCCAGGGCGGCGCCCAATGCCTTGGCCTGGGGATTCCAGATCCCCGACTCGCGCGTAACGTCCCGGAACGTCCCGTCGCCCTGGTTGCGGTAGAGCAAGGGCGAAAGGCCTTCATAGAGGTCCGGCGTGGTAAACGATTTCCCCAGTCCCACCCGCGTGGTGTAGATATCGTTCTCGATCGACCATTTCACATAATGGCAGACCAGCAAATCCAGCCAACCGTCGTGGTCATAATCGAAAAACGCGGCGCTGGTGGACCAGTAAGGATGCCGGCGGCCCTCCGCGTCTTCCCAACTGGGAGAGGCCAGGCCGGCGGCTTGCGTGATGCCGGTGAATGTGCCGTCTCCGTTGTTGCGGTACAAGCGGCAGCCGTCGAGCACGGCGGTCAGGAAGAGATCCGAATCGCCGTCGCCGTCATAATCAGCCATGGCGCATCCCATGCCGTAGAGGCACTCCCGCAAACCCGCCTTTTCGGTGACTTCCACGAAATGGCCCGTGCCATCGTTTTCGTAAAGGGCGGGGTAACTGGGAGGGGAGTTGGCGTGTCCGGGATCGAAATAGCGGGCATTGACCAGCAAGAGATCCAGATCGCCGTCGTTGTCATAATCGAAAAATCCCCCGCCCGAACCTAGGGTTTCGGGGAGATATTTCTTACCCGAATACCCATTTTGATGGACGAAAGCGATCCCCGCCGCGCGGGTGATGTCGATAAAGCGGACGGGGGGAGTTTCTTCCCGTTTATCCGGCGTGGGGGCTGGCCGGGCGTAGGTTTCCGGCTTGGGCGCCGGCGGTGGGGGAGGGGTTCGATCCCCGCAGCCGGCGGTCCACAGGACGGGAAAAATGAAGGCTGCAACTGAAAATAGGAGACTGATTCGATGTTGATATTTGCGTATCATGAGAACGATAGTGGAATGAATGGCATTCGATTTATAAAGAGGACAAAGTTATAAAGAGGACAAAGCCACCGGGCTCAGATCGTAAATAGGCAACGGCTGGCTGGATTCGTTGATCCAAGGATGTTTCAACCGGAACTGCTGCGTGACCTGGGCGGCGGATTCGTCGATCTGATACAAGGTATAGGCCTTCTCCGCCTCGGCCGCCTCCGCCGTTTTCCCCAGCGCCCGGTAGCACAGCATGCGGTGGTAATGGGCCGCCCGGTCCTCGGGATCGATGGCCAGCACTTCCAGATAAGCCTTTAACGACTCCTCATAGCGGCCGTCCAGGTACAGGGTGCGCCCCAACTCGCTCCAGGCCCCGCGGTCCTCGGGGAAATAGGCCAACACCCGCTCGAAGGCCCGCGCCGCCTCGCCGTAGAGTCCTTCCTCTTTCTTCGTCAATCCCCAGAACCAGGCGGTTTGCGGGTCGCCCGGCTTCAAGGTTTCACATTGTTCAAGCAGCTGATAGGCCTCGGGAATGCGCCCCTCCAGAAGGGCCACCCGCGCCCGGTTGCGTGGGCCGTCCACCCGGTCCGGCCGCAGCTGGGCTACGCGCGTGAACGCCCAATCCGCCATCCGCCAATCGCCCTGCAACAGGTAAGCGATGCCATAATCGTTGTAACGGATCCACAGGTTGCCGTCCTCCAGCATCTGCGGTGGGATGGGCGGCTGGACCTCCCCCGTATCCGGTCCCAAACGATCCACCACGGGAAGGGCCACTTCGGAGCGCGCCACCAAGGTTACGGGCAGATCGGGCGCCTTCATCCCCCGGAATACGGGCAGATCGGGTACTTTCTCCCGGGAAAAAACGAACAAGGTGAAATCCAGGTTGAACTTGCGCCAGAGCAGTTCCGCGGTCAACACCAGGTTCCCGCCCGCCGCCTCGGCGGGAACCTCGAAGCGGTACCGGACACAATTCGCCGTGCCCGGGCCGATCACCCGCGAATACGCCGGCGTGTGGAAGTTCTGGGGATCCCGTTTCAGAACCGGCTGACTATGTCGGTCGACGAAGATCACTCTATAAAAATGCGCCCGGGGATCCACCTGCCCATCCTCTTCCATCGCCCCGCTTTCACATAACTTCCGGCCGGTTTCATCCTGAACGGTGAAATGGATCCACGCCTCGTTGGAGTCGTTGGTCCCTCCGGGAAAGGTATGCCCCACGCCCTGGTTGCGCACGACGATGTCGATCTGCACGGTCTCGCCCGCCCGTAACGCCGGTTTTACCCGATCGAGCGGGGCGGCCGGATCATTGCCGTCTTCACGGCGCAGGGCGAAAAGATCCACGCGCATCTTCTCTTCTTGCAGATATGTCTCGATGCGCTGGATCGTCTCCGTGTCTCCCCGCACCGCGGGCAAGGCTGTGTTCACCGCCAAAAAGCGGTGGGAGCGCACATGGCCGTTCTTGGCGCTGAAATCGAAAGTCCGCACCGGCTCGAGGGGCATGTGGCAATCCTGGCAGTTTTTGGCTTTCTCCGGCAAATAGAACGTCCGCGCGGCGTTGCGCGCCACCCCGCTGTCATGCCAGTTGTCGTATTCGTTCTGGCCCCGCAGCCAGCGGTAATCGTTGATGGGAATATCCAGGGAAACCTTGTGGCACGTCAGACAGAACTCCGAGGACTGGTGAAACGGTTTCAGCATCTGCTTCTTGTGCACCGCCGGCTTGGATTTCACCATCAGATCATGCGCCAGGCGGGCCGGCCCTCCCTTGGCCAGGACAAACAGGTAGGGCGAAGGCGCGGTGTCCATCAGGTTGTAATTGCCGTTCCCGGTCTTGCCGTGAATCGCGTCGATGGCGTGGCATGCCAGGCAGGTCAGCCCGGCCTGCGATTCAGGCCAGTGGGGATCGATATCGCCCAGCATTTTGTCCGTGAACATCAAAACGGGATCATGGCAGGCCCCGCACCATTGGCTGCGTCGCGGGCCGTTCGGCTCTTCGCGCAGATTTTCCACGCTGGCCTTGTAGAAGGGATTGTTGAAGGAGGAATAGCGGTGAGCCGAGGTTTTCCACTGTTGCACGATTTCCAGGTGGCAGCGCGCGCAGGTTTCCGCGCCGATCGGTTCATTGACCACAAAGCCATATTTATCCAGATCCTTTTTATGACCCTCGGGGGTCGAGACATCGTTCAAGGTTAGGATCTGGCTGGATTTCCATTTCCCCTGCGAAATCGTCGTCGCCCGCGAGGGAAAAAACGGGCTGTCCGGTTTTCCTAAGTGCCGGGGATGAAAGGGGATGAAGGGATCGTGGAGTTCCTCGGGCTCGGATTTCGCCTCCCGCGCGGACTGGCTCACTTCCCCCTGGAGTGAAGCGGCAAGATTGGCTCCATGGATTCCATACTCATGAATCCCCAGGAACAATGCGGACAACCCCGCAATTCCTCCCAATCCCCACGCGAAACGGCGGGTCAACGGCGGCAGAACCGCCACCAGACGATGACTTACATATAATAGAGGAACACATACCGCCAATACCCGGTGAGAGTAAAAAATCCACTGGTTTTGCGTGCTGTTCGCCTCCGACAATATAAAGAGTCCCGAAACCGCCAGACAGACCGACGCCGCCACGAGTAACACACCGTACCGGATCGCTTGGATATTCTTGCGATGCCACGCGCGGCGGACATGCCCGGTCACGAAAACGATCGCTAAACCCAACAAGATCAGCCCGCCAAAGACATGACCCAGCAGCATCGCTTGGTAAAATTTCGGCAACGCTTCTTCTCCGGGAGGCGTGGGAGGACCGGACAGAGTCTGGATTCCCGCCTTGCCATACGCCGATACGGAATTGGCCGGCGGGGCCTTTGGGGATGGACGTTCGTGGGGGGATGTGACAAACAGATACGCGGAGTTGGCGATGGCCAATCCCCCCAGGACCAAGACGCAAATCAGTGTGCCTTTTTGGAATGGGGTCATGATGGAAGTACTCATAACACCCTCTAATCCTGACTATTTTTATATATTTGATCAAGATGTCAGGTAATTCTAGCGCAAGTGTAGAATAGTTTTCAACGGGATCCGCGAAAAAATGGATCCAAGGGTCGTTCTTGGATTCATGGAGATAGGCCAGGTATGAACAAGAAACACGTTCCCCAGGGGATTTTCCTTTGACAGATACATATATTGGTTAATTATTTATCTATTACAACCTGATCGCAACTTCGTGATTGACTTATAGTTCCATGAATGCCCTGTGAATGTCTTGATCGTATTTATATATATTATGATCAAAATAATATGAAATAGTAATCCTAATGTTGATGATTTTAGTAATGTTTATTCACAGGACTGGTGCCCATTTTTATTAAAGAAGGTGGATAGGTTGGATCATTCTCGTCCATTCCTTCAATCCATACCGGTTAAACACCTAACCAAATTCTGGTTGTCCGGTCTTGCTCCATCCGTTTTATTTTGATAGTATGACCTTATGACTTGGATGAAATTGACTCTGATAAGCGATTATTTCCCAAGGTCGCGGTGATACTGGGGAATGGCGCTGGAAACCCAAGTGTTGGGCTGGGTTACGCAGACAATTGAAAGTCATGAACAAACATCATCCTTGAATGGCAGGTAACTCATGTTGATTGTCGCGGAAGGACCGGGTGATCTCGTCTTTCTCTCCTGGCTGGCCGATCCCACCCCGTGTTCGCTGGAAAAACTCGCCGAGCGGGCCTATGACGAATTGGCGGGCGAGATTCAATCCCGGCGCGCGGTTCTTCTAAGTGAACGGATCTACGGTTCCGTGGATTCGATTCCCCCGGTCTTGAAAATCCGTCAAGCGGTGTTGGAACGGCGCGGTTGTCCGGTGGAAGTCCCCCCCACGTGCGTGGAAGGCAAGCCGTTTTCCGGTTCCGGTTTCGCGGGGATTCACGCTCTCGCCCTCCGGTCTCCCTTGGTTCCGGACACGCCGGTGGTTTTCGAAGGCAAGGCTTGTGGCGCCAAGGCGCGGGGAAGTGACGCGGAATATCTCTGCCTGGCCGATGTGGGGCAACTCGCTCGCGGTTCTCAAGCCGTTACGCCGGCCGGGGAGGCCCGGACCGCGCTGACACTGGCGGAACAGATCCTGGAACAAGAGCGATGGTCGTTCCACGATGTCCGCCGGACATGGTTTTACCTCGACAATATTCTGGATTGGTACGGTGAATTCAACGCGGTACGCAACCAGGCCTTCAAACAAATGGGATTATTGAACGGCAATCCCTTGACCCTGGTTCCCGCCAGCACGGGCATCCACGGCCGCAACGCCTTGGGAGGGTGGTGCACTCTGGATTTGCTGGCCATGAAACCAGTGGAAGGCCAACCTTTTGAAACCCGGCGGTTGAAGAATCCCAAGCAGAACGAAGCCATCTCGTATGGATCGGCCTTTTCCCGGGGACTGTCTATCAAAACCGCCACGTCGATCTATCTGTTCGTGTCGGGTACCGCGTCAATCGACGAGCAGGGGAAAACCGTGCATTCCGGGAACTTCGAACGTCAAGTCCAGCGGACGGTGGAAAACGTCGAAGCCCTGTTGACCTCGGCGGGCGCCCGTCTGGAGGATATCTGCCAAGCCACAACGTTTGTCAAGAATATCAACGATGTGGATCAATACGCCCAAATCGCCAGCCGGCTGGGAATCGATGAGATCCCCGCCATCAATACCATCGCCGATGTGTGCCGCGACGACCTGCTCTTCGAACTGGACGCGACGGTGGTTCTGCCCTGTTCTACCATAATCCATGAAACTCGGAAATAACCACACTTGGAAACGGCTTGGTTCCTGGAAAAGGCCCGTAGGCTCTTTCCGTATCTTCCGTCTGGGCTTGGCTGTATTTCTGGCTGGGCTGCCGGACGCGGCGCCGGAGGAACTGCCTGAACTGCTGGCGGTCCAAGTCCCCTCCCATCCGGAATGGATGTCCGTGGAAAATGCCATCTTCCCGCCCGCGGCCCGGTACGTGGACGGCTGCCAGATTGTGCGCATCTCGTTCCCTTGTGATAAAAAAGAAATTGTCTCGCTGACCAGCGGCTTCCTGTCCGCCTGCGATCCCGCCGTCTCCTTCGATGGTCAAAGCATTCTCTTCGCGGGAAAACGGAGGGCGGAGGAGACCTGGCAAATCTGGTGTTTGAACCTGGCTGAAAACAATCTCATCCAACTCACACATAGCCCCTCCGATTGCGTTTCCCCCCTGTATGTTGGAACCGTGTTCCACTTGGACGATGCGCAGCCGGCCCGGCAAATCATCTATGCCAGCTATGCGCCGGGTGGGATCAAGAGTGCGGCGCCTTCCCTTTACTCGATCGATGTGGACGGCCAAAATCCGAAACGCATCACGTTCAATCTGGGCGGCGGTTTCGATCCTGATGTTTTGCTCACGGGCCGGATTGTCTTCTCCAGTTGGAACGATTCCGTCTTCGATCCAGAAACTCCCGGACGCATGGGGCTTTTGGCGGTCAGCAACGATGGGACCGACTTGATGCCTTTCTACGGCGGCCACGAACCGCCCGCCATCAAGGCGATGGTCCGGGTTTCCCTGCGCGACGAGCGGGTGTATTTCATCGAATCCAACGGTTCCCCTTGGCTGGGCGGAGGCGATATCGCCTACGTTTCCCGGCGGCGGCCGCTGCGCACCCATGCGGTTCTCAGCCGCGCGGATCCGGGTTTCTATCATAGTCCCTGTCCCCTGCCGGAGGGGGGATTGCTGGCTTCCTACCGGGAAGACCGGGAAGATTCGCTCTTCCGGCTGTACCGTATTTCCTCCACGTCCGGAGAACGCCTGGAAGAATTAGCCGCCCTCGAAGACAGTCACCTCATCGACACCCAGGTATTGGCCCCTCACCCGCCGGTCAAGGGACGGGCGACCGTGGTGAATCTCAAAAAAGAGACGGGAGTCTTCTATTGCCTGAACGTGTATCAAAGCGACCGGCCGGGCGCGCGGTCTTTGGTTCCCGGATCGATCCAGCGCGTGCGGGTAATCGAAGGCATTCCCGCCGGCTCCGGGGCGGCCGGTACATTGTTCCCACGCCGCATCGTGGGGATGGCGCCCGTGGAGGCGGACGGTTCCTTCCATATCGAAGTCCCGGCGCAGGTTCCCCTGACCTTCCAATTGCTCGATGAACAGGGCATGGCCCGGATGAGCCAAAATACCTGGACCTGGGTGATGCCCAACGAAAAACGGGGATGCATCGGCTGCCACGAAGACCGTGAACTCGCGCCGCCCAACCGGTTGGTTCAAGCCGTCGTCAAACCGGCGGTCCAATTGACCTTACCCCCCGCGCGGCGGCGGACCGTCGATTTTCAGCATGATATCCAGCCTTTGATCCAGGCGAAATGTTCCGGTGCCGCGTGCCATTCGCCCGGAGGAGCCCCGCCGGTTCTGGACATCGATACCCTGATCACGAAGCGGCCCGGAGGCGCCATCGTATCCACCGCGTACGACACGTTGCTTGCGCCCATTCCTGGACGAACCCGCGAGCGGTACGTCATTCCCGGGCAAGCGCGGGAGAGCTCGTTGATCTGGCGCCTGTGCGGCGGACGCCCGGAAAATCCCGCCCCCGAAGCGCCGTACTCCAGCCGGATCACCCTCATGCCGCCCGATCAATCCTTGACGGACGTGGAACGGGCGCAATTCATCGAATGGATCGACCTGGGCGCGTTGTGGAACAGCCGGATGCCGCCGGACGGGGAGCCGCCGCAGGCCGCGAACGCCCGGAACGCCGTGGAATCAAAACCATGAATCGACCGATTGCCTCACACGTATGGTGCGTACTCATCGGCTTGAGCGGGATCGCGGCCGCCTTCGGCCAGGAGGCCAAGCCCTCTTATCCCACCTGGGTGGATGTCACCGAAAAAGCCGGGATTCATTTTCTGCACAGCATCGGCGATGACGAGATGAGCAACATCGTGGAGGCCACCGGCTCCGGCTGCGCGTTCTTCGATTACGACGGCGACCAGGATCTGGATATCTACCTGGTCAATGAATGCTATCTTCCCGGGATCAACCATGTGCGGGGCCGGCTGCTGCAAGGCAAATTGAAGAACGCCCTCTACCGCAACAACGGCGATGGAACCTTCGCGGACGTGACGGAGGCGGCCGGCGTGGGAGACCCAGGCTTCGGCATGGCCTGCCTGTCGGCGGATTACGACAACGACGGCGACGCCGACCTGTTCGTCACCAACTACGGGCGGAACATCCTGTACCGCAACAACGGAAACGGGACCTTCACGGATGTGACCAAAGAGGCGGGCCTCGAAAGCGGTCTCTGGGGCATCGGCTGCACATTCCTGGATTATGACAACGACAGCTTCTTGGATTTATACGTGGGCCACTACTTGCAGTACGATCCGAACTACAAGTACTACTACGCCGCCGACGCCTTCCCCGGCCCCCTGGCGTATCCAGGACAGCCCGACACGCTCTATCACAACCGCGGCGACGGGACTTTTGAGGACGTCACCCAAAAAGCCGGAGTGTTCAATCCCGAGGGCCGGGCGATGGGCGTCTCTTCCTGCGATTTCGACAACGACGGCGACATGGACATTTTTGTGGCCAACGACGCCATGGAAAACTACATGTACCAAAACAACGGGGACGGGACCTTCACCGACATCGCCCTGACCGCGGGGACCGCCTTCAGCCAGAACGGCGAGGCGACCTCGGCCATGGGCCCGGAATTCGGGGATTTCAACTCGGACGGCTGGATCGACCTGCTGGTCCCCGACATGGGCTACGGCTGCCTGTACATGAACACCGGCAAGGGATTTTTCGAAGAGATGAGCGCCCAAATGGGATTGGCCTCCGTGCTGGGGCAGTACACCAGCTGGTCGGGCAACTTTTTCGATTTCGATCACGACGGATTTCTCGACATCCTGATCGTCAACGGCGACGCCCATCACCTCGAGGCCGAGGATGCGGTGATGTTCTGGAACGATCAGGGCCAGCGGTTCATTGACATTTCCGATCAATGCGGGCCGGATTTCCAGCAAAAATACGTCAGCCGCGGCTCGGCGGTGGGAGATTACGACAACGACGGCGACCAGGACGCGCTCATCCTGAACCTCAACAGCCGCCCTTGCCTTCTCCGCAACGAAGGCGGCAACCGCAACCACTGGCTTATGATTCACGCGGTGGGGACGAAGAGCAACCGCGACGCCATCGGCGCCCGCGTCTGGGTGACCTCCGAAGGCCGGACGCAAATGCGGGACATCACCAGCAGCTCCGGCTATCTCTCGCAAAGCGATTACCGCGTGCATTTCGGCCTGCGCCGGCAAGAGAAAGTGGAGGAAGTCAAAATCCGCTGGCCGGGCGGCGTCACCCAAGTTTTGAAAGACGTCCCCGCCAACCAGGTGCTGACCCTGACCGAACCGCATAACGGGCCAGGAGGTTCCCAATGATCCGGCGTCTCCCGATTCCTCTTCTGCCGTTGCTCCTCGTTATCGTGGGTGGCAATCCCCTGTTTTCGACGGCCGCCGAGCGGGTGTACGTGGGCGAGAAGGCGTGCCGCGAATGCCACCACCTCAGCGGCAAGCGGGATCAGTTCAACGCCTGGTACCTGAGCAAGCACGCGCGCGCCTACGCCACCCTGGCCTTGCCGGAATCCCTGGAGATCACCCGGCTGTCCGGGATCAACGTCAATCCCTTCGAGAGCCCCGTCTGCCTGGGCTGTCACGCCACGGCGTCCAACACGGAGGCATGGGAACGGGATGAGGCGTTTCATCTCGAAGACGGGATCCAGTGCGAGTTTTGCCACGGTCCCGGCAGCGAGTACATGAACGAAAAAATCATGAGCGACCGGGAAGCCGCCATGGCCGCCGGTCTGAAGATGCCGGGGGAAGACTTCTGCCTGGTTTGCCATCTGGACAAAGGATCGCATCTCGCGGTGTTGAAAGTCAAAAAATTCAATTACCCGGACGCCCTGAAGGAAACCGGCCATCCGGGCCGGGGCGGGGACCTGAGTTACCTGAAAAAAGAACCGGTCAAGAAACTGGATGGTCCCAAATACGTGGGCGTCATGGCCTGCGTTCCGTGTCATCAAAGCGAAGAGAAGGGCTATATCTTCAGCCAGTGGCGGCTCTCTCCCCACGCCGGGGCCTACGCCGTGCTGGGCACCGCCAAGGGATTTGAAATCGCCCGCCAGCGGGGCATCGAGGGCCATCCGCAGGAAAGCCCTGAATGCCTCCGCTGCCACACGACCGGCCATGGCGAAGCCCCCGGATACTTTATGGATTCGTTCGATCCGGCCCTGGGCGTGCAATGCGAAAGCTGCCACGGACCGGGAAGCGAATACATGGCCGAGGCAGTCATGCTCGATCCGGTCGCCTCCCAGCAGGCGGGACTCTGGAAAGTCTCCAAGGAGACCTGCCTGCGTTGCCACGATCCCAATTTCGATTACGAAAACAAGGTCCAGCTGATCAACCATTCCCGGCCGGCGGGCGCGGTCTCGGCGGCGGAGGGTTACAAAACCCCCATCAACCTGGCGGTCAGCCGGGATGGAAAGCGGCTCTATGCGGCGTGCGAAGCTTCCAACAATCTCATCGTTCTCGATACTGGCACGGGCCAAATTCTCGCGGAAATCCCCGTGGGCGCCTTGCCGCACGATGTGTGCCTCTCGCCCGATGAAACCCGCGCTTATGTCAGCATCCGGGGAACGGACACCGTGGCGGCGGTGGATACCGCCGCGTTCCAGGTGATTCAAACCTTTGCCGTGGGCGACGAACCCCACCAGCTGGCCACCAACCGGGAAGGGAATATCCTCTATGCCGCCAACGCCGGCTCGCACGATATATCGGTGGTCGGCCTCGCGGCGGGGAAGGAAATCAAGCGCCTCGGAGCCGGCCGCGGAACTTGGGGAATGGCCCGCTCGCCCGATGGCGAATATGTCTACGTCACCAACAACCTCTCGCATTTCGTCCCGTTCCGGTCCCCCTCGCTTTCGGAAGTCACCGTCATCGAGACCGCCCGCTCCTTCATCCACGAACGGATCATGCTTCCCGAAGCCAACCTGGTGCAGGGCATCGACTTCTCGCCGGACGGGGAGTTCGCGCTGGTCACGCTGCTGCGCACCAAAAACCTGGTTCCCATGACCCGCGTCGTGCAGGGCTGGGTCATCACCAACGGCATCGGCGTGCTGTGGAAAGACGGCCGGGTGGACCAACTGCTGCTGGATGAATCCGATTCCTTCTTCGCCGATCCCACCGATCTGGCCATCACCCCGGACGGGAAATTCGCCTACGTGACCGGTGGAGGGATCAACGCGGTGGCGGTGATCGACATCCAGCGCCTGAAGGATCTCCTGCACAACGCCACAGCGGAGGAGCGGACAAGCATTATCCCCAACCGCATGGGACTCAGCCTGGAGTATGTCCTCAAGCGCATCCCGGTGGGCCGCAGCCCGCGCGGCATCGCCATTTCCCCGGACGGCCAGTTGGTGTACGTGGCGGACGCGCTGGACGACGCGGTGTCCGTAATCGATGTCCAAAAGCAGGAACGGGTGCGGGTGTTCGATCTGGGCGGAACGAAGGAAGAGACCATCACCCGCTACGGCGAGCGGTTGTTCCATAGCGCGGAAATCTGCTACGGGAACCAATTCTCCTGCCATACTTGCCACCCCGACGGGGGGATCGATGGCATTACGTATGATATCGAGCCGGACGGCATCGGCATCAATCCGGTGGACAACCGCACCTTGAAGGGCATCCTGGACACCGCGCCCTTTAAGTGGGAAGGGACCAATCCCTCCCTGCGCCGTCAGTGCGGAGCGCGGCTGGCGGTCTTCTTCACGCGCAGCGATCCCTTCACGCTGGAACAATCCAACGCCCTGGACCGCTACATCTGCACCATCCCCCGTAATCCCAACCGCTACCGCACCAGCAGCGAATTGACCCCGGCGCAGCGGAAGGGGAAAGCACTCTTCGAACGCACTCATACCAACGCGGGTGAAGAAATCCCCGTGGAAAACCGGTGCAATTTCTGCCATCCGGGACCGTACTATACCAACCGGCGGATTTTCAACGTCGATACCCAAACCGGGCTGGATACCAACGCCAAATTCGATGTTCCTCAATTGAACAATATCTACGAAACTTCTCCCTACCTGCACAACGGCCGGTCGGACACCCTGGAGGAAATCTGGACCCGGTACAATCCCCACGATAAGCACGGGGTGACCAACGACATGACCAAGGATCAACTCAAGGATTTGATCGAATACTTGAAAACCCTGTAGGGAGGCCTGCCATGAATAAGACCCGGACGGTGGTTATGTTGACGGCCGCGATCCTGCTGCTCCCGCTCTTTACCTGGATGTCCTCTGGATGGGGCGGGGAAGAATCCGCCGCCCCCAAACTCCAGGGAGAGCCTTACGTCTACACCGATTGGGAAACCTTCTACACGAAAGACGGGCTGCCCAACGATCATATCTTTTCCCTGAAGGCCGACGGGGACCGCCTGTGGGTGGGTACTGGGGACGGGCTGGCCTTGTACGAAAACGGAAAATGGAAATCCTGGACCGAAAAGGATGGGCTGCCCTGGAAGGTCATCACCGGCATCGCCATCGATCCCAAATCCGGCGATGTATGGCTGGGATTGTTCGGCGGGGGCGTGGCCCGGTTCAGTGGAGGACGTTTCGAGCATTTCCACCAATTGAACAGCGGCCTGGTTAACGACGTGGTGTACGGATTGACCATTCTGGATGACGAACTCTGGATCGCCACCACCGCCGGCGTGTCCCGTTACCACCTGGTGACCAAGGAATGGGAAATCTACACCGAGAAAAACGCCCCGATGGAGGAAATCTGGTGCTACAACGCCGATTCCGGCAACGGCAAGGTGTTTGTGGCCGTGTGGGGCGGCGGAGTGCTGGAATGGGATGTCAAAACCCAACGCTGGGACGCCCACCGCGATCCGGACCGGGAGATGGAGATCGACCTGTACCGCGATGACGGACTGATCCACATCATCACTACGGCGGTCTCGTACGTCGAGAACGTGCTGTGGGTATCCACTTACTTCGGCATGAGCCGCTATGACGGGCGCAAGTGGCGGGGATTCTCGCGCATCGACAGCGGGCTGGTCAACGACTTCATCAACTTCATGAAGGGGCGGGACGCCAACTCCAGCTACAACTGCACGGACCTGGGCTTTGCCTGCCTGATGGACTTCGAGACCAATACCTGGGTCACGTACAAGCGCGACGCCGAGGAAGACAAAACCTGGACGGCCAACGTCATGGTGGACCAGTACGTCATCAAGAAAATCCCCACCAACCTCACCCTGCCCAACCATTTCATCATCACCTGCGAGTTTCAAGGCAACGACGTGTGGATCGGCACCGGCCACGGCTTGGCCCGGGGCATCGGCCAGGATTTTTACAAAGGCTTGAAGAAGACCGGAACGAAAACCGAATGATCACATTCAATTAATGAGGGGAGGCCGGTATCATGAAACGATGGGCTCTCTGTCTCCTGATGACCGTGATGTTGAGCGGATTGAGTATCAGCGAAGAATCCCGAATCATCGCCCAGGAACCGGACCGCGTCTGGGACACCACCCGGCCCGCTCCGCCTTATGATCCCACGGATCAAAAATACGCCGATACGCCGCCGGAATATTTTCCCTACAGCAAATTCACCAACCCCTACCGCCGGTATTTCCTTCAGCCCCTCCAATACCGGGGATATGGGCGGCATATTCCGGAACCCGAAAGGGTTGAATCCGTCAAAATCGGCTTCATCGGTCCCATCATGAAGACGGTGTCGGTGGCCACCGGCGGGGCGTCCCACGAGGAACCGCTGGGCCACAAAATGCTGCAAGGAGCCCGGCTGGCCATCGAGCAAGCCAACCAGAACGGCGGCTACCGGGGCAGCGGCATCCCGTACGAACTGGTGATCCGCAACGACAACGGCCTGTGGGGATCCACGGGCAACGAAGTGATCACCCTGGCGTATAAAGACAACGTCTGGGCCATCATCGGGTCGATCGACGGGGCCAACAGCCACATCGCCATCCGCGTGGCGCTGAAAATCGAAATCCCGGTCATGAACACCGGCGACACCGACCCGACCTTCATCGAAACCAACATTCCCTGGGTATTCCGTTGCATCAGCGATGACCGCCAGATGTGCTATTTCCTGGCCGATTACGTCTACAAGAAATTGAAACTCACCCGCGTCGCCGCCCTGCGCGCCAACAACCGCTACGGGCGCATCAGCATCGACGAGTTCCGTGACGCCTCCACCCGCCTGGGCCATCCCTTCCTGGCCGAGTTGAACTACAAGGTGGGCGATACCGATTTCACCCCGCAGCTCAAACGCATCCAGTCGCTCAATCCCGACGCGGTGATCACCTACGGCGACGCGCTGGAATCCGCCTTGATCGTCAAGCAAATGCGGGAAATGGGCATGAACCAGCTTTTCATCGGCAGCGACCGCCTGGTCAGCCGGGAATTTTTGGACGTGGTGAAGGACCAGGCGGGCGGCGTGATCGCCGGATTCCCTTACAATCCGGTCAGCACCGATCCCGTTTATCTCGAGTTCGTGAAGGATTTCCAGGCGCGCCACGGCGAAGCGCCGGAGACCTATGCCGCGCACGCCTATGACGGCACGGTCATGACCATCCAGGCCATCGAGAAGGCCGGACTGAACCGTGCCCTGATCCGGGACGAACTGGCCCGGCTCACCACGTATCATGGCGTCACCGGGGAGAAGGTGTTCGACGCGATCTACAACAATATCAGTCCCGCCTACCTCGCCCGGCTGGAAAATGGGGAATTCAAGTTCTATTCACGCGCGGATCTGGGCCTGGACAGCAAGGTATCGATGGGAAAGACGGAGTAGGAAGTTATTCTCCGGCTATGAGCCGTTGGAAGACTATATTGGTTCAAATCCTTCAGGCGGGCGGATACGAACACGATTGGATTCTACTGTAACCATGCCTCCTGCTTGCAATAATTCTCCATATTTTTTCACCATGCGGGAACATATATCAGACTGTTTTTTTATCGACATATTCACGAATCGTAAAATACCATAATGCGGGATTTTTTTGACAATCGCCAGTTCTCCAAAATCTTTATCCAAAGTCACCAGGATGCATTTCTCCTGGCGTGTATAGGATAGAATTTCTTCGTCTCCCGGATCGGATGGCCAATCGCCACACCATTCCACATCATATCCTTCTGATAATAAATGGAATTTCACCGACTTGGCGATACATGAATCGAGAAATATCCTCAAGAGCTGGTCTCCATGAATAAAGGTTCGACGCGCTCATGTCCAACCAGCCGCCTGGCGTATAGAAGACATGCCTGTATATCTTCTTTTTCCAGCCAGGGATATTCCTCCAGGAGGGTGGGAACGTCATCACCGGCCGCAAGCATGCCGAGTACATGCTCAACGGCCAGCCGCCTGCCGCGAATGACCGGTTTTCCACCAAAAATCTTGGGATTGATTGTAATCCGCTCCAACATGGTTTTTTCATCCATGGCGGTTCTCCAGTATTGATACCTTTACGCTAGGATTGTATCATGAAACATATTTTACAGGAATGATAGATGGCTCCCATGCGAAGGGATGATCGCTTATCCACGAAATCCAATCTCTTCCATCTTCCTCCAAAATCCATGATCCCATTCTTCCTTCTCCCATTCTGGCTGCTCTTCGCTCTCCCGGAGGCCCCGGCCCAGGAACCGTACCGGCGCATGCTGGACAATCCCCTGGAGTTTCATGGACCGGAACTCATGTCGGGACTGCCCTCCGAGGTGGAGCAGATCCGGATCGGCCTGTTCGCGCCTGCCGGTCCCACCCACGCTGTGGGCCAGGCGATCATCCGGGGCGCGTCGCTGGCCTTGGAGGAGGCGAACGCCCAGGGCGGCTATCAAGGGACGCCGTTCGTCCTGGTTCAGCGCTGGGCCGATGATCCCTGGGGCGCCGGTTCCAAGGAGGTGATCCGGCTGGTGTACGAAGACCGGGTGTGGGCCGTCATCGGCTCCATCGACGGCGAATCCACGCATGTCGCCCAGCAGATCGTGACCAAGGCCTTTCTGCCCCTGCTCTCGCCGGTCTCTTCCGATCCCTCGCTCACGCACATCCGCATTCCATGGATTTTCCGCCTTCCGCCCGACGACCGCGCCCAGGCCGCGGCCTTGTTGAAGCAAGGCGTCGGGGAGCGGGGCTTGAAACGGGTGGGATTGATCTTCGCCTCCAATCACGACGGGCGCATGGCCGCCGCGGAATGGGAAAGCGTCATGGCGGCCCGGGGCGTTCCGCCGGTGTTTCATCTGCCCGTATCACCCGCTTCGGAGGATTTTTTTGAAGCCGTCCGGCACACGCGCTCGTTTTCGCCGGACGGCCTCGCGGTGTATCTGCCCCGGAAGGGCCTGCTTGCGTTGCTCCAGGCATTGCGGGAAGAAGGGATGAACGTGACGGTCCTGATTCCCTGGATTCCCGGCTTGGAACGGAGTGAACTGGAAGCGGCGTATCCGGCGGGGACGCTTATCCAGGCCACTCCCTTTCCCTTGCACAAAGTCTGCGGGCCGTATTGGAAATTCACGCGCAATTATATCCACTGCTTCGGTGAACGGCCTCCGGACCCGGCCGCCTATGCCTATGACGCCGCCCGGATGGTGATCGAGGGGATCCGGCGCGAAGGCCTCAACCGCTCCGGCTTGTGGGAAGCCATCACGCGCCTTGCCCCCTATCCCGGCATCACGGGATCCATCATATGGGACAACGGCGGAGGCAACACCGCCGCGCCGGATGTGGAAATCCTGCAGGCCGGGAGTATGCCTTCCATTCCCGCGGAGCCTTCCCGGGAATCACCGTAGGCGGCAGACCGCGGTTTCAGGGAATGAATGACCGTTCCCTTGGTTCTGTAGTGTTCTCATAATACATGCTTCGTACCTATTTTCCGGTTTGCAATACAGCTTTTGAGCGCCACCGGCGCGGCATGAGTATGACCCAGGACGCAAGCCCTGGGGAAAAAAATGACATAAGAATCATTTCCCTCACCCTCGGGGAGAGGGCCAGGGTGCGGGAATGACTTTTTACAAGATTTTACCTTTACGTAATGCGTATATCCTTTTGCTTCTAGGAAAAAAGAGTCCCCTTCAGGGGACGGCTTTCTTGCAGCCCAGGGTTTCAACCCTGGGCGTATTGACCCTGGGTGTATTGATCCTGGGCGCAATTTATCGCCCCGCGGGGGCAATCTTAGCTCATCCAGAAGCGCCACCCCTGGTTTCCTATGGCGGTGGACAAGGAGAATCGATATGGCGGTTCCTGGTTTGTTCCTCCAGACTGGTGCTTTCATTCTGCTGTTCGCGTGGCCGGCATCGGCTATGGCCGCGCCCCTGCGGTATATCCCCAAACTCCCTGGAGATGTGATTATTGATGGAAAATTGAATGAACCATGGTACCGGGAAACCCAACCCATCGAAAACTTCAAAATCGCCGGTCAGCCAGGCATGAAGGCCCCCGCTACCCAAGCCTGGATGTTTTGGAATGAAGACAAAATGGTCTTCGCCTTCCATTGCGTGGACTCCCAGATCATCGCGGAACCGCCCAGCTGGGACGACATGGCCGTCGCCGCGCAAGACCGCGCCGAATTCTATTTGGGCTCGGGAAATGAAGTAGACCCTTTCATCTGTTTTGAAATCGCTCCCCAAGGCGCCGCGCTCACCTACCGGGCGCGGTATTACCGGTACTTGAATTTTGCCTGGAATCCGGAATCGCTCCGGTTCGCGGTTTCCCTTGTTCCCCAAGGCTATATTGTGGAAGCGGAAATCCACAGGGAAGATTTAAGGGAAGCCAACATCTCACTCCATCCCGGCGCCCGCTTCCGCGCCGGCTTGTTCCGCTCCGAAGTCCAGGCCGCGGAGCAAGAAACGGAACCAGTCTGGATCACCTGGATCGACGCGAGTGAACCGTTCCCTGATTTTCATATCCCCCGGTCTCTCGGCGAAATCGTGCTGGAAGACAAAGATCATCCCGCTCCCGGTTTGGGACGCTTTGCGTACTGGGAAGTGGGCGATCATTTCGTGAAACTCCGCCCGCGCGGATCCGGAGAACCGGTACAAATCAGAATCGATGAATCGGCCGGCGGTTGGAAACTGCTGTGGACGGGCCGGCACGACGATACCCCCTGGGCGTTGCTGGAAAATGACGATGAATTCACGCTGATCAGCGACGAATGCCGGATGGCGCGGTTGGCCAAACCAATCCTCGAAACTCAGGACACAGATCCCCGTAATTGGTATGCGGGTAAGAGCGCGGAGGATATATTATCCTTCTCCCGGGATATCCTGGGCGAGAAACTCCTTTCTTCCGCATGGATCGATCCCTCCGCCCTCGCCGCGCTGCTTCCCCCCATCACCAATGGCTACCAAATTCTCGGCAGTCCGTTGACCGGCGGCAAGAGTCCACTGGTCACGCGGGACGGGAAGATCAGTCTCGCCGAAACAGTCATTTTTGATCCGGCGGCTCAGGAGAACCGCTTATCCGGCCAGGTCTGCCATCCCGGCTTGCTGGATGGTTGGATGCCGATGGCGCATTATCGATTCACCGATCCGCAACCGGCCTTTGTTTATAACGCGTTTGTCCCGGTGTGGGAACGTGGCAATCAGCCATCTGTATATATCCGTCTGGCGGAAACCGGAGCGGCGGGATCCTCCCCAAGAGATCGGTTTTGGATCGCCCAAGGTTCTGAAATTCAAACCGTAGACCGCCATGTATTTTGGGGTGATTTTGTTCAAACGGTTTTCCATTGGAGGAATTTCGAGACCTCTCTTTCCCTTCCGGAAATCCCTGATCCCGGCTTGCTGTGCGTGGTAAAAGGTTGCCTGGCGCTGCCGCATGTCGTATTCACCGGAGAACATCCCCATTACGGCGCGCGGGATTACGGCGCGGACGTGCACGATACCTTTCCCCCAGCCTGGATCGCCGTGGTGGAAACGGCCTTCCAATACGGCGGACACGATTGGGTGAAAAAGCTGGTTGACTATTGGTTCACCCATTGCGTGAATGACGACGGCACGATCCGGTATTGGCAGCGCGATGTCCATCCGGCCGCCTCCGCCTCGGAATATGGAATGATATACCGTTTGATCGAAAAGCTGGATCGCGCGTATGGGAACGGGTGGAACATTCAGCATCATTTCGCCAAGCTTGAAGCCTCCGCGTATTACTTGCATTCACTTCGCCAGCCGGTCCAACCGGGAGGTTACCGGTTGATTCACCTGGGCGCGGAGGCGGACAACGCGGAACTGCGCCAGGCGTATTTCAGCAACAACCTCTGGGCCGCACGGGGTTTGGAAAGCCTGTCTCAACTGTTCGAACGGTATCACCGTCCCGGAACGGCGGCCCAACTCCGGCATCTGGCGCAAGACCTGATGAAGCAAACCCGGGACGCGCTGGCCGCGTTGGCGATTCAAACACCCTATGGCGTGCTCCCTCCCATTTACCCGGGATACGCCCCGCTGCCCTTGACCCTAAGCGCGGGAATACAAAAACCCGCGGATATCGAGGAGAACGTCTGGCAGGATTACCTCCAAAACAATGCGGTATCCATCCCGGACGGTCCGCGACAGCAGCCTCCGCAAAATCTGCGGGAAAACACCTACGCGAATTACCGCTACTACCTCGAAATGCTTTCCTCGGGCGGATTACCCCGCGGCATGGCGGAGGCCATCGGCAACCTGCGGGCGGACCGGGGAGGCGAACTGCTGGGCATGACCCGTTTTGCCGGCCATCTCGATGACTGGCCGGCGGCGGAATGGGCTTCTTACCTGCTGACGTCGGATCAACTGAAAAAATACTGGCTGCTTTTCCACGCGCATGTGTCGCATCATCAAGACCGGCTAACCCTGACAGCGTTCGAACAGGTGGGAATCGATGGGAAATACCGTGCTTCGGACTGCCTCCCCTCCCAACTTCTCGCGCCACGCATGCTGGCCTGGGCCTTCGCGTTTGAATTCCCCGGAGACGAGAACCTCTATTTGCTTCGGGGAATTCCTCCTTCATGGTACCGGCCGGGCACTCAATTCGGCTGGGCGGATTTACCCACCAGCGCCGGAACGATCGACCTGCATGTTCAGTGCGGTGATCGCGAAGTGAAGATCCTTGCCGATTGCTCTCGGCTTCATCCGGACGCGCGGCCGGTCATTCAGGTCAATGCGCGCCCGGAATTTCTGAAATGGACAATCGCCGAGGGTTCCGGCTCCGTGGAAAAGCGGGATGGCAACCGGCTCTATCTCTCTCAAGGCCATAAAGGCATCCTCAATCTCCGGCTGACCTATTGAGGCGAAGGACCAAGCCGGCTCGAGACAAGGAATCTCCCCCTCATTCCCATTCATAGCCGGGAATGAGAAGAAGATCGCTCGGCACGATTTCCAGATCCGCCGCGCTGACCTCCATCTGAGCAAAATGCGGGCCGCCGAACGTGGTGCTCTTGACCAGCGTCATGGTGTTCGATCCCGCGGGCGGCGCCGCGGGCCATTGATCCTGGTGGCGCCGGCATCTTGCCTGCCCGTTTTCATTGACCTCACCCATCCCGGGCGCCCCTTTCAAGGAGCTACGGCATAGCAGGGCGTTTCAATCCTGGGCGTGTCTATTCCCCTCTCCCTCCGGGTGAGGGCCAGGGTGAGGGAAAGCCTTTTGCAAAGTTTCTACCTCAACTTAATGCGTATCTCCTTTTGCTTCATGATAAAAGAAGTCCCCTTCAGGGGACGGCTTTAAAATAGCCCAGGGTTTCAACCCTGGGCATTCAATCCTGGGCAACTTGGCGCGAAAACGACAACCTTCCTTTTTCCCCGCTTTCATGTGAATGGCAATTTTGATAGATTGGCGGGGAATGATCCCTTTCAGAAGCAGGATACAATATTCGTGTGCTTAACTAAATAATAGAGGGGATATTCGGGATTCGCATTTCTCTCCCTTAGGGAAATAACCATGGCGCGCCGGGTGCTTCGTTCGAAAAAAGACACCGTCAGTGACATGCAGCAATTGGGATGGAGCAAAAGCGTGGCCAGCCAGGCGTTCGCCAAATGGGGGCCGTCCGCGATCTCCATCCTGGCGCAAGATCCCTACGTTTCGTTTTACCTGCCGGCGCGGCCGCCCTGGAACGAAGCGGACGCCATGGCCCGCAAGGCCGGTCTGCCCGAGACCGGCCCGGAACGCATCGCCGGCGCGGTGCGCTACAGCCTGCTGGCCTCAACCAACGACGGCCATGTCTATATCCCCTGGAGCGAACTCCAACAGCGCGTCACCCGCCTGGTCTCCTTGGACAACGCCGCGGCCTGGAACCAGGCGGTGGAAACCTTGATTCACCAGCGTGAGATCTTCGTGGTTCCTTCCAGCCAGGACAGCCAGGCCCCTGTTTATATGAACAATCTCTACCGGGCCGAACGCGGCGTGGCCCAGCATCTCGCCCGGCTGTTCACCGCGCCTTCCCGGGTCGCGTTGCAAGCGCCCGGCGAGGCGGATCTGAACCGCGTCGAGAAGCAGATGAAACTGCGCCTGGCGGACTTGCAGCGGACGGCGGTCTCGGCCTCTCTCTCGAGCAAGGTGCTGATCATCACCGGCGGGCCGGGCACGGGCAAAACCACCATCCTGCGGGGTGTGTTGCATCTCTGGAGCGGACGGGGCGCCAAAATCC
The DNA here is from genome assembly GCA_041946805.1 of bacterium. Lineage (GTDB taxonomy): Bacteria > Hinthialibacterota > Hinthialibacteria > Hinthialibacterales > Hinthialibacteraceae > JABLXU01. Next base: position 24,436 of record JBHGBC010000035.1, read on the forward strand.
GCCTGGCGGCCCCCACCGGGCGCGCGGCCAAACGACTCTCCGAGAGCACGGGACGCCAGGCCTTCACCCTGCACCGCTTGCTGGAATACAGCCCGGAAAGTGGTAATTTTCTCCGCCATGGCGCACTTCCCCTCAAGGCCGATCTCATGGTGGTGGACGAAGCCTCTATGATCGACACGGAACTCATGGCCGCCTTGCTGGACGCGCTGCCCCCGGAAGGCCATCTGCTGCTGGTGGGGGATGTCGATCAACTGCCTGCCGTGGGACCGGGCTTCGTCCTGCACGACCTGATCGAAAGCGGCCTGTTTCCCACCATCCGCCTGAATGAAATTTTCCGCCAGAAGGAATGCAGCCTCATCCCCACCAATGCCCGCAAAATCAACCAGGGGGAGTATCCCGACCTGGAAGGGCAGGGAGTCGAGAACGGGCAGGATTTTTTCTTCGTGCCCCGCTCGTCCGCCGAGGCGGCCCGGGACGCGATCGTGGAACTGGTGACGCAGCGCATCCCCCGGCAGTTCGGTTTTGATCCCAAGGAGCACATCCAGGTGCTCTGCCCCATGATCAAAAAGGACGCCGGGGTCGAAAAGATGAATGAAATCTTGCAGGAAAAACTCAATCCCGCCGATACCCGCCTGCAAGGCCCGTTCTACTCGTTCTCCATCGGGGACAAGATCATGCAGACCAAGAACGATTACGACAAGGATGTCTTCAACGGCGATATCGGATTTGTCTGTGATTGGAACCGCCGGGAGAAATTGGTGATCTTCAATTTCGAGGGCAAGGAGGTTCCCTACCGCTTGCCGGAGCTCGAGAACACGGCCCTGGCTTATGCCTGCACGGTCCATAAGTCGCAAGGCAGCGAATACCCGGCGGTGGTGGTTCCCCTGGTGATGCAGCATTACCCCATGCTGCAGCGCAACCTGCTTTACACCGCCGTCAGCCGGGGCAAGCAATTGGTAATACTGGTGGGGGAACAACAGGCGCTCGAAATCGCGGTCCGCAACAACCGGATCCGGAAACGCTACACCGGATTGGGCCGGCTGCTCAAGGAAACGTTCGCCTCCCTGGCCGCTCCATCCGCTGTCCGGCCGGATTGAACCAACCGCTGGTATAACGCTTCCAATTTCTTCCCCAGGACATCGTTTTGGTGATGGGTCAGCACGTACTGGCGGCCGTTTCGGCCCAGTTGCCTCCGCAACTCCGGTGAGGCCATCAACTTTTGCACACAGTGCGAAAATTCGTCCGGCGTCTCGGCGAAAAGCACTTCCCGGCCATGCTGGACGTTCAAACCTTCCGCCCCCAGGCGGGTGGTCACCACCGCCATGGCGCAAGCCATGGCTTCGAGCAATTTGTTGCGCACGCCGGCCGCCACCCGCAGCGGGCAGAGGTAAATATCATCCTGGAACAAATAATCCTGCATGCGGGCGACATCGGTGAAAATTTGGATGCCCTGGCGCTTGTCCAGTTTTTGGATTTCCCGGACCGGGCGCGTGCCGATGATGTGTGTTTCGAGGTGGGGGATATCCTGGCGCAGCCGGGGCAGGATCTCGTCATGATAGTAGAGCACGCTGTCGATGTTGCCGAAATAGAATAACGTGCCGGTGATGACACAGCGGGGCTGGTGGCCGCTTTCATGGGATTGCGGGACAAACTGAGCGGGATCCACGGAATTTTCAATGATGTCAAACGTATGGCCGGGATGCGCTTGCTGCAGATACCGCGCGTCGATGGGCGAACACACCAGCGCCGCGTTCACCCGCTCCAGAACCCAGCGCTCAAACCGGGGGATGGTTTTCATCTCCCAATGGTCAACCAAGCGTTCCATCTTTTTCCGCCGGTACCGCTCGGAACGCTCCAGGTACAGCATGAGCGCGTCGGTGATGTCCACCAACTTGGGGTGGGGAATCCACGGCGTGTATTGTCCCATGCGCAGGCGGTCCAGGTGGGCCACGTCGAACGTGTGGCGGCTGAGGACGCGCTCGATCGTCTCCCGCATCTCGGCCGAACGGCACCACGAGACCCGCAACGGCTTGCGCGCCGCCAGCCCCGCGGCGCAATGGATGACCGACCGGAACGGTACGATGTCCACCGTGGTCACCCGGACGCCCAGGCTTTGAATATGCCGCGCCGCCGTCGGGGTCTGCACCGGCAGCTTCAACGCGATCAGGTGCACCTCATGCCGGGGCGCCAGGTATTTGAGAAAGTTATAAGGCCGCCGTCCGTCGGTTTCCGTGGGAACCACCGGCGTCACGAATAAGATCTTCATCGGGCTTCTATCCTGCCGAAACCATTGTCACCATAGTTTGGCCTCTTCCGGGGAGAAAAAGCAAGGCGTTTGACCGGGAAAGGGCATTTGTCGCGCCGGCATCCTGCCGCGCGAGGATGTAGGGTGGGCTCAAAGCGCAGCGTAGCCCACCAAATGTCCTGCCATTCGACCAATTGATAGGGGCACGTTGCCATGTGCCCCTACTGCGAGTGAATACGATTCCCTACCATTGCCCGGCGATTATCAAAACACCTTTTAACTGTTTCCCCTCTCCTTCTGGGAGAGGGTTAGGGTGAGGGGAAACGGGGCGGGCCTATTTCTGCCCTCTCTTCCGGTATAATGATAACCACCTCGTATTTTCATCATGCCATTGCCGGGAGACCTGATTTTGAATTGCATTCATCTACTTCTCTGCGTGATTTTCAGCATGCCCGTCGTCCAACCCATCGACGTGGATTTCAAGGAATCAACCGTCACCGCCATTGTACACCACGAGAAAACGAACGAATGGGGGATCGTCCAGCGGTCCTCCCAGGGCGCGGACTTGAGACTCTCTTTTGTCAGCCGGTCCCGGATCTACCAACCCGCGTGGGCTTTCGACCGCTGTTATCTCGCCTTCTTGGTGGCGGGACAGGCCGTCGAGTCTGCGAGTTCAGCGAATGGAGAGGTTGAATCCAGCCGGGATAAAGGGCAAACCCTAGTGATCATGAATAACAAATTCCACATCACCGCCACGTTTCCGGACGTGCGCGCCTATTGCTGGAGCCCCTTCAACTACAAACTGATCGCCATCAACGGCCGGTACGAAGAGGGCGGCCAGGGATACAAGAGCCGGATGACGTTCATGTACGACGCCTGGCAGCAAATGGGGATCACCCTGTACCTCCAGGCCGATAAGGCCTTCTGGGCGCGCAAGGATGAGTTGGTTTACCTCTACTCCATCGGCCATCCTGTACGCGCCCATGATCCCTACAAAAGCAAAACGATTACTACACGCTTTCATGGCATCAACATAGAACCTTACGGGCGGTTTTATTATGCCGATATCCCCGAATTGGATTTCCGTGTCTACAACGCCAAGACCCACGAACCGGTAATGCTCCCAACGGACCTGAACGAAAACCGCCTGGCGCCCGTGGGGTGGCTGGACGCTCAGGAACCTATCCTTGTCATGCGGGAACCATTGGAAAATCGGACGGTTCTATTCAATGTTCGAACGGGGAAATCTATCACCAAGCCCTGGCAGCCTTTGGCTCCACGAGGTGGATATCTTCCCGCCGAATTTGTGGATGACACCCGGCCCGTCCGGCTGGATGATACGGATTGGCGATCATTGACGGAATGATCCGGCGGGGAGGCGATTGTCTATTGATCCCCTCTCCCTCTGGGAGAGGGCCGGGTGAGGGAATCAAGAAAACACGAACGGGGCGGGGAAAACTCCCCGCCCCGCGCGGATGGGGAAAGGATGCCGCGTATTCCGGCGGGAATCAGCGGATGTTGACCTTGATCGACCTCCGCCGGGCGGACTCGGCCTTGGGCAGGGTGACCGTCAAGACGCCATTGCGGTATTCCGCGTTGGCGCTGTTGGCGTCGATCTCGCAAGGCAATGGAAGAGTCCGGCTGAAGCGGCCGTACGAGCACTCCACCCGGTGGTAGTTCCGGTCCTTTTCTTCTTTCTCCTGCTTTTTCTCGCCCCGCAGAATCAGGTGATCCTGCTCGATTTCAATGGAGAAATCATCCTTCTCCATGCCCGGCATTTCGGCTTTCACGATGATTTCCTTGTCCGTCTCTTCCACGTCGACAGCCGGCAAGGTCATGCTTTCCGGTAACGTGTCCAGCATCCGGAACGGATCCCAGGACTCGTTCCAGCCGCGTCCGAATAAGCTGCCGGGAACCAGCCGGTTGAAGAACCGGTCAAACAGATCCATCGGCTGCGTGTAGGTTTTCGGTATAAGTTTCATGGTTCATCCTCCTTCGGCGTCTGATATATACAGGGATCGTCAAGATCCCCTGCGCCGATCGGCTATTCACTGATCTTCACTTCGATCTTCTTCGGTTTGGCTGGTTCCGCCTTGGGCAGCCGCAAGGTCAATACGCCGTTGTTGAGATCGGCGGTGATGTGCTCGATGTCTACTTGCTCCGACAGCTCGAACTGGCGGAAGAAATTGACGAATTCGAATTCCTGGTGGATCCGGTCTCCCGGCGCTTCATTGTGCGCCCCCGCCTGTAGCGTCAGGATGCCGTTTTCCACGCTGACGGAAATCGTGTCCTTCGACGCGCCGGGCAGGTCGGCGACGACCACCAGCTGGTCGTTCGCTTCGAAAATGTCCACCGGTGGCGCGACGTACCGCGCCTGGGACCGGGTGCTTTCTTGCTGGGCTGGCAGATTGGTGTTCTGATTCATGGGTATCGTTTTTTCAGCCATGAGAGTCTACCTCCATTCTCACGCGGGATCCCCAACCCGGAACCTTCTCCGGTTAATTGCTCGCCACTTTCACTTCGATGGATTTCGGCTGTGCTTTTTCGGACTTCGGCAGCTTGACCAGCAGGATCCCCTTCTTGTATTCCGCCTCGACATGGGCGGCGTCCACCTCCGCGGGCAGTTCCACGGTCCGGATAAACCGGCCCGCCGACCGTTCGCTGCGGTGCACGCATTCCGGTTTCACATCGCCGTTCACCGCCGTCTTCTCGCCGCTGAGCGTCAACCGGTTATTGACCAGCGAGACCTCCAACTTTTGCGGATCGATCCCGGGCGCCAAAGCCTCGACGTAAACATTGTGCGCATCGTCGTACATATTGATCCGCGGATAGCGCCGCGCTTCCTGGCCCGGCAGGAACGCCAACGGCCACCGGTTGACCCACGGCTGGTTCAAACTGGCCTCGAAGATCCGGTCGATTTCCTTACGCAGTTGTTCCATTTCATTCCAGGCTTTCCAGTAGTTCATGATCTTTACCTCCTGGCTGGGGAATTCATCGAGTGTGCTTTTTTCGGCGTTTCGCTCGTTGGGACTTGTTTCTTGCGTTGCCGGTTTATATCAATATCAATTATGATGCCAAAATTGTATCTACATAAATATCAAATACTTATTCATGAAATCAGGTGATTTCTGACTGTGCCTATCTGGCGCATTACAGGATTTCGGCGTAGGCGGGATATACGCAACGAGGAGCATTTCCGAAAGAAGGTGAAGCCATCATTCCCTCTCCCTCCGGGAGAGGCCCAGGGTGAGGGTAAATCCCTTGTGGTGCAGGCATCTTGCCTGCATGTTTTCATTAACCTCACCCATCCCGGGCGCCCCTTTCAAGGGGCCGCGGTATAGTAGCCCAGGATTTCCACCCTGGGCGTTAAAAGCTCACCCCAAATCCATTTTTCCCGGATTGAGAATATTCTTCGGATCGAACAATTTCTTGATATCGGCCAACAACTGCCGTTCGCGTTTCCCCATCTCCAACCCCAGGAACGGCGCCTTGGTGATCCCGATGCCGTGCTCGCCGGAAATCGATCCCCCCAGCGCCACGGTGCGTTCGAACAAGTCGGCCACGGCCTGGTCCACCTGAGGATCCTCCTCGTCGTGGGTCATGAAATTGACGTGGATATTCCCATCCCCCGCGTGCCCGAAACATAGCGTCGTGATGTTATATTGGTTCCCGATCTCGTACGCCGCGTCCAGAATCGCCCCGATTTCGGAAATCGGCACGCAGATGTCTTCGTTGGTCTTGAAGGGGGCCTTGGCGTACATGGCGGGATTGAGGCTGCGGCGGATGTCCCACAGACGCTCCCGCTCGCGATCCGATTGTGCCAGGGTGATTTGTGTCGCTCCGCTTTCCTGGCACAGCGCGGCAAAGGTTCGCGTTTCCTCCTCCACGCGGGACAGGTCATGTCCGTCTGCTTCCACCAGCAGCAGCGCTTCCGCCACCGGCAGGCTGGCGTCCTGGCTGTACGCGTTGACCGCCTCCAGACTGCGGCGGTCGATGAACTCGATGGCGCACGGGACCGCCCCGCTGTCCAGCATCCGCTGCACCGCCCGGGCGGAATCCTGAACTGAATCAAAGAGCGCGATGAACGTTCCGCGGTGAGGCGGGAAGGGAACCAGGCGCAAGGCCGCCTCGGTAATGACAGCCAGCGTTCCCTCGGAACCGATCAGCAATTGCAGCAGATTGTAGCCCACCACGCTCTTGCGGGCCTTGGAGCCGATATGAACGATCTCTCCCGTGGGCAACACGGCTTCGATTGCTTGCACCCAATCTTTCGTGGTCCCGTACTTCACGCAATTCAACCCGCCCGCGCATTCCGCCAGGCTGCCGCCCAGGGTGGCTGTCTTGGCGCTCGACGGATCGGGCGGATAAAACAATCCCTGCTTCTGCAGGACCGCTTTGAGCTCACCCAGGGGCACACCCGCCTGCGCGGTCACCAGCCGGTTTTGTCTCTCCACACCCCGGATGGCGGTCATCCGTTCCAGGGAGAGCGCGATTCCGCCCCGGGTGGCCAGCGATCCCCCGGTCAGGCCGGTTCCACCGCCCCGGGGATAGACAGGGATGCCACGCTCGCTAGCCAGCCGCAGCACCGCCGCGATTTCCTGCGCCGTCTCCGGCCAGAGCACTACCTGGGGCGGATACTGCCTGCGGGTGGCGTCGTAGGCGTAGGTGAGAAGATCGACCGGCTCGTCCGATACCCGTTCCGGCGGCAGGAGGGTCCGCAATTCTTTCAGGGCGGCGGGATCGAGGCCCTGCGATTCAGTATGAACGGCGCGCGAACCGGACATGATTCTCCTTCGGCCTCAGCCATGAATCCCGCGTGGGATAATTCCGGGAAAAGGAAGTATATACAAATCCGGTAAACGCGGCAATTATGGGCGGTTCATAGGGGGAAATGAAAACCGGATTGGTATGTCTGCAGGACAGGCTCAAAGCGTGGCGCAACCCCTCATAACACAGTCGAATCCCCGCAGGAGATTCCCGTGTAAAATGAGTAGCCGTAGGTTTTAACCTACGGCATCGGGGCATAGTAAAAAAGGGAGGACACGCCGCAAAAAATGATGGATTACGCATTGCGCGTAATCGAATACATCTCCCACACTAAAATTATTTTCCTCGTTTTCCGCGCCTCGGCGGTGAAACTCACCCCTTCATGATCCGCAGGAAATTCGCCAGAAGCCGCTTGCCTTCCACAGTGAGGATGGACTCCGGGTGAAACTGCACGCCGAAGACCGGATATTCCTTATGCCGCAGGCCCATGATTTCGCCCTGATCGGTCTCCGCGGTGATTTCGAGCACGCCGGGCAAGGTGGGACGGTCCACCAGCAGGGAGTGGTAACGGGTGGCGACGAAGGGATTATCCAATCCAGTGAAAAGGTGCCGGCCGTTGTGATGCACCAGCGAGGTCTTGCCGTGCATGATCCGGTCCGCTCGCCGCACGATGCCCCCGAAATACTGGCCGATGGATTGATGCCCGAGGCATACTCCCAGAATGGGGATTTCCTTGTGGAAGCGGCCGATGGCTTCCAGCGAGATCCCCCCGTCGCCGGGCGTGCCGGGTCCAGGGGAAATCAAAAGGCCGCCGGGCTTTTTGCGGGCGATGTCGTCCACCGTGACCTGGTCGTTGCGGTACACTTCCATCTCGGCGCCCAGTTCGCCCAAGTACTGGTATAGGTTATAGGTGAACGAATCGTAATTATCGATGACGATCAGCATGGCTATTCCTTCGTGCACTCGGCCATTTCGATGGCGCGCAGCATGGCCCGGCATTTGCTCATGACTTCCTCGTATTCGAAATCCCGGTCCGAATCCGCCACGATCCCCGCCGAGGCCTGCCAGTACGCTTTTCGCCCGATGGTCAGGATGGTCCGCAGCGTGATGCAGAAATCCATCCCGCCATTGAGGCCGAACCAGCCCACCGCCCCGGCATACGGTCCCCGCCGCGTCTCCTCCATCTCCTCGATGATCTCCATCGACCGGATCTTGGGCGCGCCGGTCACCGTGCCCGCGGGAAACACCATGCGCATCAGATCGTAGGCGTTCCGGTCCTCCAACAGTTCTCCGGTCACGTTGGAGACCAGGTGCATGACGTGCGAGTACCGTTCCACGTACATCAAGTCGGTGACCTTGACCGTATGAAAGGCGCACACGCGGCCGATGTCGTTCCGGCCCAGATCAACCAGCATGATGTGCTCGGCCTGCTCCTTGGGATCGTTGCGTAGGATTTTCTCGAGGTAGAGATCTTCTTCCTGCGTCTTGCCCCGCCGCCGGGTCCCCGCGATGGGACGGTAAGTCACCTGCCGGTCCATCATCTTGACCAGAATCTCCGGCGACCCCCCGACCAGACAGAGGTTTTCATGGCGGAAAAAGAAGGTGTACGGCGAGGGATTGATCCGCCGCAGGGCGCGGTACACATCCATCGGGCCGCTCTCCAACTCCACGCCCGTGCGGATGCCGATCTGGATCTGATAAATGTCGCCCGCGCGGATGTGCTCCAACGACCGGTCCACGGCCTTCTGGAACGATTCCTTATCCCAGTTGGTCTCGATCGGAAGCGGGGGAGTCCTCCCCGCGCCGAAGGGTATGCGGGGCAGGGGCTTGCGCATTTTCTCCACCACCTGCCCGATGCGCTGGACCGCCTCCTCGTAGGCCTTTTCGGGAGAGGAATCGATATGAGCGTTGGCGATCACCGTGATGGTGCGCTGGAAATGGTCGAAGGCGATTACCGTCCCGGCATAATAAAACACCGCGTCGGGAATCCCGAAATCGTCGCGGTTCTTGAATTCCAGCCGTTCGAAATGCTGGATCATTTCATAACCCAGGTATCCGACCAGCCCCCCGAAAAAGGGTGGCAAGCCCTCGGTCTCCACGGGTTGGAACCGGCTCATGAAATCTTGCAGTACGGCCAAGGGATCGCGCCCGGACGAAACCGGGTGATCGATGATTGTCTCCCCCTGGATTTCCTTCATCTCCCGGCCGCGGCAGACAAAGATGTGGGAGGGATCGTAGCCGATGAACGAATACCGCCCCAGCTTTTCCCCCTGCTCGACGCTCTCCAGCAGGAACGCGTGGGGATTGTCCTCTGCCAGTTTGAAAAAAGCCGAAACCGGGGTTTCCAGGTCGGCCATGATGACCTTATAGACCGGAACCAGGTTTCCCTGACGAGACAACTCGCAAAATCGATCGAATGTGGGTGCGTGCATAAGGATCTTTATATTCGGAGATCGGATGACCGGTGTAGAAAACAGTAAAGAATCATAGCGATGAAATCCGCTGGAAGCAACCGTGCGCCGGAATGTGAGATCGCTTGCGTCTTTGGCTTTGCGGTTTCGGATTCATCCGGTAAGCGTGTACTTTGTTCAAGCATGTCCGTCCATTTTTCAATCGGGCCGGCCGGGAAGAGTAACCCCCAAATCCCCTCTCCCTCTGGGAGAGGGACAGGGTGAGGGTGAGGGTGAGGGAAAACCCATCGCCAAGCTTCCACCTCCCTGGCTGTGCATTTGCCTCGAGAGGGTAATATCCGCCATCCCCAAAGGCTTCTCTCCGCACTCTCTGCGTCTCCGCGGTGTACGTTTTAGCCGGCCTATTTCCCCTCTCCCTCTGGGAGAGGGCCAGGGTGAGGAAAGCCTGCTAAATCGTTGCCAAAGCCCTTCTTTTATCCCCTCTACCTGCCAACCATCAACCACTTCCCTGCTGATTCATGAACAGGTTTTGATCAAAATCACGCAAAAATAAAATTTCCTAACTCTTTTTGCCTTGATACATTTTATCCGGATACAGGATCTAACTTATTATCAAAAAGCATGTTATCAACTGGATCAAAAAGTTATTCGATTGAATTCTGGATTTATTTTTGCTCCTCCCCCCATGGAAATACCGGCTCTGTTCGGTCCACCTATAACCATGAGGAGGAAGGGCAATGATGAGAAAAAAACTAATTGTGCTCTTTTTCGGGATGGCTATCGTTCTTGGGTGTGAGGAAATGGCGGTTCATGCTGGATCCTTGTCGGACGCCACGGCCGATTCTCTCTGGGGGATCAAAGTCGGCGGGTATTTGGACATGTCCTACATCTACAACTTGAATGACCCGGATGAGAACCAAGGCGGCAATGTCATGCGGGTGTTCGACGTGGATCACAACGAAATCAATTTCCAGTTGTTTCAATTCTACGTCGACCGGCTGCCCGAGGAACCAAACGAGGTTGGTTTTCGAGTCGATTTCGCCCTCGGCGAGGATTCCAACCTGATCGTGTTCGATCCACTCGTGGATTTTGGCGACGATTTCAACATCTATCAGGCGTATATTTCCTACATCGCGCCCATCGGCAACGGCTTGACCATCGACCTGGGGCGCTGGGTCACGCATCATGGGTATGAGGTGATCGAAAGTCCCGCCAACAACAACTTCTCGCGCTCCATTTTGTTCGGCTGGGCGATCCCCTTCACCCACACCGGCTTGCGGCTGACTTATCCCATCAACGATATGTGGGAAGTCAGCGGCGCGGTCACCCAAGGGTGGGATTGGGTGGATGACAACAACGACGGCAAGACCTTCCACGGCGCGGTCCGCTTCCGTCCCACCGAGTCCATCTACATCCAGAACTCGGTGGCCTACGGTCCGGAACTGGATGACAACAACCATGATTACCGGCTGCTGTACGACCTCGTGGCCACCTGGCAAGTAACCGAACAGTGGTCCGTGGGCGCCAATTTCGACTGGGCGCAGGATGAAAACCAGGCGCCGGGTGGAGGGGATGCCGAGTGGATGGGAGCCGGGGGATACGGACGGTATGACATTCTGGAGAATCTGTACGTGGCGCTCCGGGGTGAATGGTTCGACGATGTGGATGGCGCGCGGGCTTCAGCCTTCAACCTGACCGGCCCGGGCGGCGCGGTGGTCCCGGATGTGGAGGTGTGGGAAATCACGGCCACCTTGGGCTACAGTCCCGTGAAAGATCTCCTGACCCGCCTGGAATTCCGCCATGACGATGCGGATCAGGACGTCTTCCTGGATGGGAGCGATCTGTCCGACACCCAAAATACCATCGCGGTCGAGGTGATCTATAGCTTCTAAGCGGGATCCGGGACAGAATTCATTTTTCGTGAACTCCCGCGGGCGGGTCAATACATCCTGAAATCGAAAATGCCCGTCTCTTCCGCCATGGATGGAAGAATATACGCCGAGGCCGGATTATCTCCGCCCTCCCGCGTGCTGACCAACACCGGTTCCACCCCCTGCTTGTCCACGATATCCAGCCCATCGAGGGCGATCCCGAAGAGATCCCCGGCCGCTCTCCCGAAATAAACCGGGGCGGAGAAGGGCAGCACATCCAACACCGTTTTCCCCAACAATGGTCTTAAATCCTTGATGATATAAACGCCTCCTTGCATTCCTCCGGTTCCGGATGGATGGCTGCCCTGGATGGCGCTCACGGCAATCCCCTGCCTCAGACTGGCGATCCGGGTTCCGAAGCCTGCGTTTCCCTGGGGTATGCCGAACAGGCTGTGAGTCGCCAGGTTATCCGGCGTGATGATGATCTCGCTTGCGCCGGCTCCCGCTTGATGCACCAACGCCACCACGCCGCTTCCCGGTTGATTGCCGGTTAGACTCGCGTGGGGAAATGCGCAGAACAACTCCGGCGCGCCGTCCTGGTCCACGTCGCTGCTTTGCAGTTGCGTGATTTCATGCGCTTCGGAGTTTTCAAAAAGCCGGAACACGATTTTGCCCGTGGCGAAGGGCAATTCATCCACGCGGAACGCGCCGGTCAACTCGCCGCCGCCGGGTATCACCCGCAGGGACGCTTCACTCTCCGTGGCCGGCTGATTGGGATCCTGCGGTTCGCGAAACGTGACGCCTTGGAACAAGCCCACGTCCGGGAAAAGATTCCCGTCAAAATCGCCGATCATCTCCATGACGCCCCCGAAAAAAGTATTGATATATCCTTCCGGCGTCTTGGGACCGTAGAGGGTTAGGGTGGAGGATTGATCCAGGGATTGCGTGTTGATGATCTTGTTTTCGTAACTCGTTTGGCCGTAAACGATGTACGCCGCGCCGACGACCGGCTGGTTGTTGCTTTCCCCCACAAAATAAGGGCTGGGGATCAACAGGTCGGATGATGCGTCATCGTTGATGTCTCCCCCGTCGCCCAGAACCTGCCCCAGCGATTCCCCGTCAGCGCCTTCCAGGATTAACAGAAATTTGTCTTCGTTGGTGACATGGATGGGCAACAGGTTGAATGTCCCCTTGAGCAGGTACACCCGGCCGCCAGCCCCCTCGAACGGCGCTCCGATCAGCAAGTCCGCCCGCCCGTCCCGGTTGACGTCCCCGGGCGCGCCCAATGACCAGCCGAAGCCGCTGTTGTCATTCCCATTGACGGCAAATCCATTCGTGGCCAGAAACGATAGGTTGATTACCGGCGGATAATTGCGCCGCCCGAACAATATATAGACGCGGTTGTCCAAGGGAGAGGAAATGGCAAAATCAGGGATACCGTCTCCGGAAAAATCACCGATCGTCCGCACCGCGTAACCCGTCTCTCCCTGGGGATTCCCCCCGATAATCCGGACCGTGCCCGCGGGTGGATTGTTCATATCAAAGATTGTTCCCCCGGCGTAATTCAGGACGCAAGTCAACAGGACGAGTAAGAGGGCCATTGTTCTCATGGAGAATTCCTTTATCTAAGAATCCAATTCAATATTTGTATTATAAGTCATTTAATATCAGAAATTTGTATCATCAGGTACATGCTTACTTTTGGTTCATCAGGTAAGTGCGTTCTTTTTATCAACCATGTCGGGCCGCTATCCCATCTTACTGGTCGGGGAGATCAACCCCCTAATCCCCTCTCCCTCTGGGAGAGGGCCAGGGTGAGGGAAAACCATCCATCATTGCGTTTACCTTCAGATTGACACTATATCCCCTCAAATCCTTTTTCCGTGTCATCTTTGCTGAATCCGCGTCATCCGTGGTTCAATCCGCTTACCAAAAACCTCTCTTTTCTGATCCCCTCTCCCTCTGGGAGAGGGCCAGGGTGAGGGAATTTTTTTTGGGGCGGACCTTGATGTCCGCCCGTTTAAATAAAGTGGATAGAACAATTTTTCCGCATCTGGTACGCACTCCCCGGATGTACCTTTTAACTTCCTTCCTGTCGTCTCTTATTTTGTTCCATTTTTATCGTGGCATGTTGCATCGTGCCCAGACATCATGTTCGTCCTGATAGAACCGGGCGCCCTCCCCTCTCGAGAAGGGGGATAAAACGCACTCAACTTCCGAAAGTATCATAATATAAATAATATAGTACTGGCATGGGATTCCGTCATCGAGTCATCCGGTTCGGATCGGGACCAACAACTGATGAAGCACCCCATGCCCATCGGTGTATCCATTGCCTGAGCCAAGCCTTTATGGAAGATTCGTATTCCCAACCCCTGCTGCCGGGCAAACGCGTCCTGATCACCTCGGGACCGACCTTCGCCCCCCTCGACGCGGTCCGGTCGATCACCAACCGCTCCACCGGCCGTCTGGGATGCGCCATCGCGCAATCCCTCCTGAAACACGGCGCCCATGTGGTCTTCTTGGCGGGTGAAACCAGCCAGGTCCCGGAACCGGTTCCTCCGTCCGGAGAAAACCAACCAACCCTCCTCGTGGAACGCTTCGCCACCGTTCCGGACTTGAAACGGTTGATGCTCCATTGCCTTGCCGCTCAACGTTTCGATGCCGTGGTGATGGCCGCCGCGGTCCTCGATTATTACCCTGTCGAGAACGTAGTGGGGAAAAAACGCTCGGACGACGAGGAGTGGATCGTCCGCCTGCGGCGCGGCGAAAAAATCATCGAACAGATCAAGTCCTGGGCCCCGGATGTTTTCTTGGTCGGATTCAAACTGGAGTCGCTCATCGGTCCGGAGGAATTGATCACGCGCGCGGGCGATTTGCTGAAACGCGGCCGGGCGGACCTGGTGGTGGCTAACCGCCTGGAGGATATTGAAGCCAACCGCCACGTGGCTTGCCTGGTTGAGTCCGATCCGGCTGGCAAGGGCTTCCGTACTTCCGAGTTTCTCCATACTCGTGAAGCGATCGCGGACCATCTGGCCGCCCGCCTGGCGGAACGGCTTTCATCCAAAACCATATAAACACCCGGGGAGGCCGGGCATGAACCTCGAATCGAAAAAAATCCTGGTGGGCGTGACCGGGGGAATCGCCGCCTACAAAACCGCCTATGTGGTGCGTCTACTCAAAAAATCCGGGGCGGAAGTGCGCGTGGTCCTGACCCGGTCCGCGGAACAATTCATCACCCCCCTGACCATGGCCGCCCTCTCCGAACATCCCGTGGGCATGGATCTGTTCGATCCCGCCGCCCGGCATGAAATCCAGCACATCCATTGGGCGGAATGGGCCGATCTGGCCCTGATCGCCCCCGCCACCGCCAATATCATCGGCAAGGCGGCCCATGGCATCGCCGACGACCTGCTTTCCAGCCTCATTCTCGCCCTCCAGTGCCCCGTGGTCTTCGCCCCGGCGATGCACCACCAGATGTGGTCGCATCCCGCCGTCCAACGCAACTTGGAGATTTTGCGGGGATACGGGTACCAGATCATCGAACCCGCCGAGGGTGACCTGGCTTCCGGAGACGTGGGAATCGGCCGCCTGCGCGAACCAGAGGAAATTATAGAATTTTTAAAAATGTTATGATTGAAAATAATCTATCCTGATCCTTCGCAAGGTCCGGTGTAAGGCGGTTAATAGCCAGGAGGAACGCGGGAATGACTTGTGGAGGCGGCCGAGCCGGCGGAGATTCTATTTCTTCTTATACTCCGGGCATTGCAGGGCATTGGGGCGTTCCGGCCGCGTGCACACGTTGCCGTAATTCAACTTGCAGGAATCGCACAGAAAAGCGTTGCCTTTCATGATCGACTTGGCGCGGGATATCCAGGTCTTCCACTTCGTCTTGAAATCGCGCATCTGCGTTTCCTTTCTCCACACTCTCGCCCTGTCCTCGGCATTATACTTCTTCACTATAAGATATCGATGGAACGATGATCAATGCCGGCTGAGATCTTGTCTTCTAAGATGACAGGATATATGGGTCATCCGATAAGTGCGTACATTTTTCCGGGAGCTTGTTTGCCCCCTGGTGATGCCGGCATCTTGCCTGCACATTTTTATAAACCTCACCCATTGCCCAGGGTTTCAACCCTGGGCGTTTCTTTAACCTGGGGTAAAATCCCTGGCGTAAAACCCCTGGCCGCACTTCCTGAAAAAAAATTTCATTTTCCTATAGCCAAGCGATGAAATGTGTGTATAATATCCGTTCGTATCATCCCGAGTACTGGATTACCGAGAGTGCCGCACAAAAACCGTAGTCGTTGTACAGGTCTTTGGAAGCACCGGAAGTACCAGACTATGAGGGGTGCAATCCAATAAAAAGGAGATCTGTACAATGGCGACAGGTCGCGTAAAGTGGTTCAACGAACAAAAAGGGTATGGATTCATCGAGCAGGAAAACGGCAAGGATGTCTTCGTGCATCATACCGGTATCAAGGGCGAAGGTTTCAAGAACCTGCATGAAGGCCAAAGCGTCCAGTTCGATATCGAACAAGGCGAAAAAGGCCCGAAAGCGGTCAACGTAATCAACGTCTCCTAATACGCTTCCGGTAAAAAAAATCGTAGAACCAATGAGCAGCCCATCTGCAAAGGTGGGCTGTTTTCTTTTTTAGATTCATCCGGTAATCCGATAAAGTGATCTGTATTCAATTGATGAAAACTGAAAGAACCACCCTAACTTCCCTCTCCCTCCGGGAGAGGGTCAAGGTGAGGGTATTTTGTGGTGCGGTCATCCTGCCTGCGCGTTTCCTTCCCCGAAGCTCGAAAGTAGATGCGGATGGATTAGTATGATGCGCGTAACCCATCACGCTAATTATTCCCTCTCCCTCCGGGAGAAGGATTGGGTTAGGGAAATTCATGAAATCCCCGTCAGCCGCCTTCTTTCTCATCCTGCTCCTCTGGTTATCCAATCCCTGGTTAATCCTCTTTTTTTGCGGCTCCCTCCCTATTTTAGAGGCCTTCTATACGGATTTCTTGTTCCCATTCCTCCCAGGAGACAATCATGCCCACGGACTCCGCCTCCTTCGGTCTGCAAGTGATTGAACACCTTCAACAAACCATCGATGAAATGGTCCGTCAACTGCATCGCCAAAACGACTGGCTCAATCCCCGCGTCCAATCCCTCGCGCGCCTGTATCTGGCCACTCTGCGGCAGTACCTGCATTGGTCCAGGATCGTCAATTCATCCGCGGAATCGCCGGCCGCCCCTCGCCCGCAAAAGCGAAAGACTGCCCCCCTCTCCAACGCGGCATTCCCCGAAGCCCTGAAATCCACTCCTGACAATGCGCCCCATGTGAACCCGAAGCTTGCCCGGATCACTCCCGCATCCCCGACCGTCCAGTCCTCGCCCTTTCCCGCTCCCGGCCTGCTGCGCTCCGTCCCACAACTGGACTTCTCCGGCGTAACCTCACTCGAATCTTCACCCATCCCCGGATCGCTTCCCGGAAAACAATGCCGGACGGGCTGAGGATTCGAAATGGTGAGTTTCACACTCCCCGCGCGCCATGATCCGCCCGCGGCGGGAAAGCCTGGTTTCCGCCCGGACGCTCGTTCCGCCTCACGGCTCCTCTTCCATCCGGATTCCCAATATCAGGTACTTCGGCGCGCCCAGGGCGGGACTGACCGCGGGAGACCGGATGGGGGACGTGGACATCGTGTTGGAACTCACCCGGCCCTGCGCGTTGACCCGGATGGGCACTCCCCCGAACGCTTCCCACCGCCGGGGCGCCAGGATCAGGGCCGACGCGGCGATCGGAAAGACCGGCGAGTGGCTCCCTTCCTTCTCCTGGTACGACACCACGCTCGGCGGGACGCCCACATAGACCTTGGTCTTCGAGTCCTCCTCCGCACTCATTTGGTACAATTCCACTTTCACGCGCAGCCGGCCGTCTTGCGTCACGCCCTTGGAAATCACCCGCAGGTAATGTTCCGGAAACACCAGGGCGGTGGCCTCTTCCTCGCCGAACAGGATCAGGCGGATCACGTTGGTCCGTTCATAGAAGGGATATTGAAAATTTTCCAAAAGCGTTTCTTTCATATCGCGCAATTCGTCGGCGAGGTCTCCCTGAATTCCTGTGGACGAACCGAAAATCACCCGCACTTGCAACGCGAAAACCCGCTCTCCCGCCGTCTCCGGAGGGGATTTCTCCGATCCCTCCGCTTGGCATAGCAAGCCGGTCAGTAAAAACAGGCATCCATACGTTGGGAGCATTCCTCGTCGCATCATGACGGCGCCTCCTGGATTTCTTGTGGTTGTTTCTCTATTTTATTTCTATTTATTACATTCATCCCTACAATCGCTTCTCCAACTGAATACAATTGACTCGAATGGAATTTGGATTACATTGTTTCATATTCGATTTCCCATTCCTGGAGCGCCGCAAAACAGACACCTAAACGGGATGGGATTTCAGACCCTCAAAGAACGGATATCCCACATGATGAAACGTCACTCCGCCGTATACGCTTTTACGCTGATCGAACTATTGATTGTCGTGGCCATTATCGGCATTCTGGCGGCCATCGCGGTGCCTAACTTTATGAACGCCCAAATCCGCGCCAAGATCGCCCGGGTGCAATCGGATCAGAAAGCCTATTCGACGGCCATGGACATGTACCAGATGGACAACAACAATCACTTCCCTCTCGGGGATGAGATCTGGCGCATTACCACCCCGGTCGCCTACATCGCCGGTTTGAATCCCGATCCCTTCGCCCCCGCCATCCCCGGCCGGTTCAACTTCATCCATCTGTATGATCCCTTTTACTTTATCACCACGCAGCCCGACCCGGATGTCCTCAATACTAGTTTGCTCGGCGACTTCAACATCTATACCGGCTATCCCAATCACTGGACAGGAGGCCAGGACGACACGACCTTTGCCGGAACGGTCCGTTACCAGGTCCGCAGTATCGGCCCCAACCGGTACAACGAATACGGCATGCGCTATGACGCAACCAACGGCCTGGTTAGCAACGGCGATATCAATCGCTTCGGCCCGGGTAACATCGACCGCCCCTACGGCGGCTTCCCCGGCGCGTAAACCGCTGAATTGATGAATCCGGTTCATCCGGCAACTTTCAGCGGGATGGATACGCTCCTCTCTCGCCACCCCTCACTCATACTCCCTCACCCAAACCCTCTCCCTCTGGGAAAGGATTAGGTTGAGGGAAGGCCTTTCGGTATGCGTTTACCTCTCAATAAATCATAAACCCTGGTTTATCAATAAGTTAGATCTCCTATAGGGGATGGCTTCCATGCAGCCCGGAGTTTCAGCTTTGGGCTGATGCCAGGCTAGGGCCACATGTGTGTTGCCCCGGATTTTACCCGGGAAAACCGCCTATATCCACTTAAGTTGATAATCAACATATATTTACGCCTTACTGCGACTTTTCTCGATAATATTTATGCATTTTATATACTTTTGCTGTATAATCTCCACCATTCATCCGCATCCTGGATTTCCCCCGCCAACCGCTGTAAAGGAGCATTCCTTATGTACACTCCCTCTGTATTCCCAACAAGAATTCGTACCATATGTGTTTGGGGATGGTTATTGGCCGGGATGGCGGTTTCTCCCTCCGCGCATGAGTTCGACACCAGCTTCATCTCCCTCACCGGGATCGGCAGCCAGAGTACTTTCTCCATTCTGGACCGCGGCGGATGCACGGCCGTCACCTTTATCGAAATCGGCGATCCCAATGTCATTTCCGTCGATCCAATGTCCACCGGCCCCGTGGTCACTCAAACCTACACCGTAACCGCCAAGCAGGAAGGATCCACCATCATCGCCATCTCCTGGCAGGGCAACACCGAACTCTGCACGGAAGTGGGATCGCACATCATCGAGGTCATGGTCGAAGTCCCCAGCTCGGCGCCCACG
>JBHGBC010000036.1:0-43538 GCA_041946805.1 bacterium
CCGGCCAGCAGCACCTCGTCGGCCATTTCGCCCAACGCGGCCCGCAGCAACAGCGCCGGGGCCGGCAGCAAGGTCGGACGCCGCAGCACGCGGCCAAGCGTCTGGATGAACTCGCGATTGGTCACCGGGCGCGGGGCGGTCAGGTTCACGGGCCCACGGACCGCCTCGTCCAACAGGATGTACTCCATGGCCTCGATCTGGTCGCGAAGCGTAATCCAACTGATGTATTGTCGGCCGCTGCCCAAGCGACCGCCCAGGCCCAGACGCACCAGCGGCAACATTCGGGCCAACGCGCCGCAATTGATCCAAGGCGAACGGTACGAACGCGCGCTGGCGTTGATCGACATTTCCGCCCGTGATTTTTACTTGGTGGACTTGTTCCACATCGTGGGGGGCGGCGATCACGCCAAGTTCCTGTCCTCCACGTTCGGAACGGTAACCACGGGAAAACTGAATCTCCAGCCCGCGCCGGATTATGGCGGCAACACCTTGATGCGGAATTTCCATAGCGATCCCCACGCCCCCGCCGGTTGGTCGGCGGTGTGGGCGGTCGAAGACCGGATGAAATACCTCCCGCCGGAAGCGTCCGTGCGTTTGCGTTATACCGATCTGACCGCGAACGCCGAAGCGTCCGTGGCGGAATGCTGGGTGGACGCGGGCCTGTTCGGCGGTACTCCCGACTGGATTCCCCGCCTGATGATCCGCCGCAAAACCGATTTGCCCCCGCTGCGGTCCTGCTTCGTGGCGGTGATCGATCCGTATGAACAGGAACCGGTAATCCAAACGATACAGCGCCTGCCGTTGGAAATCCCTGGAGAGAGGGAACCGTCCGATTTTAACGGAGCGCTGGCGCTCGATCTTCGGGACGGCCGCCGCCATGTCTTGGCCTTTATGGGAACTCCATTACCCCCCGCCGCCGATGCGCAAGCCGCCGATGCGCAAGCCGCCGATCTTGAATTGCGTTTCCATGCGGAGATTGTTTTTGTATCGGAGCGTGGAAATCAGGCCGAGCGGGTGGTTTTATGCAACGGAAATACTCTCCACTACAAAGGATTGGAACTTCGCCTGCGTGAATCCGTGGCCTTTTTGGAATTATCCCTGGACGGGAATACCGCCCGCATCGAAGCGTGTGACAAGCCACCCGCCATCGAAACGCTGCAGTACACATCGCCGGAGGGGAAGACGATACGATATGTGGTGACCGGAATAGGGAAATGAGGATGCATGCTGAGAACGGCCTTCGAATCCTCTCTCCCTCTGGGAGAGGGCCAGGGTGAAGGAAAACTGTTTCACCGCGCTGAAATCGCTTTGGATTTTGTTTGTGCCTCGGATTCAGGGGAGTCCCCTTCAAGGAACGGCTTTACCGCAGTCCAGGATTTCAAGCCTGGGCAAAAACCGCAGGGACGCATTTGCCGGATGAGCCAAAAAAATCCGCCCCGGGGGATTTTCCTCCGGGACGGATCTTTCATGAATCGTACCCGATTCCAATCTTATTCGAAGACGCTCCAGTTGGTGATGGTAGTACCGCGGCAGGTGGAGAAATCGGCGCCCATGCCCTGTCCGGGTGAATTCGCGGCAAGTTCAAACGGATTGGGGGCGTCCGGATCGGTATTGACAAACACGGGAGTTCCCCGCGTCACCGTGGCCGCGCCCTCGAAGTTATAATCGAATCCGCAGTACAGCCGGCAGCCGGTGATGTCATCGGCCAGGGCCTCGTCCCAGGGACGGCTGTCTTCGCTGGCGATGTCGCCCACCAAGCAGTTGTTGATCATGATCATCGCGTCGTTGTCGTGGAAGCGGTTGAAAACCGCGGACCATTTGTTGGTTCCGAAATTCGCCTGGCCGAAATCCCAGGCCGGATAGAGTCCATTCTGGAGATCGGGATGGTCCGCGGTCAACGTAATCCCATCCATGTCCACGGCCGGCGGAGTGTTGTAACCAATCTGATGGAAAATGCTGTTGCTGATGGAGATGGAGGCGAAGCCGGTTTGGTAATTGGCGCCCGCGCCGCGGTCGGCCTCGCCCGCGCATGCTCCGTTCAGGCACGAGACGAACGTGCAGTGGTCCACCGTCATCGCGTCGGCATCGCTGTTGTTGACCCCGCCCATATATCCTTGCTGATAATTGGCGCTGCCGCAGTTCACAAACAGGCAATTTTTCACCTGGGCGGAACAGGAATGGCTGTCCTGCTTCATGATGGACACGGCCGCGTTGCGGTCATCGCCCCGGCGTCCCTGGCAGACGCGGGTGAATACGCAGCATTCCACGTTGACGTTCGCGCCGCGGGAGCGGATGGCGAATTTCCCGTTCGCGTCGAAGCGGCAGCCTTTCACAAGGATGTTCAACGATCCCCCGCCCGTGCCCCGGTTCGATGGAAAGATGCCATAGTCCCAATTGTGGTGGAAATAACAGTTCTCGAAGGAGATCGTGACATCCCGGCCATCGCTGTAATGGTCCATCCGGGTGTAACCGGCCGATTGGGCGTATCCCCCGTCCTTGTCTCCCTTGCGTTCCAGGTAGCCGGGCGCGTCGATCGTCGGTTCCACGACAGCCGCGTCGGTGGCCACGCCCGTGAATTCGCAATCGCGGACCACGCAGCCGTTGCAATCCCGGCCGCCGGAAACGGTCACGCCCCCCGTGCCTTGCTGGGCGAAGAAGAGCAGGGTGTTGGGGAACTCGATGAAGTGCGCGGTTCCCGCGTGCGGGCGGAACAGGCAATTTTGGATCACTACGTTATCCGCCATTACGAACAGCGCGCCCAGTCCCAATCCCGAACCGGTATCGAGATCCGGATGCCCCTCGATGATCAGGTTGGAAATCACCGAATTGTTGGCGAAAAGGCCGAATCCCGCGCCCCGGTCGGTCCCGGACCGGTGCACCTCGTCGTAGGTCTTGACCGCCGCCGGCGTGATCACCGGCCGTTGGTCCCCGGTTTGATTCGAGGTCAGGGTGACCGCCGGCCCGCCCGTGTCCGGATCGCCGATTTCCACGTTTTCCACGTAATTGGCGCTGTCGGTGATCGTGATCAAGGTGGCCCCGCTGTTGACCGCTTCCTGGATTGTTTTGAAATCGCCCGCGCCGGATTGATTGACCGTCACGGACGGGGCTGTCCAACCTGTCATGACGGCGGCCCCCAGAGCCATCCACAACCAGAATAGTCTTTTCATGTCGATCCCTCCTCGAGATATGTAGGATATGATCCCGGCTCATCCTACCCCCGGGGGTTTCCAACTATCCATGGCAGTGGGGATCAAAAGAGGCAAAAAGTTACTTGCTTGCAAGAGCGGGAAAATCCGGATTCCCTCCCTCCTGGCATCGTGCCGAGGTTCTTGGCAATACCCAGGGGCGCGTAACGAGGCGCCCCTGCCCTCCGATGACAGGAGTGATTGCTTTTCGGAGATCTTATGCCGGCCGAATGCCTGACCAATCTGGGGATCTGATAATTGGATCCCGCTCCGGATTCCAATCCGGAGGGTACTATTCGCCCCTCCCGATTTCCCTGGTCTTTTCCGTTTGTTGAGCGCTTGGTTATTTGTGGCGCGGATCCGTCCGGATCCCCTCGGAGGGGAGGAAGGTATCCGCCCTGATTTATGCATGGCGCGGCGTATCTTTCTCCCTGTTTTTCCCCCTACCCCCGCACCCGCCGGAAGCGGACGAAGAGATTCTTGACTTTGGACATGAAGACCATGCGGGAGGCCGGTTTGGTTTCGGGCGCGGCGGGAGTAACCGGTTGCGGTTGGACTTTCTGGATTTTATATTGCTCGATGTATACGACTACTTTTTCCAAGACGGTGATGGCTTTTTCCAGAAACACCACTTCTTCCCGCTTCTGACTCAGCGTGGTATCCACCTGGTTGAGATCATTGATGAACTGATCGATCTCGTATTTTTCCTTAATGGGGAGATTGAGCGAATAGTTTTTGTTCATCAGGAGGCAGGCTTTTTTCAACATGCCCACCACCAACTCTTTTTTCGGCGACGATTTGATCTTCGCCTGAATGATCTTGGCGTTGGTTTGTACGAACGATTTGGAGAAACGGGAAAACAATTCGATGAGATCCAGCTCCTTCTTGTAGATTTCCCGCTGGGAGATCAGCTGCTGGTGCAGGGCGGTGAAATACAGGCTGATCAATCCCTTCACCTTGGGGGGTTGAACGATGTGCTTGTTTATCATCAAGGTGAACAGGTCCTTGGTGGCCTTGTAATAATTCGCGGTCCAGTTGGCGCACACCCGTTCCTTGTGGGTTAAAAAATTGAGCGTTTGATTTTTCTCGGCGAGTCCGAATTGCGCGTGGTTGGAGGTGAACAGGTAATGAACGATCCGTTCCGAATTGCGGATGGAAGCCAGGCAAGCTTTGTAGCGGTCGTCCTGTTCGATTTGCAACAGTTCGTATAATTTCTTGTCCTTGAACGATTCGGAGATCCTCTCCCGCTTGGAAATTTCCTTGAAAACATTGTCGACGGTATCGAGGACGACCTGGCCGTTTTGAATTTTCTCGATCACTTCATCCCGTTTCACACCGGGATGTTCCTTCAGGAATTCGTTGATGATCGACTGCCGGAAATGTTCAGTGAAGATGTTTTGAATATCCCCGATGCGCCGATCGATGATATCTTGTTCGGTCACTTGCGCGGCCGCTTGACGGCGGCCGGTGGATGAGATGGAAGTCATCGTCCCCGCCTTATCCAGAACCCCGGATGTGCCATTGAACCGGGAGCTTCACTCCGTTGCCTGAAATCGTTCCGCATCCATGGAATTCGAGCCGGGGCCACCGGGGAGGTTAAACCTCGTACCCCCGTGGGAAAAGAGACACTCCCGGCGCATGGCCGGCATGGGATAATCATCGGCTTTTCGCGCCGTTTCTGTAACTCATTGAATTTAGTTTGTATAAAGAGATAATACAGGTTATGAAATGTAAAGAATCGTTATAGTTTTTAAATTATCTTTATATATTTTAACCCGCAGGGGATAAAAAAACAATTGTAATGAAGGGCATCCAGGAATCGCGTGGGGATGAGCCTGGATCGTATGAAGATGGCGTTCACTCCGCGGGGGGGATGGTTTTGCCCTGAGGATCCTTCAGGGGATGGTCAGTGGCTTTTTCGAGCTGGCCGACCAGGCCGGGGGACAAATGGTGCTCCACCCGGTCGGCGGGCGCGTGCTGGTGATCGGGCGGGTAACCCAGATCGTCCAGGTAGGTTTCATACAACCGGTGCGCCCGGATGAGATCCATCGCCTTGGCGTGGCCGGCAGTGGACAGGGAGAAACGGTCTTGATCCCGGCGCAGCAGCCCAGCCCGATTCAGCCGCCGGGTGCTGGCTTGGGCCTCGGGTGCCAGCCAGTGCAGGGCCGCGCCCAACTGTCCGGTGGTAAACGAGTGGGCGGTTTCGGTTTCCCACTGGCGGCGCGCCCAGAGGAGGGCGTCTTCGTCGGCGGCGCGGCGGCGCAGGCGGCGCAAGCGGAGCCAGCGGATCACCAGCCCATGACTGGGAGAGAATAAAAACGCCGCGGTGAAAAACAGGCCGCAAACGCTGCCCACTGCCCCGGCGATGGAGCAATCCAGCTGGACGGACAGGAGATACCCAAATACGGAAGCGCCCGCTCCCCAAGCCGTGGAAATCATCAGCATGCGGTTGAGATTTTCGGTCAGCAAGTAGGCGGTGGCGGGCGGGGTGATCAGCATGGCGGTCACCAGGATCACGCCCACGCTTTCGAAAGCGCCGACCGTGGTGAGGGCCACGAGAGTCATCAGCAGGTAATGGAAAAACGTCACCGGAATCCCCACCGCCGCCGCCAGGTCCGGATCGAAGGCGGCGAGTTTGAATTCCTTGTAAAACAGGGTGATCACGGCCAGGTTCAGGAGAAACAGGCCGCCGTTGATCCATACCGGCCGGGGGCCCAGGGAACGGCCGTTCCAGAGCCAGAGATCGAACGGGGTATAGGCGATTTCGCCGTAGAGGACGCAATCGAGATCGAGGTGCACGGCGTGGCCGAAGAGGGACACGCCCACCACGCCCAGCGCGAAGAGGGAGGTGAAGGTGACTCCCAGGGCGGCATCACTTTGCACGCCTCCCTGGTTGAGCCATTGAACCAAGAAGGTGGTCAACAGCCCCACGGCGGCCGCGCCCAGGACCATCGCCATGGGATTCAGGCTGCCGGTGAGCAGAAAGGCGATGACGATCCCCGGCAGGATCGCGTGGCTGATGGCGTCGCCCATCAGGGACAGGCGGCGTAAAACCAAAAAACACCCCACCAGCGAACACGCGCCCGCCACCAAGGCTCCGGTCAACACAATCCAAAACGCGCTCATGAAATCGGTCATGGTAATCCTGCCTTACCCCGGCAGGGGGTGCGCGCTGGGCGGCCGTTTGGGTTCCATCCCATGACGCCGCAGCAATTCCTCCAATTCAGCCACGATGTCTGGATTCAACACGTGCTCGATGACGTCCGCGTCGCGGTCGACATGATCGGCCCGCAAGTCATGTTCGTGCATCAGGTACATTTCCCATAACCGGTGATTGCGGGTGACGCGGAAGGCTTCTCCCAGGCCTTTCTCGTTCAGGCAGGCCTGGCCGTTCTCGAAACGCAACAATCCTTCGCGGGCCAGCCGGGCCAGGTTCTGGGCCGCGCGGGAGGGATTCAGCCCCCGCCGGGCGGCGATTTCCTCCACGGGGATGGGTTGGTTCCAGGCGGTTTTCCGTTCGGCCCATTCGTAGATGGAGCGCAAGGTGTTCTCGCGGGCGATCCGCCGGCGCAGCCTCCAGGCGCGTACGGCCTTGGCCACCCAGCCGCGCCGGGGAGCGAACCACAGCGAGAGGAGAAACAGGGCGGCGGCGGAGAGCACGATCAGGGGGCCGGTGGCCAGGCGCGGAGCCAGAGTGCTGAGAGCCGTACCCGCCGCTCCCGAGAACGCGCCGATCGCGCCGGACAGGAAAATCATCCGGTGAAGGGAATCGGTCCAGAAGCGCGCGGCGGCCGCGGGAGTGATCAACATGGCCACCATCAGCACCACGCCCACCGCCTGCAGGCCGATGACCACCACTCCCGCGATGAGCAGGTTGAGCAGGGCGTCCAGTAGCGCCGAAGGGAATCCCAGGCTGTCGGCGAAACCGGGATCGAAGCAAAGCAGTTTCAGTTCCTTGTACAGGCCCATGGCCAGCAGCCCGGCCAAGGATGAGCAGATCACCATGATCTGGACATCGGCTCCCACCAGGGAGGCGGCCTGGCCGAAGAGAAATTTGTCCAGCCCGGCCTTTTGCCCGCCCGCGCGCAGGATAAAGGTCAGCAGAACGATGCCGAACGCGAAAAACACGGTGAGAACCATGCCCAGGGCGGCGTCTTCCTTGATCCGGGAATAGCGGGTGATGGCCTGGACGCAGAACGCGCCGAGCAGGCCGGCCAGCAGCGCGCCGGCCATCATCCAGGGCAGGGAGCGTTGGCCGCCGGAGAGCAGGAAGGCCAGGCAGATGCCTGGCAGCGAAGCGTGGGCCAGGGCGTCGCCCAGCAGGCTGCGGCGGCGCAGCATGGCGAACGCGCCTAGAATCCCTCCGCCGGCGCCCAGCAGGATGCAGCCGGTCAGGACCCAGCGGGTGTTGGGATCGCTCAGCCAGGAAGTCATGGCTTGCCTTCCTGAGGCGCGCCGCGCGCCACGGCCTCGGCGATCTCGGTGAGGATGGTGAGCCGCCCGCCGTAGGTTTTTTTCAGATTGTCCGGCGTGAAGACCTCCCCGCACGGGCCGATGGCGATCAGGCGCATGTTCAGCAGGCACACCCAGTCGAAATACTCGCGCACGGTCTGCAGGTCGTGATGGACCACGAAAACGGTTTTTCCCTGCGCCTTGAGTTCCTTGAGCAGATTCACGATGGCTTTTTCGGTGGCGGCGTCCACCCCCGCGAAGGGTTCATCCATGAAGTAGATCTGGGAATTCTGGGCCAGGGCGCGGGCCAGAAAGACGCGTTGCTGTTGACCGCCGGAAAGTTGGCTGATCTGCCGGTGGGCATAATCGTCCATGCCGGTCTTCCGGAGGCATTCCCAGGCAAACTCACGGTCGGCGCGGCCGGGGCGGCGGATCCAGCCCAGTTGGCCGTAGACGCCCATCAGCACCACATCGAGCGCGTCGGTGGGAAAATCCCAATCGACCGATTCGCGTTGGGGGACGTAGCCGATCCGTTTGCGTTCCTTGTGGATGGGATTGCCGTAGCAGCGCACCCAGCCCGAGGCGATGGGCGCCAGGCCCAAGGCCGCCTTGATGAGGGTGGATTTGCCCGCGCCGTTGGGACCGACGATGCCGATCAACACCCCCTCGGGGACGGCGAAGTCGATATCCCACAGCACCGGTTTGCGGTGGTACGCCACGGTGAGATCGTGGATCTCCAGCGGCGGGGGATCGGGAATCACCCAACGGGCCGCGCCGGCCGCGCGTTCTTCTTCCACGGGTATGGATTGCGTGGGATTCATGATTCGTGTCCTGGTTTATTTCAACGCCTTATTGGTTCATCCGGTTACTGCGTACCGATTGTCATGACAACATATCCCGTATCCAACCGGGCTCAATTGAGATATCCACCCCCAATCCCCTCTCCCTCTGGGAGAGGGTTAGGGTGAGGGAATTGGGGTAGGGGCGGACCTGGCAGTCCACCCGCAACCGGGAAGAAATGGAGCACTTTTTTCACCGCCAAGTACGCACTGGCCGGATGAACCGCGTTATTTCAACGCTTCAACAATGGTGTTGACGTTATGTTTGATCATGCCGGTGTAAGTTCCTTCGGGCGTTCCTGCGGGACCCATGGCGTCGGAAAAAAGTTCACCGCCGACGCGGACCTCGTGTCCCCGGGCCCGGCAGCCTTCGACCAGGGCTTCGATGGACCGCCGGGGGACGCTCGATTCCACGAACACCGCCTTGATTTGGCGTTCGGTGATCAGGTTCACCAGCCGCTGGAGGTCCTGCAGGCCGAATTCGGAGGCGGTGCTGATGCCTTGCAGGCCGGTGACTTCGATGTCATAGGCGCGTCCGAAATACCCGAAGGCGTCATGAGCGGTGACCAGCACTCGCCGTTCCTTGGGGATGGTTTGGATTTTTTGCCGGACATCCTCGTGCAGCCGTTCCAGCGCCTGCCGGTAGGCCTCTCCGTTTTTCTCGTATTCCGCCCGCCCGGCCGGGTCGAGGGCCGAGATCTCCTGGATCACCACCGGGATAGTCCGCGCCCAGAGGCTGACATCCATCCAAATGTGAGGATCGGGGTGGCCTTCGAATTGCGGCGGATGGTGAAGCAGGGAGGGATCGAGCCGCCCGCCCAAGGCCACGGACGCGGCCGGCCCGCCCGCGCGGGCAATGCGTTCCAATATATCGGCCATGCGCCCTTCCAGCATCAAGCCGTTATAGAAGACGAGGTCCGCGGACGAAAGGCGGCCGATGTCGCCTTGCGAAGCCTTGTAGAGATGGGGATCGACGCCGGGCCCCATCAACGCGGTCACCGCCACGCGGCCGCCGCCCACGTTTTTCACCAGGTCGGCGATCTGCGAAGTCGTCACCGTGACCTGGATTTTCCCATCGGATTCAGGGGAGGGAGGACCGCTCGAGCACGACAACCAAAAGGCCGCGGCCAGGATGAGCAGGCTATTTTGCAGAAACCTCATGCAGGTGTACTCCCTATTTTGTTTATCCCGGTCATTCATACCCTGGCCGGGATTCTTATCCAAAGGAATAAGAGATAACTCGATCCCTCTCCCTCTGGGTGAGGGTGAGGGGAAACCCTGCCATCGAAAGCCTTCACCCCGGCCCTCTCACAAAGGAAGAGGGAGAAAGCTGACTACCGCATCCATTTCGAGTGTTGAGTTGATGATATGTCCATCCAGTACTTGTTCACCTCGAGTTTCTAATGGCTCATATTGAAATAAATACATTTCTCGCCACTTCCGGCCCGATGGCGTGTTGCTGGCCGCCGATCTGGACGCGATACGGCCCGCCGAAGGGATCCCGGGCGATCAGGACGACTTCCACTCCGGGAAACAACCCCATTTCACCCATGTACCGCAGCATGGCCGCGTCGTCGTTGCTGACATGCTGGATGATCCCCCTCTGGCCGGGCTTGAGCTCCGCCAGGCGCCGGCTCCGCGTGTTTTCGACCCATCCGTCCTTGCCGGGGATCGGCGCGCCGTGCGGATCGCGGGTGGGAAATCCCAGATACGCGTCGATCTTGTCCTCGAAGCTTTCCGAGATGACATGCTCCAGGCGCTCCGCCTCTTCATGGACCTGGTCCCAGGTGAAATGCAGGGCTTCGATGAGATACAGTTCGATCAGGCGGTGGTGGCGGATGACCCGCAGGGCGATTTTTTCCCCGGTGGAGGTCAAGCGGATCCCCTGGCGGCGCGAATAGCGGATCAGGTTCATCTCCCCCAGGCGCTTGACCATCTTGGTTACCGCGGCGGGGGAGATCCCCAGCTGGCCGGCCACCAGGGAGGGGATCACCACCGGGTGCTCGCGGGCCAATTTGTATACGCTCTTCAAATAGTCCTCGGCGGCTTGTCCGAGGAGGGAACTCGGCGTCATCCCGGTGTTACCTAGGGTAAATAAATCAATTTAACCGTGGTTAAATCTACCGGGGAAACCTTGATCCGTCAAGTGGGAATCACCTATACGGACCCGAAGTCTGTTTGGTAAGATGCCATTGAGGTTTATTTGTTTGACATGGGCCTATTTTTCGAATTGGGTGTTTGGTATCGGAGGGATAATGGAAAGAAACTGCAATTCCCTCTCCCTCTGGGAGAGGGTCAGGGTGAGGGATTCCTATTAGGGGGCGGACCAAGATGTCCTACCGTACATCCAGTGAATGGAATGCCCTTTTACCATCGAGCATGTACTGACTGGAAGAACCGATTTTATTCAATAATCCAAGGAGTGAAGCGGATGCGTGGCTTTTTGATAGGTATGGGGATCGTTTGCTGGATGGCGCTCGGGGCCGGGGGCGGGGAAGCGCCCGCGCCGGGAGTGGATTGGGCGGATGTCCTGCCAGGGGAGCTGGATGGATACCCCGCGTCGGAGATGATGACCCGGTATCTGCGCAACCAGGTATATCAGGCGCTCGACCGGCGGGAAGCGGCGTGGGAACAGATTAAAACACTGGAACAGATCGCCGGATATCAGAAGACCATGAGGCAATTTTTCGTGGAGCAATTGGGGGGATTCTGGGAAAAAACACCGCTGAACGCGCAAACCACCGGCAGCCGGAATTTCGCCGATTACCGCCTCGAGAAACTGATCTACCAGAGCCAGCCGGGCTTGTACGTGACCGCCGTGCTCTACCTGCCGAAATCGGCTCCTCCCTTTCCCGGCGTCCTTTTTCCGTGCGGGCACAGCGATAACGGCAAGGCGTCGGATGTCTATCAACGGGCCTGCGTGTTGCTGGCGAAGCATGGCTTCGCGGTGCTCTGCTACGATCCCTTCGACCAGGGTGAGCGGTACCAGATCCTCGACGGGCAGGGGAAGCCCCAGTTCGGGGGAACCCTCGGCCATACCCTGGTGGGCATCGGGAGCATCCTGCTGGGCCGGAACGCGGCCACCTACCGGATCTGGGACGGCATCCGGGGGATCGATTACTTGACTAGCCGGCCGGACATCGATCCCGCGCGCATCGGCTGCACGGGCAACTCGGGCGGGGGGACGTTGACCAGTTACCTGATGGCCCTGGATGAGCGGATCGCCTGCGCGGTCCCCAGTTGTTATCTCACCACCTTGCGTAACCAGGAGCCGCAGGACGCGGAACAGAACATCCACGCCCAGGCGGCTTTTGGCATGGACCATGCGGATTACCTGCTCATGCGCGCGCCCAAGCCCACCCTGATGAGCACGGCCACCCGGGATTTCTTCGATATCCACGGCGCGTGGTTCACATTCCGGCAGGCCAAGCGCATGTATACCCGCATGGGATTCGCGGAGCGGGTGGAGCTGATCGAAACCGACGCCGAGCATGGCTTTTCGGTCCAGCTGCGCGAGGGCATGGTCCGGTGGATGAAGCGCTGGCTGATGAAGGTGGAGGATCCTCTCACCGAGCCGGAGATCACGGTGCTTCCCGACGCGGAACTGCAATGCACTCCCCAAGGCCAGGTGGGCAGGTTGGCCGGAGCGAAGACGATCTACGAGCTGAACCGCCAGATCGAGGCCCAACTCCAAAACGAACGGAAACAGTTTTGGCGAACGGCTCCCCGGGCGGAAGCGTTGAAGCAAGTGAGGACCCTCGCGGGCATCCGGCCGCTCGATCAAATCCCCCAACTCGGAGTCGACAAGATGGAATCCGTATCCCGCGAAGGATACGATCTGAAAAAACTGGCGTTGAAAGTGGAGGAAGGACTATGGATTCCCGCGGTGGTGTTGGTGCCGGCCGCGTCACCCGGTGAGGATTTCTACCTGATTTTGGACGGCGGCGGCAAGGAGAGCGTCCTGCGGCCGGAGGGATTGGCCGTGAACCTGGTGCGCCAAGGGAACAGGGTGATGGCCGCCGATCTGCCGGGCTTGGGCGAGACCGCCGGACCGGCGGGAGCGAACGACTGGAGCACATACATCGGACCGTGCTGGCAGGATGTGTATCTGGCTTACTGTCTGGGGAAATCGTACGTGGGCATGCGGGCGGAGAACACGCTGGCGCTGGCCCGGTTTTTGACCGAACTGCAACCGGACGGCGTTCCCCGGAGGATTCATCTGATCGCCACCGGCGAAGCGGGGCCCGCGGCGTTGCACGCGGCGGCTCTGGAACCGGACCTGTTCGAGACGGTGAAGATCCGCCAGTCCCTCGGGTCCTGGTCCAATGTCATCCAAAACACGGTCACCAAAAACCAGTTGGTCAACACAGTGCATGGAGCCTTACGGAAATACGACCTGCCCGATCTGGCCGCCACCCTGCCCGCGGATCAATTGACCATCGAGGAGCCCGTGGACGCGCTGGGCAATCCGGTGAAATGAGTGATGGCCCGCTCCGGTGGCCGCCTGGAGGATTCCCGCCGTTTGACTTGGTTCAGAAGGGAATGTCATCCCCGCGCAAGCGGGGATCCCGCGGAATCCAAAGCCGCCGGGTATGATTGGTCTTCCACGTTTGCTTTGGATCCCACCTGGCGTCCCAGTGGGAGCTACCGGAAGGGCATATTGCCATAGGAGGCCCCGGCTTACCAGCTGGCCGGTGTTTCTTTCCCTCACCCTGCCCCTCTCCCAGAGGGAGAGGGGCAGGGTGAGGGAATTATTGTAGGGCGGAACTTGGTGTCCACTCGAATTTTATCGAGTAGATGGAATGCCTTTTTCCCTAGTGGGTACGCAGTTGTGATCTTCTTGCATCAGTTGTTTCTCATCGCAATACGGTATATCCGGCGTTTTCCTTGATCTTCACGAAGTGATCCGCTTTCACGTTTGGGAGCGTGTCCACCTGGCCGCTGGGCCAGGCCACCCGGATTTGGTCGATCGTTTCCGCTTTGCCCAGGCCGAAATGCAGGCGCAGGTCATAATGGCTTTGGTAACTGCTCCCCGCCCGGACCTCGTTCATTTGCTTTTTGCCGCCGGCGGTCACTTCCACGCGCGCGCCGATGCCGTCCCGGTTGCTTTTCACGCCTTCCAGCCGGATGTTGATCCAGTGGTTGCCGTTGCGCAATTCGTTCAGCAAGACGGTGGGTTCCCGGCGCGAGTTGGAGACCACGATGTCCAGATCGCCGTCGTTGTCGAGGTCGCCGAACGTTCCCCCGCGGGTGGAACGCCGCACCTGGAATCCGGGGCCGGCCTGGGCGGAGACATCGGTGAAGGTCCCGTGGCCGTTGTTGCGGAACAGCTGGTTGGGGGATTCGTACTTGGTCTGCGGCTCAATCTTCTCGATGTTGTCCTGCAGGTGACCGTTGGCGATAAACAAATCCGGGAGGCTGTCGTTGTCGTAGTCAAAAAAGAACGTGGCCCAGCTGACATTTTCCATGCTGCCCGCGATCACGCCGGAGGGGATGGTGACATCCTCGAAGGTCCCGTCCCGCAGGCTGTGGTAGAGGGTGTTGGGCTGGTTTTGGTAACTGGTCACGATCAGGTCGAACCAGCCGTCCCCGTCGTAGTCGCCGAAATCGCAGCCCATGCTGCCCTGTTCGTGCCCGTGCAGGTCGTAAGCGACGCCCGCGAAAAGGGCGGTTTCCTGGAACGTGCCGTCTCCCTGGTTCCGATACAGGAAATTTTCGGTGACGTCGTTGGCGATGTAGATGTCCTGGTCACCGTCGTTATCGTAATCCGTGCAGGAAACGCCCATGCCCCGGCCCCGGTACTGGGCGATGCCGGATTCCTGGCTGACGTTCCGGAATGTGCCGTCACCGTTGTTGAAGTAGAGGCTGGCCTGCTGCGGTTCGTACATGTTCCAGGTGCTGGGATCGCAGTACACGGGAACGCCCATGCGCGTGCAGGGCGCGGGCGTGTCCAGGGGGCATTCGATGTAGTTGGCGACGAAAAGGTCCAGCCGGCCGTCTTGGTTGAAGTCGGCCATACAGGCCCCGGCCCCCAGGCGCGGATCGCCCAGCCCGGCGGCTTTCGTCACGTCGGTGAAGGTGCCGTCGCCGTTGTTGCGGTAGAGCACGTCCTCGCGGAAATTGGAGACGTAGATGTCCAGGTCGCCGTCGTTGTCGATATCGCCCATCACGCAGCCCATGCTGTAGCCGGTGTCGCCCACTCCGGCTTCGCGGGTGACGTTGGTGAAGCGGAGATTTCCGCCGTTGCGCCAGAGCTCGTTGGCGGGCGGCGTTGTGAACGTGCGTCCCGGCAGCTCCGCTCCGTTGGCGAAATAGATGTCCAGGCTGCCGTCGTTGTCATAGTCGAAGAGCCCCAGTCCCGCGGTCACGGTTTCAACCAGGTAATGCCGCCCGCTGCTGCCGTCCGTGTGGACAAAGTTGATGCCGGTTTCAGCGGTGATGTCGTGAAATCCCGTCTCGCGCGGCGTGGAAGCCGGTTTGCCGCACGCGGACAAGAAAACCGCGAGGCCCAGGAGGGTGATGACGGTTTTGGGTGTCTGGTTCATGGTGAAGTGGACCGGATTTTCGTTAATCACCTGGATAATCCAATATCCCTCCTCTCCAGGGGAAAGGTCAGGGGAGGGAAATGGCGGACCTAATCCAAAATATGATTATAGGGTAATTCTCCTCCCGGAAGGGGATCCAGGTGAAAGGCCGCAGGTTTTAACCAGCGGACCCATTGGCGCGGGGATGACACTGTTTGAACCTGTGCGGATGAAAAGGAGGGATGAAGTGAGGCCGGGCGGTTTGAACGCCGCGCAATCCTCCCGAAACACTCAAGTCACCACGTTGGCCATGTAGGCCGCGTAGGTGTTGTCGAAAGTCTCGTACGGGATGGTGTGGGGCAGATCGTTGTAATTGCAGAAATCCACGATCCGGTCGGTGATGTCGCGGGGATCGCAGGCGCGCAGAATCCGGTTGGGCTTGAGATAATATTTTTCGATGATGGTGTCCAGGTCGACGGTGTTGTACTCCAGATTCTTCTTTCGGCATTCCCAATCGAAGATCAACTTGTAGGTGTTCACGGTGATCTGGCCGATATAGATTTTGTAGCGGATGCGGCGCAGAAACGCTTCGTCCACCAGCTGCTTGGGATTGAGATTGGTGGCGAACACCACGAACTGCTCGAAGGGGATGGGAAACTTCTTGCCCGTGTGCAGGGTGAGAAAGTCGACCCGTTCCTCCAGGGGCAGAATCCAGCGGTTCAGCAGGTTGCGGGGATCGACCTGCTGGCGGCCGAAATCGTCGATGATGAAAATCCCGCCGTTCGCCTTCATGTGCAAGGGGGCTTCGTAGTACCGGGTGACGGGATTGTACCGGAGATCGAGCATGTCCAGGGTCAGTTCGCCCGCGGAAATGACCGAGGGCCGTTTGCACACCAGCCAGCGCCGGTCCTGGTTTTCACTCACCAGATACCGGTCACCGTAGGTCTTGTTGTTTTGCACCTGTTCGTGGTACACCGGATCGAAGACGCGGATGATGCTGCCCCCCACGATAATCGAGTACGGAACCGCGACATACCCGCAGCAGTATTCCAAATAATGGGCGATGGACTTGGCCAGCACCGTCTTCCCGGTGCCGGGAGGCCCGTAGAGGAAGCAGGAGGTTCCCGAGCGGATGGCGGGCCCCAGGACCCCGAAGTACGATTCGTCGAGGATGATGTCCTTCCACGCGTCCCGCAGCATCGCTTCCTTGACGGTGATCCCCTTGAGATTGATGTCCTTGACGTACTTGGAATATTGTTCCAGCGTCACCGGGGCCGGCCCCGTGTAGGTGTCGAGTTCCAAGAGATCCTGCGCGTAATTGCGCCCCTTCTCGACCAGGCTGAAGAGATCCGTGGAATTGCCCAGCCCCCGGCTGCCCCGCTTTTCCGCGAGATTGTTTTCCAGGATTTCATCCAGAATCCGGTCGATCACGGAGAAGGGCAGGCATAATTTCTCGGCGATTTCGTATCCGCAGATCGTGCCGTACCGGTAGATATGCTTGATGATCAGATCGCTGAGGAAGGAGGGGGTGAGCCCGGTCGCCAAAACCGTCTTGGGCGAGGGAGGAATGTTCACCCGCTCCCGCTCCATGGTGATCAGAGTCCCTCCATTATCCAATGGCATCTTTTCCAGCATGGGCGTGTTCATGATTTTCCCGGTCGCTTTCCCTGATCCGGAACCGCCCTCTCACGGTCCCGGTTTACCGCGCGGTTCTTATTGCTTGGCCTCGGACATGATCAGATTGATACCCGTCGCGCGCGAATCGGAGGCTTTCTTGTCTTGCAGGGTCTTCCGGTAGGCGCGGATACCTTCCTTGGCCGTCATCCCGTCACCCTGGTCGAACATTTTGATCACCACCTGGCGGTTCTTGGCGCGTTCGGAATCGATCCAATTGGTGGCCGCCGGCCGGCCCTCGCCGTAACTGCGGATCACCAGCCGTTCATCCCACACGCCCGCGCTCTTGAGATAGTCGGCCACATTGAGGGCCCGCTTGTAGCCCAGGCGGAGGTTATACGGTTCCGTGTTGAAATGGTCGGCGTGGCCTTCCACGATCACCACGCCTTCCCGTTGCGCGATGTCCTGCGCGATCCAATCCAGGGCGGTCTGGGCGTCCGCCGTCAGGAAATCCTTGTCATACTGAAAATGGACCGCTCCCAATACCGTTTCCGGCTGCGCGGCGTTTTGCGCCATCGCGTCGAAGGGGGCCTGGACCGTGGCCCCAAAGGGCGGAGCCGCCGTGACGTCCGCCGGCGTCTGGGTTTTTGCCGTTTCGCATCCCCCGCAGT
Source organism: bacterium (assembly GCA_041946805.1). GTDB lineage: Bacteria > Hinthialibacterota > Hinthialibacteria > Hinthialibacterales > Hinthialibacteraceae > JABLXU01. Next base: position 17,286 of record JBHGBC010000036.1, read on the forward strand.
ACCACGCTACCATGATGATCAGCATTGTGCGTTTCACCGTCCTACTCCTTTTCACGAGTTGCGTTTGATGAAGAAATCGTATATGCGAATGATCGCCGGACCGGCGATGACCACGAAAATCGCCGGGAAAATGAACAAAACCAGGGGGAATATGAGCTTCACCGTGGTCTTCGCCGCCAGTTCCTCCGCCCGCTGCCGCCGCCGCGTGCGCATGTCGTCGGCGTGCACGCGGAGCGCCTGCGCCAGGCTGGTCCCGAACCGGTCCGCCTGGATCAGCACCGCGACGAAGGATTTCAAATCGGCCACTCCGGTGCGTTCGCCCAGGTCGTGCAGGGCGGTCTCCCGGCTTTGCCCGAGCCGGATGGAGGCGGCGGTCATCTGCAGCTCCTGGCTGAGTTCCTGGCTGCCGAGGTGGATTTCCCCGCTGACTTTCTGCAGGGCGGCGTCCAGCCCCAGGCCGGCCTCCACGCAGACCACCAACAGGTCCAGCATGTCGGGCAGGCCCAGGAAGATGTTTTCCTGCCGCTTCTGCTTGACGAAGAACAAAAAGATATCGGGGAAGAGAAATCCGAAACCGGCCGCGAAGAGGATGCTGTACATACCCTCCATGGGCGGCGCTTGTTTGACCGTGTAGACCAGCACGATCAGGCTGGGCAGCATGGCCGTCAGCAGGATTTTGATCCCCCAATAGGTGTAGAAGGCCGTGTCGCTGTAATAGCCCGAGCGGGCCAGCCATTTTTTGCTCATGGACCGCCGTTCCTGCTCGGTGGGGGCCACTTGCTTGCCCAGTGAAGCCACCAGGTTGCCCTTCTTGGGCGTGGCCAGGAACGTCTGCGTCTCCCGGCGTTTCGCGGCGGGTTTCATGTCCAGGATGCGTCTGTCCATCGGATGCTTGACCGCCCCGGAAATCACCGCCAGCGATACGATCAGGAAAAAAGCCGACAAGAAGCTGAATACATCGATCCACACATTCATGATCACACCTTGATATTCACGATTTTTCGAATGACCAACATCCCCATGATCTGGAAGAAAACCGCCGTGTAAATCAATTTGATCCCGATATCCGTGTTCGTCAGGGTTCCGATGTACCCGGGATTGATCAGCGACAGCGAGAAGAAGATGAAAATGGGCAGGATGCACAGGATCCACCCCGAGAGGCGGCCTTCGGCGGTAAGGGCCCGCACCTGGCCCAGGACGCGGAAGCGGTCGCGGATCACCCGGGACAGGTTGTCGAGCACCTCGCCCAAATCGCCCCCGATCTGCCGGTGGATGATGATGGCGATGACGAAAAACTTCAAATCCATCAGGGGGATGCGCCGCGTCATGCTCAACAGGGAATCCTCGATTGTCATCCCCACCTGCTGTTCCTGGCACACCCGTCCGAATTCCGTGCTGATGGGATCGGGCATCTCCTGATTGACCATCTGCAACCCCGCCAGGAACGGATGGCCGGCCCGCAGGGAACGCGCGATGATCTCCAGCGACTGGGACAACTGGGTTTCGAATTCGTGGATGCGGATTTTCTTCTTGCGCTGCACGAAGAGATAGGGGAGCAGCACCAACACGGCGGCGCCGATGGCGGCCTGGGGGATTTTCCCCGTGAGAAACCAGACCAGGAATCCGCCGCCTCCGGCCACTCCCGCCGCCGTTAGCATCCAGATCCCCAGGTTGCAGGTCATCCCCGCCTGCTCGAACAGCAGCGGCAGATTGACCGCGGCGGGCAGATTGTGGAAGAACGCATAGCGCTTCCAGTCGTTGGGCTTCCGGAACGTGACGCGCCGTTCGCTCCCGGGGTTCTGGAACGCCTTGGGGAGGGTGTCGAAACGCTTCTCGACCGTGGCGCCCGGGACCAGCACGTACCGCAACAGGAACAAGAAGCTGAACACGCACACCGCGGTGCTCAGAAAGAAAATCGCCATGCTCGGATTGAGGTCGGTGAGTGCGAACGTCATGATTTGGCTCCTGCCGGCAGGATTTCGCCCGGCTCGAACAAGTCGGGGGAGAGATCGATGCCCGCGGCCTCGATCCGGTCCATCCCCTGCGGGCGGACGCCGGTCGCGATGTACTTGCCGATGACGTTGCCTTCCCGGTCCACGGTCATCTGCTGGAACTTGAAAATTTCCTGCATGGTGATCACGTCGCCTTCCATCCCGGTCACCTCGGAGATGCTGGTGACCCGCCGCCGGCCGTCGATCAGCCGGGAGGTCTGGATGACGAGGTCGATGGCCGATCCGATCTGCTGCCGGATGACCTTCACGGGGAGATCGAAGCCCGCCATCGACACCATGGTCTCCACGCGGCTGAGGGAGTCGCGGGGCGAATTGGCGTGGATCGTGGTGAGCGAGCCCTCGTGGCCCGTGTTCATGGCCTGGAGCATGTCCAGCGCCTCGCCGCCGCGCACCTCGCCCACGATGATCCGGTCGGGCCGCATGCGCAGGGCGTTGAAGAGCAGGTCGCGCTGGGTGATCAGGCCCTGGCCCTCGATGTTGGGCGGCCGCGTCTCCAGCCGTACGACGTGGGGCTGCTGCATGATCAACTCGGCCGAATCCTCGATGGTGATGATCCGTTCGCTGGGCGGGATGAACGAGGAGAGGATGTTGAGCAGCGTCGTTTTCCCCGAACCGGTTCCGCCCGAGATCAGGATGTTGAGCTTGGCCTGCACGGCGGCGCGCAAGAGCTCCACGAAGTCGGGGATGATCGACTCGTACTCCAGGAGGTCCTCCAGCGTCAGCGGGTTGATCCCGAAGCGGCGGATGGAGAGGCAGGGGCCGTTGAGCGACAGGGGGGGAATGATGGCGTTGACGCGCGAGCCGTCCGGCAGGCGGGCGTCGACCATGGGCGATTTCTCGTCCACCCGGCGGCCCACCCGCGAAACGATGCGGTCGATGATCTGCAGAAGATGGCGGTTGTCGCGGAACTGGGCGCTGACTTTTTCCAGCTTCCCGTGCTTCTCGATGTAGACATCCTTGAAGTTGTTGACCAGGATGTCGGAGATGTCGGTGTCCTTCAGCAGCGGCTCCAGGGGGCCCAGCCCGAAGACCTCGTCCAGCACCTCCTCGATCAGGATCAAGCGTTCGCTGCCGTTGAGGGGGACGGTCTGCGAGGCGATCAGCTCGCTCACCGCCGGCCGGACCTCTTTCTTCACCAGGGGGATGTTCTCCTCGGTGATCTCGCCCAGGTTGAGGATCTCGATCAACTGCCGGTGGACATCGGCTTTCACTTTCTGGTACAGCTCGTGCTGCTCCGCCGTCCGCTGGTTGCCGTTATTGGGTTTCAAGTAGATCGGTGATGTGGTCATCGCGCCTCACTCAAATCGATTCCCGCAACGTCTCGGGAAAAATGGTCTTCTCCATCAAGGGTTTCAGCTCCAGCTGCTCCTTGGGAGGGGTATGGGGCGTCCCCCGGTTTTGTTCGTGAATCATTTGGGCCAGGCCGGCGATGTCCTGGTTCGCCTTGCCCCGCCGCGAGACTTCCTGCAGGGGAAATCCCCGGTTCATGGCCGTGAGCACGTTGGCCTCATCGTGCCGGATGGAGTACAGGTCCCGCACCTCGAGGGCCTTGGCGATGCGCCCCAGGGTGACCTCGCTGCGCCGGGCGTAGGCGTTCACGGTGACGAAGATGCTCTGTTTTTCGAAGCCCGTGTTCCGGAGAAACCGCAGCTTGCGCACCGCCAGATAGATGGAAGGCATGTTCTGCGTCAGGATCAGCAGGATCTTGTCCACGTAGGGGAGGATCTTGCCGGCCATCGATTCTTCATGGCCGATATCCAAAACCACGTACTTATACTTCGCTTGCAGGATCTTGAGCAGTTTGACCGTTTCCTCGTCCTTCAACTCCACCATGGGGGTGCGGATGGGCTGCACCAGGACCGACAGGCCGTTGGGGCGCTTGAGCGTGATGTTGTCGATCAGCGTTTCGTCGAGCCGGTCGGCCATCTGGCCGACGTCCTCCAGCGTGTAGGCGGGCTGCAGGTTGAAATACACCGACAGGTCCCCCTGCGCGAAATGAAAATCGACCAGGATCGTGGGCTGCTTCTCCTGCAGGGCGTTGGCCAGGTTGCAGGCCACCGTGGTGGCGCCGTTGCCGCCCCGGCTGCCCCACACGGCGACGACCTTGCCATGCGGCCGCTGGTCCTGAGAGAGTTTGCGCAATTGGGCCTTGAACCGCTCGATGACCTTGTTGACTTCCGCCGCCTGCATCGGCTTGACCAAAAACTCGTCGGCCCCCGCGCGGAAGCAATCCAGAATTTTGTAGGCGTCGGTCTGCGCGCTGAGGGCCACGATCTTCAGGCCGCCGTGCCGCTCGCGGATCCGCTCGATCATCTCCAGCGCCAGCGGGCCTTCGCTTTCCATGGATATGAACACGAAATCCGGGGTGTGCTTGTCGATGAGCGCCGGCGCCAACGTGAGTTGACCCGTCTCGCCCACGATCTCGACCTGGTTCGTCAGCAGAAGAACATTCCGGGACGCTTTCAGGTCGTCCGGATCACGGTCGATCACCATCGTCCGGAGTTTGCCGCGTTCTTCCAAAGGCTTGTTCATGTTCATACCATCCCTGCCGTTCCCGTTTCCTACCGGGTCAATCCCACCATGAAGAGGGTTCCCGACACCGGCGCGTCCGGATCGAAAACGCCGGTGCCCGTCGAGTTGCCCGTATCGCCGTTGGGCTGCACCTTGACCCACTTGGGATTGCCCGTCATATGCACTTCCAGAATGACCACGCGCTCGAAGCCGACAATCTTGAAGATCGCGTTGTTTCCCGGATTCTGAACTTCACTGTGCAGCAGAATAGTCCGCGTGTGCCCGATGATTTGCTCCAGCGCGTTCTTGATCGCGTTGCTGAGCCCCGTGTCTCCCTCCAGCAGGATATACCGCTGGTGAGTGATTGGGTCTTCCTCGGATAGAATCAGGCGTCCCTCGCCGTCCAATTCCCCGTCGATGGCGTCCAAGTCGTCCTTGCTGATGCCGTACAGGATTTGCCGCACCAAATCGTTCGTCGAGTTGCCGCCCGGACCGATGTCCACCGTCCCGAAGTTCCCCGGCGGATTGTTTCCCCCCTGATTGTGCGGGTAGGGATACATCTTGATTTCGGGCACGGTGTCGGCGCCGCTGGCAACCGTCCCGTGGTCATGGTCTGTCAGAGTGAAGATGAACGTGTCCTCGCCGTTCCCGTTGACGATCCTGTCGTTCCATTCATCGATGAGAATGGAGAACGGCATCAGGCTCACGGTCTGCTCCCCCCCGCCTTCCGGCGCGTCGAAGCCGATGATCCGCCGTTCCAGCACCGCCCGCGCCCGGGTGGCGATGTTGACCGAATCCAGCCCGGTGAAGGCCCCTAAAAACAGGTCCAGCGGCCCGTTGACCGTGGACGAGCGCCGGGTGGTCACCTCCACCGAATTGGGATCGTGGCCGGACTCGGTCTCGATCTCGCCGTGGAGGTCGATGGGATTCTCCATCCAGCCCACGGTCACGTCCTCGGAGGGCACATCCAGGTTCACCTTGGCCGCCTGGTTGTATTCGGCGTATTCCTGCGCCCGGCCCACCGGATCGGGATCGGCATCGGCCAGGCCGGAGGCTCCCGCCAGGGCCGCCGAATCGGCGGCGTGCTGCAGCTCCGCCTTGGTGGCGTGCATGTAACCGATGTCAATGGCGATGGCCAGCAGGATGAAGAACAGGGACATGCAAACCGCCGCCATCACGAGCACGGCGCCTTGGTTCCGTTCGGTTTTGGATCTCATGGGCTTTTCACTCTCTCCTTAGTGAAAGGTAAAAAACTCGGTCTCGTCCTGGCCCTCGCCATTCTCCCGGCTTGCCATTTGTCAGGTATCAGCGCGTCAAGGAGTAAACCCAGACAGAACCGGAATGCGGGGCGTCAGAAGCAAATTTCGCACCCTCTACAGCCACATTGGCATATTGAACAATGATGCACTTTTTGCTGAGTGCTGTATTCCAAACAATATCCATGATTCGCACGCCGGCCCATCCTACAATTGTATAATCCAAGTTACCTCCTGGTTCTTCATTCCGTGTAGAATATAATAAAATGATTCTTGTTTCACCTATGATATCTTCAAATGCTTGTTGGGAGGAACCAACTCCGGTATCCCCATTAACAGTCAATGTTAAGTTTGTGCCATTGGTTACAGATCCATCATCGTGTAATATCAATCCACCATATAAAGAATTGATGTATGGCCAATCCAACTCCGGATCTAGACCTTCTATGATTTGTCGGTTGATATCATTTTGTGAGTTATTTAACGCTCCAAGATCTACAGAGCCAAAATTGCCAGGAATCCATTCCTCTTCGGTGCAAACCGTATCACTGTAAGGATATAGTTTAACTTCTGGTAGTCCATCTCCACTTCCAGTCCCGGATACTTTTGCAACTTCCTTTGTAACCTCGTTATAGATATAATTGTCCTCATCGGATGCATCTGCACAGATGTCTGTTCTTACAATGTCTTGAGGAAGGCCGATCGTACTATCAATAGCCTCATACCATGAACCAGCATACATCGCGAAGGGCAATATCCCTGATTTTTCTCCACTATCCGGCGCATCGAAGCCAATCACCCGGTCATCCACCGTGGCGGTGGCCTGGGTATGGATGGAGACTTCATCCAGCCCCGTGAAGGGGCCTAAAAAAAGCTTTAATGGCACGGGACCCACCGTTGTATTGCTTTGCAGCGTCGTTCGCACTTGCACGGAGTTTGGATCGGTGATTGTGGGCGTAATGGGTTCGCTGAGATCCAATGGATTATCGATATAGCCAACCACGACATCATTCTCCGGATCGGCGTATTGCGATTCCGCGTAGGCTGCCTTATTGTCCGCGGCGAAATCGACGGACAGGTCTCGTGCGTTGCTATCAACATCTTCAGGAGGCAAATCCTTGATCAGTTCCAACGCGCCGGCCAGGGCCGCCGAATCCGCGCCGTGCTGCAATTCCGCCTTGGTGGAGTGCATCCAGCCGATATCGATCGCCACCGCCAACAGGATGAAGAACAACGACATGCATACGGCTACCATGACCAACACCGCGCCGCGTTCCACTTCGATTCTCGTTCTCATCGCCCGCCCTCTCTTCCGCGTTCCACGCATCCGCTTCAGCGGTAGAATATGTTCTTGCCCGTGAACTTGTTTTTCCTTTCCGTCTTGATGGTCTGCTCCGTCTGCTCTTCCGTGCTGATTTCCTTCACGGCCTTCTCCCCGCCCCCGGTGGACATGGTCTGCCGGAAATCAAACAAACTCTCGATGGACGGCAGGTTTTGGGGAATCAGATCCGTTTCGTTCGAGTCCAGAGGCGCGACGATCTGCGGCGTGACCATGATCAGCAGCTCGGTCTCCTTCGCCGTCTTCTCGCTGCCCCGGAACAGATTGCCGAACATGGGGATGTCGCCCAGCATCGGCACCTTGCGGTTGGTGTCCTGGCGCGACCGGCTCATCAGCCCGGCGATGGCGAAGGTCTGCCCGTCCCGCAGCTTGACCACCGTGTGCGCGCGCCGCATCACCAGCGCCGGGATCGTGTACCCGCTGAAGGAAACGCCGTTGGCGAAATCCAGGTCGCTCACTTCCGGCGAAATGTCCAGGTGGATCATCCCCACCGACACGATGGTCGGCGTGAAGTTCAACTTCACCCCGTATTCCTTGTATTCCACCGTCACCGAATTCGACAGCCCCCCGCCCTGCACCACCGGGATGGGATACTCGCCCCCGGCCAGGAAGGTCGCCGTCTCGCCGCTGCGCGAGATCAGGTTCGGCTCCGCCAGGATTTGCATCAGCCCCTTGGTCTTCAGCGCCTGGATGAATCCGAACACGTCATCGTTCGGCAGGCCGAAGAACAGCGATACCGCGTCCGTCAGTTCCACGTCCGGGAAGCCGGTTCCGAACGTCCCCGTGGTCAGGTTGTTGGGTATGCTTCCCCCGAACCCGTCCTGGTTCGTGATCAAAAAGTCGAATCCCAGCGCCTCGCGGAAATTCTTGGCGACTTCGGCGACCTTCACTTTCAGCATCACTTGCTGCTGGCCGGGGATGCTCAGCAGGTTGACCACCTTCGGGGCGTAGGATGTGGCGATCTCCAACGCCTTGTCCTGCGACTCGATATCACGGATCTCGCCCTTCAACGCCACCGCGTCCGCCAGCGACACCACCTCGATGGCCTCGTCCGGCAGCATGGTCAACAGCGCCGCCTGGATCGGCTCGATGTTCCACTGCACCACCAGGTCGATGGCCCGGTGCGCGCCGCCCTCCGTCCAGATGATCATCCCCGTCTCGCCCACCGTCTTCGCGTTGACCAGGATCTGGTTGGGATCGATGATCTGCACGTCGGCGATCTCCGGATTCACCACCGACACCCGTTCCGCCGCTTTCTCCAGCAGGATCAGGTGCGACTTGTTCACCACGATGTTCAACTTCTCGTTCTTGGGGAGGAGCGTCTCCAATGTCTGCTCGCTCCGGGCTTCCACCGCCGTCATGCCCATCACTACGGCGGCCATTCCGGCCATCCACAGCACCGCTGCCTTGTTCATGGTTTTCCCCCATTCATCGTCGTTGAGGATTCTGCTGCCTTGTTGTCCGTTCTTCCTCGAATTCGAGTCCTCTCCTCACCACAGCCCTCTGACAAATCGAGAGGGAAATAATCGCATTTATGATTTCAAAATCTATCTTGTTTTCTTCATCTATCCTTTTTTAATCTCTTATCTCCCTTTACTTCTCCCTTTCCCCCCGGGAGAGGATTGGGGTGAGGGAAGGGCCTTTCGATAACCGTCCACCCCTGCTCCCCATGGTTGGCTTTTTGATCTCGTACTGCTTTCCCTCACCCTGGCCCTCTCCCAGAGGGAGAAAGGATCTTTATTCATCACTTTATGGTTATTTTTTCATCTCCCCTCTCCCTTTTCTTCTCCCTCTCCCCCCGGGAGAGGATTGGGGTGAGGGGGCAATCCCCGGGAGCAGGCCGGGGCGAAGCGGCCTGTTCCGCCTCGCCCCGCCCCGGTTCGTCTCCCTACTCCTGGAACGTGAATTCCTTGACCGTCGTCCCGCTGATCAATTGCACCACCTTGACCGGCCTCGGCTTGGGCGTGGGTTCGGGCGCCGGGACGGCGGGAGCGGCTTCCACTACTTCCCGCGGCGGCGACATGTCCTCATTGGCCATGGGGATCAGCTTCTTCAGGGTCGCCCCCATGGTCTCCTCCTCCGTCGCGTCGGCCTGGTTGCGCAGAACCAGGCGCACGGTCCCCGCGTTGGTGGCCAGGGTCAGCCGCTCCACCTGCTCCAGGGTCACCAGCACCGTCACCGTCGGCACCTTCCGGCTCTTCTTCACGTCCTCGGGATTGATCTCGATCTGCTCGCCCGTGGCGATGACCTTCACGTTCTGCAGGATCACCTTGCTGATCGTCTCGTTTCTTTCTTCCGCCCCGCGGACGGTAGTCACCACGTCCACGTAATTCCCCGGACGGACGAATCCCGCCACGCCCGACGTGTCATCCACCTTCAGGGTGATGGCCCGCATCCCCTTGGGGATCAGCGCCGAGAGCCCCGCCAGGGCGCCTTCGCCTTCCAGGCGGCTGGCCAGCACCACTTCGCCCGGGTAGATGTCACTGTTCGCCACCCGCCCCTCCAGCTTGTCGAGGGTTTTGAACGAATTCATCGGGACCGACTTGGCCGGCAATTCGGAAACACTCAGGTAATCCTTCAGAATGGCCGTGCCCGCCGGAATCTTGAACTTCGCGACCACCACCGGGACCGTTTGCGAGGGATTTTGCTGGGTCACCAGGTTGGTTTGCAGGTAATTCCGCACGGCGGCTGTCGCCACCGCCCCCGATATGACCGCCACCAGCAATAGGAAGAACGCCGCTCCCTTCGACATGATTGCTCTCCTTGAATTGATTTGTTTCTATTTGAAAAAACACCTGTTGGATTCGATTTTGGTTTTTTTCTTCTCCCTCTCCCCCCGGGAGAGGGTTGGGGTGAGGGGAATCCTTTTAAACTAGCCCAGGGTTTTAACCCTGGGGACCCTGGGGAAAAAATAGGAAAATCACTTCAGCTGAACGTCTCCTTCCGCATGGTCACCGTGCCGTCGAGCACGATCCAATCCACAAATCCGGGAACCAGCGCGAATCCGCCGTAGTCGAGCAGCACTTGGATGGTGATCGGATCGCCGCCGTCGTAGTCCTCCAGCGGATCGGTCGCGTCGCCGGGCCCGTATTGCCAATCCCCGACGAAAATGCCGATCGTGCCGTCCGCGATCTTTTCGTCCACGCCGTCTTCGGACAGGCCGAGGCTGAACAGCACCCCTTTGACCTTCGTGATCACGTCCCCGATCGCCGCCCCGGGCAGGATGGCCGTGCGCGCCCCTTCGCGCGCCGCCGAGGTGGCCAGGTTCTTGAACGCCATGATGCGGCCGAATTCGATGATCCCGCAGATGAACAAAAACAGGATCGGGAAGATGATCACGAACTCGACCGCCACCGCGCCCCGCTCTCCCCCCGTTGGGGTCCACTTCCGCAACCGAAGCATCAGATCAGACCTCCAAAGAGAAAGTAGGCGTAAAACCCCAGGGCGATGGATACGCCGTAGGGGAACCGGATCTTCCGCACCGCCGGATCTTCCGCGCCGGTATTCGCGTCGTGGAAATAGAGCAGGTTCCAGCCCGCCTGCCTGACCTTGCGCAGCTGGGCCTGGAACTGCCCGCTGGCGGCCATGAGGAACAGCGCCACGAGGCCGCCGATGACCGCCGTCCACAGGAAGGCTTGAAAGGCAGCCGCGGCGCCCGCCCACACCCCCGCCGCGGCCATCAACTTTACGTCCCCCGCGCCCATGGCGCCGATCGCGTAGAATAGGATCAGCAGCCCGAATCCCACCAGGCCGCCCAATAAACTCCACTTCAGCCCTTCCCACCCCAGCACGATCATGTTGAAAAGAATCCCGGACACGAACGCCGTGCCCGTCAGCCAGTTGGGAATGCGGTGGGTCCGGTAATCGATCCCCGCCGCCAACGCCAGAACCAAGGAAACCAAAATCGTGCTTGACATCTCACCCCGCCCCGCCCTAGAATCAAGAGAGGAGGGAGAGTCACCCAGAATAAAGAAGGATGTTGGGCAGATTCTGGGTGACTCTCCATTGAATTTTTAAAGAATATTTAATCAAGGTACATCGGGAATCGTGACAGTATCGAGTTCGCTCCCGGCATCGCTGAACCAATTATTCAGACCTGTAGCAAAAAGTGTTGTTCCCACAACAATACCGAGTGCAATGATTGTGGTAATCACTGCATATTCGGTTGCTACCGCACCGCCCTCGTCTTTCCAGAATTTCTTCATGGTCCTTCTCCTTCCAACCATCTCTTGAGAAAAGTGTTCACAAGGCGCCTCTAGCACGATGTGATTGATGTTGTAGATTCTAGATATGAATGAAGTTGGGATATATCGGATAAAAGACCTTTTAATCATTTAATATACCCCATATAGGGAGGGGAGTATTCTCCCATTGTGATATGTTTTGTAGGGATAGAAATCCCATAAGCTGGGAATGAATATAAACATGGACGTGAATATATTAATAAACTTATATTACAATTATATAGCATAGTAATAAATTATTTTGCAATATATAAGATTAATTTAAGTCTTCTTGGCCCGGGACTCATTAGAGTGCAATGGATAAGATTAAAGTTTCTTTTTCGGAAGGATAAAGCACGATATTGGGATGATCCTCTGGTTTTTCAATATTCCGAGGAAGGCTGAAATCAAAATCGAATCGTGATAATCGATATTTTCCGCTTGAGGGGGAGTCCAATGGTTCGAGATAAAGGATTTTATAATTTGACGGATATGTACTGTATATATCTCCCTCGCTTTTCCACATTTGTTCTCCACCTACATTGAGTTCCATCACCACGATCGGCCGGTTCGTGTGTAGAGAGTTTCTCATACCTTTTATTATATTTTTTTCATAGCCTTCTGTATCCAATTTTATCAAATCAATTTTTGCAAGTATCTCTTGAGGCAGATCATCACCTTTAACAATTTCTAAATTTATTAATATTTCTTCATTCCTTGCATACCATTTATTCATGAATGAGCCTACACCTGTATTCCTTAATGGGGGTTCATAAAAGGGGATGCTTTCATTTCGATCACCCAGGCCGACAGGGTGAAGAAATATGTTTTTTATTTTGTTGATATTGATCATTTCAGTAAATCGGGTTACAAGAGGCGGATAGGGTTCAAATGCATGTATCGTTGAAATATATTGAGACATAAACAGCGAATGTTGGCCTGCATGTGCGCCGATATCAAAAAAAACAATATTCATGTCATTAGATCTTTGAATAACATTTCTCATGAAAAATAGAACATATTTTTCATATGCGCCATATATCAATATATTTTGATCGATAAATTCGTTCGAATATCCAATGTATTTATAGCCAAAGAAATCACAAGTGAACTGAAAGCCTTTATTAAATGTAGTATCAATTAGTAATTTGTAATTTTGGTATAATTTAATATTATGATAGAACAGTAAAATTATATAAAAATAGGAAAAGGCTAAGAAGAACCATATTATTTTCCAAAAAAACTTATTATTCAGTTTCATATTATTTCACCGTTATTCCGTATCTTCTATCGACTTGCTAATCGTATGGCTTGATAAAAAACTCAGGATTAAAACACCAATGGTTGGCATAAAAAATAATAATTGTGGAAAATAGGGAACGGCTAGTTGATTAACCATATTAAAATGAACTAATCCAGCACCACCCAAATATGAGCCTATGCGCATCCAGGCCAGCTCGAGTGGAGATATGGAGAGAAACGCAAATATAGTCAAAGTGGATTCCAACGGTGGAAAATTACGTGATATTAAGCGACGAAGAATGTTCAGACAAGGAAGCAAAACAATGACAAAATAGTGATACCATGCAAGTGGATTAATAACTGTTAGTATTCCGCATATCATAGGGAAGGTCTGGGTAATATCATTTTTTCTGAGAATTATAAAAAGTGATATAACAAGAACGATTAGAGGTATGATAGATGAGATTAGAAAAGCGCCGTGATTGAAAATGAATAGTGAATCAACATCGAATTTCCGGCCTGTGAAGGCTGTAAAAGAAGCGCCATTGACTGAACGATATCCAATTGTCCAAAGGGATAAATTCCATGGGCTATCTTGGTAATATTCTGTGATGTTGGGAAGCGTTATGAATAAGTTATTTGTAATTTCATGCCAGCCAATTATCCATATTGCGAATATATACCCTGTTAATATTGTGATTACCGCTGATAACACACACATATATTTTTTATGAAATAGAAAAATAAATAATATCGGCCAGGTAATTTGTTTCAATAAGATGGAAATCCCCCAAAGAAAACCGGCCAATTTATCTTGTTTTTTATTAAGGCATAACCATAACCATGTCAAAAGAAAAAGAATTGGAATATTGACTTGACCATGAAATAATTCAGAAGTTATTGGATTGAATGATTGAAATGAAAGAAAAATCAAAATAAATACGATCCAGGATATTCTGGCATGAAAAATTAATTGGAAAATATAAAAAGTTAGGAATAAAAGAACAAATTCAACAAAAAACCATAACCATTTGGCCGTAACATAATCAAACAGTGAAAGAGGAAGTAATAATAAACCCATTGTAGGTGGGTGTGGCGTGGGATGATCATAAATAGGACGTGGAATATCGCCGATATATTGTTTGGCAAGTACATCAATGGGTGTGGAAATATTTCCGCCCACAGCCATAGTCCGAGTCAAAACATAAATCGCGAGAAAATCTCTTTTATAAATATTTTTATTATCGGTATCAAGGATTTGTTTGCATAATATTGCTGTACCAAGAGAGCTATAAAGAAATAATGCAATATAAAGAAGATAAGACAATTTTATTTTACTATAAATGCAAAAAATTGAATTAACCATATTCCCCCCATAATAAACCGTCCGGGAGGGCGTTTCTCCCGCGTGACCGCCGCCGCCGTTGCGGAGGCCCCGCGCCAGACCCGCCCTCCCGCGTGCTTGGAGGATGCATTATTGTCTCACGGCCTGCCGGCGCCCTTAGGCGACGTTGACGTCCACGAGCAAGTCTTTATTGGATTTCCCCGCGCCGGGCGACTTGGCGGCCTTGCGGGGCCGCAGCGGCTTCACGTTGGAGACGGAATCGGAAACCTCCGGAACCGCCGCCGGCGCCACGGAGGCCGGGACTGGTGTCACGGCCGGCGGGATGGCCGCGGCCGCGGAGTTGAGCCGTTTCGCCCGGCGGAGCAAGTCGCCGCTGCCCCGGTACCATTCCATGGCGTACTGGATAAGTTGCGACAGGCTGTCCAGGTGGAGCTTTTCGCGGATGTGCACACGGTAATTTTCCACCGTCTTGACGCTGATGTTGAGTTTCTCGGCCATCTGCGTGGGCTTGAGGCCCTTGCTGATGAGTTCGAAGATTTCCAGTTCGCGGTTGCTGAGGCGGTCGATGGGCGACTCGGACTCGTTGAGTTCGGGCGATTCCTTGTATTTCCGGTCGAAGAGGGTGCGCGCCATGTCGTCGCTGAGATAGAGGTAGCCGTTGAGCACCTTGCGGATGGCGTTGCGCACCACCTCGGGGGGATCGGCCTTCTTGACGTAGCCTTTCGCCCCGGCGCGGAAGGCGCGCTCGCCGTAGAGATATTCGTCGTGCAGGGTATAGACCAGAATGGGCAGGTCGCGCTGGATGGCCTTGAGCTGGCGGATGATCTCGATGCCGTTCAGGCTGTCGATGGTGATGTCGGTGATCACCAGGTCGGGCTTGAGCCCTTCGGTCAACTGGACGGCCTCCGGCGCGTTCACCGCCTCGCCGCAGACCACGAGGTCGTTCTCCGTGTTGATCAGCTGGGTGAGCCCGTACCGGACGATGGGCACGGGATCCACGATCAGAATTTTTTGTTTCATCGGCCTCTCTCGCTTTCTCAAGCCATATACCCCTGCAGGAATCACGATGACCGCGCCGCGCGGGCTGCGCCGCGCGCGGCTGACAATACAATCCCGCCCCAATTTTTTTCTGTTCAGAAAGCCGCGTCCGGGGACGATAACTTGGGAACAGGTGATGATTCAGTCCACAGTGAGCCATCACCCTCAACCAGAAGAAGTACTTCATCGTGCGGAGAAGAATCGCAAGAAGAAAGGTGAAACCGGGTAATCTGGAACAACGAACGAAAAAATTAAAATAGCCAAGAAAAAATAAAAATAGCCAAATTGCCGATCGAATGTCCTTGGCAACTTGGCTGTCTCGGTTTAGGCGAGATCCAAAGCTTTCCGCCCCCGCCTCGCGGCGGGTTCGGCCTGAGCAAGGATAGAATGACGCTAGATTTCCTTATGGCTTGCTTCGATAATGCCGGGTGATTGTTTCTCTCTTTTTCTCCTCACCTGTATTCATATAAGACTAGTAAATCATAATATATAGTACTTGCATATTTTACTAAAATTAGTACTTATTTTCAAGCCGGGACCGCCTTGATTTTTTTGTCATGGATTTTTCCACACCTCCCGCGGCGCTCCCGGCTCTTGCCCCCACCACACATGGGGCAACCGGAAATGATACAATAAAAAGACACTCATCCACCCCGCAACGTGTCAGTTCGCGCTACTATTTTCCATTGCATGGAGAGTATAGGGATTGAGCCGGGAAGGCAATTGGGAAAATCCCTATTTTTTCGTGAGCAAAGGACTAGGGTATGTCAGGAAATTCCTGATGGCGTGTAATCCAGTAAGTGCAAAATAACGATACATATATTCCTTGAAATTAACCTAATATACTATTTTTTGGGAATCAAGTGTCAATAAACGTTACAATTTTGTAGGGGATGCCCCTTGGGAGGAGTCCCGGTGGGCCACCGGCTGGGGAAAGGTGTGACAATGGCTAGGCGGGAAACGTTTTCTGAGTAGAATGGCAATTATCCGCGTGAGGAATAGAGGAGCAGGCTTTATGAATCCGATCGTATGCCCCGAATGCGGGGCGCAGAATCCGGTGGAAGCGGCAGTCTGTGAAGCATGCAACGCCGACTTGTCGCCGGTGCGGACTATCATCGACACCGCCAACCAGCATTACAACAAGGCGTTGTCCCTGTCGCACGAAGGCAACCTGGACGAGGCCGTGGGGCAGCTCGAGGCGGCCATCTCGCTGTTCTCGCAAAATCCGCTTTTTTTCAACCTGCTGGGAACCCTGAACGCCCGCAAGGGGCTGTACAGCGAGGCCATCCGCGCCTGGGAAAACGCCCTGGCCTTGAATCCGGAAATGGAAAAGGCCTACGAGAACATCCAAAAGGCGCGGCGGTTGGAAGAGGACCGGGCCGCGGAGGACGAAGAACGTCCCCAGCGGATGAACCTGAGCCTGGCTTGCGGCGTGGCGGCCGTGTTTTTCCTGCTCACCCTGCTGCTGGGCGGCAAGGTGGTGCTGCAGGCGCGGGCGATCAAGCAGATCGCCTCCGATTACGAAGCCAAGAAAACCGAGGCGGCCTCCTGGCAGACCCAATTCCAGGCCCTGAACACCAAACTGGGGGCGGGGGACATCGAACAGGCCTTGAAGCAATTGACCGAGAACCAGGCGGTCCTGAACGAACGCGACAAGCGCATCCAGGAACTGCAGGGCCAGATCCAAAGCCTCACCGAGAAAAACACCGAGAACACCCTGATCTGGCGCGAACGGATCCGCCGGGTTCAGGAAGAGAACGAAAAACTGCGCAAGGAGGCGGCGCTGGTGGCGCAGCTGAAGGACGCCGCCGCCAAAAACGAAACCCAGATCGACTCCCTCAAGCAGACCCTCAGCAACCTGGAGGAATCCGTGCGCCAGGCCAACGAACGCGCGGAAAAGCACAAGAGCAACCTCCTCCTGGCCCAGGACAACATCCGCTCCCTCAAGGATGCGCGCGACGCCGCCCTGGAAAAGAGTCAGAAAGCCGAGGAACTGGCCGCCCAGACCTACCGCGATGAAATCATGAAGCTGCGCGATGAAATCGCCATGCTGGAGCGGAAAATCCAGGACCGCGATTTCGCCGACTCCATGACCGTCGAAGCCTTCCAGAACCTGGAAGCCACCCATTTCGACCTGGCCTTGCGCAACGCGGAAAGCGCGCTGGAACGGATTCCCGGCCACCCGGCGGCCGCGTTCCTGCGCGAGACGCTGGATGGGATTCTGTCCGATCCGCTGGAGCAGGAAATCCGGATCCAGGAAACCGTGGAGCGGGAGAAGCGCCGCGGTCCGGTCAAACAACAACTGGTGCAGCGCTATTTGCGGGAAGCGGCTGAACTGTTCCAGGCGGGGAGATACGAAGAGGCGGCCGCCCTCGGCCACCGTACCCTGGCCCTCCAGCCGGACAATCCCAAGGACGTGAACAGCCTGCATAACATCGTCCAGCAGGCCGAGGAAGCCGGCCGCGAGATCACCCTGCTGCTCATGGAGGCCAAACAAAACCTCGCCGGCAACAATCCCAAAAAGGCGGTCGAATCGCTGGAGAAGGTTCTCAAACGCGCCCCGTCCCATGAAGAAGCCAAATCGCTCCTGCAACAGGCGGTGCAATAAGGTGGTGCATTAAATCCCGGTTATAGAATCGGGCGCCGGCCTCCCGCCGGGCATGAAAACACGAGACGTGATGGAAACCGTGGATTCTCCCCGGCGGCGGCAGTCATCCCTGGCCCTGGACTTGGGGCAGGGAAGGCTGGCGTTGGGACTGTGGGGCCGCCGGCTCGTTCTTCCCCTGTTTCCGGCGCTGTTGTTGATCTACCACGCCCTGGTCTACCCGGCCGTTTTCCCCCGGCTGGATCTCCCCGTATCCGATGACGCGAACTATTTCGGCTATGCCCGGCTTTTCGCCCGGTATGGCGCGCCCCTGTACGCCGACTGGACCCCGGTGCTGACCTATTGGGGAGCCGCGCTGGACTGGATTGGCCTGTTTTCCTGGTACGGTTTGTTTTTTGTGTATTCCTTTTCCTGTAAGTTGATTTTGTTGTGGGGCATTTACTCCTTCACGGCGCAATTCACGCGGGACAAGGCCTGGGCGTTTCTGGGAACGCTGCTGGCCAGCGTGTGCTTCACGTATTGGTTGATGATCAACGGCCGCGCCTTCCCTTCCGGCTGGATGCTGCTGATGCTCGCCGGGATGAAAAAGCGGGGATCGCTGGATGTCTTCTCCGCCCTGGCGTGCGTGGCCTTGTCGTTTTTGCTCCGGCCGGAATTTGTCTTTCCCGCCGCCGGCTGGGCCGCCTGGTTCGTATGGCGGCGGGGGCGGGACGCGTCTTGGAGGCAGGTCCTGACGCCGGGGAAAGCGGGGGTGGTGTTCCTCCTCGTGACGGCGGGTTTGTGGCTGCCGGTGATCTTCCGGGGGCAGCTGAGCACCAACCGCTTTCTCTTCGCGTTCGCCCAGAAATTCAGAAACTACGTGGTGCTCAACCAGTTCGACCAGCGGGTGGGCCTTCCGCCGGACGCGGATTGGTACCAGGTGATGGACACCTTCTTTCCCCGGAAGGAGCGTGACCGTGAGTCTCTCCTGGCCCGGTGGTCGCCGTTTTACGAAATCGTGTCCGCCAATCCCGGGGTGTTCGGCCGTTTCGTCTGGGCCAACACGCGCCCCTTGCTGATCGGCAATTTCACCTTTACGTACTCAAAGCCATTGTCCCGGGCGGTCAATATATATGTATATGGATCCTTTCTTGCTTTCGGGATTCTCTTCGCTCTCCGGAAAAGCCTGCCGGAGAAAGCCCATTTCCTAGCGGGCAGCCTGATCTTCATCGCCGCCAGCGCCCCGCTGTGCCTGCTGATCCAGCCCCTGCGGGATTACGTCTACCCCGCGGTGATCTGGTTCACCGTGGTGATTCCGTATGTCTGGATTTCGCGTACTTCATTCCGGCTGCCGCTGGCGGGCGCGTTGATCGCCGCCGTGCTGGGCGCGCAAACCGGTCCGTGGATCCAGTTCTTGAAGGAAAATTCGTCCATGACCAACTGGAAGCGGGCCATGCTGCTGCAAGCGGCGGGTGAGCGGATTTCCCTGGAGGCCGCCACCGTCGGGGAAGCCTATCCCGTGTTTGGTTCCGCTTTTTCCGATGCGGTTCCGCGTTCCGTGCATTATCCAACGATCTGGGACGCCGAAGGCCGGCTGCGGTCCTACGGGGAAAAAGGCGCTCGTGTGGATTTCATCCTCTTCGAGGAGAATCCTCCCCCCCATCTGCGGCCAACGGTGGTCCGGTTGCGCGCCTGGATGCACAAATGGGGGGAACCGGCCGCCGCGGCGGATGGTTTTTCATTCTGGAAAGTGCGGCGCCGCTCCGTGGCAGTGCCGGGAGAAATCGTGGTCACGGATGATCTGCTGGAAGACACCCCCCTGGCCGGTGAGGAAGACGCCGATACTCCGGGGGACCGGCAACTGGTGATCCACTGGAATTTCGGAGACGAGCGGTCCCCGGATTACCATGTCTACCTCGCGGTGGACGGCGGGGATTTTCAATATCTGGGGCGGGCGGGATCCGGCCGGGCGCGGCTGTTGCTGTGGAAAGCGGGAAGGCCGGGATTGAATCCGGTGTTTCTCGAGGGGCCGGAATTCGGGCATCGCTACCGCTTCCAGGTATTCGCGCTTCCTTACTCCGGATCAGGGGAGAAACCGCGCGTCCTGACCACCCGGGACGCGGTGCGTTACCGGGAAATGCCGGTTACGGTCCCGGCGTCCCATCCCGGGTCCGATAAACCGGATCAATAATCTCCAAGGCTGCTACAGAAATTGACATTCCCGATCTTCCACTTGCGTGGGGAGAGGTTGTCTATTATACTTAGAAATTCAACAGGTGGGGTCCGACCCCGCCTTTTTTACGTACTTTCGTCCTCTTTTTGATCCCTACTTCGCGCAACATGGTATGATTCAGGGCGAAAGGAACTCAGCCCACGCAGGGAGTACAACGGGAGCGAACCATGAGCAAGGAAGTGCTAGACATTCTCAACCGCATCAGCCTGGAGAAGAACATACCGGTTGAGACCCTCCACGAAGCGTTGGAGGCGGCGCTCATTTCGGCTTCCAAAAAAATGCTCCCTCCCGAAGTGAACGTGGTGGAAGCCGAATTTGACACAGAAACCGGTGATTTCCGCGTCTACGCCGACATGGAAGTCGTGGAAACCGTCGAGAACAAGAACTACGAGATCTCATTGGAAGAAGCCCGCAATTATGTCGAAAACGTCCAGATCGGCGAGGAGTTGTCCGTCGACGTGACGCCTCCCAATTTCGGACGCATCGCCGCCCAGAGCGCCAAGCAAGTGATCACCCAGCGCATCCGCGAGGCGGAACGGGAGGTGATTTACGACAAGTATAAAAACCGCGCCGGCGATCTGGTGACGGGCGCCGTGCTCCGCTATGAACGGGGCAGCGTCATCATCGACCTGGGCAACGCGGAAGCGGTGCTGCCCTCCAAGGAACAGCCGGCCGGAGAACGCTACCGCTACGGGGAACGGCTCAAGGCGGTCATCGTGGACATTCAGAAAACCTCGAAGGACGCCCAGATCGTTCTCTCCCGCACCACGCCGGAACTGGTCGTGCGGCTGTTCGAGCAGGAAGTGGCGGAAATCCGGGATGGCATCGTCTCCATCCGCCTCGTGGCGCGCGAGCCCGGCAAGCGCAGCAAGATCGCGGTCCTCTCCTCCGACAACGACGTCGATCCCGTGGGCGCCTGCGTGGGAATGAAAGGCTCCCGCGTGCAAATGGTGGTCCAGGAACTGCGGGGCGAACGCATCGACATCATCGAATACAGTGACGACAAGCGCCGTTTCGTCGCCAACTCCCTCAAGCCCGCCAATATCGAAAGCGTCGAATACGACGAAAGCCGGAACCGGGCTTTGTTGGTCGTCCGGGACGAGGAACTGGCCCTGGCCATCGGCAAAAACGGCCTGAACGCCAAACTGGCCTCGGAACTCACCGGTGTGCAAATCGATATTATCTCGGAATCGCAACTCTCCGAGCGGGCCCGCAAGGCGAAACAAGAACTGAACCGCATTCCCTCGCTGCGCGAAGGGTGGATCGATTCCCTCCTCAGTCAGGGTATCATCAAGGTGGAGGATGTGATCGCCGCCGGGGTGGACGGTTTGACCAAGATCGAAGACCTGGACACGGAAACCGCCCGCCGTATCCTGGAAGAAGCCGAACTCTTATTGGAAGGAAAGGATCTGCAAGCCATCCAGGTGGAAATCCAATCCCCGGAAGACGCGGAGGCGGGGGATCTCCAGACCGCCGATGCCCCCACTCCCAATGAGGAAACCCCGGCCGTTTGACCTCCGTACCCCGGCGGCTCCATTCGATTGACGGGATTGCATACTATCGGTAGAAGCCAGCAACGAACCTGTCTGTGGAAAAGGAATTGTAAAATCAAAAAAAAATCCCGGCCAACCATGCACGGCACCACGCATCCTTTGACGCGCAGGCGGTTAACCGCCAGGGAGTCACGATCTTTATGAGAATTAATCAAATCGCTCGGAAACACGGACTCGAAAACAAGGACATCCTGGATTATCTGGAATCGATCGGTGTCCAGGGTAAGAGTCACAGTTCATCGCTCGACGATGGAACCACCGAGCTATTGCTGCAACATTTTGGTAAACTGGAATCCAAGGAAGCCGAGGCCGCCCCGAAGACGAACTCCCGCTTTGCCAAGGTCCGGCGCCCCAAGGGGTGGAAACCTCCCGAAGCCTCGGAAACCGCCACCCCCCCCGCCGCCCTCGTACGGATAGAAGCGTCCATGGAACTCCCGCCCCGCGGCGGAATCCACGACCGCCACGCCGCCACTCCGGTGATGGAGATGCCGGAATCCGTCGAAGAACAGGATACCGCCGCGATCGAGGAAATGACCTCTATCCCGCCCGTGGAGGATACCGTTATCGAAACGCCTCCGGCCTCCGCCGTGGAAGAAGTCTCGGCCGAGGAGGCGATCAAGCGGGAAATCCGCAAACTCCGTAAAGATAAAACCGTCGTCGAACCCAAGGTCAAGAAAGAAAAGAAAGCCGTCAAAAAAGCGAGGCCCAAAACCATTTCTCTTGAAACCCTCAAAAAACCCAAGGGCGAGGCGGAAATCATCATCGAGGCGCCCGAACTGGATTTGGATAGCTTCGAGGATCGCCCTCCGGTCATCGAACCTCTTTTCGAGGAAAAGATCGAAAAAGAGATCCCCCGCCGCCACGATGAGGACGAGGCGATCCGCCGCGAAATCCAAAAACTCAAAATCAAGCAAAGCCGGCCGCCGGTCGAAATATCCAAGACCAAGCCGGTGGAGGAGGCCGCGGCCGTCATCACCCGTCCCACCGGACGGCGGCGGCCCGCGGTAATCAAAACCAAGGGCAAACGGGCCTGGAAACGGGAAAAACGGGAACGGCGGGAACTGTTGCAGGCGGCGGAAATGGAAAGACACGAACGCGAAAAAACCATTCTCAAGGTGCATGATGCCTCCACCGTGGCCGATGTGGCCAGCGGCCTGGGAATCCCTCCCAGCGAACTGATCCAGAAATTGATCACCCTCGGCGTCATGGCCACCATCAATCAACCGATCGACTTCGAAACCATTCAGATCATCGCCGACGAATTTAATTTCGCTGTGGAAAAGGTCGATCTCAAGGACAGCGACGCCCTGGCCGAATTGTGGGAGCAGGACACCGACGAATCCCGGAAAACGTTCCGTCCGCCCGTGGTCACGGTCATGGGCCACGTCGACCACGGCAAAACCAAACTCCTCGACGCCGTCCGCCAGGCCGATGTCGCCTCGCACGAGGCCGGCGGCATCACCCAGCATATCGGAGCCTACTATGTCAATACCCCGGGGGGCGATATCGTCTTCCTCGACACCCCGGGCCACGCCGCCTTCACGGCCATGCGCGCCCGCGGCGCCATGGTCACGGATATCGTGGTCCTCGTGGTCGCCGCCTCCGAGGGAGTCATGCCCCAGACCGTGGAAGCCATCAACCACGCCAAGGCCGCCGGGGTGCCCATCATCGTGGCGCTCAACAAGATCGATCTCGAGGGCGCCAATCCCGACCGCGTCAAACAGCAACTGGCCGAACTCGACCTGCTGCCCGAGGAATGGGGCGGCAAAACCGTCGTCGTGCCCATCTCGGCGCTGAAGAAAATCGGCATCGAGGGACTGCTGGAAAGCATCCTCCTGCAGGCGGAACTGCTGGAACTGAAGGCCGATCCCGCATGCCGCGCCCGGGGCGTGGTCGTCGAGGGCCGCCTCGAACAAGGCCGCGGGCCGGTCGCCACCGTCCTGATTCAACAAGGGACCCTGCGGATCGGCGATCCCTTTGTGGCCGGCGTGTACGCCGGACGCATCCGGGCCATGTCGAACGACAAGGGCGGGGCCGTGGATGCCGCCGGCCCTTCCATGCCCGTGGAAATCGTGGGGACCGACAGCGTCCCCAGCGCCGGCGACCCCTTCATCGTGGCCAAGGACGACAACCAGGCGCGCCAGATCAGCATCCGGCTCCAGCAGATCCAGCGGGACCGCGAACTGACCCGCGCCCGCAACATCACCCTGGAGGATCTCCACGCGCAGATTCAGCAGGGAGCCATCAAGGAACTGCGCCTCATCGTCAAGGGCGATGTCCAAGGCTCCGTGCAGGCCGTTTGCGACAATCTCAAGAAAATCGAAAGCGAAAAAGTCCGGATCCAGATTCTTCACAGCGCCGTCGGGGCCGTCACCGAGTCGGATGTCATGCTGGCGGCCGCTTCCAACGCGATCATTCTGGGTTTCAATGTGCGGCCCTATCCCCACGTGATCGACCTGGCCAAACAGGAACACGTGGACATCCGCACCTACCGGGTCATCTACGACGCGATCTCCGACGTCACCAAGGCGATGACCGGGATGCTGGAAAAGACCTACGAAGAACGGATCCTGGGCCACGGCGAAGTGCGCGAAGTCTTCCGCGTTTCCCGCAGCATGAGCATCGCCGGATTGTACATCCAGGACGGGCGCATCCTCCGCAACGCCCCCATCCGCCTGCTGCGCGATTCCGTGGTCGTGCACGAAGGCCGCATGGCCTCCCTGAAACGCTTCAAGGACGATGTCCGCGAAGTCCAGAGCGGGTACGAATGCGGCATCGGTCTCGAAAACTTCAACGACATCCGCCACGGCGATGTCGTGGAATGCTATATGCTCGAAGAGGTGGCGCCGACGTTGTAATCCAGGATACGGGCAGGTTTCCCTCTCCCGTCCGGGTGCGCATCCATGATTGTCGGAATTCTCGAGGTCTCCTTCCACATCCCGGGTTCGCAATCGCTCAAGGACAAGCGCCAGGTGGTTCGTGGCCTCAAGGATCGCATCCGCCGCCGCTTCAATGTCTCCCTGGCGGAAACGGACGGCCAGGAGACCTGGCAGCAATGCAGCCTCGCGGCCGCCATGGTCGCCACCCAGCGGACCGCCGTGGAACGGGAACTCAACCGCATTCTGGATTTGATTCAATCCGTGCCCGCGGTGGAAGTGACCGATCAGTGGATCGACTATCTCTGACGGATGTCCGTGACGAATATCTGGGACAATTGGCGGGAACCAATAGCTGGAACCAATAGCTGGAAGAAATATTTGTGACGAGTTTTCCGCCGCGTATACCCCTGACTGGTCCCCCCGCCCATTCTGAGAAAGGCCGGGTACATCCTCCGGAATCATGACACAAAAGAAAACCTACCGGCTGGCCCAGGTCAACCGCCTGTTGCAGGAACAGATCGCCGACGTCTTCCTGACGGAACTGGGAGATCCCCGTCTCGCCGGCGTGACCGTGACCGAAGTCCGGACCACCCGCGACTTGCACAACGCCGTGGTTTTCCTGGCGTTGCACAAGCAGGCGAATCCCGCCGAATGCCTGGAGACCGCCCAGCGGTCCGCCGGCTTTATCCGGAAATTGCTGTTCTCGCGGCTGCGCCTCAAACGCGTCCCGGAACTCGAATTCCGCTTCGATTCCTCTCTGGACGAGGCGGAACGGATCTACCGGGCTCTCGAAGGGATCGACCTGGGACCCGGGGAAGCGTGAATCCATCCTGCTGACCGATTCGAGGATTGAATGAAACCGAAACTGGAAATCAACGGCGTCTTGAACATCAACAAACCCGCGGGCCTGACCTCCCACGACGTGGTGGATGTCATCCGCAAGGTGTCCCATGTTAAACGGGTGGGGCACACGGGAACGCTCGATCCCATGGCCACCGGCGTCCTGCCCATCTGCATCGGCAAGGCCACCAAGATCCAGCAATTCCTCATCGCCCAGGACAAGGAATACTCCGTCAACATGCGCCTGGGCCTGATCACCGACACCCAGGACACCACCGGCGCGGTCGTGGAAGAATTGCCGGTCCCCCCCCTCGTTCCCGGCGATATCGAATCCGTCTTCGCCCGCTTCCGGGGAGAACAACTGCAAGTGCCCCCCATGGTCTCCGCGAAGCACCACAAGGGCGAACGGCTTTATGAACTCGCCCGCCGGGGCGTGGAGGTGAAACGCGACCCTTGTAAGATCCATATCCACGAATTAACATTGGAATCCGTGGATTTGCCGGTCATCCGGTTCCGGGTGATCTGCGGCAAAGGCACCTACATCCGCACCTTGTGCCATGACCTGGGCCAGGCCCTGGGCAGCGGGGCGGCCATGTCGGGTTTGGTCCGCGTCCGTTGCGGGGCTTTCCATATCGATCAGTCCATCGCCTTGGACGAACTCCAATTCCCCGGCGATGTGCTGCCGCGGATCGTCAGTTTGAACGAGGCGTTGTCGTCCTTGCCCTCCGTGATGGTCGGATCGGAAGGCAAGGCATCCCTGCATTGTGGACGCTTTCTCTCCGGCGGCGCGATCACCCGCCGCAACGGGGAGTTTTTCACCGGCTCCATGGTGCGGGTGACCGGCCGCGACGGAACCCTCATCGGAGTGGGGGAAGCGCTGTTGAACTCCGACCAAATGGATGAATTGGCGGGCAATCTGCGCGTGATCAAACCCGTCAAGGTGTTTCACCAAGGTCTGTGAACGAGATCGGATGAGTCGGGGAGAGAGTGTCTCCCTTGACGAAATAAGGGAAATCCAGGAAGGAGGTTGTGTCTTGTCCATTACCAATCAGCGGAAGAAAGAATTGATCGAGGAATTCAAGGTCCACGGAACGGACACCGGCTCGCCGGAGGTCCAGATCGCCATTTTGTCCGAGAAAATCAAGAACCTGACCGAGCATTTTAAGGTTCATAAAAAGGACCATCATTCTCGTCGTGG
>JBHGBC010000037.1:0-43027 GCA_041946805.1 bacterium
AGCCCAGGGTTTTAACCCTGGGCCTATAGCGCCGGAGGTACGCACTTGTCGGATGAACCTTAAAAATAGGCACTCTTTCACCCTTGTTATATAATTAAGTAAACATTTTGCCCGGAAAAGACATTTGTTAAAGCGAACTGGCAAGCCCGATCCCTTTGTTTCCATTCTCCCGTGGATGATGGTGACGGGAGGGATGATTCTGTCCGCTCAGGCGGGCGGGCCGTTGGTTTTACAAGGGAACACGCCCGTACTGTGGCATTCGAGCAGCTATCCGATCGTCTATGCGATTGATCCCGGAAACCTGGGCCCGGTCTCTCACGCAGAAGCCGCGCTTCTGGTGGAACGGGCGTTTATGACCTGGCAGAGCGTACCGTCCGCGTTCATCCAGTTCCAATCCGGGCCGGATTTGCCGGTGGACATTACGGGGGGCAATTTCCAGATTTTCCTGGACGGCCAGTATAGTGGCAATCCCATCGTTTTTGACGAAGATGGTTCCATCATCCAGGCCCTGTTCGGCGAGGGCGCCGAGAAAGATTATTTTGGATTCGCGAATCCGGTGCGGTTTTCGGGATACCGTATCACCGCGGCCCAGGCGGTGTTCAATGGATCGATACTTGGCCCGGACGCTTCGCGCACGGATTCCTTGTTTCCCACTATTCTTCACGAATTGGGGCATTTCATCGGTTTGGACCATTCCCAATTGTTCCGGCATCTGGCCGGGAACGGCGTCGGTTGGGATGATGTCTTCGTGCCGGTCATGCTCCCCACTTCCACGGATGACGAGTCGTACCGGGTCCGGTTGACCGATGAGGACCGCTTCACACTGGCTTCGCTCTATCCTGCCTCGGGGCGGTACAAGCAAACCGGTTTCATCCAGGGCCGTGTGCAACGGGCCGGCCAGGATCTGCCCGGGATCAATGTGATCGCCCGGCTCGTCGGGGCGGTGACCAGCCAGACCTATACCACGGTAACCGGGACGTTTTCGTTAAACCGGGGGGATTTTGAATTCCGCGGCCTGCCCCCCGGCGACTACCAGGTCTATATCGAACCGATGGATCCCTTTTACTGGGGATCGTCTTCGGTGGGCCGGTACGCCGGCAGCGCCATGGACCGCTCGTTTACCTCCCCTCCTCCCGCCCAGTATTACCACGCGGGGGACGGAACCCCGTCCCGTAACGAGTGGTCGCCGGTCTCGGTGCAGGCGGCACAAACGATTACGGGAATCCAATTTGAGACATTACCTTATAACGCACCCCGGGATGAGATGTACACGCAATTGCTGGGGTATAACCATCCGGAAGCCGGGGCGGTTCCCGCCTTCGGCCTCTCGGAGTTTCAATATCTCCTCGTCCCTTCGGGTGATGAAGAGGGCATTGCCATCCAGTTGCAGACTCCCTGCCCGGCCCGGATCGATTTGCTGATCCAACCGGAACGGGCGGCCACCCTGAGCGATGCGGCCTTCCGCTCCAGCCGTAACGGCGCCGTGCAGGCCTGGCTGGGGCCGAATGGGGACCTTCCCCTGCTGCCCCAGCGGTACTTCATCGCCGCGCGCAACCGGGAGGCTTTTCCGGTCGCGTTCACCCTCATCGCGATTCCCGGCTTGACCAGGCCGGAACCGGGCGCGTCCACCCCGACGCCCACTCCCTCTTACCCCTTCACGCCCACTCCAACGGCCATCGAAGTCAATCCCAACCTGGGGCTGGTGTCACTGGATGAGACCGGAGGCGTATATCCTTGCGGCATGGGAGTTCTGAATTTCGATATCGGCATCTCGGATGAATATGGAAATCTCTTGGAACCAGGCGTTTACGACAAAAAATCCGATCCCGCGGCCCTGCCGCCCCGCCTGACCGCGAACCACGAGTATCTACCCATTGCAATGGATATCGAGTTTTCGGGAGAATCCGCCCCGGAGGGAAATGGATCGGAAGGTTTTTACCTGTTGATCGGGGGAAATACCGGAGACCTGCCGCCGGTCATCGGACGGCTGGGCGCGGAGGGAGGAGTCAACCGGGGTGGAATCGATGTCGATAATAATCCAGCGGACAATCTCGATTTCGGGACGTACCAGGGCGATTTCATACCCCTCCGGTATCCAATGACCGCCGGAGAGGCCATAAGCAACCTTTTGGTGGATTTGGAACCGGCGGGGAATCAG
This sequence comes from bacterium, assembly GCA_041946805.1. GTDB lineage: Bacteria > Hinthialibacterota > Hinthialibacteria > Hinthialibacterales > Hinthialibacteraceae > JABLXU01. The sequence goes on from JBHGBC010000037.1 coordinate 2,159, forward strand.
GGATTCTATGTTTTGGACCGGACCGGCCGGATCTACGCGGAAGGCACGGCCCGGGAAATCCTGGACCGCGAAAGCCCGCCCGCGATGAATCCGGAAGCGGAGGCGGCGGCTTTGGTGATCTACCGGGGGCGTAGAATTTCCCTCGCCAACAGCCTGTATAGCCAGGACTTGGCGGGCACGGGGGCGTATATTCTGGACGACTTGGGTGAAATCTACTCTCTAGGGGAAGCGCCAGCGCTGCAAACCGCGGATTTGCCCCTGCTGACCCCGGACTCTCCGTGGCGCTATCAGGATCTGGAATTGATCCCCAATCCGGAGGGGACGGAATGGATCGGCTTGGGAGTCATGCGCGGAGACGGTATCATTCTGTTTGTCCCGTTTGATGATGTGGAAATGACGGAACCGCTGCGGGACTACATAGCGAGCCTGAATCCGTTTCATGGCGGCGCCCAGGGTTTTTCGTTTGACATCGCGCGGGATTTCGATGTGGAAATCCGCGACGAACCGATTTATGGAAAAAACGAACGCGGGGAAACGGTGGCGTCCCCGGGCCGGAGGATCGGCCTGATCCTGCTGGATGGATTCGGGGGAGTGCATACGGGAGGACGATCGACAAGATATACCGTCCGGCGTAAGGAAGAAGGGCGTGATCTGCGCTGGATCAACGGATTGACCTACATTCCTTACCCCATCAATCTACCCTATTTTGGAGTTGACGTGACTCAGGATCTGGAAATCGTCCCGCCCATGCCAACGCCACAAAATCCAAGGTGATCCCTTGAAAACAATCACCCTATCTCTCCCCCGGCGCGGTTCTTCCCCTAGGAAAATCCACCGTCTGAAAAAAACCGCCATTTTTTTGCTGGCGCCGCTCCTGCTTGCAACCGCCGTTTCTTGGAGCGGGGGGCCGTTGATGTTGAACAACGGGAAAGCGGTGACCTGGCCGGACTCCATCGGCAAGGTGATCTACGCCATCGATCCGGGACGCCTGGGGCCCCTGACCAGTTCCCGGGCCGCGGCCCTGATCCGGCGGTCGTTCGATGCCTGGAAGCCCAACAGCAATTCCCCCTATCTGCAATCCTGGTTGAAGTTCGTCGAGAACTCCGATCCGTTGCCCTTCGATGTCAACGCGGACAATTACCAGATGCTGCTGAACCAGCTTCCATCTGATATCAATCCCATCATTTTCGATGACAACGGCATGATCGTCGACGATTTGCTGGGCAGCGGAGCCAAGGAGAACATACTTGGATTCGCCAGCGTGTTTTCCTCGAACGGCCAAATCGTGGCGGCGCGGGCCATTTTCAACGGCTATTTCATGAAACGGTACAACCAGACGGAAGAGGAAATCTACTCGACGGTGCTGCACGAGATCGGCCACATGTGCGGCCTGGACCACACCCAGCATTCGCGCCATCTGGCGTTTGACGGCATCGCCGGCGACGACAAGCCGGTTTCGATCATGTTTCCCACCGCCACCGACAGCGACAATCTGCGCGATCAACCCACCTTCGACGACCAGATCTCCATCTCCAACCTTTACCCCACGGTCACGCACCGGAACAATACCGGAAGCCTGGCGGGCCTGGTCAGCCGCTCCAACCAGGGCCTGGCCGGTGTGAACGTGATCGCCCGCGATTCCACCGATCCGGTCAACAAAGTGGCCACCACCGTCACCGGCACGTACGAACTCAACCGGGGCACCTACGTGCTGAACGGCCTGCCGCCCGGCCTGTATTCCATCATGGTGGAGGCGATCGACAAGCAATTCACGGGGACTTCCAGCGTGGGGCCTTACTCCCAAACCAGCAACAACGCCTCGTTCCGGAGTCCAGTCAAGGCCGAATTCTACAATTCCAACGACCAAGCCACGGAAGGGCGCAGCGCCCTGACCCTCGTGAAGGTGGACCGCCTGAAAACCTCGGCGAATATCAACCTCAACGTGGACAACGCCCTTCAGCCCAGCGATGAAACGCAGATCGAACTGTTGGGCATCGGAACGCTGTCGGCGGGGGGAGCGCGCCGCTCCAGTTATTCGATCGAATATTTATTGAATCCCAACGGGGACGAAGGTAATCTGGAGATCAAGGTCCGGTTCCCCACTGTGATCAGTTACGGCTTCCGGATCCGCCGCGAAACTTCGGCGGGACAATTCGACACACAAACCTTCAACCGCCGGGGACAGGAAGGCACACTGATCATCGGACAGAATGGTGAACTCCCCTTGCTACACGCCCGCTATTTTCTCTCGGTGGGGAACCTGGGCGCCGCGGACACGACCTTCACCATCTCGGCCGCGCTCGTGACCGTGCTTCCCACCCCCACTCCCTTGCCGGAACCGACCGCTACACCTACCCGCACCCCCACACGGACAGTCACACCGACCCGCACGCCCACCCGCACCCCCACATCCCGGGCCACCAACACCCCCGGACCGGCATTCACTCCCACACCAATGGCCACTCCCACGCCTCCCCTGGCCGGGGGGGATGTCAACAACGACGGAATCGTCAACGCGATGGATGTATTCTCATTCGCGCAGGATTGGCAAAAGGGAAGTGGATGGATCTTTCAATCCGATCTCTCACCGGACGCCGCCCCCCTGATCGACCACACGGACCTGCTCCGGTTAATCCAACAGATTCACGCGGCTCAGCAAGCCAACACCGCGAAGGCGCATCCCTGAGGGAGAAGCCCTACGCCGGCGCCTTGGAGTTCACGCCGGCTCCGGCGGTGATCCAGCGGCGCAGTTCTTTTTTCTCGATGGTCCCCTTGGCGGTCTTGGGCATGGCGTCCAAAAACGTGAAGCCTTCGGGGATTTTGTACTCGGCCAGATGTTCACGGCAGAATTTGCGCAGATCGCCTTCAGTGACTTTCCCCTTGGCCTCTTCCGCCAGGACTACATATGCCTGGGGCACCTCGGACCGCAATTGGTTCGGTTTGGCCACCACCGCCGCCTCCAGCACGCCGGGATGCTTGAGCAGCGTCTCCTCGATCTCGCGGGGATAGATGTTTTCCCCACCGCAAACAATCAAGTCCTTCAGGCGTCCCACGATTTTGATGTATCCATCCTCGCCGATGGAGGCCAAGTCGCCGGTGCGCAGCCATCCATCCGGATAGAACACCCGGCGGGTTTCTTCCTCGTTTTTGTAGTATTCCTTCATGACCAAGTCGCCACGCACGCAGAGTTCGCCGATCTGATCGGGTCCGAGAACCTCGCCCGCCTCATTCCGGACCTCCACTTCCACACCGGGCAGGGGCGGCCCGATGGTCCCCAACTTATTCCGGCCGGGCCGGTTGTACGCGACCACCGGCGAGGTTTCCGTCAGGCCATAGCCTTCCAAGATTTCATGGTTGAATTTTTTCTGGAACGCGATGGCGACATCCACGGGCAGGGGACCGCCCCCCGACACCATGAACCGGAGATGGTGCCGCCCGGCGATGTCATCGGGCGCGAAACGGGTGACCATGAAGAACATGGGAGGGACCGCGGCAAAGACGATATTCGGTTCCGTGACGAACGCCTCCAGAATCCGCTGCGGCGCGAATTGCGGATAGAGAATCACCCGCGCGCCCATCAGCAGCGATCCGAACACGATGACGGTCATGGCGTAGGTGTGATAAAGGGGCAGGCAGCACAAGAAGGTATCGGTGGGCCGCAGATCCAGCGCCTGCGAAAACGACACCGTGTTGGTATAAATATTCTTGTGAGTCAACACCACGCCCTTGGGTTCGCCGGTGGTGCCCGACGTGTAGAGAATCATGGAGGGATCATCGTCTCCCGCCGCGGGCGCGAAAGAGGCCGGATCCGGCGAGGGATATTGCAGCAATTCAGGAATGGAGAGGCATTCCATTTTCTGGCTGGAGTCGCGGACCGCTTGTTCGGCTTTCTCCTTTAATAACGGATCGTAGAGCAGGACACGGGGTTCGGCGTGCCGGATGAGAAGCCCGATTTCCTGCGGATTCAAAAGCGGATTCAAGGGGACGGCGATGTGACCCGCGCCCAGCAGGCCGAACAGGCCGAAGACAAAATTGGGGGTGTTGGGCGTCAGCAGAGCGACGTTGCGCCGCTCCCGGTACCCCCGCTGGATCAGGGCATGACCCACGATGTTGCTGTTCCCCAGGAACTCCCGGTACGTAAACGAGCCGCCTTCAAAAACATAGGCGGTATCACCGGAACAACGTCGCTCCGTTTGCAATAAAAGGGAATACAATTCCATGGATGGAATCATCTCCTGGCAATCAATCCAAAACATTGCGGTAAGGATACCACAAGGTTACGAAAAAGGAATGTGGAGAGGAGAATGCCCGGAGGAGATTGGGGAGGGAAGTGGCGCGGGCTTCCAGCCCGTGAATCAGCCTCTCATGGCATGGAAGGCCAAGCCCTTAGGGGGGCGAGGGATGACTCTTTCAAAACGATTTCCCTTATGCAATAACCATCCCAACGTTCCCGTCGAAAACCAGGGCGCGTTGCAACGCCCCCCTGCGAGTACGGAATGATATGCGAATAACCACGCCGTACGCTTGGAATGATCACCCCTCCGCCCCGTGGTGGCCTTTTCCGAAACGAAGTTCGAAAAAATTCACCTCGGGACGGCAATTGAACCGCGGATAAGTGAGCGGGCTGGAACCCAGACCCCGCGTGGTGTAATAGACGGTCCCGTTCAGCCGGTTCAGGCCGTACGCCATTTCGCGGGGGGCGTGCGTCCGGGTGATCAACGGCCCGAAGAAGGGCAGGCAGACCTGCCCGCCGTGCGTATGGCCCGAGAAGACCATGTCCACGCCCCGCCCGGAGAGTTGGTCATACCGGCAGGGGGAGTGGATCAAGGCCAGGCAAGGCCCCTGTTTCTCGAATCCCCGGAAGGTGGCCTCGATGTCGTCGTGGCGCGTATAGGGATCGTCCACGCCGGCGATGGTGACCGGCACGCCGTCGATCGTCACCTGAATCCGTTCGTTCCGCAGCACGATGATGCCCAGCTCGCACAGTCCCCGCACCAGGCGGTCCACGTCGTTGGGAGTGCGGCCCTTTTCGCCGATCACCGCGCCGGTGCGGTGAAACAAGTTCCGCCATTTGACGTGCATGTAATCGTGGTTGCCCAGGGTCGCGTAAATGCCATGGGGCGCTTGCATAGGCCGGAGGGCTTTCAGACAGAGTTCGATTCCCTGGTCGTTGTCGATCAGGTCGCCGGTGATGAAGATCATATCCACCGGTTCCCCGGCCAAGCGGGCCAAAAAGCGCTGACGGTATTGGCTGCCGCGGTAAAAGTGAAAATCAGACAGATGCAGAATCTGCAAGGGACGCATGGGACGGCCCGTCAGATGGATGGTTTGGCGCCGGATTCGGCACCAGCGCGGTTCGATCAGCCAACTATACGCGGTCAGCCCCGCCACGGCCGCCGCCGCTGTTTCCAACATCATCATCCAATTCCTTTTCTCAGCCATCGCGTGAGCATGGATTACGATTTCGTCTTTTCAGAGTTTACCGGGAATCTTCCCCGCGCAAGGGCAGAAAACAATCACGCGGACTGTTTCCTGGAATATGGTAATCCGAATAACTGCATGTGAATAGTCTCTCATCCCCGGCCGCTCTCCCTGCGAATCCATTCCTCTCCCTCTGGGAGAGGATTAGGGTCAGGGAGGCCCTGAAAGGGCGTATTCATCCTTTCTCTGCAATCGCATGAATGAATGCTTTCCGACAGGGGTGGCCATTCCCATCGGATCGATCCCCTCACCCCGGCCCTCTCCCAGAGGGAGAGAGGGGAGAAGAGGAACGTTATCGGGTGTGCTTACCGGCAAGTTGCCTGCGCAAGACATTTTCGCTTATAGGCGGCTCCTTGCGTTCCATCCCAACGAGGCCGGGAGCGTGCGGCGAAAAATGGTCCATATGCCTCCCCCCTATCCTGATTTAGAGTATATCATCTGGAATCAGGTTAAGATCATAAGCCGCCTTTTTTCGATCGGCCCTTGTTGGATATTCCCGGTTGCAATATCGGAAAAACGGATGGGGAATTGTAGATTATGGCCCATGATTTTTTACTCGCGCTGGTCTGGTATTTGACGCTCACCTGCTTCGGCATCGTCGTGCTGCCCCTGTCCATGATGATGTTCCGCCGGATGCCGGACGGGGGGATCCTGCTGGCGCGGCCTCTGGGCTGGCTGTTGATCGCCTTCTTTTCGTGGTGGGCCTCGTTTATCCTGCTGCCCTTCAACCGCTTCGGCATTCTGTTGACCGGATTGCTCTTGTTCGGCCTCTCGTTGTTTCTTCTCCGCCGGAATCCCGCGTGGTTTGAGCGGCGTTGGCGGATCCACTGGCGGACCGCCCGGAACGGCGAGATCGTCACCCTCCTCTTCTTCCTCCTGGTTCTGATGGTCCGGCGCCATGATCCCACAATCGACTCTACCGAGAAGCCCATGGACATGATGATACTGGCCGGATTGACCGTGGCGCGGCAGATCCCCCCGCCCGATCCCTGGCTGGCGGGATTCCCCATCAACTATCACTACGGCGGTTACCTGCTCCATGCCCTCCCCGCCCAGCTGACGGGGATCAAGCCCGAATACGCGTACAACCTGGCGATCCCCAGCGCCGCGGCCCTGGCGGCGGCCATCGCCTTCGTGACCGGCCGGGCGTTGTTCGGCCGCTGCCGGATGGGAATCATCACGCCGGTGGGCATCTTTTTGACCGGCAATCTGGCCGGACTCACGGTGATGTTTTCCTACATGGCGTTTCCCCATACTCTGTTCGAGTGGCGGAACGGATTTTTGTGGAAAACCTCGCGGGTGATATTCGACAACGGCGGGGAAACCATCAACGAATACCCGTTTTTCACGATGGTGTGGGGCGACCTGCATCCTCACTTTTCGGATATGCCTTTCCTGTTGCTTTTCCTCGCCCTGTGCCTGGCGCTGTTGTTGACCCTGCTGGCTTATCCACCCCGGCGCACGCTGCCCTACGCGTGGCCGTTAATCGCGGGACTGATGATTTCCGGCGCTTTCATCCTTCCCACAAATGTTTTCGATTTTCCCATCGTCATGATTTTCTATGCCGCCGTGGTGTTCCACGCTCTGGGCTATTGGATCACTCAGCGTACGGGCCGGTGGAACGATGCGTTGCACACGGGCAGCCTCTTGACCCTCCCGCTGATCAGTTACGCGCTGGCGCTGCCGTTCTGGCTGTATTTCCAATCGCCCAACGAGGAACGGCTGATCCGGTTCACCGAGTTTCATACCGAGTTCATCGAGTTCCTCCAGGTCTTCGGACCGCATGCGGCCGCCTCGCTCGCCGTTGTTTTCGCCGGGATTTATGGATATTGGCAATCCGGAGCGCGCGAGGAGACCGCGTTTGTATTGGCCCTGGCCGGTCTCGCGTTCGCCGTGGCCTGGGCTTGGTTCGGTTATTTCGTCAGCGCCCTGACGCCCGTTCTGGCCTTGGCGTTTTGGATCCTGGCGGCGATGGTTATCTATCCGCGCCACGGCCAAGCGGCTGGAACACCGGAAATCCTGGATTTGTTCGCGCTCCTGGCCTGCGCGCTGGCCTGGTCGATGATCGCCGGCTGCGAATTCATTTATTTAAAGGATAACTACGGCGTGGCCCGCATGAACACGCTGTTCAAGATCCATTTCCCCGCCTGGTTCCTGCTGGGGACCGGACTGCCGTACCTCGTGTACCGCGCCTGGAAACAAGCGCTGCCGTTCGTGCCGCGCCTGTTCGCGTTCACGCCAGTGTTTCTCCTGTTTTCATTGTCTCTTCTGCCCCCGGCGTTTTTCCTGGGATCCTTGTTCCGGTTGCAGGAACCGCAGCGGATCGTCACGCTGAACGGACTCGCCTCGCTCGAGCGCGACCGCCCGTTTCATTACGAGATGATCGAGTGGATCCGCGCCTTCACCCGCCCCTCCGACGTGATTCTCGAAGTCCCGGGATGCAGTTATTGGTTCGAGAGCACGATTTCCGCCTTCACGGGGCGGCCGTCGGTCGTCGGTTGGGCCGGGCATGAATTGCTCTGGCGGCCGTCGAAACTGGATGGCGAGGTGACGCAACGCAAACAAGACGCGGACCGCTTCTACACCACCGCCGACTGGCCGGAAGCCCAAGCCATCCTCAAAAAATATAACGTCCGCTATGTAGTGTTCATCCCGCCGGAATGCCGGGAAACCCAGCCCCTGGCGGTCCAGATGCGCCAGGGCGTGTTCCGCCAACACCTGCCGCCGGTCACCGGTCAAAATGGCCGCCCTGCCTTTCTCCAAGGCCAATACGAATTGTACAAAGTCCCGGATGGATTGTGAAATGAAAGGAATCCTGGCTGAAATCGTCGAGAACAAGAAGCAGGAGGTGGAGCGGCGCAAGCAGGTTCGCCCCCTCGAGGAATTGATCGAGGCGTCGAAAACAATGCCGCCCGCCCGGGACTTCCACGCGGCCTTGCGGCGCGGCGGCGGGCCGATGCGGTTGCTGGCGGAGATCAAGACCGCGTCTCCCTCCACCGGCACGATCCGCGCGGATATCGACCCCGGCGCCATCGCCGCCTTGTATGAATCCTGCGGCGCGGCGGCGATTTCGGTCCTGACCGATGCCCGCTACTTCAACGGAAGCGACGCACACCTGGAAGAAGCCCGCGCGGCGGTTTCCGTGCCCGTCCTGCGCAAGGATTTCACGATCGACGCGTATCAGCTGTACGAAAGCCGGGTGATCGGAGCGGACGCGGTGCTGCTCATGGCGCAGGTGCTCTCCGGGGAGGTGTTCGCCATGCTCTACCGCCAGGCGCGGTCAATGGGGTTGCAAGTGCTGGCTGAAGGGCACACGCCGGAGCAGATCGAGTTTTTGGTTTCGCTGGGGGCGGAGGTGATCGGCATCAACAACCGCGATTTCGAGACGATGACCGTGGACATCCAAACCACGCTGAAAAACCGCGCCCTCATTCCTCCGGACCGGGTGCTGGTCAGCCAGAGCGGCGTATCGAGGCGGGAAGACGTGATCCGGTTAGAGGAGGCGGAGGTGGACGCCATCCAGGTGGGCACCTCGCTGATGCGAAACCAGAATATCCGGAAGCAACTGGCTGAATTGATGGGCCGCCCGCCGGATGCCGTTTGATCTCAGGGCGAGGAGAGGGCCAGCACAAAGGGGCCGGCTTGCTCCTTGACGAAATTGTAGGCGTCTTCCATATAGCGCTGGGCGTCGTTGAAATTCACCAGGGGATCGAAAAACTGGGCGCTGTTTTCGAGGAAAAACATCTTCAGGTCGCGGAAATACGGCTCGATCCGCAAGTGATAGGTGGAATGCAGCTCCTGGGTGGGGGGAAACACCAAGCGGATGCCGGTGCCGGACAAGGGGCGGTTGAAGTATCCCAGATGAACGGACGCCTCGGTGATCAAACGGCTTTCGAGATACTGCGCGGTCGTCCCTTCGCCCTGATAGGGCATCAGCAACCGGACCAGGATCTTCGTGTGCAGGATCACCGGGATCTGATACACCTGCCGCAGGTTCCGCAGAATCAGATTGACGTCCTCCGTGAAGGTGGTGAACATCTGCCGCGTGAATTCGTCCCGGTACACGAAGCGGTCTGTGGTGATGGTCAACTGCCGGTTGGCCCCCTCCGCCAGCCGCGCGCCCTGCCCTTCACCGAGCAGGCGGAATTCCGAAAACCGGCAGGGCTCGGCCACCTTGATATACAGGTCCCGCAGCGAATTGGCGGCCAGCGCCATGGGGGGGTACAAGGCTTCAAAGCCAAATGTCAAAGGAACGTAATCGGGCATGGTGTTTATACTCCGGGGACAATATTCGCCCGCGAATCGTCTATCGTATTATTAACTCGATAGCAGAACGTACTCTGTACTTTATCCGTGGTATGAGTATGGCTGAGCGCTAAACCATCCCCTCTCCCTCGAGGGAGGGTTTGGGTGAGGGAAGCCCTGAAAGGGCAAAATTCATCCTTTCTCAGCCATCAAATTTGATTCCCAGGGTTAAAACCATGAGCTATTTTAAAGCCGTTCCCTACCCTAACAGGGACTCATTTTACCTCTGAGCTCATGCCGTCGGGCTACACGGCGTTGCGCCCGCCCTGCATCCATTTCCCCTCACCCTGTCCCTCTCCCAGAGGGAGAGGGGATAGAGGTGGCCCAGATTTCCAGCCCGTGAATTGGTCTATCGTGGCCTGATCGGACGCGTTCTATCACGCTTTCACCCCGGCGGGGAGGGCGATCTGGTGCAACACCTCGTTCAGGCTGCCGGTGCGGTAGCCGAGCAGATCCATGGCCACGTACTGGTAGCCGATTTCCCGCAGGCGGCGGGTGATCTCCTCACGGTTCTCCAGCAGTTTGACCATTTCCTCCGGCATCACTTCGATCCGCGCGAGGTTGGCGTGATGCCGCACCCGGAATTGGACGAAACGGAAATCGCGCAACACCTGCTCCGCCTTGTCCACCATCTCCAGCTTCTCCCGGGTGATTTCTTCTCCATACGGGAACCGGGACGACAGGCAGGCGAAGGAGGGCTTGTTCCAAGTGGGGATGCCCAGGCGTTCGGACAGCCGCCGGATGTCCTCCTTGGTCAGTCCGGCCTCGGCCAGGGGGGCCAGCGCGCCCTCTTCCCTGGCCGCCTGCTGGCCGGGACGGTAATCGCCCAGGTCGTCGTAGTTCGTGCCGATGACGACGGCGTTGAATCCCCGTTCGCGGGCGATCCGCTTCAGGTGAATCACCAGTTCCTGCTTGCAAAAGAAACAACGGTTGGGGGCGTTCTTGCGGTACTCGGGATTGTCGAGTTCGGTGGTGATGATCGTCGTGTAGTTCAATCCCAGATCCCGGGCGAACCGTTCGGCTTCCTCGCGTTCGTGCCGGGGGTAGCTCTCGCTGATGGCGGCGACGGACAACGCCTTGCCGCCCAGAATATCGGTGGCGGCCTTGGCGAGAAACGTGCTGTCCACACCGCCGGAATAGCCGATCACCACACTGCCGGCTTTTTGCAATATCGCCCGCAGGCGTTCAAATTTTTGCTCAAGCGTCATCATGAAAAAACCGCCTCGAAATAGATTGTGGATCTTGCACTCAATACCAACGGCCAATCCTCTTGAACAAGCCGGATGTTCAAAGATTCTGACGGTACCTGCATGTTGTTTCCATCAATCGCGCGATTGAAACCTGATTCCCGTTGAAATCCACCATCCACCCAATATTCCCTCTCCCTCGGGAAGAGGGCTAGGGCGAGGGAATTCTGCATGGGCGAACCCTCTTTCCGTCCGGATCACGGAAATGAACCGGTGGCCGTTTTCACCGTCCACGACGCTCTCACTGGAGGAAACGTCTATGAATCCACTTCCCCTAGTCTAGAATCCGCCCTCAAGCAATCAAGGCGCCAGCCTTCCGTCCGGTGGGCGATGTTCCATGTCGAAGTGGATGCGCGAACCGGTTCTCTCCGGAACGGCAGAACCCGGCAAGCACTTCAGGCCGAGAGCCGGAAGATAGGTTTCACTCCCTTGGCCATATCTTTCACATCCTCCATTTCTTCGGACGAGAGCGGCTTAAAGTTCCCGGCGATGTCCAAAGCCAGGTCGAATAGGGCTTCTTCTCCCGGCGGGAGGGCGGCGGTGATGTCCAACGACAACGTGAACCGCAAGGCCTTGGAGGCCAGTTGGGGATGCGAAGTGGGCTTATACCAGCACTTGGCATAAGGTTCATGGCTGACATTTTCCGGCCAGGGGGAATAGGCCATGGCCTTGAGGGCCAGGCGCGCGACGTTTTTCTCCTTCGCCTTGGCCAGCACCTGCGGGCCGAACTGGGCCTCGTGCCAGCACACGAAGTTAAAGGGAAACAGGATGGAATCGAAACCGAACCGTTCCATCGCCGCCAGGGCCACCTCGGCGGAATGAGCGGAAAAACCGATATGCCGGATCTTCCCCGCCTCGCGGGCCTTGACGAAGGTTTCGAGCGCGCCGTCCGGCCCTGTGGCTTTTTCGAGATCATCCATGGTGGTCAGTCCATGCAGCTGATACAGGTCGAAATGATCCGTTCGCAGTTTTTTCAGGGAATCGTTCAGTTCCTCCTCCGCCCCGGCTTTTTCCCGCCGGCCGGTTTTGCAGGCCAGGAACACGCGGTCGCGGAACGGCTGCAGGGCGGGACCCAATTTGTCCTGGGCATCCCCGTACGAGGGGGCCACGTCGAAGTAATTCACGCCCCGGTCCACCGCCCGCGCCACCACCCGGGCGGCGTGGGCCGGTTCGGCGTTCATCACCACGATCCCGCCGAAGCCGATGATGGACAATTGATCCGAGCTTCCATAATCCCGCCGGGTCAAGGTTTTTTTCTCCTTTTCCGGAGATTTGGTTTCCTGCACCAGGCTCAGCGCCGCCGGTGAAGACAGCGCCAGTCCGGTCAAGGCCGTTTTTTTCATGAATTCACGCCGTTCCATCATGACTCATTTTCCTTTCCCCTGAGGGATGGCCATTCTCCGGAAGAAGAACGGCATCCCTTTCCGCCTCGTTTCACGGGACCGCCGGGCCGCCGCCGCTTGCCGGATCCCGATACCCGGCATTATGATGCCATTTGGTGTTTCCCGCAATTAAAAGAGCCTGGCTCAATCCGAACAAGGTTCTTTTGAGTTTTCAGCATGAATGATTCACGGAAACGCGGAACAATCCTTTCAGCGCCAGCGGCGCGGCAAGAGCATAATCGCGGGCGCAAGTTTCGTGGCGAAGATGATTCCAACGATTGATCCCCTCTCCCTCTGGGAGAGGGGCAGGGTGAGGGAAGCCCGGAAAGGGCGACATGACGGCTCTCCGCGCAATTGGACAATCGGTTCCATCTTGGTATTTTTGACTATGTTAAAAAAATCAATAGATTCTAGTACGGAGATCATGGTTTCCGGTTTCCCAAAAATTCCGCAATCCCTTTTTCTTCCCTCCGGGAAAACCCTCGCCATGTTTCTGGCGCTCCGGATTCCGCTCACCGTGCTTTTGACCATGGCCCTGTATCAGCTGGGTCAATACGACCTCATCCTACCCTATTCGGGCGACGGTCATTACACCGAAGAACTGGCTGAAAAGAACTGGGTGGTCTTGATGCACTCGTCTCTCACCACCCTGGTCCACAAGAGCGTCTACACACTCCTGAAGCCATGGGGATGGAAGGCCTGGTACGCGGTCATGGTCAGCAGTTCCCTGGCGGGGGCCCTGGCCTTGCAGGTGTTGTACGCCATCCGGCGGCATCCCGCGTTTCTGGCCCTCAACATCCTCTCGGGATCGTTTCTGGTGTTCGTGGGCGAGGTGGAAAATTACGCCTGGGTGAACCTGTTTCTGCTCTGGACCTTCCTGGCCGTGGAACGGTATCTGGACCGGCGGTGGCCGTTGTGGCCGGCGTGTTGGTTTTTTTTCACCGCCGCCCTGTTCCACATGCTGGCGCTTTTTTACCTGCCGGCCCTTTTCTGGGTGATGTATCAACGAGACGATTTCCAGCCAGGGGAATTCGCCGCGCCGTTTCTGCTTTTCATCCTGCTGTCGGCCGGGATTCTGCTGACCTTCCCCCGGGAAGGGCCCGATCTGGACCTGGGACGGTTGGTGCCGTTGTTTCAGATCAACCGCAAGGGCCAGTTGTTCACCTTTTTCTCGTCCACCCACCTGGAGTTGTTGCTCTATTTTCACCGTCAGGCCAGCTTTCTGCGCATGATTCCGGTGTCGTGGTTCGTGTTGATTGTGTGTTTCCGGCGGATCAGGACTCCCTTCCACAAGTATCTGCTGATCTGCTCGCTCACCGGCCTGGGGTGGACCACGGTGTGGCATCCCGACCTCGGCCGCCTGGACTGGGATCTGTTCAGTCAAATGTATATTCCACTCAACGTGCTCGCCGGTTGGTTGTTGAGCGAGACCGGGAAGACGCCCGGGGATTTCCACGCCGGGGGAAAACGCGGGAGTAAAACGGCCGTCCATCCGCCCGAATCACTGGACAGAGGAACAGGACTTTTGCGATAATGCCCCCGGATACCACCGGATTCACTCTCCATGGAAAACGCCCGCGTCATCCAATCCGTGTTTATGTGAAAAGCTGGGAAAGGGACTTTATCGTTGAATGGCAATCGCAAAAACGGCAGGGCACTTTTGCGCAACCGATCGAGGAAAGGGACGACCATGAAGCCGGAGGGATTGCTCATCCAAGAACGCCGCGACCAGGAATACTGCCTCATCAAGGTCATCGGCGACCTCATCATCACCAATGCCAAGGGATTGCAGCGTCACATCGATAAAGCCATCGAGGAAGGCGTGCGGGAGATCACGCTGGATCTCTCCCGCATCGATTACATAGACAGTTTCGGCATCGGAGTGGTCGTCAAAACCAAGTACATGGTGGACGAAAAAAAAGGCCGTCTCAAAGTGGTCGCCAATCCCACCCTGCAGAATCTTTTCCGGAAATGCCACTTGGATGATTATTTCGACGTGCGGGTGAAAGACAAATCCGGCCGGGAGGATGACGAAGATCTGGAAAGCGAAGCGATGGAAACCGGGGACGAGTGAACCGCCGGAAGGCCCGCCAGGATCATGGCGGCGAGAACGACACCCATAAAACCGGGGAATGCCGTACCGGCAATCGAGTTCCCGGATCCCGGTCAACCCCGGATTATCTTTGATTATCTTTGATTATCTTTTCTTCTTGACTTTCCCATGCTCTTTTTCTTCCAGCCAAATCCGCAATTGACCCTGTTTTTGGTTCAGCGAGATGGAGACTTCGTGCCAGAGGGAGCGGAAGGAAGAAATGCGAATGGGCACTTCGCGCTGTAGAATGCGGAGGGAAGGGCATTCCATCAGCAATTTTTTGATGTCTTTCCAAAGATCAAAGCGTTTTTCGGGAATGGCAATGGCCAGAAACTGAGCGCGGCGGGTGATTTCCACCTGAAGATTGCGAAATTCGTCCTCCTCTTCCGAGGTGGGCAATTCGGTTTCCAATCCCCGGTTGAACAATACCATGAATTTCTGCCATAGCTTGCCGAATTCCTGCAAGCGCTGGATCATGACTTCCGGTGGAACATCAATAACCATGAGGAATTAGCTTTCTGCTGATTATAGATCCGAAACCGCCGGGACGGCCCGCACGGTACGTCCACTCATCCATCCAATCGTTTCCGCCCCTCCCAGGGCCTGGTCAGGGACGGGTTCCGGGGAACGGTCATTCTTTTTTGAACCAGCCGAGTGTGAAAGCGATAAAAACGGCAAACGCAATGATCCCCACACCACACCCGATTTGCACGGTATCAATGAATTGTAACCCCATAAGACCTCTGCCCTGTCTTCACCCGGCTGCCCACGCAACCCGACGCTTAGCCTGTAAGAGTATCCTTGAACGAAGATGACTTGAGAAGTCCTATTGGTATCCCCAACCATAATAAAAATTCGATATGGATTCTTCGAGCTGCCCGATCTTCCAAAACGCTTTTTCCCAGGTGGTCATCTTCCGGGCCTGCGTGATTTCGGCCATCAGGGTTTGATTGATCCGCAACGCCTGCTGCAAATAGTCGTACGATTTGGAAAGGGCCTTTTCCCGGAAATAGATATCGTAGGCGTCGCTTTGGCCGTAGACCTCGAATCCTTCGGCGGCCTTCCGGAACGCGACGAAGGATTGGACGGCCTTGTTATGGATGTTTTTCATCGTATCGGGCGGCGTCAGGCCCTTCACCGCCTCTTCCAGAAGTTCCGCGTTGACCCGGAATGTCGAGACCGTCATGGTGCCTTGCAGGGACTTGTACATGTCATGGACGGTCTTGTCCAATTGATGTTCGGTCAAGCGGGCGGACAGGATCAGGTTCTTGGACATCGAACCCAGGAACCCGAATTCCTGAAACACATTGTTCATCTGGTTCAGGTTGTTCTGGAGATTGGTGAGATATTGGTCCTCGGCGGCGGCTTTCTGCGTGGCGAGCAGCAGTTTGGGCGCCTCCTTCTCCAGGATTTTCATGTATTTGGCGATTTCCTCGTGATTCTCGCCCCGCACCGCGTTGCGCAGCAGTTGCAGGTTCGAGGATTGTTCGCGGTACCAATCCTTGTAATATTTGTTTACCCCGGCCTCGTCCGCCTGCCGGAGGATATTGGCGATTTCCTCGATCTGCACGTTGGCTTCCGACACGATGGTCTTGGGCAGGTTTTCCACTTCCTGGGAAGCGTTCTGGAATTGCTGGTAGGCCTCCGCGTAGGTCACCTCCCGTTCCGCGCTGGAGAGGGACTTGATGGTTTTCTGGAACTGCGCGTCTTTCTCGGGAAGAATCGCCAGCACGCTGGATTTTTTATATTCCGCAAGGGAGTTGCGCAGTTGCCGGGCCATGACCGACCGGTTCTGGTCCTTCAACTTACTCATCGTTTTTTCCGCGGTGTCCAGGCATTTCTCCGCCGCCGCGTAGGCGCCGCGCCAATCCTCCAGAGCGATTTTCTGCTCCAGTTCGGGGACGGGCTTCAACATGTCGACCTTCAACTCCCGTCCCTTGGGTTCCAGGGCGTTTTCCCCGAGCCAATCGGCGGTCTGTTTGAGTTCCGCCAAGGTTTGATTCAAATGATCCCGCATGCTGGACCAGATCTTCTCCTTGGTTTCCCGGGCTTTGTCCGCGTGGTCGAAGGAGGCTTTGTAGTCCTGGTCGATTTGTTTCACCCGGGCTTCGGCCAAGTTGACCAAGACGTCATGGTACAGATCGGGGGTTTTTTCGGGAGCCAGTTGGTATTCGAGTTCTTCCTTGGTTCCCTGGAGTTCCTGGATCAGTTTGGCGCTGCGCACTTGCCACGTGTACGTTTCCGCTTGCTGGGCGAGATCGGCCGACTGGAGGGCGAGTTCGTTGGCGGTGGAATAATTGCGGGCTTTCTGCGCCTCTTCCGCTTGGGTCAGGAGAGCCAGGGCTTTTTGCAGATTCTCGGGCATGTAATCCATGGCTTGCGCCGCGAGGGCGGAATCGGTATGGGCGCGTGCGTTCAAAACCAAGTTGTTGAGCGCCTGGTCGGATTTCTGCAAGGTCTCGACTGAATTATCGAAGCCCTCCTTAAATTGCTTTTGTTCGATGAGCTGCAAGGTTTCCTCGCGCGCCTGCACCGCCTGGCGGTAGGCCAAGGGGCTGAGGCGGTCCTGCTCGGCCCGTTTGGCCTGGGCCAGGAATTCGTCGGCGCGGCGGAGATTTTGCTCGCTTTGCAGCTGGTAAGCGCGGGCCTGGGCGTCCTGCGCGGCTTTGACCGCGGCCTCGGAATTGCGGACGCTGTTCAGGTAGCGTTCCGTCTGCAAGTCTTTTTCGGCGGCGGATTTGAGATTCACGGCATTGGCGAATTGCATGCCCACCCATTCGGGCGCATTGGCCTGACGGGCCTCATCCAGAGCCTTTTCGGCTTTTTGGATGAATTCCGTGGCCGATTGCGCCAGGGACTGCAGGGCGGTTTGCACGATTTTCGCCGCCGCGGGAGATCCTTCGACCACCGCTTCATACTCGCCGTTTTTCATCTTGTTGCGCAGGTCCTGAATGGCGGCCTGGGCCTGGTTATACGCTTCCGGCGCGTAGCGGGAGCCGCCCTGGCTGTAGAGGGTGGAGAAGGGCTTTTCAGCCGTGTCCAGGCTCAGCTGGGCCTTGCCCCGCCGCCCCGCGTCCTGGGCCTGGGTGCTGGCTTCGAGAGCTTTTTGGGAAGCCTGGAAGGCCATGACGAAGTTTTCGGCTTTGACCAGTTCTTCCGCTCCCGCGATGGCTTCCCGCACTTGGGAAACGACCGCCGGCGCGTATTTTTCGGCTTCCTGGTCAATGGCGGCCTGCAGGTTGGTTTTGGCGGTCTCGATCATCTGCTGGGCTTGCTGGCCGACCGCCTGGTAGGCTTGCTGCAAGGCGGCCTTGGCGCCATCCGCCGCGGTGATCGCCCCGGCGTAGTCCTGCCCCTGCAGGGCGGTCTGACCGGTCTGCAAGGTGGTTTCCGCCTGTTGAATGGCGGTGGAATAGGCCGGGACGTTCTGCAGGTTGAGCGCCTTGGCTTGGGCGATGCGTTGGGCGGTTTCCTTCAAGATATCGCCCGCCGCCTTTTCCTGGGCGGCCTGGATGATCTGATTGAGGGGGTCTTTCATCTGCCCGGCGAGATCGATGACCTCCTGCCATTTGCTTTCCTTTTCCGCGGCCTCCAATTGGCCGTATTGCTGCAGCACCTGGTTGTACCGTTCGGGAAGGTGGACATCGGCTTTCATTTCCTGGGCGCGGGCGATGAGAGCGTCCACTTCCTGCTTGGCTTGGGCGGCCTGGGGTTTGAGATAGGCCAGGGCCAGGGTTTCGGTGTGCGTCACCGTCTGTTCCACTTCGGCCAGAAAAGCGTTGAGTTTTTCCTCATCCACCAGGTTACGGACATCGGTTTCCAGCCGCTGGCGCAAGCCGTCCACCTCGCCGGCGACCGGATTGATTTCCTCCGGGGTCAGCACATTCGCGCTGCGCGCCTTATCCACGTTGCCGGTGGCCTTGGCCATGGCGTCCTCGATCTGCCGGATAATGGCTTCCACGCGGGGTTTGACTTCCGCGGCGACCGAGATGGAATTCTTGAACCGCCCTTCCGCTTGCACGGCTGATTCGATGGCCTGTTTGTATTCCCCGGCGTCGAATTGCTGTTGCGCCTGGTTGAAGAGCCGGTTGGCGTCTTCGAACTGACGGGGAGCATAGCCCGGCGCCTGGGCCCGTCCCGCCTCATCCTTGGCGGCCTGGGCCTGGGTGATGGCTTTCTGGGCGTCACGCTTGGCGCATCCCGTGGCGAAGAAGAGAGGAATCAGAAAAATGCAGACGATTTTCAGCCAAGTGGAGGTCCTCATTGTCGTCCAAACATCTCCTTGATCTATATGGCGGTCCATGATGTCCGATGAATCCTTCCCCATTCCAGGCGGCATTGGTCAGACGAACTCAGTTTTCCAAGGGTATTTCCAGTTCCAGGTGAGTCAAAAGATAGCCCAAAGCTTCATTCAAGCGAAGGAATGTGGCATGCCACTGCACGCGCAATTTCTTATAAAAATCGAAATGGATGCCGATCATCCCTTTCAGCGTGACCGTATCCGAGAGGTATGACGTGATCGGCTCCGCTTTTTCATACTCTTTTCCCAGATATTCCAGCAAATATTGGTGCCGGCGCGCCAATTGCCCTTTCAATTTAAAGAATTCATCTTCTTCCTCCACGGTCGCTTCCTTATCGCGGTAGGCGTGGCGGAAGAGAGTGTCATAACGAATCCACATGTCCAAAATCTGATTAATCGCGGATATTCGAAATTCGATTTCTTCTTTATCCTTCTGATGCCACGTAGCCATCGAAAATTCCACGTCTCCGTTTCCGCAAAATCGGGTACCCTCAATACAACATGGACGCTTCGGATTCGTCTTATGGCGCGGGGAAAGGAGACATCCCGCCCCGCCGCGCGAATAGGATTGCCCAACTGGGTAGTCAGGATCTTTTTTTTACAAGATCTGCATTTCAAACGAATTCCACATCAAAAAACACCGCCCTCCCCCCTTGGGGGCGCGGACGGGAAGAGCCGGATCATTGATTGAGCGTGTTCACCGCATCCACGGTGTCTTGCGCGTTCTGGACTGGATTGTACCGCTGCACCCGCGGCTGGGCGGGTTGCCGGCTTTCCCCCGGCGCCGCCGGCGGGAGCATGGGGGAACCCGGGGCGGTCCCATCCAATTCGGGAGTGCCTTCCGGCATGCCGAAATTCAACTCCAGGGGATTGGGAAGTCCGGGAGGCGGCGGCAAATCGGGCAGCAATCCTCCCGCGCCCATGCCAGCCCCGCCCAAACCGCCGTAGCCTTCCATGGATTCGAACAGGGCGGGATCGATGGATTTCTTATAGGTCGCGTCGTCCAGTCCCTCGTACTGATTCAAGCGGGAAGCGATGGTATCGAGGACTTCCGCCTTCATTTGTTTTTCCCAATCCGGGAGTTTGGTGACGATCGAATCGGGATTTTCGGTGGCGACGTTCAGTTTATAGAACTCCAGCGCTCCCATTTCCTTCGCGTGTTCCATGGCGTTTTTCAGAATGGTTTTATACCGGATGGCGAAAGGTCCCAGATACGTATCGCGGTTGATGGTGATGTTGCTGGGCATGCCATCGAAGGCCACTTCGTCGCCATGAGTTCCATCGTCGAAATAGTGGACGCCGATCGTGTCCGCGGGCACCTGGATGAAGTAGACCTTGTAATCGACCAGGTCACCGAAGACGGCATCGTAGATTTTTTCCCCGTATTTCGCGGTCACGACTGCGCCGGGGCCGCCTTCCGCGCCGTAGCCCATGCCCATGCCGCCGTAGCCCATGCCCATGCCGCCGTAGCCCATGCCGCCATAGCCCATCCCCATGCCGCCGTAGCCCATGCCCATGCCACCACCGATTCCCTGGGCCATGACCGCGGGGGCCATCAGCATCACCAACGCGAAAACGCTACCGTTTTTGAGTGTCATGGGTTTAACAACCTTCATCCTCCGGCTCGATCCCGGATAGACTTAACCTGAACGATCCGCCGACTTTTTCTCATTGTTGGAAAGTATCATGAGACGTGATCAGTGTCAACTTGCCCGCAATCCGGTTCATTGGCGCTGACCGCTATCAGATTATCCCACTTTTCCAGTTTATCCCATTTCCCCGGTTGAGGGGAGAGGGCCGCCCAATTCCCGGGACCGCTGGGCGGAACGGGTCACCAAGGTCCGGAAAACGCCCGCCAGGTCATTGTCCAGCAACACCGCCAGGCCTGCTTCGGTGGTGCCGCCCGGGGTTGCCACCTTGCGCACCAATTCTTCCGGGCTGTCATCCCGGCGCCGGAGTACTTCGGCCGATCCCGCCAGGGTTTCGGTCACCAGCCGGCGGGCCACCGGGGGGGAAAGCCCTTCCGCGACGGCCGCCTCGATGAACACTTGCGCCAGATAGAAGATATACCCCGGCCCGCTGCCGGACACCGCCGTCACCACGTCCTGCAGGGATTCTTCCACTTCCACCACTTCGCCCACCGACCGGAAGATCGTCCGGACCCATTCCCGGCCGCTTTCCGGCAACGCGGGGGGAAAAGTGATGGCGCTCACTCCCCGGCCGACCTGGGCGGGGAGATTGGGCATCACCCGGACCATCCGTTCGGCCTGGCCCAACGCGCTGGCCAGACGCGCGCGGGAGATGCCGGCCAGAATCGAGATGACCAAGTGCTCCGGAGTCAGTCCTCTCCGGATTTCCTCCTGGATGTCCGCCAGAATCTTGGGTTTCACCGCCAGAAACACGGTCCGCGACGCTTCCGGCCCCCGCGCGTTATCCTCCGCGGTTTCCACCTGATAGAGGGATTCCAGGGCGGCGCGGCGCGCGGATGCTTTTTCGCAGACCAGCAGATCGTCCGGCGCCAGTGTGTGGTTCCGCAACAATCCGGCAATCAGCGCTTCCGCCATGTTGCCGCCGCCGATGAACGCGAGTTTCTTGTTCACGAATCCACTCCATTTCCCCGGCCGGAATCACGAATCCCTCCCCGCTCGTGCTCCGGTCATGCCCGGAAGCGTGGGAAATAGTCCTGCAACGCCTTGATCTCGAGGTGGTTTTTCAGATCGGCGGCGATGCCCCGCACAGCCGCCTCGGCGGCGGACACGGTGGTAACATAGGGAATATTCTGCTCTAACGCGCAGCGGCGCAAGGCCCGTTCGTCAAAAGTGGACTTTTTATCGGACGGCGTGTTGATAACCAGGAGGACGTTGCCGTTCTTCATCATGTCCACGATATCCGGCCGGTTTTCGCCTACTTTATAGACCTGCTGGCACGCGATGCCGTGCCGGGTCAAATGCTCAAACGTTCCGGCCGTGGCCCAAATGTCGAATCCCATGCGCACCAGCTGCCAGGCTGGTTCGACCATCGCCGGCTTGTCGCGGTGATTCACGCTGATCACCACGATGCGCCGGGAGCCGCCGGGACGCGGTTCCGGCAGCCGCATCCCCGCGCCGGCCTGCGACTTGGAATAAGCCCGGCCGAAATCGGTGTCGAGGCCCATCACTTCGCCCGTGGAGCGCATCTCGGGCCCCAGAAGGGTGTCCACGCCGGCGAATTTCACGAAGGGCAGCACGGCTTCCTTCACGGCGATGTGCTGAATGGTGGAATACAAGGGCAGGCCGAAAGCGGCCAGGGGCTTGCCCAGCATGACCTGAGCGGCGATCTTGGCGAGCGGCACCCCGGTCGCCTTGCTGACAAACGGCACGGTGCGGGACGCGCGGGGATTGACCTCCAGGACATACACATCCTCACCCCCGCCCTGCCGGGTGATGGCGTACTGGATGTTCATCAATCCCTTTACGTTCAGGGCCTTGGCCAGGGCGACGGTCTGCTTCTGGATGAGATCGATGGTGGACGGCTTCAGGGTATGGGGCGGAATGACACAGGCGCTGTCGCCGGAATGGATCCCCGCGTATTCGATGTGCTCCATGATCCCGCCGACGTACACATCCCGGGTATCGGCGATGGCGTCCACATCCACTTCCACCGCCCCTTCCAGGTATTTGTCGATCAGGACGGGATGCCCGGGGGACACGTCGAGCGCCCGCGTCACGAATTCCTTCAACGAGGATTCGTCATAGACGATTTCCATTGCCCGCCCGCCCAAGACATACGATGGCCGCACCAGCACCGGATAATCCAGGCGGCCAGCGATGAGTTCGGCTTCCTCGAGCCGGGTGGCGGCGCCGTTGGGAGGCTGGTTGATCTGCAGATTTTCGATCAACGCCCCGAACCGCCGACGGTCCTCGGCCAGGTCGATGCTATCCGGCGACGTCCCCAGGATGGTCACTCCCGCCTGCTCCAGGGGGACCGCCAACTGCAGCGGTGTCTGGCCCCCGAATTGCACGATAACCCCCTTGGGCCGCTCGGCCTCGATGACGTGCAGCACGTCTTCGAACGTCAGGGGCTCGAAATACAGGCGGTCGGCCGTGTCGTAATCGGTGGAGACGGTCTCGGGGTTGGAGTTGACCATGATGGTTTCATACCCCAGCTCCCGCAGGGCGAACACGGCATGCACGCAACAGTAATCGAACTCGATGCCCTGGCCGATGCGGTTCGGCCCCCCGCCGAGGATCATGACTTTTTCCTTGTCGCACGGCCGGACTTCGGACTCGGTTTCGTATGTGGAGTAATGGTACGGGGTGTACGCCTCGAATTCGGCGGCGCAGGTATCGACGGTCTTGAAGACCGGCCGAATCCCCAGGCGGTCCCGCAACCGGCGGACGGCCGGCTCCGTGGTCCCCCACAGATGCGCCAATTGGCGGTCGGAGAATCCGTACTGTTTGGCTTCGAGCAGGAGCGACTTCAATTCGGGTTCATTCATCTATCTATTTTCACCGCCGGGACGCGAGTCTTTATCACCGCGGAGGCGCGGAGAACGCGGAGTATTATTCTACTAAGTCTTCATCAAAGTGGTACACAATTCTCTTAAGACCATTCCTCAGAAGCGCTACGTTGAAATTGATCAACAAGCCAATGGGCCAATCACCCAATTTCAGATACGTGAGCACTTGCGCTTTATGGATTGGTTGTAGCGCATCCACCGATTTCAGCTCGACAACGACCAAATCGGCGACGAGAAAATCCAATCGATAACCGCAATCCAGATGAATCCCTTTGTAGTATACGGATAAGGGTTTCTGACGCTCAAAAGCCAAGTTCGGTCTCTTTTGTTCATACGCGAGGCATTCTTCATAAGCGGATTCTAACAATCCTGGACCCAGTGCTTTATGCACTTCCATCGCGGCGCCGATGATCCTTCGGGTGATCTCATCCGCATCCATCGATACGTATCCCCCTCATCCGAATTTGGATATGTTCCTCCGCGCTCTCTGCGTCTCGGCGGTGAATAACCATTTAGAGCCACCCCGCCATCTCCCCCTTCATCCCCTTGAGCCGTTCTTCCATCTCCACGATCTCCGCCAGGTTGGTCAAAAACCAAGGATCGATCTTGGAATATTGATAAATTTCATCGACCGTCATTCCGGCCTGGAGGGCCAGACGGATGTAGAAAATCCGCTCCGGCGTGGGCCGCCGCAATTTTTCCACGATCTCCGCCCGCATGTCCGGCCCGGCGGGATCCCGGTACCGCGGATGGGAGGGATCGTCGAACACGCAGGGATCCTTGCCGTCCGCGCCGAATCCGAAACGGCCGGTCTCCAGCGAGCGCAGGCATTTCTGCAACGCCTCCTTGAAGGTCCGCCCGATGGCCATCGCTTCACCCACCGATTTCATCTGGGTTCCCAAGGTGGGATCGGATCCCGGGAATTTTTCGAACGCCCAGCGGGGGATCTTCACGACGCAATAGTCGATGGTGGGTTCGAACGAGGCCGGGGTTTCCTTGGTGATGTCGTTGGGGATCTCGTCCAGGGTGTAGCCGACGGCCAGTTTGGCCGCGATCTTGGCGATGGGAAATCCGGTGGCCTTGGAAGCGAGGGCGGAGCTGCGCGAGACGCGGGGATTCATTTCGATGACCACCATGCGCCCGTCTTCCGGATTGAGGGCGAACTGGATGTTGGATCCGCCCGTCTCCACCCCGATCTCGCGGATGATGGCCACGGACGCATCCCGCATGGCCTGGTATTCCTTGTCGGTCAGCGTCTGGGCCGGGGCGACGGTGATGCTGTCGCCGGTGTGCACGCCCATGGGATCGAAGTTCTCGATCGAGCAGATGATGACCACGTTGTCCCGGAGGTCGCGCATGACCTCGAGCTCGAATTCCTTCCAGCCGAGGACCGATTCCTCCACCAGCACGGTATGGACGGGACTCATGTCGAGGCCCCATTGGACCACGCTCTCGTATTCCTGCCGGTTGTAGGCCGTGCCCGCGCCGGTCCCCCCGAGGGTGAAGGAAGGCCGGATAATGGCGGGAAATCCGACCTCCTCGATGACCCGCATGGCGTCCTCCAGGTTGCGGACATAGCCGCTGCGGGGCAGATCCAGCCCGATGCGGGCCATGGCGGCCTTGAACAATTCCCGGTCTTCCGCCTTTTGGATGGCCTCGATCTTCGCCCCGATCAGTTCCACGCCGTACTTATCCAACGTCCCGCTTTCCGCCAGGTGGACGGCCGCGTTGAGGGCGGTCTGGCCACCCAGGGTGGGCAGCAGGCAATCCGGACGCTCGCGGGCGATGATCTTCTCCAGCGCTTCGGGGATGATCGGCTCGATGTAGGTCCGGTCGCCCATGTCGGGATCGGTCATGATGGTGGCGGGATTGCTGTTGACCAGCACCACCTCGTAACCCTCTTCCCGCAGGGATTTGCATCCCTGGGCGCCGGAATAGTCGAATTCACAAGCCTGGCCGATGACAATCGGCCCTGAACCGATGATCAGGATTTTATGAATGTCCGTGCGGCGCGGCATGGGGAGACGTTATTTCCTCTCGTGGGCGATCATGTTCACGAACGTATCGAAGTGATGCGCGGCGTCATGCGGCCCGGGTGAAGCCTCCGGGTGGTATTGCACCGAAAAGCACTTCAGGTCCCGGCATTCCAATCCCTCGACGGTGTTGTCGTTGAGATTGATGTGTGTCACCCGCACTTTTTCGGGATCCACCCCGGCCGTGTCCACGCAGAATCCGTGATTTTGCGACGTGATGTCGATTTTCCCGGTGGCCAGATCCTTGACCGGCTGGTTGGCTCCCCGGTGGCCGAATTTCAACTTGTACGTCTTGCAACCCAAGGCCAGTCCCAGGATCTGATGGCCCAGGCAGATGCCGAAGATCGGAACCTTCCCCAGCAGTTGGCGGACGGTTTCGATGGCGTAGGTGACCGGCTCGGGATCGCCGGGCCCGTTCGATAGAAAAACGCCGCCAGGCTGGTACGACATCACCTCTTCCGCAGTGGCCGAGGCGGGCAACACATACGTTTCGCCGACCCGTTCGGCCAGATGGCGGAGAATGTTGTGCTTGATTCCATAATCCAGCGCCACCACCCGCGACGGCGTGCGCCAGGGCTCGGGCAGCCCTTGCGCCTTGTGGCCGGGATGCAATTTTTCGTTCCACTGGTAGGGTTTGTCCGTGGTGACGAAACGGGCCAGGTCGGCGCCGGCCATGAAGGGCACGGTTTCGACTTTCGTCCGCAAATCGGCCTCGGCGCCTTCCTCCGGGCAGATCACTCCCCGCATGACGCCGTGATTCCGTAATTGGCGGACCAGGGCGCGGGTGTCGATTCCACACAGCCCCACTTTGTTATGGCGCTTCAACCAGTCCTCCAGGGTAAGGCGGCTGCGCCAGTTGCTCGCGATCGCGGACGGTTCCTTGATAATGAATCCCGCTACTTGAATCCGGCCCGATTCCATGTCTTCCTCATTGATCCCGTAGTTCCCGATCAGGGGATAAGTCATGGTAACGATCTGGCCGTGATAGGAAGGATCGGTCAGCACTTCCTGGTAACCGGTCATGGCGGTGTTGAATACCACTTCGCCGCCGGTTTCGCCGATGGCTCCGTAAGCCCGGCCGCGAAAGATCGAGCCGTCTTCCAGCACCAGGACCGCGGGGGGACGTTGGGGACGTATGGGAAACAATGCGCTCATTGTGGATTCGTGTCATGCAATCGATTTTCGCTTATCTTAGCAGGAAAAACCAAAAACCAGCCCCCTGGGCGCATGTTTCCTGGCTTGCCGGGGAAGCAGGGACATGGGAGCATGTTTTATCGATAAGGAAAACTCCAGGCATTTGCAGTATTTTCAGACTGTCCCCCACGTTTATTTCCTGGTTCCTACCCCCGGCGATCCTTGTTTTTTCCCCTTGAAACCCATACCGTGAATAGGCCATAGTAAAATGAATCAGGCAATCCAAGCCCCACGGTTGAAGACGGGGAGGAACGATCGCGGCCAGGCATTCCCGCAGTTGGATTCTCCCGGCGGGGGAGAAGGGATTGACAACCGGGGCCGGGATCGCGGACATCCGTTCGTTCCCGGCCGTTCTGGAAAGGGATTATTCACACACGATTCCCGGATGAAACAAAAAACACCAAAGCAAGGGAGGTTATCTCAATGCAACCGAAAAACGATATGAACCGGCGTTCGTTCCTGGGTGGAACCGCCACCCTGGGAGCGGGACTCCTCGCGGCGCAGAATATCCTGCCCCGGTCCGTGGCCGGCGCCAATGAAAAAATCGTGATGGGCATCATTGGCGCGGGGGGGCGCGGGCAGGGGGTGATGGCCACCCTGATGTCCCAGGGCGCGCCTTTCATCGCCGTCTGTGATCCATACAAGCCCAATGAGCAGAGAGCCCTCGAACGGGCGGGCGAAAAGGCTAAGGCCTACTCGGATTACCGCGGCCTCCTGGAGAACAAGGACATCGACGCGGTCTTGATCGGAACGCCCGAACACCAACACGGCGTGCAGCTCATCGACGCGGTGCAGGCGGGCAAGGACGCCTATTGCGAAAAGCCGATGTCCCACAGCATCGAGGAAGGCGTCAAGATGGTGAAGGCGGTGCGCGAAACCGACCGCATCGTGCAAATCGGCATGCAGCGCCGCAGTTCGGAAGCGGTCCACGCCGCCAAGAAGATCGTCGACGAAGGCCGGCTGGGCAAAGTCCACCTGGTCCGCGCGCAATGGTTCTGGCAGCACCACAACAAACCCCTGGACAACAGCCCGCTCGCGGGCGAACTGAACTGGAAGCAGTTCTGCTATCCCATGGAAGAAATACCCTTCGAACCGATGAAATACCGCTACTGGCGGTATTTCTGGATCTTCTCGGGCGGCAACGTGACCGACCAGGGCACCCACCTGATGGACGTGATCCAGTGGTTCATGAACTCCGGCACGCCCAAGGAGGCGGAATGCTTCGGCAAAGTGTTTGAGACCACCGGCTCCGAAACGCCGGATGTCTTCTCCGCCGTGTATGATTATGGCGACTTCCTCGCCACCTGGACCTTGGCTTACACCAACCGCTACCAGAACGGCTGGACCATCTTCTTCCAGGGCGATAAGGGTACCTTGATCCTCGACGAAGCCGGTTACCGGTTATTCGAGGAACCATGGGAGCCGGACAGCAAACCGGCGCTCGAATTCAAAGGCGGCATCCCCACCGAGCCGCACACCCAGAACTTCCTGGATTGCATCAAGTCGCGCAAGGAACCCAATGCCCCGGTGGAAGTCGGCCACACGGCGGTCTGCGGCCCCCATCTCTCCAACGCGGCCTGGCACAAACAACGCCGCGCGAAGTTGAACAAGGAAGCGACCGTCATCGCCTTCTGATCGAATCCACCCACGTAACAGAAAACCGCCGGTGGGATTTGCGTTCCCGCCGGCGGTTCGGTTTATCGGCCGCGTGCGTTTCCGTCTACCAGAACATCTCTCCCGGATAGGCTTTCCCCTCCTGCAGGATATACAGCTCGATCCGGTCCACCCAGACGTTCACCGTCCCGCCTGCCGCGCCGGCCACCTGGATGAACGGATTGATGAGCTCCCCGGAATCCGGGCGGTACACCACGGAGATATAGCCGTCCCGGTCCATGAACGCCTCACTGCTCATGTTCATGGTCATCCCCAGGGTTCCATTGACGTTTTTTCCAGAGAAGATCTCGCCCCGCAACGCGCCCAACACAATCTGGGCGTTGCCCTGGTTGCTGCGCACCTTGGCGCGGATCAACGCCGGACGCCCGCCGGTATTGACCGCGTTTTGCGTCAACAGGAAGGTGACCTCGTTGGATTTCACCGCCACCGCCAGGCCCATGTTGTCCGCCGTGGACGCGAATTGATTGCTGGAAAACGTGAACCGGGTGAAATACGTGCCCGGCACCCGGCTGTCGAAGCCACCGGATATTTCCGCCCAACCGTTGGCCGCGAGATCCGATTGGTCGAACTCCCAGACCAGGTCCGGCTGCACCGGCCCCACCACGATGGGTGTGGGTGTCGCTTCACCGCCGGGAATCGTGGGCGTCGGAACCGGGGGTTGGCCCGAGGTCGGCGTCACGGTAGGCGTCGGGGTTTCCCCGCCCGCGCCAGGGGTGGGCGTGGGGTGTGTCACCGGCGGGGTGGGCGTGGGCGTCACGGGAACGCCCGGCAGATCGAGCGTCAGCGTGGTCCCCTGACTTTCGTTACCAAACTTGTCGTAAACTGTCAGGCGGAAAGTGTACTGCGTCCCGTTGACGAATCCGTCCGAGCGGAACGACAGCACGTTCCCCAGGTCCATCGGGGCCTGGCTGTTGATGAAGAGCTTATACCCGCCGCCGTCGGGCACGTCCGGGCTGACCGAGGGCGTCCAGAAGAGGTGGACATACCCGTCGCGTGCCTCGCCGTAGAGTTTTTGCACATCCGCGGGCGCGGTCTTGTTGCTTTCCAAAAGCACGGCATTCAACGTGGTGGTTTGCCCCACCTGGATCTGGGCATCCTGGGTGACGGCGTAGTATTTCGCGCCCGAACTGAAGGTCACGGGATACGTTCCCGGCGGCAGGCCCTCGAATTTATACCCCCCGGTGAAATCGGTTTTCACGGTCCGTCCCAGGATCGAGCAGTCGATTTCCGCCAGAGGGAAATTGGCGGCGGAAGTCACCTGGCCAGTCAAAGTCCCCCCCGTGGCCCCGGCGGGATCCCCGAAGTACAGCGAATACCCGCCATAATTCCCGACCGCGTAGCAGAGGATGTAATACGTCCCCGCTTCCAGCTCCTGGTCCCGGACCTGGGCCACGCTGTTGTTGTAGTTCTCCCATTGGTTGATCTGGGTGAGCTGATCCGCGGAGAACAAGTAGGCCCGCGACCAGATGGTGTTTTCCGATTGCCAGGAGAGGCGGTAGACAGTCTTGGCGGGCACTTCCACCCGCCACCAATCCGCCCGGTCGTTGTAGTTCAAATCATAGAATCCCAAAACGCCCTGCCGGACCGAGCCGAGGGCCAGCGTCTCCGCCATGGTCTGGAAATTGTTTTGTTCCGTGTCCTTGATGGCTTTTTCCTTGAATGACGTATACACCTCATACGTCCCATAATTCTGGATCCACTCGACGCGGATGTAATACGTTCCCGCGCGCAGGTTGGGGCTGCCCACTTGCCGGCGGTCCCCGGTGTAGTACCCCTCGTTTCTCTGAATTTCACTCACTCCGTCGGATTGATACAGATAAAGGTAATACCATAACGTGGGATCCGCGTGCGCGGAGACGGTCAATTCTCCGTCGGCGGGCAATTCCACCTTGTAATAATCCGTGTGGTCTTCCCGGAAGGGCTTGTCGAATCCCAGGTGACCGATAGATCCGGCGCCCAGGGCCAAGGGAACGGCCAGGGGGATCGAGTCGTTGTATTCAGCGTCGCCGCTGCGGTTCGGCTTCTGAGTAACGGTGAACTGATAATTCCCATACCGCCCGATGGCCACGATTCGGACCAAGTATTTCCCGGCCAGGACATCCGGTTTCGCCAGGGTCCGGGGATCGGTGGTGTAATAGCCTTCCACCCGGCCCAGTTCCCGGAGCCAGCTGCCTTCCTGGAAATCATAAAAATACATGTAATACCAAAGAGTGCTGTCGGCGGTGCAGGTCACCGACAATTCGCCGTCGTCGGGCACTTCCAGGTAAAACCAATCGTTGGCGTCTCTCCAGCCGTTGCCGTTGAATCCGATATGGCCCACAACGTTTTGGCCGAGCGCGATCTTCTCCGGCAGCTGCGTCCAGCAATCGTTCACTTCGTTATCCACGTTGGGAGCCGGCGCGAACTCGGTGGCCAGCGTGGCGGCTCCCACTTGTTGGATCCTCCGGACCTCCACGATATAGACTCCCGCCCGCAGGTCTGGAATGGAGATAACCCGTTCCTCGGCGGTGAAATAATTCTCCGTCGCTTCAATCCGGCTGCTCCCATCAGCGTGGAACAGATAGGTCTGT
Organism: bacterium; assembly: GCA_041946805.1. Classification (GTDB taxonomy): domain Bacteria; phylum Hinthialibacterota; class Hinthialibacteria; order Hinthialibacterales; family Hinthialibacteraceae; genus JABLXU01. Next base: position 32,935 of record JBHGBC010000037.1, read on the forward strand.
TCCCACAGGCTGTCACTGCAAACCGTGTGAATGGTCAACGCGCCATCGGCGGGGAGTGTCGCCTTGTAAATGATGGATCCAACATCCTCGGTCAGGAGGATATTTTCGATTTTCCCATTCGGCGGCAGATCCGCGGCCGGCTGGGAAAACGGCGCGGGGGCCGAATGCGTTTCTAAAACGGCAGCGAAGGTGTATCCGCCGAAGCCATCGGCGCGCCCCATCTCCACGTAGTACGTCCCCGCCGCCAGGCCGTTGTATTCGGCCCCATCCCCCATGCCCCGCAGGGCGGAATCAAAGAGCGAAAAGCCGATCCGCAGATTGCTGCCTTCCGCGGCTGTGGTGTTCAGTTTCAATTTTCCATACGTGGGGAGTTCCAGCCTGAAGAAATCCCGTTCGTCACGGAATTCGCTGCCGTAATAACCTAACTGGCCTGGCATGGATCCCGCGTAATTGTCGCCGCTCGGCACTAGGGGGACTGGAACAGCCTGAGAGGGGTTATTATCCGGTTCTGTATCGTTGGAAACCGGATTCGGCGTCAACAAATTGGTCAGCGAGTAAGACCCGTATCCCTCGGTGGCCTCCACCAGGACGTAATAGGTTCCCGCCGCCAGGTTGGGATATACGCACTTTTCCGAACCGCCCTTGCCGTTGTCATTCTTAGAGACCAGCACCGACGCGCCGTTGGTGTCGATCAAATGGAGCGCCACCCGCAGGGTCCCATCCGGATAGACGGTCGTGTCCAGCGAACCGTTTTGGCTGGTCGTGATCACATAAAAATCGAACCGGTCCGTGAACAGGCTGCCGTGGAATCCCACATGCCCGGTCACTTCCTTGTTCAAGGGGAGTGTCAGGGCCTGGGCCGGCTTGTCGTTCGGTTCGGTGTCCACCTGTTCGATGGGGGCGAAGTTGACGCTTAGGCCATAATCCCCCTGACCCTCGATCAACCGGACGGCTATATAATATTTCCCGGCCCGCAGGTTGCCGTAAATAACCCCCGTGGTTTTTCCCTTACCCTCGGCGTCCTTGGCAGCCAACTCGGATACCCCGTCGGTATCCAGCAGAGTCACCCCCAACCGCAGATCCACAGCCGGCGTCACCCCGACTTGCAGGAGACCATCCGCGGTGGCCGTAACCGTATAAAAATCATATAAATCGGATGGAACCAGCGCGGTAAGCGATCCATTCTCCGCCCCATTCACCGGAACCGGATCGGCTGCCGCGATGGTGTTGTTCGGTTCACTCTCCGCCAAGCCGGCCGGCGCGGCCAAGACCAACAATCCCGTTACGCACAAAAATACCCCAATGCCTTTCCCCATTTTCATTGTTGTTTTTCCTTTCTAGGAATTGGCTTTCATTATGAAGGTAAGGTTTTGGGTTTTATTTCGGTTACGAAAAAAACCCAGGCTTCCCCGCTAACGGGATTCACTTAAACGATCGGATTTTGGATATACTTTCGGCTGGTTTTTCCCCTCTTTCCAAAAGATCGACATACTTCGTTCCCCTTGTTATAACACGTCCAGTGAAATAATCAATATGATATGTATGATAATTTTCCGAAATGTTATCAAATTTATCATATTAATAAACATATTTATATACTTTATTATCGGCTTGAATCGCAGCCCAAAATTCCTGGCGCGCTCCCCATCCCACCATCCCGGCTGCGTCCAGGGGAACACCCGGCGGAAATCGCGTTTCACTCCCGGGCGTATCAAACTCATTAACCCGGACACCGATCCCGGATATAATGGAAGGGAAGCGCCCACCGTACAGGCTCAGGGTAAATAACTTAACGATTGGAACGATCCCTTCGTATATCCTTACCAATGAGTTCACGACATCCCCGATTCATACTCGCGTCCTTAGTCACCGGATGGATTTTCGCGGCCGTGGCCTATCCGGCCGATGGGCCTTCCTCAACTCCCCTGACCTTGGTAGGCGTATATCCCACGGGGCAATCCAGCCCGGCCAGCGCCACTAGCACGCGGATGGTGTTCGAATACAAATCCGATCCCGTTTATCCGTATGAAGAAGGCCCGGTTCATCTCCAGACCGATGCGGTGCGGCTGAAAAATTGGACCTTGCGTTGGGGTTTGGAAACAGAAACCGGAGTCAAGGTATCCCTGCCGCAAGCGCAATTGGAACTGAATCCCCGGGAGCGCTATTATCTCACCTGCCAACTCACCTACGCCGGTTCCCTGCGCCGCCAGGATGTCCATGCCGTCCTGATCGAGGATCCCGGCGCGGCGGACCGGGAGAACACCGGCCTCACCCCCCGGCAACAGGAATATTGCCGCCCGGAAGTGTTGATCGTCCCGGCGGCGGGGATCTCCATCACCCGGAACTACCCCTCCCCTTCCTTCTTCGCCCGCCTGTTCGGCGCGAAGAAACCTGTCCGGACCGTGGATCCCGCCGCCACGCCGCCCAACGTGGTTTTGTTCATGATCGACACCCTGCGGCCGGACCGGACGTCACCCTACGGGCATCCTTTCATCCTCACTCCGCACATGGACATGCTGGCCTCGCTTGGTGTGCGGTTCACGGAAGCGCATGGCGCGTCGCCTTCGACCCGCCCCAGCGTCGGATCGATGTTCACCGGCCTGCAGCCCAAGGCGCACGGCGCGGTCCGCCATGCCACGCAGGAAGCGGCCTTGTACCTGGGGGTTCCGCTCCTGCCGGAGACATTTCAGCGGAACGGCTACATCACCCGCGGGATCTCCAGCAATTCGCAAGTCACCGCCGCATTCGGATTCGGCCGGGGCTTCGACGCATACGAGTGCCCGGTGTGGGAAACACAAGTCTCGCTCAAGGCGATCGACAGTCTGCAATCCCTCGACGAGCCTTTTTTTCTCTACCTGCATTACATGGGCCCGCATCAACCGTACGCTCCTCCGGCGCCCTGGCTGGGGCTGTATCATGGCCAGACCGGATTCACCCGGGAGGAGACTCTCTCCGACACCGACAAGGCCGAACGTCAGCAAAAGGAAGAAGCCTATTTCGAGGAAATCACGGCGGAAGACCGCCGGATCGGCCAGGTCCTGCGGGAACTGGCCTGGCAGGGCGTTCTGGACCGCACGGTGATCTGGCTGGTGTCCGATCACGGCGAGGAATTTTGGGAACACGGCTGGAATGGGCACGGCGCGCACCTTTTTGAGGAAACCGCGAAGACGGTTTCCATCCTCTTCTATCCCGCCCGCCTGCCCCGTGGGGCGCAAATCCCGGTCCCCGTGACCCATGCCGATCTGTTTCCCACCCTCGCCGCCCTCCTGGATTGGCCGCCGTTGGAGGAATGCCAGGGCCGCAACCTGCTGCCCGCGATCGCTGGTGCGGCGGAACCGGAGTGGATCCAACGGCCGTTGTTCCTGCACCACGGCGGCGGAACGGGCCCGGGGCCGCATGAATCGGACAAATCCGGTGTTTTGTGCCTGGATAAAAAATTGATCTGGTGGGACCAGAAAAACACCTGGGAGCTCTACAATCTGACCACCGATCCGGGGGAACAATCGAATATCATCGAGACGGATCCGGAAACCGCCGAGAGTCTGAAATCCTTGTTGGTTCAACATTTGGTGGACTGCGCCCGCCTGGCGAAAAAATTCCAGGACCTCGACAGCGGTCCCGCCCTGGCGCCGGTCTCGCCCATCGACTTGGAAAACATGAAAAACTACGGGTATATCGGAGGCGGGACCGCCAAGCGGGATGAAAGTGAAACGCCACCGTAAGCTACGCCTATGCCCATTCCCGTTTCTCCCTTGCAGGATCCATTCCGGCTCATCCAGCCACCCCGAACCAAAAGACTACGCCATACCGCGATGGAAACACGCCTCCCGCCAGGTGAGATCTATGTTTTTCATTTGTAAAATTTATTCCGGTGTTCGCATGGGAGGGGCATTTCTCTCCTGACACCGGTCAATCAAGGCTGAAAACACAGCAATCCCTGCGCCGGTCACTCACTTGACAGGGGGGGAGAATTACTTTTTCATATAGATAGATGTATATCTAAAATTTTGAAGGAGAAAAAACTAATGCAAAAGACCAGTCAATCGATTGGATTGCTAATGGCGGGTTGCCTGCTGGCCGTCGTGGCTCTGCCCGCCGGTGCGCAGACGTACCCGGAGCAAGTGGCCACGGACAATCCCTTAACCTATTGGCGGTTCACCAATGACCTCCAGGATGCCCAGGGTCAACTGAACCTCAATCCCGCCGCATCACCGGAATTCGTCGCCGGGCCCGGGCAAGGCAACCAGGCATATTCCTCGAGCGAAGGGCAAGCCTGGGCGGCTTCGTTTGGCGTGGAGATCCTGAGCGGGGCGCAGGATTTTTCGTACGAGTTTTGGATCAACCTGAAAGGGGACAATGAAGGGAAGTACATTTTGCAGCGGTACGCCGGGGGAACCGGCGGCGGCGAGAATTCCCTGACGTACCAAAACGGCCAGATCAACTTCGTCGGCCGCGCGGGCGAATTGGCGGAACCGGCGGTGGTGACACTGGCCAATCAGACCGATGCGTGGCATCACCTGGTGATGTCGTATCAGTACCAAGCGGCGACCCTCGTGTTTTACGTGGACGGGCAGGAAGCCTCCCGGACCGAACAGGCGTACTTGGAGCCGATCCTCGGCGGACAGGATTTCGAAGTGTATATCGGAGCCACTCGCATCAATCCGGAAGGCCAAGTCTTCAACGGCTATCTGGATGAAGTGGCCATTTACGACAAGGCGCTGACGGCGGCCCAGGCCGCGGCGCATTACCAGGCGGCGTTTCCGGCGGATTACGCCGCGGCGGTGAAAGCGGACAGCCCGAAAATCTACTGGCGCTTCGAGGGCGATTTCAACGATGAAGTGGGCAACAACCACCTGCTGCCCAGCGGCGTGCAGTTTGTGGATGGTCCCGCCGGAGCTCCCAACAAGGCGCTCTTCGGCCGCGTGACCTCCGACGAGGCTCAGATCCTGTACAACCTGGACGATTTCACGTACGAGTTGTGGTTCAATCCGAAATTCAAGAGCTCCAACTCCTACATTTTCTTCCGGCGGACGGGCGGAACGCAAAGCGCGGTGATCTTCGCCTATAAGACGGACACTTTGGAATTCTTTTCGCTGAGCGACGGCACGCGTCCGGCGGTGCCGATTCCCAATGAAACCGACCACTGGTATCACTGCGTGGTGGTCAACGACACCGCAGCCACGGAATTCCGGATCTACATCGACGGCGTCTTGGCCTCAACCACCGCCGGTCTCGCGACCGCCAGCGATGGCAATGAGGTGGTGGTGGGCGGATCGGACCAGGGCGACAACTTCAACGGGTACATCGACGAAGTCGCGGTCTACGATCACGTTTTGACCGCGGAGCGGATCCAGGCGCATTTCGCCGCGCCGATGAATCCCGCCGGGGTGAGCGAATGGTCCTTGTTCTGATCATATTCTGAATGAATTGCCAAGAAAATATCCACTCAATCCGTCTCGGCGGGTTGAGTGGTTTTTTTTAGGGATTGAACCACGGAGGTCACGGAGGAGACACGGATCACACGGACGAGAGGTTCGTGTGAATTGTCTGAATCAGGACAGCCAGGACGGACAAGATGACCAGGATGTTGGTGGAACGCGAAGCTTGAATCATCGTACCTTTGTTTTGCTTCCACATTTTCAACCCACTCCTGCCCCCGATCGCCGGGGGAGGAATCAGTCGTTGGAGTGGATTTCGCGATGCTCAATCCATCCTGCATTTTCTGAATTGAATCCCTGCAACCTCACTTTCGGGCTTCGGCCACCAGCTCGGCCAATATATGCAGGGCGTCGATGGGAGAGAGGTTATCTGGATCGAGATCGGCCAGGCGGGCGCGCAGCGGCTCGTCGAGCATGCTGAAGAGGGAGATCTGAAATCCGCCGCCGTTATCGCGGGACGGCTGCAGGGCCAGATGTTCGCCGCGCTCCAGGCGCTGCAGGATCTTGCGGGCGCGGGCGGTGACCCGTTTGGGAACGCCCGCCAGGTCGGCCACGTGGATGCCGTACGAATGGTCGGTATAGCCGCGGCCGATGCGGTAGAGAAAGCGCACCGTGCCGCCTTCCTCGCTGACCTGGACGTGGTAATTGATCACGCGGCGGTGGGTTTCCTCGAGCGCGGCGAGTTCATGGTAATGCGTGGCGAAGAGGGTCTTGACGCCCTTGCCCCGCAGGCCGTGCAGATATTCGACGATGGCCCAGGCCAGGGAAATACCGTCGAAAGTGCTGGTTCCCCGGCCGATCTCGTCGAGGATGACGAGGCTGTTGGGCGTGGCGTGGGTGAGGATGTGGGCCGTCTCGCTCATTTCGACCATGAAGGTGGAGCGGCCGCGGGCGAGGTCGTCGGATGCGCCCACGCGGCTGAAGAGACGGTCCACGAGGCCGATGGAGGCCGAGCGCGCGGGAATGAACGAACCCATCTGGGCCATCAGGGTAATCAGCGCCACCTGGCGGATGTAGGTGGATTTCCCCGCCATGTTGGGGCCGGTGATAATGAGGATCTGCTCGTTATCCTGGTCGAGGCGGCAGTCGTTGGGGACAAAGGATTCCACCACCGCGGCCCGTTCGAGAACCGGATGGCGGCCTTCGCGGATTTCGATGAGGCCCGAGCCGTTCACCTCGGGACAAACATAGCCGTTCCGGGACGCGGCCTCGGCCAGGCTTTGCAGCACGTCCAGGCGGGCGAGTTGCCGCGCCACGCTTTTGAGGCGGGGACCGTAGCCGCGGACCGCTTCGAGCAGTTTCTGGAGCAGTTCGAATTCCAGTTCGCGGATGCGGTCCTCGGCATGGAGGATCTTGGCCTCGAATTCCTTGAGTTCCGAGGTGATGAAGCGTTCGGCATGGGTCAGGGTCTGCTTGCGGATATACGTTTCGGGAACTTTGTCCTTGTGCGTGTTGGTGACCTCGATGTAATAGCCGAATACTTTGTTGTACGCCACCCGCAGCGAGGGGATGCCGGTGCGGGCGCGTTCCTGTTCCTGCAGTTGGGCGAGGTAGCCGCGGCCGTCCTTGCGCATGGCGCGGAGTTCGTCGAGTTCCCGGTCGTAGCCGTCGCGGATCATGCCGCCTTCGCGGACGGTGAGGGGCGGATCGTCCACCAGGGCCGCCGCCAGCAGCTCGCGGATTTCCATCACCGGGTCGATCAATTCACCCGTGGGGGAGACAAATTCGGGTACGGTTGCGGCCTCTTCTTCACGAAACAAAGCCCGCCGGATGGCGGGGATTTCGCCGGTTTCCTGCAGCAGCACGCTGATGCGGGGCAGTTGCTCGAGCGACAGGCGGAGGCCCACCAGGTCGCGGGCGCTGGCGTTGCCGAAGGTCACGCGGCCCAGGAGGCGTTCGAGGTCGTGGACGGAGCGCAGGCCTTGACGCAGTTCCTCGCGGAGGTTGGGCCGTTCCACCAGCAGGCGGACGATCGACTGGCGGGCGCGGATTTTTTCGAGATCGAGCAGAGGCCGGAGAATCCACTGTTTCAGCAGGCGGCCGCCCATGGCGGTGGCGGTGAGGTCGAGCACGCCCAGGAGGGAAAATTTCTTGCCGCCCTCGCCGGTGGAAGCGAGCAGTTCCAGGTTGCGTTCGGTGTTTTTATCGATCACCATGAATCCGCCGCGGCGGTAGAGTTCCAGCGAACGGATGTAGCCGAGGGTCTCTTTTTGATGCGCGTCCAGGTACGACAGGATGGCGGCCGCGGCGGCAAGGTAGAGTTCCCGGTCCGCCGGGGGCCGCTTGAGATCCGCGGCGGTCACGATTTCCACGCCCCGCGCCTCGAACTCCGGAACCGAAAACGCCCCGGCGGGCAGGCCGGTGATCAGGCAATCGGCCTGGGCGCGGAGTTGTTTCTTGAGTTCTTCATCCCGCGCGGCTGATTCCTCCACGAGGATTTCGCTGGGATTGAGAGTGCCCAATTCAGCCAGGATGGAGCGCCAGCCTTCCGGTCCGTTTTCCCACGTGGCCCGGAATTCGCCGGTGGTGACGTCCACGCTGGCCAGGCCCCAGCCCGCCAGCCCGCCGTCGAACAGCGCGGCGAGGAAGTTGTTCTCTTTCCCGTCGATGACATCGGAATCGATGATGGTTCCCGGCGAGATGGTGCGGATCAATTCGCGGTGGATGATTTTCTTGCCCTTCTGGGGCTGTTCCATCTGCTCACAGACCGCCACCCGGTAACCGAGACGGGTGAGGCGGTAGATGTAGTTCTGCGCGGCGTGATAGGGGATGCCGGCGAGGGGAACGGTCTGGCCCTTGCCCGCCGGTTTGCGCGTCAGAACGATGTCCAATAGTTCCGACGCCTTGACCGCGTCGTCCATGAACATCTCATAGAAATCGCCACAGCGGAAAAACAGGATCGCGTCCCCGCACCGCTCCTTCATGGCGAGGTATTGCCGCATCATGGGCGATATGTCTTCCGCGTCGATCGCATTCGTATGCGGCGGATTGGGCATGAGTTTGTTCATGCGAAGCCTTGATCCTTGGAATCGAGGGTGATGTTGACAGATTATCATAGCGCGGGACAGGGTGTTGGTTGAGATGGGAAAAGGTCTGAATCGGGATGATCCGGATGAACAAGATGACCAGGATAAGGATTCGCGCCCAAGGTTCTAACCATTTCCGTAGAGATGGCAGGAGCACGTGGCCACGTGACCAACGGCAGTGGACAAGGGATTTTCACGTCGAATCGGCATGATGAGGTGAAACGAAAGGTCTTCCCTCACCCCAGCCCTCTCCTGGAGGGAGAAGGAGAAGATACCTGGGCGGACACGAAGGTCCGCTCATATAGAAGGCAACCGTCTCGGGCGGGCGCAACGCCGTAAACCACCTTCCCTGATCCATAGTTGTCCTTTTCGTCCATTGTGTGCATATATCCTTCCCCGAAAATCCGCTACAATGCGGTCACCAAATCCATTGCGAAGGGGAGATTCGAAACATGAAAAAGACCTGGGGATTGGTGTTGGTGCTGGTTTTCGGCCTGGGCTTGGCGGGGATGGCGGCGGAGGAACCGCAGCCGTTGGAGATCGGGGCGGCCGCGCCGGATTTCAGCCTGCCGGGCGTGGACGATAAAACGTATTCGCTGAAGGATTTCGCGGACGCCAAGGTGCTAGCGGTGATCTTCACCTGCAACCATTGCCCCACGGCGCAGGCCTACGAGGGGCGGATCATGAAGTTGGTCGAGGATTTCACCCCCAAGGGCGTGGCCTTCGTGGCCATCTCGCCGAACGATCCCCTGGCCTTGCGCCTGGACGAGCTGGGTTACACCGACCTGAGCGACTCCTTGGAGGAGATGAAGATCCGGGCGAAGGACCATCACTTCAACCTGCCATACTTGTATGACGGCGAGAACCAGGAAGTGTCCAAGAAATACGGTCCGGTGGCGACGCCTCACGCCTTCGTCTTCGATAAAGAACGCAAACTGCAATACCGCGGGCGGATCGACAACAACGAGAACGAAACCAAGGCCACATCGTTCGACCTGCGCAACGCGTTGGAAGCCGTGCTGGCCGGCGCGCCGGTGCCCATCGACATCACCCGGCCGTTCGGATGCTCGATCAAGTGGAACGACAAACGCGGCTCGGTGAAAGAGTTCATGGAAAAACTGGCCAAGGAAGAGGTCAAGGTTCAATCCATCAGCGCGAAGGCGATCGCGGAGTTGGTGCAGAACCAATCGGAGAACTACCGGCTGATCAACGTTTGGGCCACGTGGTGCGGGCCCTGCGTGGCCGAGTTTCCCCAGTTGATGGAGATCAACCGCATGTACCGGCACCGCAACGTGGAGTTGATCACCATCAGCGCCGATGACCCCAAGGACGGTGACAAGGTGCTGGCGTTTTTGAAGAAACAGCAGGCATCCAACACCAATTACCACTATTCGGGGATGGAGAAGGACGCCTTGATGGACGCGGTGGATTCGCAATGGGCCGGCGCGATTCCCCATACGATCCTGGTCAAGCCGGGCGGGGGGATCATCTACCGCCACACGGGCGGGATCGATCCGCTGGAAGTGAAGCGGGCCATCGTGGAGCGGATCGGCCGGACGTATAACAAATAACCTGCTTCCGTGAACCAAAATCCTAGTAAAATCCTCTCAACACCTTGATAAATAATGA